>CALIXS010000013.1 GCA_938046095.1 uncultured Clostridia bacterium
AGGTAGCGAAATTCCTTGTCGGGTAAGTTCCGACCCGCACGAAAGGCGTAATGATCTGGGCGCTGTCTCAACAATAGACTCGGTGAAATTGTAGTACCGGTAAAGATGCCGGTTACCCGCAGCAGGACGGAAAGACCCCGTGGAGCTTTACTGTAGCTTGATATTGAGTTTCGGCGTTGCATGTACAGGATAGGTGGGAGACAATGAAGCAAGTACGCCAGTATTTGCTGAGTCATCGTTGGGATACCACCCTTGTAACGCTGGAATTCTAACCATGTACCGTAATCCGGTGCTGAGACAGTGTCAGGCGGGCAGTTTGACTGGGGCGGTCGCCTCCTAAAGAGTAACGGAGGCGCCCAAAGGTTCCCTCAGCGCGGTCGGAAATCGCGCGCAGAGTGCAAAGGCAGAAGGGAGCTTGACTGCGAGACAGACAAGTCGGGCAGGGACGAAAGTCGGGCTTAGTGATCCGGTGGTTCCGAGTGGAAGGGCCATCGCTCAACGGATAAAAGCTACCCCGGGGATAACAGGCTGATACCCCCCAAGAGTTCACATCGACGGGGGTGTTTGGCACCTCGATGTCGGCTCGTCTCATCCTGGGGCTGGAGTAGGTCCCAAGGGTTGGGCTGTTCGCCCATTAAAGAGGTACGCGAGCTGGGTTCAGAACGTCGTGAGACAGTTCGGTCCCTATCCGCTGTGGGCGTTGGAAATTTGAGTGGAGCTGTCCTTAGTACGAGAGGACCGGGATGGACATACCTCTGGTGCACCAGTTGTTCTGCCAAGGGCATAGCTGGGTAGCCAAGTATGGACGGGATAAGCGCTGAAAGCATCTAAGTGCGAAGCCCCCCACAAGAAGAGATTTCCTCCGATTACGGTAAGACCCGTGGGAGACTACCACGAGATAGGTCAGAGGTGAAAGTGCAGTAATGTATTAAGCTGACTGATACTAATAGGTCGAACACTTGACCAGTGGTTTCAAAGGAGATGACTTCGTTATTGCGAAGTGGTCGCGTTATTCGGTTAAGGTCATATGCTTCCTGTACCTGATCAACAGGTCGGGATATGCATATCCGGTGATTATAGCGGAGAGGTCACACCTGTTCCCATCCCGAACACAGCAGTTAAGCTCTTCAGCGCCGAGGATACCTGGCGGGTCACTGCCCGGAAAATTAGGTCGTTGCCGGTTTCATCGAGCAGGCTGGTATATAACCAACCTGCTTGATTGTTATTACGGCTCCATGGTCAAGAGGTTAAGACACCGCCCTTTCACGGCGGTAACACGAGTTCGATTCTCGTTGGAGTCACCAGTATATAGGCAGGGCGCTTATGCCTTGCCTATATTTATAGGTGTAAATGCATTTCTGTTCGGCGCGTTACCGCCTTTTCTGCGCGCACGACAGTTCGGCACGCGCGGTTGGCGGAATTGGCAGACGCGCCGGATTTAGGTTCCGGTGGGAGACCGTATGGGTTCAAATCCCATATCGCGCACCAAAATAACGGTATCGAACACGGAAGTATTTGATACCGTTATTTGTTTTTAATCGCTAACTTACGGACAGAAACAGAAAAAATATATCAATTAACTAAGCTTGCGATGATCTCGGGTGTAGTATTTGATCTTGCTTTCGAGGAAGTATATCCCGTAGCTGCAAATGGCAGCCGCCCGGATTGACTGCCGGGCGGCGCAGCTTGGCACATTGCGTCAGCGCTTTATCCCGGAGCTTTTATTTCCCGTTGGTATAGATCCTCGGCGGTCTTGCCGTCAGCCTGCACAGGATGTCGTTTTTGTTCGTTCCGAGATCTTCGGCGGCCCGGGCAATCGTCATCGATCCGTCCGTGCCGTCACCGTATATTACCGCTACCGAACCCTCCTCGGCATCGGGGATGTCCGTAACATCGGCGACTACCTGATCCATGCACAGCACGCCGATGATCGGAGCTTTTTTTCCGTTGATGATAACATATCCTTTATCGCGCATCTGGCGGGGGTAACCGTCCGCATAACCGAACGGCAAGGTCGCGACTACTGAATCTCTTTCGGCTGTCCAAAGAAAATCGTATCCGACGCCTTCGCCTTTTCTTATGCGGTGTATCTGCGATATTGCACTTTTGAACGATATAGCCTGTTCGACCGGGAGGCTCCCCTTAGAATAGCCGATCATTCCGTAGATCAGGGCGCCCGGTCGTACCATGTTCATGCGAAATTCGGGGTAATCCACACATGCGATGCTGTCCGCGATGTGTTTGTATCTGAACGTACAACCGCGCGATTCCAGAAGTGCGATAAAATCGGACAGCTCCTTATACTGCATGCGGTCATTTTCATCGCTCGCGAGTGCAAGGTGGCTGAATATACCCTCGATCTCGATACCAGGGAGAGAATACATGCGCATGATTTCATCTGCGTACTCTGCGGACGGCGCTTTGCCGAGGCGGTGAAATCCCGTATCCACTTTGATATGAACGCGCGTTTTCTTGCCGAGCTTTATTGACGAATCGGAAAGAACTTTCGCCTGTTCATACGAAAAGACCGTCTGAGTTATGCCGTACTCGGCTACGACGTCCATGTACCTTATCGGCGTGTGCCCGAGAATAAAAACGGGATATTGCGGATACGCTTCTTTTAGCTGAACGGCTTCGCTGAGCGTCGCCACGGCGAGGTACTCGGCTCCGTTTTCTATAATGATCGGAGCTATCGGTAAAGCTCCGAGTCCGTAGGCATTTGCCTTTACAACGGCCATCAGAGCAACGTCCGGGCCGATCATATTTTTGATGAGTTTAATGTTTTTCGCGATTCGGGATAAATCGATCACTATCTGTGTGTCGCGAAGTATACGATCTTCGTGCATTTTGGTCTCCCTTCTACGGTCGATAAAGCTTAAGCGATATATTACAACAATATATTACATCAAAATAATCAAATCGCAAGAGCGTGCTCCGCCGCCAATGCGGCAAATATATTCATCTCCGCAAAATTGATGTCCTTACCCTGCGATATTATGAGATAACCGCTGTTGGATGACGGGTATTTTTTTATAAGCCTTTCGTCGCTCCCCAGAACGGCTTCGGCGTCTGTAAATACGTATTCTCCGTTTTTCTCGCACGGTATTTCCAATGTGAACGAGGCGTCGGAGCTGCTCGCTCTAAACGTATAAGGGCGGTCGAGCATCGGAAAATTTATGTAGTCGATAGGAGTGGTGAGAGTACCCTTGATTATAAGATCAAGCTTTTTAAGGGTGACAGATGATATCGTTCCGCCGCTGAAAGGAAAGCCCTGTCGCGCAAATGCGCGATGAATATCGGTCTTTCCGATGATCGGCATGATGCATGCGAGCTGCCTGACATCGTCGGCGTTGTGGAGGAGGATCGTGTCGCGGATCACGGTGCTTCCCGTATCGAGATAACGTTCATACATATCGACAGACTCTCCGCCGCTTATTTCGTCAAGCCGCATGTCGTGCGCCCCGTAATACGCTTCTATCGTTTTCTGCCTGAGGTCGGGAAGGAAAGACGGCAGGTCCGAATAATATTTAATTAAAGGAAAGAGGTCAAGGTTGTATACCTCCGGCAAATGTATGCCGTATTTTGCGGCACGGCGCTTAAGGAACGGCATATCAAAGAATTTTCCGTTGTATGTTACGACGTAGTCGGCATCTGTCATAAGCTCAGCCGTTCTTTGAAGCAGCTCATTCTCGTCCGCCGGCGTGTCTGCAAAGAACTGAACGGTTTTTGCGCGTTCATCGAAGAAACACGCTCCGGCGAGAATAACGCTGTCGCTGAAGGGCGAAAGCCCCGTGGTCTCTATGTCAAGTGTGCAGCCTCTGCACCCTCCGAAATACATGTCAAACATTTTCGGCATTTCCACATGCCTGACAAAAGATTCTTCTATAATTCTCATAGTTGCCTCCGTTGAAAACAAAATAGACCGAGGGAGGTCTATTTCGTTCAAAAGGGGTATTAGGGTTAGAGATTGGGTTATCAGGGAAATAACCTTTATTGAATTATACTTTATCACTCTGCCGAATGCAAGCGATTCGACATAAAAAAAGTCGCCCGGTCCGGGAAAGTACCGGGATGAGCATCGGCGGAAAGCGAGAAACGCCGCCGAAAGGCGCCTCGGCGGAATGCGCCTGAGCACACGCGAAAAATATATGTCAAATAACGAAAAACAAATTATTGTAACCTTATTTGTTGTGATATACTGTTATAAAGAAGCATCGGTCGAAAGGCGGGAGCAATGATATTTGAAGAAAAAACCATATCCTCGAATATGATATACAGAGGTCGAATTCTTAACCTGAGAGTCGACGACGTGACCGTTGTAAACGGCATATCGAAGAGGGAGATAATCGAGCACAACGGAGGTTCGGTAATAGCCGCGGTAACGAAAGACAACCGCATGGTTATGGTGAGGCAGTTCCGCAAGCCTGCCGAAAAGGTACTGCTTGAGGCTCCGGCAGGGAAAAGGGACGGGAATGAGGCGCTTATCGACACGGCAATAAGGGAGCTTCGCGAGGAGACGGGATATACGGCAAGGGAGATGAAGCTCCTGACGAGAATGTACACCTCGCCCGGGTATTCCACGGAGGTACTCGGCATATTTTTAGCGACGGGAATTACGCCGGGAGTATCAGACCCCGATGAGAACGAAGCGCTTGATGTTGTGCATTATCCTGTCAGGGAGCTGGTTGCAATGGTGATGAGCGGTGAGATAGAAGACGGCAAAAGTCAGGCCGCGATACTCATGGCGGCCAGAGAGCTGGGAATATAGATTGCGGTGACAAAGATGGATATAAATCGTTTTCTGACATACCTCAGGGAAGAAAAAAATGCTTCCGACAATACCGTAACGGCGTACGGGCGCGATATAAGATCATTCGAAAAGTATATGTCGGAGAGGGCAGCCTCGCCTGAGTGCGCAACAAAAACGGATGTCGTGACATATCTTATGGAGCTCGGCAAGAGCGGCAGGTCAAAGGCTACGACAAATCGCAGACTGGCCTCTCTCAGAGCGTATTACGGTTTTATGATTGCCGAAGGAGTTGTAAAGCAGGATCCCACAGCCGGTATCAGGACTCCGAGGGCGGAACGCAGGGAACTTGATTACCTGACGATCGAAGAGACAGAAAAGCTTCTTTCCATGCCTGACGATTCAATCAAAGGAAAGCGCGACCGGGCTATCCTCGAAGTTCTTTACGGCACGGGAATCAGGGTAATGGAGCTTATTGAGCTCAATATCGGCGAGCTTAATATGCGCATGGGCTTCGTCACGTGCTCCGGCAATCACGGGAAGCCGAGGATAGTGCCTATCGGCAGCTATGCAAAAAGAGCGCTCGAGGATTATATAGCCGAAAGCAGACCGGCACTAATGAGAGGCAGAGACCATCAAAACGACGATGAATCCCCTCTGTTTATCAATTACACCGGAGAGAGGTTTACAAGGCAGGGGCTGTGGAAGGTGCTCAAGGCGTACGGGAGGGGCGCTGATATGGAAGACAGGATCACTCCTCATATACTCAGGACGTCGTTTGCCGTCCACATGGTGCAAAACGGCGCCGACATAAAAGCACTTCAGGAGTTGCTCGGCTACGACGACGTTCAGGCGATGCAGGTGTTCATGCAGGTATCGGGAAGCAGAATAAAGGACGTATACGACAAAACACATCCCCGCGCTTGACATAACGGGCGCAATTTGATAAACTACTTGAGTTATTACGGGTGGTCCTCTGTTTACAATACGGTAGCATGAACACCTCGGAGGGAAGGAGGAACCCCGAACAATGAATATTTTAGATTCAGTTGCACAGGATTATCTCAAAAAGGATGTCCCTGCTTTTGGTGTCGGCGACCATGTAAAGGTTCACATCAAAATCAAAGAAGGAAACAGAGAAAGGATCCAGATCTTCGAAGGATTCGTTCTCAAGAAACAGGGAGGCGGCATCGCTCAGACGTTCACTGTCAGAAAGATATCGTCAGGCGTAGGCGTCGAGAAGACGTTCCCTGTCAATTCACCTCTCGTTGAAAAGATTGAGGTGGTAAGGCCGGGGCGTGTCAGAAGAGCGAAGCTCAACTACATGCGTGAACGCACGGGCAAGTCTGCCAAGATCAAAGCGAAGGAAGACTGACTGCAATGAGGATCCGAACGGGTCCTTTTTTATTCGCTTCCGTTTTATTCTATTTGTTTTTCATGTCCGATATAGCTTGAAACGCTCACTGTTTTTCCATATAATAAAAAAGTAAAGTGTTTTCAGCGGCTCGCGGCGCGGGTCGGCACAGAGGTAAAAATGAGTGAAGATAAACTGAAACGCACGCCACTTTACGAAACACACGTAAAATATGGCGGCAGAATGGTACCCTTTGCGGGATGGGAAATGCCCGTTCAATATGCAAAGGGCGTTATTGCGGAGCATATGGCGGTCAGGACAGGCTGCGGAATGTTCGATGTGTCTCACATGGGTGAGATCTCTTGTACGGGAAGAGAGGCCTTTCAGGCGGTAAATATGCTGCTTACGAACGATTACAGCGGAATGGTGAGCGGTCAGGCCAGGTACAGTCCGATGTGTAATGAGGAGGGCGGAGTCGTAGATGATGTCATCGTTTACAAAGTGAACGATGAGTATTACATGATAGTAGTCAACGCGGCGAATATCGATAAAGATTTTGAGTGGATGACGACACACAACACCTTTGACGCGGTATTCAGCGACCTCTCGGCCGACTTCGGACAGATCGCACTCCAGGGACCGAAGGCGGAGGCGATACTCCGCAGGATCGTACCCGGAGAATACGTACCGGAGAAGGGCTACACGGCAAAGTACGGATGCGACATACACGGCGCCGTATGCGTCATTTCGAGAACAGGCTATACGGGGGAGGACGGGTTTGAGATATACGTCCCGTCCGAAAGGACACCTGAGATATGGGAGCTTCTTATGGAGGAGGGAAGAGAATTCGGTCTTGAGCCGGCAGGCCTCGGTGCGCGCGATACGCTGAGGCTCGAAGCAGGCATGCCGTTATACGGTCACGAGATGGACGATACCGTAACGCCTCTCGAGGCGGGGCTCGGGATTTTTGTTAAGCAGGATAAACCGGACTTCATAGGCAAAGCCGCGCTCATGCGCAAAAACCCGCCTGCCAGACGTAAGGTGGGGCTTGAGGTTACAGGCCGCGGCATATTGAGAGAACACATGGATGTTTACAGGGACGGCGTGCTCATAGGCCATACAACGTCCGGGACAAAATGCCCTTATATCGACAAGGCGGTTGCCGCCGCGACAGTCGACACGGACAAGAGAGAGCTGGGTGCGACCGTGCAGGTGGACGTAAGAGGACGCATGGTCGATGCGGTAATGGTAAAATCACAGTTTTATAAGAGAGGAGAAAAATGATGAGAGATCCGAAGGAATTGCTGTATTCAAAGTCGCACGAGTGGATTGACATGCATGAGGACGGTACGGCGTACATAGGTCTTACTGATTACGCGCAGAAGGCGCTCGGCGACATAGTGTTTGTAAATCTTCCGGAGGAGGGCGATGAAGTGACGTGCGGTGAATCCTTTGCAGACGTTGAGTCGGTAAAGGCCGTATCGGACGTATACTCTCCGCTCTCAGGCGTTACCGCGGAGATAAACGAAGAAATCCTAGACGCACCTGAAGAGATAAATAACGATCCTTATGGAGCATGGTTCATCAAAGTCAGGGATATCACCGAGAAGGGTGAGCTTATAAGTCTTGAGGAATATGAAGACTTTGTTGAAACTCTTGATGACTGAAGGAGATGCTCTGCAATGGGATCATTTGTACCTGATACAAAAAAAGAGCAGGAGGATATGCTTCGCGAGATCGGTTATTCCGGATTCGAAGATATGCTGTCCTGCATACCGGAGAGCGCGAGGCTCAAAGGAAAGCTCGCTCTTCCCGACGGGATGTCGGAGATGGAGGCGCTGCGTACGGTGTCGGAGATGGCGGACAAAAATGTCGTCTACAAACACATATTCCGCGGTGCCGGAGCTTATGACCACTATATACCTGCAATTGTAAAAAATGTTACTTCGAAAGAAGAATTCGTAACGTCTTATACGCCGTATCAGGCCGAGATAAGCCAGGGCGTTTTGCAGTCCATATTCGAGTATCAGACGATGATGTGCGAGCTGACCGGAATGGATGTCGCCAATGCTTCTCATTACGACGGAGCCACGGCAGCGGCGGAATCGCTCGTGATGGCGAGAGAGCGTAAACGCTCGCATGCCTATGTCTCTGAAGCCGTTCACCCGGGCATACTGCAGGTTATGAGAACGTATTGCTTCGGCAACGGCATTGAGCTGAATACAGTGCCGTTAAAGGACGGTTTGACGGACAAAGATGCGCTCGTCCAAGCGCTTAAAGACTCCGAGGCCTGCTGTTTTTTCGTTCAGCAGCCGAACTTCTTCGGGTTAATCGAAGACGCCGAAGCTCTCGGGCAGGCGGCTCACGAAGCCGGAGCGAAGTTCATCATGAGCATCGATCCGACGGCAGCTTCGATCCTTAAAACACCGGCTGAATGCGGTGCGGATATCTGTGTCGGAGACGGTCAGTCTCTCGGGCTGCCGCTTTCCTTCGGCGGCCCGTATGTAGGGTTTATGGCCACGACCGAAAAGAATATGCGGAAGCTGCCGGGCAGGATTGTCGGCGAAACGACAGATGACGAGGGACGGCGCGCGTTCGTGCTTACGCTTCAGGCGAGAGAACAGCACATCAGGAGGGAAAAGGCAAGCTCAAATATTTGTTCAAATCAGGCGCTCTGCGCGATGACAGCGGCGGTCTATCTTGCGGCAATGGGTGAGGTCGGCCTGAAGCAGGCCGCTATACAGAGCATGTCAAAGGCTCATTATCTCGCCGACGGACTTCAAAGAGCCGGTCTTAAGCTGAAATACAATAGAGAGTTCTTTAACGAGTTCGTCACCAAAGGCGGCGATGCGGACGCTGTATTGGCTGCGCTTGCCGAAAAGAGCATCCTCGGAGGTCTTAAACTCGGCGGGGACGAAATTCTCTGGTGCGCGACCGAAAAAAACACAAAAGAGGATATAGATGACGTCTGTGCGATCGTATCATCAAAGGGAGGTGCCCGCTGATGGAACTGATTTTCGAGATAGGAAACAAAGGACGCAGGCCTTCGATACTGCCCGAGTGCGATGTTCCCGAAACCGGGCTCCCCGAAAGCATGTTGAGAAAAACGGGGCTTCATCTTCCGGAGCTGTCGGAAAACGAAATAAGCAGACATTATACGAAGCTCGCTGACCGCGCTCACGGGGTCAACAACGGTTTTTATCCGCTCGGCTCATGCACGATGAAGTATAACCCCAAGGTAAATGAAGAGGCTGCGGCGCTGACGGGATTTACATGTGTACATCCTCTTCAGAGCGAATTGACCGTTCAGGGCTCGATGCAGGTTATAGCCACGGCGGAAAAGTATCTTAACGAGATAACGGGCATGGACAGCTATACATTTCAGCCCGCGGCCGGCGCTCACGGCGAATTTACGGCGCTTCTGCTCTTCAAGGCATATCACGGGAGCAGAGGCGATTGTGAAAGGACGAAAATAATCGTGCCCGACTCCGCGCACGGCACGAACCCTGCGTCGGCGGCCATGTGCGGCTTTGATGTCGTGAGCATAAAATCGGATGAGTCCGGATGTGTCGACCTCGATGCGCTCAGAGCTGTGGCAGGACATGATACGGCGGGACTCATGCTGACGAATCCGAACACGGTGGGTATATTTGATAAAAACATACTTGAGATAACCAAGATAGTACACGCGGCGGGCGGCCTTTGTTATTACGACGGAGCAAACCTTAACGCCGTAATGGGTCTTGCGAGGCCGGGAGATATGGGCTTTGATGCCGTTCACCTCAACCTGCACAAGACTTTCTCGACACCACACGGCGGCGGAGGTCCCGGCGCGGGCGCTGTCGGCTGCAAAAAGTTTCTTGATGAATTTCTGCCGGGACATCGCATCAGGAAAGGTCAGGACGGCAGATATGAGTATTTCGTCGGCGAGAAAACGATCGGCTCGGTCAAGCAGTTCCAGGGCAATTTTTCAGTAATAGTAAAAGCGCTGACTTATATGCTGATGCTCGGCTCACAGGGGCCTGCCGAGGCTTCATCGGTTGCCGTTTTGAATGCGAACTATATGCGTGTCAAGCTTTCCGATATATATAAAATCGCTTTTGATACGACTTGCATGCACGAATTCGTGATTTCACTTTCGGATCTCAGGCACGAGACAGGGGTAAGTGCGCTCGATGCGGCAAAGGGTCTGCTCGATTACGGACTTCATCCGCCTACGATGTATTTCCCCCTTATCGTCGAAGAGGCTCTGATGTTTGAGCCTACCGAAACGGAGCCTAAGGAAACGCTCGATGAGGCGATCAGAGCGATGCGCGAGATATATGAGCTCGCACACGATAATCCCGAGGCGCTCCGTACGGCTCCGCACAAGACGGTTATAGGCCGTCCGGATGAGGTCGCTGCAGCAAGAAAGCCTATACTTCGCTACGAATGGGAAGAGTAAATGATAAAAAAACTTACGGTCTGCAATACGCAATGCACCGATCCTTATACCAATATAGCGGTGGAGAAATACCTTACTCTTAACGTGGGAGCAACCGAGAGGATAATGTTCCTGTGGCGCAACGACAGAACTGTCGTCATAGGAAGAAACCAAAGCGCATACCGTGAATGTGACGTCAGCAGACTCGAGGCCGACGGCGGGCATCTTGCTCGCCGTCTTTCGGGTGGAGGCGCTGTTTTCCACGACCTCGGAAACCTCAATTTCACGTTCATATCGCGAAAGGACAACTTCAATATATCGGAGCAGCTCGAGATAATAACCGATGCATGCCGCCGGCTCGGGATAAACGCCGAAAAAAGCGGGAGAAACGATATAACGGTTGACGGACGCAAATTTTCGGGCAACGCTTTTTACAGGGCAGGTGACTGCTGTTACCACCACGGAACTCTGCTTCTCAGGAGCGATCCCGAGCTTTTCGGCAGGTATCTCAAAGTCGACGATTCAAAGCTGAAAGCGAAGGGCGTCGGGTCCGTGAGGTCGAGGATATGCAACCTTAACGAATTCAGACCTGATATAACGCCTGAGTTTATGGCAAGGGCTCTTGAGGAGTCATTTGCAGAAGGCAGCAACATTGCAACGCATCGCCTGTCCGTGGAGGAACTCGACACGGTTAAAATAAATGAATACAGGGATTATCTGTCCTCGTTCGGGTGGATATTCGGCAGGCCGATAGATTTCGAGAAAGAGATAGAACGTCGTTTCGAGTGGGGAAACGTCGATATCTTTTTCAAAATAGACCACGGCACGGTAAGCGATGCGGCAGTCTACTCCGACGCGATGAAACAGGATATCGCAGGGATTATCAGAGATGCACTCGTCGGCAGACAGTACAGAAGGGAAGATCTTGCAGATGCCGCGCGCATGCTTAAGGTTGCGCTCGGCTCGAAGGCATCCTCGGATCTGGAGCTGATGATGATGGAGGAAATTTAATTATGGATAAGTATGAGCTTTGCATAATCGGAGCGGGGCCCGGCGGCTACGAAACGGCAGCGGATGCCGGGGCAAGGGGTATAAAAACCGTTCTCATAGAAGAGAGGGATTTGGGCGGTACATGCCTCAACAGAGGGTGCATCCCCACTAAAACGCTTATCCACACCTCGGAGATGGTAGGGGGGATAAAGAAGCAGGCCGGACGCATCGGGATAACCGGAACCGATGGCGTGGATGTCGACATGAAAGGGCTCCTCGGACGCAAAAACGAGGTCATAGCCGAGCTCAGAAACGGCATTGCCCAGTCGATGAAGAAAAATAAGGTGACAGTTATACAAGGGCACGCAGCCTTGGTCGATAATAAAACAATAAGGGTTACGCCGGGTGACGGCGCAGCTTCTTACGAAATCGAAGCCGAAAACAGCATCGTCGCTACGGGTTCCGTTCCTTTTGTTCCGCCTGTTGCGGGTGCGGACTCCGAGGGCGTATACACAAGCGATGAACTGCTCGAAAATGACAAAAAGCTGAGCTCGCTTATAATCGTAGGCGGAGGCGTTATCGGCCTCGAATTCGCATGCGTATATGCAGGGCTCGGGGCGAGGATCATCATCGTAGAGGCACTCGGCAGGCTTCTTGCGAGCGCGGACAGGGAGATCTCGCAGAGCATAAAGCTTCAGATGAAAAAGCTCGGTGTTGAGGTCTACACGTCTTCAAAGGTTACGGGAATAGAGGGCAGAGGAGGCGCCATGACAGGCGGTCTTGCCGTAACCTTTGACGAAAAGGGAACCGAAAAAACCGTGAGAGGCGATATCGTTCTCATGGCAGTCGGCAGAAAGCCGAATACGACCGGACTTATAGCCGGCGACGCTTCTGACGCAGTGAAAGGCCTTGAGATGCATGGAGGATTTATAACAGTAGACAAGGATTATATGACGAGCACGGAAAATATCTATGCGATAGGCGATGTCATCGGGGGAATACAGCTTGCCCATGTGGCAACGGCGGAAGGAAGGTGTGCCCTCGCAGCGATAACAGGCGAGGAGTGCTCCATAGATATGGCGACTGTTCCGTCAGTCGTCTATACACAGCCCGAGATATCGACGGTCGGACTTTCTGCCGATGAGGCGAAGGAGAGAGGCTTTGATGCCGTCGTGACTAAATACCCTATGGGTGCAAATGGCAAGACCGTACTCTCGCTCGGCGACAGGGGGGTCGTCAAGATAGTTTCGGATGCGGAAAGCCGCAGGATACTCGGTGCTCAGCTCATGTGCATGAGGAGCTCCGACATGATCTCTCAATTGGCGATGGCGATAACGGCAGGCATGACGACAGATGATATAAAAAAGACGATATTCCCTCATCCGTCCTTTGCCGAGGCGCTTGGTGAGGCTGTGCGGGCGGTAAAGTAAATGACGATAGAAAACATAAACTGGTACCCGGGTCACATGAAAAAGACGAGGGAGCTTATCAGGGACAGCCTTAAGCTCGTGGACGCTGTCATAGAAGTGGTAGACGCGAGGATACCGCGCTCGAGCAGAAATCCCGTCATAGATGAGCTGACGGGGTCGAAGCCTCGCTTAATAGTCCTGAATAAGTGCGATCTTGCCGACAGGAACGAAAACGCAAGGTGGATAAGTCGCTTTGAGTCGGAAGGCAAGAAGGCCTTTGCCACAGACAGCATGCACGGAACGGGTATAAAAGAGCTCGTTCGGGGGCTCGTGTCGATAGATGAGTCGATAAACGAAGATAGAACCCGCAAGAAGCCTCTTAGACTTATGATAGTCGGTGTGCCTAACGTCGGGAAATCCTCGCTCATAAACAGGCTTACGGGGAAAAGGGCCGCAAAGACGGGCGACAGGCCGGGAGTGACAAAAGGAAAGCAGTGGCTCACGCTCCAAAACGGCATGCAGCTCCTCGATACACCGGGGATCCTTTGGCCGAAGTTTGAGGACAGGAGCGTAGGAGTAAATTTAGCCTTTTGCGGATCTATCAAAGACGAGATACTCGATACGGAAACGCTTGCGCTCGAGCTCATAAAGGTCTTGCAGAGCGAATACCCCGAACTCCTCAGATCACGCTATAGGTTAGATGAATTAGACGAGGAGGCGCTCGTAAACATGGAATCCATATCATCAAAACGAGGCTTCATCCTGCCCGGAAAGAGAATTGATTACAGCAGGTGTGCGCGGACCTTGCTCGACGAATTCCGCTCGTCGGTTATCGGTCGTATAACATTGGAGAGGGCATGAAAAAGGAAGAACGCCTGAAGCTTCTCGTCGAAAGGGCGGAGGAGATGAAGAGGTACGAGCGTGAGCTCAGAGCAAGGGGATACCGGCTGATCGGCGGCGTTGATGAGGCTGGCAGAGGCCCTCTCGCAGGGCCGGTCGTCGCATCGTGCGTCGTGCTCCCGGAGGATTTTGACGTTTTGGGCGTAGACGATTCCAAAAAGCTGAGCGCGAAGAAGCGCGAGGAGCTGTATGCTTTGATCATCGAAAGAGCTTTGGCTGTCGGCACAGGTATGGCGGACAACAGGACGATAGACGACATTAACATACTTCAGGCCACAAAGCTTGCAATGATACGCGCCGTAGAGGACGCTGATGCAAAGCTCAAAGCGCCTATAGACTTCGTCATATTCGACGCGATGAGGATTGACGGGGTGGAAAAGCCTCAACTTTCGCTGATAAAGGGCGACCAAAAGAGCGTCTCTGTCGCCGCCGCATCCATAATAGCTAAGGTCACGAGGGACCGCATGATGAAGAAATACGACGTCATATACCCCGGCTACGGTTTTGCAAAGAACAAGGGCTACGGCACTGCGGAGCATTACGAGGGGATAAAGATGTCGGGGATGACACCGATACACAGGAGAAGCTTTTTGAGAAACCTCAGGGAGCACATATGAAATCAGATATAGAGATATTACAGGAAGCAAAATTGGAAGATATATCGTCCGTCGCGGAGAGGATCGGTATCGACGATGAATATTTGGAGCAGTACGGTCGCGTGAAGGCAAAGGTCGACCTTTCGCTGCTTAACGACAAAGCGACGGCAGAGGTGCGGTACCGTACGATTACGAGAAGGCGTACGAGAGATATATATCCCGAAAGACGGAATGAAAAAGCGCCGAGTACAGCTGTTCCAAAGAAATCCTATAAACATTTTTTATGCAAGTAACGGTTCCAAAGAAATGCTCGATATTTAGCGTTAAGCTGCATCGGACAAACGCCGCCGACTGTAATATCGGCGGCGTTTGTCTGTTACTGAGATGAAATTCTGTTCCTTGACTTGTGCTTTACGTAATTATAAAATCTCGTATTTTCGTACATGTAAAATTGGTGCTTTACAGTAAATCGTACAAAAAACGCTCTTCCGAGAGAGAAACTTGTACGAAAAGAAGGATTTTTTATAAAATCGTAATACGAAATGCGAAAACCGAAGACTTTCGTGCAGGGCGCAGCATGTTTGCCGTGCCGCGGGCAGATAACAGCGGGCACCTGCAAAATGCGCTGGGAGCTTCAGATCAGCGATGCGATTATAGTACCGGTTTCGGCGGTAGTACAGATGCCGGACCTGTTGGAAGCAAAGGAGCGCTCAGGAATGCCGGGGGTGCCGGCAAAGCCAACCCGATCTATGTATTGATATAGAAACATATATATGATATTCTATTAATTAAGAAAGAGAGCAGATGGCTTATAGATGCGCATCACCTTAAGATGCTTGATAGTATACGTGGACGTCGAAATTTGGATTTTGATGTTCTTACGAGAGAAATGGATTGCGAATATTCCCCAATATTCGCAGACGATAGCTCCGATGTAACAAGAGTAGAACCGCATACGGATTATTCATATAATGCGAGCAGAGCGGTTTCATATGCAAATTCCTATGTATACTCGCCAAATAGCGGGTTTTACTATGTATCAAGTGATGATTGTACAAATTTTGTGTCACAGTGTGTTTCATACGGCTTTGGAACATCTAAGACCCCATATATGATGGTTTGGTCAAACAGTTACAGTTCGGGATGGTATGCAGGCACGGGAGGAGGAAGCTCATCGTGGGAAAACGTGGTTGCGCATTGGAATTACATTACAAGCTATAAATCGGCCAACACCGAAGGGCCTCGAGCATATTCTGTTTCAATATCTAACATACGGGCAGGAGATGTAGTACAGTTTTCATGGAACAGCAACGGTGACTATAATCATTCTGCAATTTCAATAGGTGGCGGGAGTAACCCGCTTCTTGCGCAACATAGTGAAAACGGAACACGGTACCTCAACGATTATCCAGGTACAAAGCGTGCATACAGAGCCTCGTATTTTAGAGACTTTTAATATTGTGATGATATGCTTTACAAGAGTAATGTATAAAGTATATTTCGTCAAGGGAGGGATATAATATGCACCGGATAAAAAGGTCGATACCCATATTCTCACTGCTTCTGATCGTAACGGTAATCGTTTCGGCCTGCGGAAAAACTGAAAATCCCGGCTTGTCAGTAGATTTCTCTTCATCGGGCAACACGGGCGGGGACGACAGCTCGCAAACGGTATTTGCATCGGGCTACGGCAGCGTCGATAAAAATGGAGAGACCGCGGCGGAAGCCGTACAAAGACTTGTCGAGGATACAGAAAACGATATATATGACCGTTCAATGATAAGTATAGAGGAGGTCAATAATTGTTTTCTTTGTGACAGGGATTTAGCGAAAAAAACCATATCTGAAGCACATTCAGAGCAGATAGCCGAAAAGGGGATATATGGCTATGCTGAGGTGTATGTGAGCAACAAGGTCAAGCTGTTGAATGATTGCGACCTTGGAAATGAAGGCGACGTGTATGACAGACAGGAGATTTTTTACATGGTTATGCCTGATAAAGACTCTCCATGGGAGGTAATGGATCATACGATAGAATTTCCGGTAACGGGCGCAAGGGAGGTATCGGAAATAACCTTTACGTCGGTGTACGGCGGCGTCGATAAAAATGGGAAGACCGCAGCGGAGGCCGTACAGAGACGATCGAACGACGACAACGGTGGTTATGATCGCTCACAGGTCACCTTGGAGGGCATCGTTTACTGTTTTGATGTCGATGAGGATATCGCGATGAACAAAAGCACGGCGGAGGAGCGTGTATCACAAGCAGATGAAAAGGGAGTATACGGATATGCCATAGTGCAGGTGAATCAGAGAATCAGAATCCTCAAGGATTGCAGTCTCGGTAAAGCGGGCGATGCATACGACAGGCTCGTATCGTACGTGATGATCATGCAGGATAAAAACTCACCGTGGGAAGAGAAAGGAAGCGGAGTTGTACCGTACGATTACGAGAAGGCGTACGAGAGATATATATCCCGAAAGACGGAAGAAAAAGCGCCGAGCACAGCTGTTCCAAAGAAATCCTCGATATTTAGCGTTAAGCTGCATCGGACAAACGCCGCCGACTGTAATATCGGCGGCGTTTGTCTGTTACTGAGATGAAATTCTGTTCCTTGACTTGTGCTTTACGTAATTATAAAATCTCGTATTTTCGTACATGTAAAATTGGTGCTTTACAGTAAATCGTACAAAAAACGCTCTTCCGAGAGAGAAACTTGTACGAAAAGAAGGATTTTTTATAAAATCGTAATACGAAATGCGAAAACCGAAGACTTTCGTGCAGGGCGCAGCATGTTTGCCGTGCCGCGGGCAGATAACAGCGGGCACCTGCAAAATGCGCTGGGAGCTTCAGATCAGCGATGCGATTATAGTACCGGTTTCGGCGGTAGTACAGATGCCGGACCTGTTGGAAGCAAAGGAGCGCTCGGGAATGCCGGGGGTGCCGGCAGAGCCGGCCGCAATGTCGGCGGTACGGTATCCGGCTGCAAGGAATTTATTTACAGCGCTTTCGATTGCGGATGCCTCATCGGAGAGGGCGAACGAATATCTCAGCATCATAGCGGCGGACAGTATTGCCGCGATCGGGTTGGCCTTGCCGGTACCCGCGATATCGGGCGCGGAGCCGTGAACAGGCTCGTACATGCCGAAGCTGCCGTCGGCGAGGCTCGCTGACGGCAGCATACCGATGGAGCCTGTAATCTGGCTCGCTTCATCGGATAAGATATCACCGAACATGTTGCTCGTAAGTATGACGTCAAAGCGCTTCGGATCCCTTACGAGCTGCATGGCGGCATTGTCCACGTACATATTATCGAGCTCGACCTCGGGGTAGGCGGCTGCGACCTCGGCTGTGATGCGTCGCCAAAGGCGTGACGTCTCGAGTACATTCGCCTTGTCGACGCTCGTGACTTTTTTGTTCCTCTTCATTGCGAGCTTGAAGGCTGCCCTGGCTATGCGGCGTATCTCGTGTTCCGTATATCGCTCTACGTCGTATGCCGCTTCGCTGTCCTGCGTCACCTCGTGTCTGTGTTCGCCGAAGTATATGCCTCCCGTCAGCTCTCTTACAATCATTATATCGAGGCCTGTGCCTATTATGGACGGCTTGAGGGGTGAAGCGTCCGCAAGTTCGCCGAAAACGATAGCGGGGCGAAGGTTCGCATACAGGCCGAGCGCCTTGCGAAGACCGAGCAGCGCCTTTTCCGGCCTGTTTTCATTAGGTTGCGAATCCCATTTTGGGCCGCCGACGGCGCCGAGCAAAACGGCGTCCGCCGCTTTACATACGGCAACGGTTTCGTCTGGAAGGCATTTGCCTCCGTCATCTATTGCACAGCCGCCCGCCAAGACCTCTTCAAAATCGAAGGAATGACCGTATTTCGCCGCTACGGCATTCAAAACCTTTATCGCTTCATCCACGACCTCGGGTCCTATTCCGTCGCCCTTGACCGTCGCTATTTTACAGTTCATTTTTTCTCCTCTCGAATACTTGTCAGCAAGCCGCCCTTGTCTATGATATTTCTTATAAATTCCGGAAAAGGCTCCGCGCGAAATGTTTCATCCGTAGTGATATCGTGTATGATGCCGCCTGCAAAGTCAACCTCAACCGTATCTCCCGGGGCTATACTTTCGCTCGCCTCACGGCATTCCATGATGGGAAGCCCGATGTTGATGGCGTTTCTGTAAAATATGCGGGCGAACGTCGTAGCTATTACGCAGCTGATGCCTGCCGCTTTGATAGCTATGGGTGCGTGCTCGCGCGACGAGCCGCAGCCGAAGTTGTCACCTGCGACAATGATGTCGCCGCTTTTGACGTCTTTGATGAAATCCTTGTCTATATCCTCCATGCAATGTGAGGCAAGCTCCTCGTGATCCTGAGTGTTCAGGTAACGTGCCGGGATTATAACGTCCGTGTCTATATTGTCACCGTATTTGAATACTGTTCCTTTAGCGTCCATGATATATCCTTTCATTTGTGATCAAAGTGTTTTTCGCGGATCTGCGATTTTGCCGGCTATGCCTGAGGCGGCAGCGACGGCGGGACCGGCAAGGTAGACCTCCGAGCCCGAAGCGCCCATGCGCCCTACAAAATTGCGGTTTGTTGTCGATACGCACCGCTCGCCGTCAGCCAATATCCCCATATAGCCTCCCAGACACGGCCCGCACGTAGGCGTAGAGACGATACAGCCGGCATCGATAAAGTCATCGATGTATCCTAATCGGATACATTCCTTATATACGGTCATCGTCGCAGGAATAACTATGCCGCGCACTCCCTTTGCCATGTGCTTGCCTCTGAGAATATCGGCGGCCTGTTTCATATCCTGCATTCTGCCGTTCGTGCATGAGCCGATGACGACCTGATCTATTTCTATATCGGGACACTCCGAGATGGTTTTCGTGTTTTCGGGGAGGTGAGGGAAACTCACGGTAGGTTCGATGGAGGAAAGGTCTATATTATACGTCTTTTCGTACTCCGCATCCTCGTCAGCCTCACAAACCTTATACGGGCGGGTTACTCTGCCCGCCATGTATTCTTCGGTTACGGAGTCGACAGGGAATATGCCGTTTTTCGCTCCGGCCTCAATGGCCATATTCGCAATCGTAAGCCTGTCGTCGATCGTGAGAGAGCGTACGCCGTCACCGGTGAACTCCATCGATTTGTAGAGAGCGCCGTCGACCCCTATCATCCCTATTATATGAAGGATCACGTCTTTACCGCAGACGTAAGGCTTGAGAGTGCCGCGGAGAACGAAGCGTACAGCCTGAGGGACCTTGAACCACGTTTTGCCTGTAGCTATCGCGGCGGTCACGTCCGTTGAACCTACTCCCGTGGAAAACGCGCCTAAAGCGCCGTATGTACACGTGTGAGAGTCTGCACCGATGATCGCTTCCCCGGATGCCACAAGGCCTTTCTCGGGGAGAAGAGCATGCTCGATGCCCATCTCACCTACATCGTAATAATTTTCGATATCAAATCGCTTTGCGAAGGTGCGGCATTTTTTGCACTGCTCGGCGCTCTTTATGTCCTTGTTCGGAACAAAATGATCCATAACGAGAGCTATTTTCTTCCTGTCGAAGACATTTTCAAAGCCCGACCTGTAAAACTCGCCGATGGAGACGGGGCCGGTGATGTCGTTGGCAAGCACCATATCGAGCTTCGCTTCGATGAGCTGTCCCGCCTTGACCTGCGGCAAACCTGCATGCGCGGCGAGAATTTTCTGTGTCATTGTCATTCCCATATCGTTCTTCTTTCCTTATTTGACGAAGTGGATTCGTTTATTCATCCTGTTCAGCGCGCTTACGAGGGCATTTACGGATGCGAGTATTATGTCGGCGTGTGTTCCTACGCCCCAATATTTATTGCCCGAGGTGTCGGCGATGCAGACGTACGCGGCAGCCTTTGAATCCGAGTCGGCACTTATGGCGTTTTCGGAATATGTGATGAATTTGTAGTCAAAATGATAATCCGTCTGCCTCAGACCGTTGCTTACCGCATCGAGTCTGCCGTTTCCCTCCGCCGTAAGGTTATATACCCTGCCTGCGATGACGACTCTCATATCGACCGTTACTGCAGAATGCTCGGCTTTTGTCGATGAGCCGTGACCGAACGATGCGTCCGTTATGTCGATATGATCAAAGTCGTTGATGTATTCCTTCGCGAAGGCGTCATATATATCCCCGGGCTTGAGCTCCTCGTGGTGGCGATCCGATATATCCTTCATCATGTATCCTATCTCGGCGCGCATGTCCTTAGGTATGATGAAGCCGTAATTATGTTCGAGTATAAACGCTACGCCGCCCTTGCCGGACTGACTGTTTATCCTGATCACGTCTCCGTCGTATTCACGCCCGACGTCATGCGGGTCGAGAGGAAGATACGGAACTGTCCAACGATTCGGCTCCGATTCCTTTCTCCATTTCATGCCCTTTGCAATAGCGTCCTGATGCGAGCCGGAAAAGGCCGCAAATACGAGCATGCCGCTGTACGGCTGGCGAGGACCCACCTTCATGCCTGTAAGAGTTTCGTATACTTTCTGTATTTCCGGCATGTCGCTGAAATCGAGCTTCGGATCGACTCCGTGAGTGAAAAGATTCATTGCAAGCGTTACGATGTCGACGTTGCCTGTGCGCTCTCCGTTGCCGAAAAGTGTACCCTCAATCCTCTGAGCACCTGCGAGGACGGCAAGCTCGGAGTCGGCCACGCCTGTACCTCTGTCGTTATGAGGGTGTACGGAAAGGATAACGGAGTCTCTGTTCCTGAGATTGTCGCTCATGTACTCGATCTGGTTCGCAAATACGTGAGGCATAGACATCTCAACAGTGGCGGGCAGGTTTATAATTACTGGGTGCTCAAGCGAAGGTTTCCATACATCTATTACCGCGTTGCAGACCTCCAGAGCAAATTCGGGTTCCGTCCCCGTGAAACTTTCGGGACTGTATTGAAAAGTAAAGTCGGTGTCGGGGTATTTATCCCTGTATATATTCATCATCTCTGCGCCGGTTACCGCAATTTCCTTTATCTCATCGCGTGATGCCCTGAACACCTGCTGACGCTGGGCGAACGACGTGGAGTTATAGAGATGCACTACGGCGCGTTTCGCGCCGACGAGTGACCTAAACGTCTTGTCTATTATATGCTTTCTTGACTGAGTGAGAACCTGGACGGTTATATCGTCAGGGATAAGGTCGTCTTCTATCAAAGTCCTCAGGAATTCGTATTCCGTTTCAGAGGCGGCAGGAAAGCCTACTTCTATCTCCTTGAATCCGATATCGCACAGGATCTTGAAGAACGAGAGCTTCTCGTCAAGGTTCATAGGAACTATGAGAGCCTGATTGCCGTCCCTGAGGTCTACGCTGCACCAGCGCGGAGCCTTTTCGATATGATCCTTTTTTGCCCATCTCATCTCGCACTTTGGGGGGGGATAATAGCCCGGTGCGTACTTGGTGTAATTCTTCATCTTCTATTGACCTCCGATAAGTAAAAAAAACGTCTCGTTACGTTTGCATGAGCAAACAAAGAGACGGATATTGACCGCGGTACCACTCTTCTTGACCCGCCTCGCGACGGATCCCCTCGTTGATGTACAGCTCGGGGGTGAGACATCATCGCACGTCCTGTTTTGTCCCTTTCAGCCGGCGGAGACAATCTCTGCATAAGACTTAAGGCGGTGATTTATTCCCTTCAACGCAGAATATTAACTTGTATACACGAAATATATGAATATAATATAGCGTATGGACGTTTTTTTGTCAACAAAAAAAGTTGTGGTAATACAAGAATATATTTTTCCTTTTTTGTTTAGTTCAACAAAATGTGTTGACATTCGTATGCACGACATTATAATAGACTTATGCAAAAAACAAGGTATAATCACATTTTAAGAAGGAGAGCATGATGAAACTCACAGGCTCGCAGATAGTATTGGAAGTCCTTATGGAACAGGGCGTCGATACCGTGTTCGGATACCCGGGCGGAACGGCGCTCAACATCTATGACGAGTTGTATAAGTACAGTGACAGGATAACGCACGTGCTTACGGCGCATGAGCAGGGCGCCGCACATGCGGCGGACGGATATGCGAGAGCTACGGGCAGAACAGGTGTCGTAATGTCGACAAGCGGCCCGGGCGCGACTAATTTGGTGACGGGAATTGCTACGGCATTTATGGACAGTATCCCGATGGTTGCAATAACCTCAAACGTTCCGGACTCTATGATAGGGCGGGATTCGTTTCAGGAGATAAGCATTACCGGGGTTACGATGCCCATAACGAAGCATAATTTCTTTGTCAATAATATTGAGGATCTTGCGGATACTATAAGAGAGGCATTTCGCATTGCGAGCAGCGGACGCAAGGGCCCCGTTCTTGTAGATATAACAAAGGATGTAACTGCTTCGAGCTATGAGTACGAGAAAATGGAGCCGCTTCCTCTGAAGCCGCTGCCGATTATAAATACGGACGATGTGAAGGCGATAGCCAGGATGATAAATCAGGCGGAAAAGCCTGTGATATATGCAGGAGGCGGCATAGTGGCGTCCAAAGCATGTGCGGAGCTTAAGACGCTCGTGAGAAAGGCGGACATACCTCTTGTTCATACGCTGATGGCGACAGGTGTTATCGGCGATGACGAGCATGACCTCGGGATGATAGGTATGCACGGCTCCGTTGCAGCAAACAGAGCGGTAGATCAGGCTGATCTCGTATTGACACTCGGGGCGAGATTCAGCGACAGAGTTGCGCTCGACACGGAAAAGTTCGCAAGGCGTGCGCGAATCGTGCAGGTTGATATTGACAAGTCGGAAATAAATAAAAACGTCATGATCGAAAAATCGTGCGTAGGCGACATTGCCGAATTTCTGCGCAATCTCAATCCGTTTGTCAGCGAAACGACACACGGCGAATGGAGCGAAAGGGTGCTCGGCTGGAAGGATAAGGAACGCGTGGTGAAAACGACCGAGATGCCGCTTCATCCTGCTGATATAATGCATATAATGGCTTCCGAGACCGATGAAGATACGATATATGCGACGGACGTGGGACAGCATCAGATGTGGGCGGCGCAGTATCTGCCGCACAAAAGGCCTATGAAGTTCATAACGAGCGGCGGCCTCGGCACCATGGGCTTCGGCTACGGAGCCGCAATAGGAGCCGGGATCGGGTGTCCCGACAGCACAGTCATTCACATAACGGGCGACGGTTCATTTCACATGAATATGAACGAGGCGTGTACTGTCGCGAGCAGGGAGCTTCCTGTTATTACCGTAATACTCAACAACAGCGTACTCGGTATGGTGTACCAGTGGCAGACGATTTTTTACGGTAAACGGTATTCCAATACGATACTCGATCGCAAGACAGACTATGTCAGAGTCGCGGAGGGCTTCGGAATCGACGGATACAGGGCCACGACACCGGATGAGTTCAGGACCGCCATACGAAAGGCGCTCGACACGGGACGTCCGGCATGGATAGACTGCGTCATATCGCGCGAAGAAAGAGTGTTGCCGATGATCCCCGGCGGTAAATCGGTCGACGATATCATCATAAATTAGACAGGAGGACGGGATATGTACAGCCCTATGAAACAGGAGATCGTAAGCGTTCTCGTCGACAATCAGGCAAACGTCCTGACGAGAGTCATAAGCATGTTCGGACGGCGCGGCTTTAACATAGATTCGCTTACCGTGTCGCCGACAAACGACCCGGGCCTGTCGAGGATAACGATTGCCTTTACAGCGACGGAGCAGTCGATGCAGCAGATAATTACTCAGACGGAAAAGCTGGAGGTGGTAAAGAGCGTCATGCTTCTCGACAAGAGGAACAGTCTTTACCGTGAACTGCTTCTGCTCAAGGTCAGCGCCGGAGCGGAGGAGAGGTCGTCGATCAAGGAGGTCGTCGATATTTACAGAGCTAAGATTGTTGATCTTACAAAGACCGGCATGATTATAGAATTGACCGGGACACCCGAGAAGCTCAACGCATTCATGGATGTTATAGGTGACTATGAGATCACTGAGGTGTGCAGGACAGGAGTGGCCGGTATTGAAGGTAATTTCAGAAAAGGAGAGTAAAAAATGATCAGGAAATATTATGATCAGGATTGTAATTTAAGCCTGCTGGACGGAAAAACCGTAGCCGTTCTCGGTTTCGGGAGTCAGGGACACGCTCACGCTATGAACCTCAAGGAGAGCGGTGTCGATGTCGTCGTAGGTCTTCGTTCGGGTTCGGCTCACGAGAAAAAGGCAAAGGATGCGGGGCTTAAGGTTACGGGTATAGAAGAGGCCGCTGAAGCGGGCGATATCGTAATGATGCTCACGCCTGACGAGCTTCAGTCCAAGATATATAAGGAACAGGTCGAAAAGCATCTCAAGCCCGGCAACGCGCTCGCGTTCGCTCACGGCTTCAACATTCATTTCAGACAGATCGTTCCACCTGCCGGTGTTGACGTCATCATGATAGCGCCTAAGGGACCCGGCCATATAGTAAGAGAAACATACACAATGGGGCAGGGTGTTCCTTCGCTCATAGCAGTAGAGCAGGATGCGACGGGAAAGGCGAAGGAGACGGCTCTGGCTTATGCTTCGGGTATAGGCGCGGGCAGAGCCGGTATACTCGAAACTACCTTCAAGGAGGAAACCGAAACGGACCTTTTCGGTGAGCAGGCTGTCCTCTGCGGCGGTGTATGCGCTTTGATGAAAGCGGGCTGGGAAACTCTTGTAGATGCGGGATATGCACCTGAAATGGCATATTTCGAGTGTATTCACGAGATGAAGCTCATCATCGACCTGATAAATGCAAAGGGATTTGATATGATGAGATACTCTATATCGAATACCGCGGAGTACGGCGACTACATCACAGGACCTAAAATCGTTACCGAGGACACGAAGAAGGCCATGAACGGAATACTCAAGGATATTCAGGACGGTACGTTCGCAAGCAGCTTTATTCAGGAGTTCAACGCGGGCGGCAGAGCGAATTTCCTTGCAATGAGAAGGATAGAGGCCGAGCATCCGGTCAATGAGGTTGGCAGAGAGCTGCGCTCGATGATGAGCTGGCTCAAGGATGAGAAGAAGAACTGATAGCAAGTCAGCTCCGATATGAGGTTATGGAATGACAAAAATAAGTGATAACGTAACCAAAGGTGTAGAAAAGGCTCCTATGAGAAGCCTTTTTTACGCTATGGGTTACACTAAGGAGGAGCTGGAGAGACCTCTGATAGGTGTCGTATCGGCTCACAGCGAAATAGTCCCCGGGCATATGAATCTCGATAAGATTGCCGAAGCCGTGAAGGCGGGCGTCAGGATGGCGGGAGGAACCCCGATAGAGGTTCCCGCTATCGGAGTGTGCGACGGCATCGCTATGGGGCATCAGGGTATGAAGTATTCTCTACCGAGCCGCGAGCTTATCGCAGACAGTGTGGAGACGATGGCGCTTGCGCATCAGTTCGACGGACTCGTGCTCGTTCCCAATTGTGACAAAATCGTACCTGGCATGGTTATGGGGGCGTGCAGAATAAATATACCCGCAGTAGTCGTATCGGGCGGTCCAATGATGAGCGGGCTCGTGGGCGGCGAGGAGGTGTCGCTTTCGAAAATGTTCGAGGCTGTCGGCGCCCGCAAGGCGGGGCTTATCGATGACGAGGGTCTGCGCGAGTTCGAGGAGAACGCCTGTCCGGGGTGCGGCTCGTGCTCGGGTATGTATACTGCAAACAGCATGAACTGCCTGTGTGAGGCGATAGGCATAGCACTTCCGGGTAACGGAACGATACCGGCCGTATCGAACAAAAGGGTCATGCTCGCCAAGCATGCGGGTATGGCTATAATGGAGCTCGTCAGCGGGGATATAAAGCCTCGCGACATAATTAATCCCGAGTCGGTCAGAAACGCTCTTACGTGCGACATGGCTCTTGGATGTTCGACGAATACGGTGCTTCACCTGCTCGCGATCGCAAATGAAGCCGGTGTGGAAGCGGATTTGAGGATGTTCAACGAGGTGAGCGAAAAAACGCCTAACCTGTGCCATCTTGCGCCCGCGGGCGGGACTCATATGCACGACCTCGACAGGGCGGGCGGCATCAGTGCGGTAATGAACGAGCTCGATAAGCTCGGTCTCATAAATACGTCACTCGTTACGGCAAACGGAAAGACTGTCGGCGAGAATATAAAGGGCAAAAGGGTGACGGATTATGAAGCGATAAGAAGCGTTGACGATCCGTTTATGAAAAACGGCGGGCTCGCGATTTTGTTCGGTAATATAGCGAAGGACGGATGCGTCGTCAAAAGAAGTGCCGTCGCACCCGAAATGCTTACTCATTCCGGTCCTGCACGTGTCTTCGATTCCGAGGATATCGCAATCCGGGCGATATACGACGGAAAGATAAATCCCGGAGATGTCGTGGTCATCAGATACGAGGGTCCCAGGGGCGGCCCGGGAATGAGAGAAATGCTCAATCCGACGAGCGCCCTCGCGGGTATGAAACTCGATAGGTCCGTCGCGCTCATAACGGACGGCAGATTCAGCGGTGCGAGCCGCGGAGCGGCTATAGGGCATGTTAGTCCGGAGGCGGCTGCAGGAGGAGAGATCGCCCTGATAGAAGAGGGCGATATAATCGATATCGACATACCCGCGTTTTCGATAAACGTCAGAGTCACGGACGAGGTGCTCGATGAACGCGGGAAGGATTTTGTTACCGAGCCGTCCGAGATAAAGAGGGGGTGGCTCGCAAGGTATGCGGCTCTCGTAGGGCCGGCGAGCCGGGGCGCCGTTATGAAGTTTTAGTGTGAGGTGAAAACTGTGTCATTAACTCTCAGCGATTTTGAGCAGGCGACGGAAACCGTACATAAGGTGACCGCCGATACCTCGCTCGTATACTCTGAATATTTTTCGGAGAGCTGCGGCAGCAAGGTGTATCTCAAGCCTGAAAACATGCAGAAGACGGGCGCTTATAAGATAAGAGGCGCATATTACAAGACAAGCACTCTTTCCGATGAGGAAAGAGCAAAGGGGCTTATTGCGGCTTCGGCGGGTAATCATGCGCAGGGCGTGGCCTACGCGGCAAAGGCATTCGGATGTAAAGCTGTTATTGTAATGCCGCAGACGACTCCTTTGATGAAGGTGAACAGAACGAAAAGTTACGGTGCCGATGTAATATTGTACGGTGATGTTTACGATGAATCTGCGGCGTATGCACAGAAGCTTTCGAAGGAAAAGGGATATACGTTCATTCATCCTTTTGATGATCTCGACGTTGTGACGGGTCAGGGAACCATAGCTATGGAGATTATACAAGATCTTCCCCTTGTTGATTGTATACTCGTTCCCGTCGGGGGCGGCGGACTCGCAACAGGTGTATCGACGCTTGCAAAGCTACTGAAACCGAACGTAAAGGTTATAGGCGTGGAGCCCGCGGGAGCGGATTCGCTGCGGCGCTCCTTTAAGGCGGGAGAACCGACGACTATGGAGGAAATCCACACGATAGCCGACGGAACAGCGGTGAAAACGCCGGGGAAAAACATATTCCCGATACTCAGGAAGAATATCGACGGCATAATAACGGTAGAGGATAACGAGCTTGTTGTATCGTTCCTCGACATGGTCGAAAACCATAAGATGATCGTCGAAAACTCGGGCCTCCTGACTGTCGCCGCGCTCAAGCATCTCAATATAAAGGGAAAGAAAATAGTCTCTATCCTCAGCGGCGGCAATATGGATATTATAACGATGTCATCGGTAGTGCAGCACGGTCTGATACTCAGAGACAGGATATTTACGATATCCGTGCTGCTCCCCGATAAGCCCGGCGAGCTCGTCAAAGTAGCGGGCATAGTTGCGGAACAACAGGGTAATGTCGTAAGGCTCGATCACAACCAATTCGTGAGCATAGACCGAAACAGCACAGTAGAGTTGAAGATTACGATAGAGGCATTCGGAACGGAGCATAAGAAAAAAATAACGGACGCCGTCATGGCAAAAGGCTATTCCGTCAGAGAAACAGACATTCTGATATGAATTTTATGACAAGGTGCTCGCCTGTGTATCAGGCCGAAATATCGGGATCACAGTCGATGACGGCAGCGAGATTGCAATCGGTGATGACAAAGTGAAGGGTATATGATATACTTATGGTGAAAACTCAATATGCCAGTTATGTTCCCTATAATATTTATATTTAGGGCTAAGAGGGAATCCGGTCAGAATCCGGAACGAGCCCGTCGCTGTATGTGAGTTGTTTCTTTATATATACCACTGAAACGATGTTTCGGGAAGGGAAAGAAACGCATATCATTAAGTCAGAAGACCTGCATAACATGGATTACACTGTCTCGCGGAAAAGATAAAGGTAAGAAAATGTGGTCAACCATACCTCTTTTTGCGGTATGGTTTTTTTGATGAAGCGGCATTATACCGATATTATTCTTATGGACAGTATGTTTGTTTTTCTTTCGGAGGTGAAAAAATGAAAAAAACGATCAAGGTTATTCTTGCAATGCTTTTGGCATCGGCCATATTGCTGCTTGCCTCATGCGGAAATACCGCAACAGAAACGAAGACAGAAAATGACGATGTTCCCGACAGACTGAAGAACAAGGAGAACCTCATTGTCGGACTGATGCAGTCTTCGCTTGAAAAGGGATTTGATCCGTGCAAGGGCTGGGGAAGCTACGGGGTCCCGCTGATGCAGTCAAAGCTTTTAGACTTTGACGCCGAAAACGCAATAATAAAAGATCTGGCCGCGGACTATGAAGTAAGCGAAGACGGTCTTACATGGACATTTAAGATAAGAAAAGACGTAAAATTCAGCGACGGGGAAGCATTGACGGCTAAGGACGTCGCCTTTACCTACAATAAGACGAAGGAAGTGGGTACAAACTACGATTTCTCAACGCTTGAAAAAGCCGAGGCTGTTGACGACGAAACGGTAAGGATGACGTTTACGACGCCGTATTCAGCTTTCATTTATGATGCTGCGACTCTCGGCATCGTACCTGAACACGCGTATGAAGATACAAACGCATACAGCGCCAACCCTATCGGATCGGGACCGTATAAATTTGTAAGCTATATGCAGGGGCAACAGCTTATTCTTGAAAGGAATGACGATTATTACGGCGATATGCCGAAATTCAAGAGGATTACGCTCGTTTCAATGACTCCCGATACAGCGCTTGCCGCAGTCAAGTCGGGCGAGGTGGACGTCGTAAACGTAAGTGAGGCGATGGCTCAGGAAAAGATTGAAAACTATACGGCTGTGGCAACCAAGTCGATGGACTTTCGAGCCGTGGCGATGCCTGTCGTGCAGCCGGGCGGAACAAACGCCAAGGGGTACCCTACCGGCAATGCCGTCACTTCTGACATTGCGATACGCAAGGCGATCAATTACGGCGTGAATCGGCAGGAAATGATCGAGAACGTTCTGTACAACCACGGCGAGGCTGCAACGGATATGTTCAATTCGCTCCCGTGGGGGATAAAGGAGGAGATTGATAAGGAATTCAAGGACGGCAGCATCGATAAGGCGAACAAGGTCCTTGACGATGCGGGCTGGAAAATGAACGGAGACATTCGTGAAAAGGATGGAATCAAGGCGGAGTTCACGCTGCTTTATCCGGCTTCAGACGATACGAGACAGTCGTGCGCCGAGGCTTTTGCGGAGCAATGCAAGAAATTCGGTATAAAGGTGAACCCTGAGGGTTCCGATTGGACGGAAATGGAAAAAAGGCATTCGCAGGACGCCATAGTAATAGGCGGCGGACAGTATACTCCTATCATGATTGCGAGATTTCATTTCAGCGAAAAGATGGACGAACCGTGGTCTAACATCGTCAGAGAAAACAATGCCGCGGTGGACGGACATATAAGAGATGCATATATACAGACGGACGAGGCAAAGGCCATACAAAGCTGGCAAAAGGCTCTTTGGGACGGCAGTGAAGGCGGCAGCGCGCTCGGCGAGGCGGCGTATTGTAACATCTGTTATCTTGAACACATGTATTTTGTAAGAAACGGGCTCGATATCGGAAACCAAAAGCTGCACACTCATTCCAGAGACCTGTCGATACTGGCCAACATAAGCGAGTGGGATTTCAAATAATCCGGTTTTGATTTTATCATCATTAAATGGTGGTAGAGCATGTTTCTGAAGCCGCCGTTTAATTTTGCGACGAAAGGAATAGTGAGACCATGCGGTTTCACTGCAAGGTAAAAAATGAAGAAAGTTTTAGGGCAAATAGTCAAGCTGTTCCTGCTGCTTTTTGCGATCTCGATAATTACCTTCGCCCTTATGAAAATCGCTCCGATTGACCCTGTCGCGAGCTACCTCGGTGCAGACAGCAATGTCACGACGGAGCAATATGAATATCTGACGAAGGTATGGGGGCTTGACCGCCCCATCCTTACGCAGTATTTGAGCTGGATAAAGGGTGTATTCAGAGGGGATATGGGAAATTCTTTTGCATATCATAAACCTGTGTTTGAGCTCATCTCAAACGCATCGGCAAATACGTTCATGCTTATGTTTACATCGTGGATACTGTCCGGAATTCTCGGCTTTGTGCTCGGACTTATTTCGGCCGCACACCGCGGGAAGCTGACAGATCATATAATACAGAAAATATGTTATGTATTTGCATCGATACCTACGTTCTGGTTCGCGATCCTTATGCTTTTGCTCTTTGCCGTTCAGCTCGGCTGGTTCCCTGCGGGCATGTCGGCACCGATAGGCATGCTTGAGGAGGATATATCCGTTTTCGACAGGATCCACCATATGATCCTGCCGGCAGTCACGCTGAGTATACTCGGGATTTCAAAGATAACGCTGCACACGAGAGAAAAGCTTATTGAGGCGCTGGGCAGCGAATATTTCCTCTATGCGAAGGCGAACGGAGAATCGTTGCGTGGTGCAATCAGAAGGCACGGTCTGCGCAATATAGTTCTGCCGGCGATCACAATACAGTTCGGATCCATAAGCGAGCTGTTCGGCGGTTCGGTTCTGGTGGAAAACGTTTTCTCCTATGCGGGGCTAGGAAATATGACGAAAGTCGCCGGAGTTAAGGGGGATCTGCCTTTGCTTCTGGCAATAACACTCGTGTCCGCAATTTTCGTATTCGGAGGCAATCTTTGCGCAAACCTGTTGTATCCGGTCGTCGATCCGAGGATAAGGGAGGGTGTTTATAATGATAGATAACACTTTACAGGCGAAGAAGAGGATGCTTGGGCTTAACCTCAGACAGAAAACGATAATAACGCTCGCGGTATCCGCGGTTTTCCTCATAGTGATCGCCGTATGGGGCAGCCTTATAGGCGAGGACTCGTACGGTGTGGATTTCGCCGTGAGGAATTCCGCTCCGAGTACGGCGCATATATTCGGGACCGATTGGATGGGGCGCGACATGCTTGCAAGAACGGTAAAGGGCCTCAGCACAAGCCTGATAATAGGTGTCTGCGCTTCGCTGAGCAGCTGCGTAGTTGCAGTGATAATAGGATGCGCCTGTGCAATTTTCGGAAAAAAAACAGACAGATTCTTTCTGTGGCTCATTGACCTTTTTAACGGTATGCCGCATCTTATTCTTCTTGTCCTCATTTCTATCCTTGTGGGTAAGGGCGCTATGGGAATACTGATCGGCGTGGCACTGACGCATTGGACGACACTTTCGAGGATCATAAGGGCTGAAATATTATCGATAAAAAGTGAACCGTATATATCGATCGCGAGGAGCCTCGGTACGAGCAAATTCAGGATAGCGTCAAGACATATCCTTATTCACATCATTCCTCAGTTCGTCGTCGGGGTCGTTCTTCTGTTCCCACATGCAATTCTGCATGAGGCGGGAGTAACGTTTCTGGGCTTCGGACTGCCGCCGGAGGAGCCGGCTATCGGAGTAATACTTTCCGAATCCATGAGATATATAACGGCAGGCTATTGGTGGCTTGCTTTTTTCCCGGGACTCGTACTGATGCTGATGGTATTTGCTTTTGATGCGATAGGGCATAACCTTGAGAAGATCGTAAATCCCAACACGGGACAGGAGTAGGCCATGAATATTTTGGAAGTCAGAAAACTTAATATCGGGTTCAACATGTATGACAGGGCGATGAACCGAAAGCATTATCCCGCGGTATTCGATTTGGATATAGATGTGAAAAAGGGGGAAATCCACGCCGTCGCGGGCTCATCGGGAAGCGGAAAGAGCCTGATGGCTCATGCCATTCTCGGTATACTGCCTCCTAATGCGACTGTCCGCGCGGAAATGAAATTCAAGGGTGAGGATCTCGACAATAAAAAGCTCGCAAAGCTAAGAGGCGATGAAATGGCATTTGTCCCGCAGTCGGTCGCTTATCTCGATCCTCTGATGAGGGTCGGAGATCAGCTGAAAATAAGGGGCTCAGGCGATGAGGAGATCATGAGCGTTATTGAGATGCTCGGATTTGAAAAAAAGGATCTTAAGAAATTTCCCTTTCAGCTGTCGGGAGGGATGGCGAGGAGAATTTTGATTGCCAATGCGATGCTTTCAAAGGCTTCACTCATTGTTGCCGATGAACCGACTCCAGGGCTCAGTCTGGATCTTGCAGCGGAGGTGCTGAATCATTTCAGGACGATGGCAAACCAGGGCAGGGGTGTGCTTTTGATAACCCATGACATAGATCTCGTCTGCAAGGTAGCAGACAGAATGTCCGTATTCTATGGAGGAAGAATTCTCGAAACTCTCGATACCGCAGACTTTATAAACGGACCGGAATTTATAAAGCATCCGCTTACAAAGGCTTTCTGGCGGGCATTGCCGCAAAACGGATTTAATGATACCGAAATGAGCGCAATAGAGGCCGAATGTATTAAAATGGGGGTGGAAATGCCGAACCCGGAGGAATTTATTTAGGAGGTGGAGCTTAATGCTTGAAATAAAAAATATTTCCTTCAATTATATGAAAGGTCCCGAAATCCTGAAAGACGTCAGTTTTAAAGTAAAACCCGGCGAGACGGTCGGTATTTTCGGCTCCTCGGGCTATGGCAAAAGTACGCTCGCAAAGATAATGGGCGGAATATTGAAGCCCTCAAAGGGAGAAATAACTGTAGACGGCCGGTCGCTTCCAAAGGAAGGCTGTTGTCCTGTACAGCTGATCTATCAACATCCCGAAAAGGCTGTAAATCCGAAATGGAAGATGGACAAGGTGATTAACGAGGGGTGGATCGTAAGCGATGAAATAAAAAATAAAATGGGAATTCAACCGAGGTGGATGACGAGATGGCCTCGGGAGCTGAGCGGCGGAGAGCTGCAGCGCTTTTGCATCGCGCGTTCTCTCGGTCCGAAAACAAAATATCTCGTAGCTGACGAGATTACTACCATGTTGGATGCTCTGACGCAGGTGAAAATCTGGAACAATCTGATGACGGTATCAAAAGAAAATAAAATAGGTGTCGTCATCGTCACTCACAACAGATTTTTGGCAGAGAAGCTTTGCGACAGGATTATCGATCTTGAGAGCATAAACTGCGTATAATCGAAACACAAATCGACTCCCCCTATGTGCAGGCCGCAGCGCATCGGGGGTCGAATTTTCGATATGCATCTTATTCCACAGCGACAGTCCAGCCCATAAAGTCATCAATTCTGCCTGTCTGGATACTGTAGATGGTGTCGTACATTTCCTGAGCGACAGGGCCGATCTCGTTGTTGTTTATTGTCATGACCTCACCCTTGTACAGGAGTTCTCCGACAGGTGAGACGATAGCAGCGGTGCCGGATGCGAACATTTCCTTCAGTTCGCCCTTTCTGTACGCTTCCTCCAATTCGTCGATAGATATTTTGCGTTCGGATATCTTCCGGCCGTTCTTCCTGCAGAGGGCGATGATAGAATCTCTCGTGATGCCCGGGAGGATGGAACCGTTGAGCTCGCTCGTGACGACCTCGTTGCCGATGACGAAGAACGCGTTGGCGGCGCCGATTTCTTCGATATATTTCCGGTGTATACCGTCGAGCCACAGTATCTGCTCGTATCCCTTTTCGTGAGCTATTTCCTGAGCTTTGAGAGAGCCGCCGTAGTTGCCGGCGCATTTGGCTTCGCCCGTGCCGCCCCTGACGGCGCGTACATATTTGTCTTCGACGTACATTTTAGTAGGCTGAAGTCCGTTTGCGAAGTATGGGCCGACAGGACTTAATATTATGACGAACATATATGTATGAGAGCGGCGAACGCCGAGGAACGGCTCAGTTGCAAAGATAAACGGCCTTATATAAAGCGCTGTGCCTTCACCCTGAGGTATCCAGTCCTGATCGACCTTTACGAGCGCTTTGATCGCATCGACAAACAGGTTTTCGTCGATCTGCGGTATGCAGAGCCTGTCGTTCGTTCTATTGGTGCGCCTTGCGTTCATATACGGGCGGAAGAGCTGTACTTTGCCGGATGCCGTCTTATATGCCTTGAGCCCCTCGAACATCTCCTGCCCGTAATGGAGACCGCATGCGGCAGGATCGAGGCTTAACGGTCCGTAAGGAATTATCCTGCCGTCGTGCCACCCCTTGTCGTCGCTGTAATCCATTATAAACATGTGATCGGTAAATACCGTACCGAAGCTGAGTCCGTACGGATCGGGTTTTCTGCCGGGCGTATCGGTCAAAGTGACGGGGAATTCGTGCTTCATATCATTTTCCTCCCTTAGGTCATAGAATGCGTTGTCGTTACGCGATCGCGGACGATTATATCTTATCCCGCATTTTGTACAATGTCAACAATACAGTACAGGGATGATTGGATTCATGAACAAAAAGCACTTCGGCGATCCTTTCGATCTCAGGTCGCCGCAATAGTGTTCAGGCCGCAAATATACTTGAAGAGGTTGAATTTTTAGGGTAATATATTAGATGGCTATTTATTGCCATTTTCAGCATACACGGGAAGGAATTATCATCTGTTATGGAACGGAATCTTGCCAAGAATTATGATCCTAAGGAATTCGAGAATCGGATATACGATATGTGGGAAAAAAACGGTGCATTCGCAGCGGAGCGCGATCGCTCAAAAACGCCTTTCACTATCGTAATGCCGCCTCCTAATATAACGGGACAGCTTCACATGGGGCATGCACTCGATCACACGCTTCAGGATGTACTTATAAGATACAAAAGGATGTCGGGCTTCAGCGCGCTGTGGCTGCCGGGTTCCGACCACGCGAGCATCGCGACTGAGGTAAAGGTGGCGGACGCGATAAAAAAAAATGAGGGAAAGACAAAAGATGAGATAGGCAGAGAAGCCTTCCTCGAACGCGCATGGGAGTGGAAAAAGGAATACGGCGGACGCATAACGAAGCAGTGCCGCAGGCTGGGAGATTCGTGCGATTGGAGCAGAGAACGATTCACGATGGATGAGGGCTGCAGCCGCGCCGTTCGCCATTTTTTTGTTCAACTCTACAAAAAGGGACTTATTTACAGAGGCAACCGTCTCATAAACTGGTGTCCGCAGTGCGGTACGTCGCTTTCCGACGCAGAGGTCGAGCACGAGGACAGAGACGGCCTTTATTGGTATTTCAGATATCCGGCTGCCGAAGAGGGCTCGCGCGATATAGTCGTCGCCACATCGAGACCTGAGACGATGTTCGGGGATATCGCAATCGCAGTATCGCCGGATGACAAGAGATACAAGGATATGATAGGTCAGAAGGTCGTTCTGCCTCTCGTCGGCAGGGAGATACCGATCATAGAAGATCCGTACCCCGATCCGGAAAAAGGAACCGGCGCGGTCAAGATAACACCGGCTCATGACCCCAACGATTTTGAAGTCGGGCAGCGACACGGACTCGAGGTACTCTGCTGCATAGATGAGGACGCCAAAATGAACGGGCTCGCCGGCAAATACGCCGGAATGGACAGGTACGAATGCCGCAGGGAGTGGGTAAAAGATCTCGAAGAGGCGGGATATCTCGTCAAAACGGAGAATATGGTAATTCCAGTCGGCGAATGCTACAGATGCCATACGGTTATCGAACCGACACTCTCCGATCAGTGGTTTGTCAAAATGGAGGAGCTCGCGAAACCTGCAATAGATGCCGCAACCTCCGGAAAGCTTACGCACGTGCCTGAACGATTTGAAAAAACATATCTTCGCTGGCTCGGAGAAATAAGGGATTGGTGCATATCGAGGCAGCTTTGGTGGGGGCACAGGATTCCCGCCTGGTATTGCGGTGACTGCGGCGTGATGACGGTTTCGGAGGAGGCTCCGAAAAAATGTCCCGAGTGCGGATCGACGGACCTGAAGCAGGACGAGGACGTTCTCGATACATGGTTTTCTTCGGCTCTCTGGCCGTTTTCGACTCTCGGGTGGCCGGACAAAACCGAGGACCTCGATTATTTTTATCCTACGGATGTTCTCGTCACCGGATACGATATTATTTTTTTCTGGGTCGTCAGAATGGTATTTGCCGCGTGCGAGGCAACGGGTGAGCCGCCTTTCAGATGCGTTTATCTGCACGGTCTCGTAAGGGATTCTCAGGGACGCAAGATGAGCAAATCGCTCGGAAACGGCATCGATCCGCTCGACATCATAGACAAATACGGCGCCGACGCCTTGAGATTCATGCTTTCGACGGGCATCACTCCGGGAAATGATATGAGATTTACTTCCGATCGGCTCGAATCCTCAAGAAATTTCGCAAACAAGCTGTGGAACGCATCGAGGTTCGTCATAATGAATATACAGGACGAGAACGGCGATTTTCTTCCTATGGGAGACGGTATAAACGGTGCGCTCAGAGATGAAGATAAATGGATCATAAGCAGACTTGCCGATGCGAATGCGTATATTGACAAAGCCATGGACCGGTTCGACATAGCTATGGCGGGGCAGCGCATATACGATATGATATGGAACGAGTTCTGCGACTGGTACATAGAGTTCGTCAAGAAGAGGCTGTGGGGTGCAGATGAAGATGACAAAATGATTGTGAGGGGAGTCCTCGTGCGTGTGCTCAAGGACATGCTCAAAATGCTCCATCCGCTCATGCCGTTTATCACCGAGGAGATATGGGGATATTTGCCGCACTCCGAGGAGGAACGCGACGGACGGGGAAACTGCTTTCTTATCGGAGCCGAATGGCCGCAATACGGCGAGGAGGAGCTTTACCGCGAGGAAGCTGAACGCGTGGAGTTTTCCATGGAAGCTGTCAAAGCAATCAGAAACATGAGGGCCGAAGCCGAAGCGGCTCCGTCAAAGAAACTCAGCGTTTTGATCGTGACGGATGATGACGCGGGCCAAAAGGCCGCAGGCGCAGAGCGTTATATAAGTGAGCTTGCAAATACAGATACGATCGAAATAACATCTCAGCCCGGCGGATCCGTGCAGGATGCCATGACTGCCGTTATAAACGGTGCGACAATATATATACCTATGGCGGAGCTCATAGACATAGAAGCGGAGCTCGAAAGGCTCGGCAGAGAGCGTAAACGTCTCGAGGGCGAGGTCGCGAGAGCTCAGGGTAAGCTCAATAACGAGGGCTTCGTCTCCAAGGCTCCGCAGAAGGTGATCGACGAGGAGCGGGCAAAGCTTGCGGATTATACGGATAAGCTCGCAAAGGTCAGTGAAAGGATCGGGACATTGCGCAAATAAGTAAATGATGCACAGGATAGATGCAGATGAATTTTTCGTAATGCATAATCGACTGAGGATATACACCGCAAAAAACGGAGAATAGAATGGATAGAGATATTGCAGGTCTTAAATTGAGAGAAACCGATGAATACGAGAGGCTCGTTATGTTCTTTGCGGAAAACGGACTGGAATTCGACGGGGACGAGGAAGTGGATACCGACATAGTGCGCTGCTATAAGATGACTGACGATGACGACACGCTTATCGGGGCGGCAGTCCTCGCCCTCCGCGAAGGAAGATACATAATCGACGGTATCGCCGTAGATCCGAAATATCGCAATCTCAAAATAGGAGATACCATGCTCGCACGGGCGGTAAGCGATGTCAGTGAGCTGGGCGGTGACGGGCTTTACATCGTCGCAAGAGCGCCGGACTTTTTCCGGAAGAACGGCTTTAAGGCGATAGAACCCGAGGCTGCACCTAATTTCTTTGAGTGCAGGTACTGTCCGCAGTATAATGTGACGTGTCACCCCGAAATCATGAAGCTGGAGATAAACTGATGTATTATGACCGTCTTATGCAGTCGATAATCGATGTAGGAGAATATATGGTTCGCTGCGGTGCGGAGGTCGCAAGGGCCGAGGACAGCATAGAGCGTATGCTTGTAGCCTACGGATTTCCGGAGTTTCGCGTAAACGTTTTTATTATCGTCTCCAACATACAGGTGACGGCGGAGGCGCCGGACGGAAGAATAATAACGCAGATCAGAAGAATGATAAAGTCAGACGTGAATTTTGACAGACTCGACTATCTTAACGATCTTTGCCGTAAGGTATGCAGCGAAAAATTCGAACCGGAAGAGATACAGAGGCGGATAAGCGAGATAATGAACAGACCCGAGCCGCGGCTGAGATCGCTCATATCAGGCAGCGCGCTCGTGACGGCGGGCTTTTGTCTCTTTTTCGGAGGCAGCTTGCGTGATGCGGCGGCCGCAGCCGTTATGGGCGTCGTAATAATGCTCGTTGAGATGATAGTCGAAAGGACCGAGTCGAATTCGCTCGTCGTGAACTTTATAGTATCGCTGATAGCGGGCATCGTAGCCATTTTACTCGTAAAAGCGGGGCTCGGCGTCGATAAGGACACGATCATGATAGCCGGAATTATGATACTGATCCCCGGAATTGCTCTTACAAACGCGGTCCGCGATATGCTCGCGGGAGAGCAGGCGACGGGGCTTCTGCGATTTACGAACGCATTGCTCGTGTCCGCGGCGATAGCGGGAGGCTTTGCTCTCGCGATAATTCTTCTGGGAGGTGCACTGTGATACTTAAGATAGCTTCTGCGTGCATAGGCTCGGTAGGATTTGCGATCCTGCTTAAGATAAGAGGCAGGCAGATAGTGTATGTCGGCATAGGCGGTGCCGTGTCATGGACGGCGTACGTTCTTATGTATTTACTCTGTAACAGTTATTTTACGGCAAATTTTACGGCAGCGATCGTTGTTGCCGTCTACGCCGAGATAATGGCAAGGGTCAACCGGGTACCGACGACGATATTTCTTACCGCCGCCGCGATACCTCTCATACCCGGCCGAAATCTTTATTATACTATGTACGGGATCGTAAGCGAGGAATACGACGTCGCACTGCAAAACGGAGTGACGGCGTCAGTGATAGCTCTCGCAATAGGACTCGGATTCGTATGTGTAACCGTAGCACTGAGGCTTATAGGCCTCGTCACGAAAAGCAAGGAGGAAAAGAATGTTTGACAGAAGCGGAAGGGATTTAAGCGACTATAATGTAAACAACTATGAATTCATAAGCAGGACGTCGCCTTTAGTCGGCGGACTCATCAAAAAGGAATATGAGCGTCAGCAGCGGAATGTAGAGCTGATCGCCTCCGAAAACTACTGCTCGGAAGCCGTACTTGCAGCATGCGGAAGCTGTCTTTCGTGGAAGTACGCCGAAGGGTATCCATGTGTGAGAACGACCGGAAATAAGGGCAGATATTACGGCGGAACCAAATATGTCGATGAGCTTGAGGAATATTGCTGCGACAAATGGAGAGAGGTGTTCGGTACCGATTACCACGTAAACGTCCAGCCGCATAGCGGATCGCAGGCAAATTTCGCCGCTTACAAATCCGTGCTTGAACCGGGAGACAGGATACTCGCCATGTCTCTCGACAACGGCGGCCATCTGACTCACGGCTCCAGGGTGAGCTTCAGCGGCAAGCTGTACGATGTGTCGTTCTACGACGTCGACGAAAAAGGTATGATAGACATGAAGGATGTCGAGGCGAAGGCGAAGGAGCTTAGACCTAAGCTCATACTTGCGGGAGCATCTGCGTATGCGAGAATTATCGATTTTAAGGCGTTTTCGGATATAGCCGCATCGGTCGGAGCATATTTTATGGTAGATATGGCGCACATAGCAGGTCTTGTAGCTGCGGGCGAGCATCCGTCGCCGTTCGGATATGCGGATATAATAACGACTACGACTCACAAGACGCTCAGAGGACCGCGCGGGGGTCTTGTCTTTGCAAAGCCCGAGCTTGCAAAAAAAGTTGACAGTGCGGTATTCCCGTACGCTCAGGGGGGACCTCTCGAGCACATAATCGCAGGCAAGGCGGTATGCGCGGAGGAGGCCTGTACGCCGGAGTTTAAGGAATACGCGCATCGTGTCGTGGTAAACTGCAAGGCGTTTGCGGACGAGTTCATAAGGCTCGGATATAAGGTCGTAACGGGAGGCACCGATAATCACGTGTTCCTTATAGATATATCGGAGCTTCCGATAACCGGAGCGGAGCTTCAGGAAAGGTGCGATGAAAACCACATTACTCTTAACAAAAATGCCGTTCCCGGCGACAAGAGGCCGCCTAAGGAAACGAGCGGCGTGAGGGTAGGGACTGCGCCTATGACGACACGCGGCTACAATGAAGAAGATTTCGTGAGAGTGGCGGGACGTATCGACGCTATCATAAAGCAAATGACAGCGGAAAAGGACGGTGGACAATGAGGATAATTGTTGACGGCATGGGAGGGGACAACGCCCCTCTTGCAGTCGTCCGCGGTGCGGCTGATGCCGCAGGAAAAACCGATGCCGAGATCGTACTCGTAGGCGATGAGGCTTTGCTCTCGGACGCCCTCGAAAAAAGCGGCTATAACGGTATGCAGATATCCGTCAGGCATACATCCGAGGTCATCGGAAACGACGAGCCGCCAGTCAAAGCGGTAAGATCGAAAAAAAATTCATCTGTTGTCGTCGGCCTTAACATGGTTAAAGAGGGCGAGGGAGATGTTTTCATCTCCGCAGGAAGCACAGGTGCGCTGCTCGCCGGAGGAACGCTGATACTTCACAGGATACAGGGAATAGACAGGCCTACGCTTGCGACTGTATACCCGGTGATGGGAAAGGAGCCGTCGCTTCTGACCGACGCAGGTGCGAATGCCGAATGCAAACCGAACAACCTTCTCGAATTCGGTGTCATGGGTTCCGTTTATATGGAAAAGGTTATGGGGCGCACAAATCCGACGGTCGGGCTTATAAACAACGGCTCGGAGGAGGGCAAGGGGACGACTCTTACAAAGGCGGCATATGACATGCTCAAAGCGAGCAGATTGAATTTTATCGGCAATGTAGAAGCGAGATACATACCTAACGGCGTATGCGATGTCATAGTCACCGACGGTTTTACGGGTAACGCCATACTCAAAACGACAGAGGGTATGGGACTTCTGTTTCTCAGGGAGATGAAGAACCGCTTTACCGCCGACGTGAGATCGAAGATGGGAGCGATGCTGTTGAAGAGCAAGCTTATCGGTGTCAAAAAGGATTTTGATTATACTGAGTACGGCGGGGCTCCGATTCTCGGTGTAAAAGGTGCGCTGCTCAAGATGCACGGCTCCTCCGACGAGGTTGCCGTAAAACAGACCATACTCAAGAGCATCCCTTATGTAGAGGGCGGAGTGGTTGACATAATACAAAATTCCGTAGTCGAAATAGAAGAGATAATTACGGGTGAACAGGAACAGTCACGTTGAACAGTCGGAAATTGGAAAAGAGCATAGGTTACACGTTCAAGGATAAGAACATACTTGCTGAAGCGCTCACACACAGCTCATACGGTGCGGGAAACTGTTCGTGCGTGAGCCGGAGCAATGAACGCCTTGAGTTTTTGGGCGACGCGTTTCTCGATGCAGTGACAAGCGTCGTATTATATATTCATCTGCCTGAAGCATGCGAGGGCGAGCTTTCGAAGATCAGATCGCAGATCGTATGTGAAAAAGCTCTCGCCTCGGTGGGACGGCGTATAAATATAGGCGCCTGCATAGACATGGGGCGTGGCGAGGAGCAGTCCGGCGCAAGAAACAGAGAGTCGATAGTAGCCGATGCGACTGAGGCTTTGATCGGGGCCGTATATATTGACGGCGGATTTGCAGCTATGAGAGAACTTGTCGAAAGGCTTTTCTCCGAGACCGTTGACGACGCCATTCACGGCAGGCTCTTTAGCGATTACAAGACAAGACTTCAGGAGCTCGTCCAGAGAGAGAAAAAGAGTGCGGCAGTAGAATATGCGGTGATCGGTGAGAGCGGACCCGACCACGACAAGACTTTTTGTGTGTGCGTAAGTCTTGACGGCGTGTTGCTCGGCCGCGGTACAGGAAAAAGCAAAAAAGAGGCAGAACAAAATGCGGCGCGCGAAGCGCTCGGGGAAGGCATGGAGCATGTACTTTAAACGATTGGAAATGCACGGATTCAAATCATTTTCAGATCCTGTAATAATAGAATTTCATGAGGGGATAACGTGCATAGTGGGACCAAACGGCAGCGGGAAGAGCAATATAAGCGATGCGATAAGATGGGTTCTTGGTGAACAAAGTCCCAAGGCTTTACGTGGCGGTAAGATGGAAGAGGTTATTTTTGCAGGTACGACCAACAGGAAGTCAAGAGGTATGGCTGAGGTAGTACTTGTGATAGACAATTCCACGCACATACTCGATATCGATTACAGCGAGGTCGCCATAACGAGAAGGATGTACCGGTCGGGTGAGAGCGAATATCTGATTAACGACAATCCTTGCAGACTGAGAGATATACGCGAGCTCATAATGGATACGGGTATAGGCGTTGACGGGTACTCGATAATCGGTCAGGGCAAGATAGCCGATATAGTGAGCACGAAGCCGGAGTCGAGGCGAGAAATATTTGAGGAAGCGGCAGGCGTCGTAATGTACAAGACGAAACGCCAGGAGGCCGAAAGAAAGCTCGAGTCAACATCTAACAACCTCGAACGCGTGACTGATATAATAAGCGAGATAGAAAGCCGTATAGGAGGGCTCAGGGAGGACAGTGCAAGGGCTAAAGAATATCTGACACTCAGGGAGAGCTATAAGAGTCTTGAGATAAATATCATTTTGCATGACGTCGAGGCGGCGGATGAAGCAACTGCAGCTTTCCGAAACGATATGGCAGAGCTTAAAGGCAAAATAGACGAGACGGAGCTTCAGGCGTCCGGGGCGGCCGCCGAAAACGATGCGTTGCAGGCCAGACGAGGAGATATCGACAGGCTTGTGAGCGAGCTGCGAAGCAGCGTGCTTGAGACGGTCAATCGTATAAACGAGATAACAAACAGAGATCAGGTGAGCAGAGAAAAGCTTGCGGGCATAGAAAATGAGCAGGAGATACTCGCGCGCGACAGTGAGAAGCTGCACGCGAGGCTAAAGGAGGACAGATCTTCTCTTGCGGCGCTCGAAGAGGAGCTTAAGAGCATTGACGGCGAAACGAAAAAGGCTGAAGAAGTACTCAGGGAAGCGATAAGTGCATATAATCAGGCGGCATCCGTTCAGGCTCAGGCTTCCGCAAAGGCCGATGAGGCGCGGAGCGCGCTGTTCGATTTTCATAACAGAAAGTCGTCTGCCGAAAGCGATGCGGCAGGTACGGATGCATTGGCGGACAGTTTAAGAACGCGCAGAAGCGAACTTTTGGTCATGAGCGATGCAAGCGGGAGAGCATTGACCGACGCCGGCGATAAGGTGAAAAAGATCGTGGAGGATATTAAGTGTGCACGTGAGCGCCTTGAGGCTGTGGAACGCGATATTGCCGAACTTTCGGCGGCAGGCGGCGAAGCCGGTGACGAGCTCGACTCGCTCAGGAAAACAGCGGCGGACAGAAGTCTCGAGATAAGCAGACTTTCCTCGAGGCGCAGAACTATTCAAGAGCTTGAAAGCAATTACGACGGCTATAATTTCGGCGTGCGGTCACTGATGAAAGCGGGGCTTTCAGGTATCCTCGGCGTTGCGGCGGAGCTTATGGAGGTTCCGAAGGGATACGAAACAGCGATAGAGACGGCGCTCGGCGCGTCGATACAGAATATAATATGTGAGACCGACGAAGACGCGAAGCGCGGTGTCGAATTTCTCAAGAAAAACAGATCGGGAAGGCTGACATTTCTACCCGTAAAGACGCTCAGGGCGTCGAGGCATCCCATGCCGTCCGCGCTTTCGGGAGATATAGGATTTATCGGCATGGCTGCCGATATCGTAAGCTTCGAACCGCAATACGGTAATGTGTATACGTATCTTCTGGGGCGTGTTGCCGTCGTAAAAGACATGGACAGCGCGATAAGGCTTTCGCAGAGAGTAAACGGGCTCAGGTTTGTTACGCCCGAGGGAGAAATCGTAAACGCCTCCGGTGCGATAACAGGGGGTGCATACAAGAACAGGAGCGCCAATATCCTCGAGAGAAAAGCCGAGATATCGGAGCTCGCAGAGACGATAGAGAACATGACAAGGCAAAATGCCGAAGCTTCGGCGGCTGCGGAGAAGCTGAAGGTTAAGATCAAAAAAACGGCAGAGACCCTTTCATCAAAACAGCGCGAAAAGAGCGGACTCGACATAGATATCAGCTCGCTGGAAAGCACACTCAGCGCGGCTAAAAGCGACCTCGGCCGCGAGACGGAGGCGAAGGACCGTATCGTACGGGAACTTTCGGATATCGGTGTAAGGCTTGCCGAATCGGAGGAGCTAAAATCGGGTGCAAAGGCAAAGATAGCCGAAGCGGAAATGATGATAACCGAAACGGAGTCGTTGATAGAAGACGCGCTTAAGGCTTCGGAGGAGGCTAAAGAGGAGACGGGCCTCAGGAGCGAAGAGGTAACAAAGGCGAGGATCGCTCTGAATGATATAAGGACGCGCCTTGAGTCAAAGGACGCGCTCGTCCGGAGAATACGCGAAGAAATATACGGCTATGAGATGCAGATACGCGAAAAGGACGACAGAATCGACGACCTCGAACTGGAGCGGGAGGCGATAACGGACAGTACCGCAGGTTCGGATTCGCTCGACGAGTTAGAGCTCAGTAAGAGCGAGCTGGAAGTCAGGCTTGATGAAGCCGAAAAGGAAAGGGATGAGATCGCCGATAAGCAGAAGACGTTTGAAGCGGAGCGAAAAGAACGTGCAGGAGAGCTCAATGCGCTTAGGGATTCGCACTACAAGCTCGAAATAAGGCTTGCCAAAGGCGAGTCACAGTCGGAGACGCTTAAGCAGAAGCTGTGGGACGAATTTGAGATATCTTACGCACAGGCTGAGGATCTTAAGGACGCGGGCATCGTATACTCGAGGGCGGTAAAAGAGGCGCGCGACATAAGAAGCAGGATGAGAGATCTCGGTGATGTTAACATAGGCGCGATTGCCGAATATGAGCAGGTGGCGGAAAGATATGAGTTCCTGACGGCTCAGCATGATGACATAGTTAAAGCACGGGATGAGCTTCTCGCCATAATAGAAGATATGGACAACACGATCAAAGCCAGGTTTAAAGAAAACTTTGACGAGGTCGTTAAAAATTTCGAATCGATTTTTACGGAGCTGTTCGGAGGAGGCCAGGCGGAGTTGCGCCTCGATGACGAAACCGATCCGCTCAACTCGGGTATAGAGATAGTCGCTCAGCCGCCGGGAAAGAAGCTGCAAAACATCAATCTCATGTCGGGCGGCGAAAAGACGATGACTGCGATCGCACTCATGTTCGCGGTACTCAGGACGAAGCCGACACCGTTTTGTATACTTGACGAGGTAGAGGCGGCACTGGATGATACGAATATACACAGATTCGCGGAGTATCTGAAAAAATTCGGAAATATTCAGTTCGCACTTGTGACTCATCAGAAAGCTACGATGGAGCATGCAGACGTTCTTTACGGCGTGACGATGCCCGAACGCGGCATCTCCAAGCTTCTCAGTCTGAGGCTCGGAGACGATTTTGAGCTTTGATGATTACGGAGGATCAATGGCAATCATAGAAGAAAAGAAAAAGGGCTTCTTCGGCAAACTGTCGGAGAGGATATCTGATGCGCTTATGGCTCGTGCGACGATAGACGACGAGCTTCTCGACGAGCTCGAGGAGATACTCATAACCGGCGACATAGGCATGGAAACTACGATGAGGATCATGCAGGATCTGCGCGACCACATCAAAATAAACCATATAACGAAGCCGGAGAGAATAAAGGATTCGCTCGTAAATGTAATAACTATGGTTGCGGACAAGGGCAGCAGGTGCAGACTGTCCGACAAGAGTCCCCTCATAATACTGATGATAGGCATCAACGGCGGAGGAAAGACGACCTCTATAGCCAAGCTCGGCAACATGCTCCGCGGGCAGGGCAAGACCGTAATGCTCGCAGCTGCCGACACGTTCAGGGCTGCCGCCGGAGAACAGCTCGAGATCTGGGGCGATCGCATAGGCGTAAATACAGTGAGACATCAGGAAGGTGCAGATCCGTCTGCCGTAATATACGATGCGATACAGTCCGCAAAGGCCAAAGGTATAGATGTTCTGATCTGCGATACGGCGGGCCGTCTGCAAAACAAGCGCAATCTCATGAACGAGCTCGAAAAGATGAACAAAGTTATAACTCGGGAATGGCCCGAGGCGGACAGAGAGACGCTGCTGGCGCTCGATGCTACGACGGGTAAAAATGCCATATCGCAGGCAAAAGAATTCGACGAGGCGGCAAAGATTACCGGCATTTTTCTCACAAAGCTCGACGGCACAGCCAAAGGCGGTATAGCCGTTACCGTTACGGATGAGTTCGATATCCCCATCAAATTCATCGGCGTGGGTGAGAAAATAGAGGATATAAGGCCGTTCGATGCGCGCGAATTCGCCGGAGGTATTTTCTGATGAGTAAACCTGTGGTTGCCGTAGTCGGCAGGCCGAATGTCGGCAAATCGACTTTTTTTAACAAAATAGTCGGCAGGCGCGTATCTATCGTTGAAGACACACCCGGTGTGACGAGAGACCGCATATACGCGCAGGCCGAATGGAACGGCCGCGTCTTTGATATGATCGATACGGGCGGCATCGAGCCGGACTCAAAGGATATCATACTCTCCCGGATGAGGGAGCAGGCGCAGGTGGCCGTCGATATGGCGGACGTTATAATCTTCATGGTGGACGGCAGAGAGGGAATGACCGCCGCCGACGAGGAGGTCGCCGGTATGCTCAGGCGTACAGGCAAAAAAATCATGCTTTTGGTCAATAAAATAGACAATCCGCGCAAGCCTCCCGATAATTTATACGATTTTTATTCACTCGGTATAGGTGAGCCGATACCTATATCGGCGGCAAATCTGCTCAATCTCGGAGATGTGCTCGACGAGGTTGTGGAGAGTTTTCCGACCGGCAGCTACGACGATGATGATGTGACAAAGATCGCTGTCACGGGAAAGCCGAACGTCGGAAAATCATCTCTCGTAAACGCACTTACAGGCGAAAACAGGGTCATAGTATCTCCCGTAGCCGGGACGACGCGCGATGCCATAGATACGCCTTTTGTCTGGAACGGTGAAGAATATCTCCTTATAGACACGGCGGGTATAAGGCGTAAAAGCAAAGTTTATGAAGATATAGAAAGGTACAGCGTTATCCGCGCGACGGCAGCGATCGAGCGCTCGGACGTCGCGCTTCTCATGATAGACGCTTCGGAAGGGCTGACCGAGCAGGATAAGAAGATTGCCGGCATCGCTCATGAGGCGGGCAAGGGTATCGTCATCGTCGTCAATAAATGGGATTTGATAGAAAAGGATACGGGCACGATGAAGGAGTTTACCGATAAGATCAAGAGCGAGCTTCTTTTCATGCCGTACGCACCCATAATATTCATTTCGGCAAAGACGGGAAAAAGAGTCGAACAGGTTATGACGATGGCAAAATACGTTTCCGAAAAGAGGGCTCTTCGCGTGCCGACAGGTCAGCTGAACAGTCTCATACAGGATGCAATACTGATGAACCAGCCGCCTGCGGACAAGGGCAGGAGACTTAAGATATATTATGCGGCGCAGATAGGCGTGAAGCCGCCTCTCTTCTCGTTTTTAATAAACGACAGGCAGCTTACTCATTTTTCTTATTCACGTTATCTCGAAAACAAGATCAGAGATGCATTCGGATTTGAAGGAACATCCATCAAGCTCGTTTTTCGCGAAAGGGGAGTGAAGGAAGAATGACAGCAAAGCTTGTAATACTTATCATTGCATCGTACACGATCGGCAACATTTCTCCTTCTACGATTCTCGCAAGATCCAGGGGGATAGATATTAAAGCCGCGGGAAGCGGTAATGCCGGAACGACTAACGCACTGCGCGTGCTCGGCCCCAAAGCCGCACTTATAACGCTTATTGTCGACATAGGCAAGGGTTTTTTACCGGCGGCTGTCGCGATGAAACTGCTCGGCCTGCCTTGGGCGGGCCTGTGTGCGCTTGCCGTTTTTGCAGGCCATGTATGGCCGGTTTTCCTCCGCTTTCGCGGCGGCAAGGGAGTGGCGGCGGCGTTCGGCGCAATTTTCGCCATCGATTGGAGGATAGCTTTGATATGCCTCGCCGCGGCAGCCGTCATCGTTTTGGTGTCGCGGATGGTGTCGCTCGGTTCGGTATCCGCCGCGGTGCTTTTTCCGGTACTTTGTTTTTTCATGAACGAAAAAATGCTGATAAGCGGCATAATAATGGCGGTTATACTCATTTTTAAACATAAAAGCAACATCGCAAGGATTGCCGAAGGAAAAGAAAACAGGCTGAACTTCAAAAAAAAGAAGTTCTGATATTATAAAAAAGGAGTTTTGATATTATGAATATCGCTCAGACAGGTTTCGGAAGCTGGGGTACGGCTCTGGCACTGACGCTGGCGGACAAGGGTGAAACAGTTCGCGTCACGATGCGCAGCGGAGAAGAGCTTTTGCAGATAAAAAAAGACAGAGAAAACAAAAGGTACCTGCCCGGTGCGAAAATACCGGATAACGTCGTCTTTTACGACGGGCTTAAGGAAACCCTCGAGGGGGCGGACACCGTTATCTTTGCAGTGCCTGCGCAAGGCTTCAGAGAAGCGCTCACTAAGGCTCTTCCTTACATGGAAGAAGGCGCGATAATCGTCAATGTCGCCAAAGGAATCGAGCTTGTAACGCTTATGAGAATGTCCGAAATAGCCTTCGGGCTTGCGGCGGATCATCCGTATGTGGTTCTTTCGGGTCCTTCGCACGCCGAAGAGGTATGGAGGCGTCTTCCTACCACCGTTGCCGCAGCCTCACGCGATCCCGAAGCCGCAAAAAAAATACAGTCGCTGTTTATGACGGACAGATTCAGAGTATATACGAACGATGATGTCACGGGCGTGGAAACGGGCGGCGCATTGAAAAATATCATGGCGCTCGGAGCGGGTATTTCAGACGGCCTGGGATTCGGCGACAATGCAAAGGCGGCGCTTATGACGAGAGGCATCGTGGAGATAATGAGGCTGGGCGCAGCGATTGGCGCAAAAAAAGAAACTTTTGCCGGACTCACAGGGATAGGAGATCTGATAGTTACATGTACGAGCGATCATTCGAGAAACCTGAGATGCGGAAGGCTCATAGGTCAGGGAGTAAAGCCGCAGGAAGCCGTGAAAGCGATCGGAATGGCAGTAGAGGGGATTTATACGTGTGAGGCTGCAGCATCGCTTGCGGAGCGCATGGGCGTTGAAATGCCTATTACGTTCAGCATACATGAGTGCCTGTCCGGGCGCATACAACCGACGAAGGCGATAGATATGCTGATGAACAGGAGCCCTAAGAGAGAATAGATATGACAGGCTTTCACATTACGACTTTCGGATGTCAGATGAATGAACACGATTCGGAAACGATCGCCGGTCTTCTGACAGAACGTGGTTTTGAACAAAAAAATGACAGGCGTCTTGCATCCATAGAAATCATCAACACATGCTCGATCCGCGACAATGCCGATAAGCGTTTCTTCGGTACACTGGGGCAGCTGAAAAAGAGAAAGAAATCCGATCCGGACTTTGTTGTCGCCGTCTGCGGGTGTATGATGCAGCAGCAACACGTGGTCGATACGATTAAGCGGAAATATCCGTGGGTCGATATCGTGTTCGGCACGCACAATATCGAGGATGTCCCTCAGCTTATAGACAAGGTATATTCGGAAAAGACGAAGATAGTAGATGTTATAGATGATACGGATACGATAGCCGAAGGGCTGCCCGCAAAGAGGCTTTATCGGCACAAGGCACTCGTAAACATAATGTTCGGCTGTAACAACTTCTGTACGTACTGCATAGTACCGTACACGAGAGGGCGTGAAAAAAGCAGGATTCCGGAGGCAGTCACGGCGGAGGTTAAAGCGCTCGCCGCCGACGGGGTGAAGGAGGTTATGCTTCTCGGGCAGAACGTCAATTCATATAACGGCGGCGGGACGGATTTCGCCGGCCTCATCGAGCGAATAAACGGTGTTTCCGGCATCCGGCGCATAAGGTTTATGACAAGCCACCCGAAGGATTTGTCGGACAGACTCATCAACACCTTTGTTAAATGCGATAAGCTCTGTCATAACATACATCTTCCGGTACAGTCGGGGAGCACTGAGGTGCTTAGGCGCATGAACAGGCATTATACACGCGATCATTATCTGGAGCTCGTCGACAGGCTAAGAGACAAGGTGCCGGATATTACGCTTTCGACCGATATAATAGTAGGCTTCCCGGGTGAAACCGAAAAGCAGTTTGAGGAGACGCTGTCGCTTGTCGAACGGGTAAGGTATGATTCGGTGTTCACCTTTCTGTATTCCGTAAGGAACGGTACGCCTGCGGCGGGGTATGAAGACCGTGTCCCGGAGGATGTAAAGCACGAACGTTTCAATCGGCTCATCGAGTCGGTTAATGCCATAAGTGCCGAAAAGAACAGAGAGTATGACGGAAAAACGTTCGAGGTGCTCGTTGACGGAACGAGCAAAAACAATAAAGGCGTTCTCTGCGGCAGAACGGACGGGTTCAAGCTCGTAAACTTCCGCGGCGATAAATCCCTGGTGGGAACGATACAGAAGGTTAAGGTTACCGACGCAAAGACATTCAGCCTGTTCGGAGAGATCGTGCCGGACGGCAAGGGGGAAAGATGAACAAAAAAAATGTAAATCCGATGCTTATGATGGCAGTGCTTCTTATTTTATTACGGATGGTGAGGGGTAACATGTTCTCACTTTCGTCGCTTTTGGATAAGCTGCTTTTGCTTCCTGCAATCATAATAGGGCTTTCCGTTCATGAATTCGCTCATGCGTTTGTGTCGGACAGACTCGGCGATCCGCTGCCGCGCGCGCAGGGGAGAGTTACCTTGAATCCTCTCAGGCATATTGACCCGATAGGCTTCGTTATGCTGCTTTTATGCGGCTTCGGCTGGGGAGTGCCTGTACAGATAGACCCGAGATATTACAAAAAAAAGAGAAGAGATGAGGCTTTAGTAGCCGTTGCGGGAGTGACGATGAATTTTATAACGGCAGTCGTCTTCTGTTTTATTTTTCGGTTTGTCAGTCCGTTGCTGAGTGCCGGGAGAGGCATCGGAGGAATTATCGGGATGATGATCATTTATACGGTTATGACTAATATCGTGCTTATGGTATTCAACCTCATACCTTGCCCTCCTCTTGACGGATTCAATATCATAACGCAGATATTTAACCTGAGGAAATACGGCTGGTACCAAAAGGCGATGCAGTACGGATACTTCATTCTTTTGCTTTTCATAATACTTGGCGGCGCAGACTTAATTCTGTCGCCGGTCGTGTCTGTCATATATAACGGTATCATTAATCTTATATGTTACTAAATTTGTTAGCACTCTTTTCAAGTGAGTGCTAAAAATGTCTTGATTTTTTATTTGAACAGGTTTATCATCTTATTCAGAGGAAAGGGGTGATAAACCATGAACATCGAAAAATACACGCAAAACGCGCAGAGTGCGATAATAGAAAGCCAAAATCTGGCGATAGAAAACGGTAATCAGAGCCTTGAAGCTGAACATCTTAATCTTGCGCTGCTCAGACAAAAGGACGGGTTGATACCTAAGCTTATTACATATATGGGTGCTGACCCGAAAGCCGTCGAAGCGGCGGTCGCACTCGAGGTAGGCAAGTTGCCGAAGGTGAGCGGTGATGCCGGGCAGATATACGCGGGCAGACGCGTCGGCAGGATACTGACGGAGGCCGAGAAAACCGCAGAGGAGTTCAGAGACGAATACGTGAGTGTCGAACATATATACCTCGCCCTCATTGCAGAAAGAGGAACGCCGTCCGCGCATATATTTAAGGAATACGGCATAACAAAGGAGAAGTTCCTCGATGCTCTGAGCAAGGTAAGGGGTAATCAGCGCATAACGAGTGATAATCCCGAGGAAAATTATGAGGCTCTTCGTAAATACGGGCAGGATCTTGTAGCGCTGGCGAGGCAGGGCAGGCTCGATCCGGTCATCGGCAGAGATTCAGAGATAAGGCACACGATACAAATACTCTCCAGAAGGACAAAGAACAATCCTGTGCTTATCGGCGAGCCGGGAGTAGGAAAGACAGCCGTCGTCGAGGGTCTCGCCATGAGGATATTCAAGGGCGACATTCCCGAGGGGCTGAAGGACAAGACAATATTTTCTCTTGATATGGGCTCCCTGATTGCGGGCGCCAAGTTTCGGGGAGAATTCGAAGAAAGGCTTAAGGCCGTTCTCAATGAGGTCGAAAAATCCGAGGGCAGGATAATACTGTTCATAGACGAAATCCACAATATCGTGGGAGCCGGCAGGGCTGAGGGCTCAATGGACGCCGGAAATCTTCTCAAGCCTAAGCTTGCAAGAGGTGAACTTCACTGTATAGGTGCGACGACACTCGACGAGTACAGAAAATACATCGAAAAGGACGCGGCTCTTGAGCGCAGATTCCAGAAGGTTCTTGTAGATCAGCCGACGGTAGAGGATACCATATCGATCCTCAGAGGACTCAAGGAAAAGTTCGAGATACATCACGGAGTCAGGATAACGGATAATGCGCTGATAGCCTGTGCAACATTGTCTGACAGGTATATATCCGACAGGTTTCTTCCGGACAAGGCGATAGACCTCATGGATGAGGCCGCAAGCCGTATAAGGACGGAGATCGACAGCATGCCGGCGGAGCTCGATGAGATATCGAGGAAGATAATGCAGCTCGAGATAGAGAAGCAGGCTCTCGGCAAGGAGACGGACAAGGCTTCTAAAGCGAGACTCGAAACTCTCGACAGGGAGCTGTCGGAGCTTAAGGACAGATCGGCGTCAATGCGCGCTCAGTGGGAAAACGAGAAAAGAGAGATAACGGAGTCAAAGAAGACAAAACAGGATATTGAGGAGATCAGGCATCAGATAGACGAGGCCGAGCGTAAGTATGATCTCGAGACACTGGCAAAGCTGAAGTACGGCACTCTGCCTGAGCTTGAAAGGAAACTTGAAGCCGAGAAAAGCGAGCTTGCAAAGGATGACAACAGGCTTTTGAAGGAGGAGGTAGGCGAGGAGGAAATCGCCGAAGTCGTCTCGCAGTGGACCGGGATACCCGTGTCTAAGTTGGTCGAGACGGAGCGTGACAAGCTTTTGAGGCTTCCCGATATACTCCACAGGAGAGTAATAGGTCAGGATCAGGGAGTAAAGGCCGTTTCCGAGGCGATAATACGCGCACGCGCGGGTCTCAAGGACGAGAACAGACCTATAGGGTCTTTCATATTCCTGGGTCCGACAGGTGTCGGAAAGACAGAGCTTGCAAAAGCACTGAGCGAGGCTTTGTTTGACGACGAAAAAAACATGATCAGGATAGATATGTCCGAATACATGGAAAAGCATTCCGTTTCGAGACTTGTCGGTGCACCTCCGGGATATGTGGGCTACGATGAGGGAGGTCAGCTTACCGAGGCGGTCAGGCGTCATCCGTACTGCGTTATCCTGTTCGACGAGATAGAGAAGGCTCATACTGATGTATTTAATATCCTGCTCCAGCTTCTCGATGACGGACGCCTGACGGATAATCAGGGCAGGACGGTTGACTTCAAAAATACGGTCGTAATAATGACGAGCAACATAGGTTCATCAGAGCTTATAGACAACATAAGAGATGACGGTACGATCGATCCCGAAACCGAGAAAGCGGTCGTAAGAGATCTTCGGTCGCGCTTCAGACCTGAATTCATAAACAGAATCGACGATATAATAGTATTCTCCCCACTCACGGAAAAGCAGATAGAGGATATTGTGCTCTTGTCGCTGAAGGTGCTTAAGCAAAGGCTTGCCGCAAGGGATATAAAGCTTGAGATGACCGATGCGGGGCGCGCCTTTATAGCAAGAGAAGCGTATGATCCGAACTACGGTGCAAGACCTGTAAAGCGCTACATTCAAAAAAACGTGGAAACGGAACTTGCATCCATGATGATTCGCGGAACGCTTATGGACGGGTGCACTGTCGAGATAAATTCGGACGGCAAAAAACTGATTTTTACGGTAAAATAAGCGTATGGGAAAGTCGAGGCGGAAGATGCCTCGGCTTTTTCCGGTATAATAAAATTTTAATGTATTTTACAAAACGACGATGTGTGATATAATTCATTCGTTCCCCGTACTGCGACGTGCTTTGCCGTATCGGAAACGGCGGGCTGTGGAGCGGGGATAAATTTTTGCCATATGGTTAGCTAAGTCTAACTTAAAAAACGACGTAAAGAAAAATGTAAACAGGTTTAGTTAAATGTTTGATAAACGACTTATAAAAATGTGTCCGGACAGCATAAAGTATATAGCCGGCAATGTTGTGCTTCAGTGGCTGGAACTCGCCGCGAATGCGGTTATGATAATACTCATCGCCCTGACGGTACAGCAGATATACGATAGGAGCGTGACTTTATACGCGTTTTTGACGCGGCTTCTTATTCTTTTTGTTACGGTCTTTGTACGGCGGTTTACCGCCCGCGGAGCTGTAAAAATGAGCTATATGGCCTCGCGAACGGTCAAACGCGTAATGCGTGAACAGATATATTCCAAGCTGCTTCGCCTTGGGATTACTTACAGAGAGCATGCGACGACGGCTGAGCTCGTTCAGGAGTCGGTAGAGGGTGTGGAGCAGCTTGAAAGCTGCTTCGGACAGTATTTGCCTCAGCTTTTTTATGCTTTTATTGCGCCTGTCACGCTTTTTTTCCTGTTCAGTTTTATCGGCAGTATGAGGGTGGCGGCAGTGCTTCTGATATGCGTACCGCTCATACCTGCGGCGATCATTACGGTACAGAAAATCGCCAAAAAGCTGCTGGCAAAGTATTGGGCGCAGTATACGAAGCTCGGGAGTACCTTTCTCGAAAACCTTCAGGGGATGACGACGCTCAAGACGTATCAGGCGGACGGGTATAAGAGCGAGCAGATGAAAAATGAGTCCGAGTGCTTTCGCACCGCCACGATGAAGGTTCTTACCATGCAGCTTAATTCTATAATAATAATGGATTTCTTTGCATACGGCGGAGCAGCTCTCGGGATTATTCTCGCCTGTCGTGAGTATATGGAGGCTAAGCTCGATATGGCGGGAGCTCTGTCAATTATTCTTTTATCTGTCGAGTTTTTTCTCCCGATGCGCCGTCTGGGAAGCTTCTTTCATGTAGCCATGAACGGAATGGCGGCGAGCGAGAATATATTCCGCTTTCTTAACGAATCCGAGCCTGAGAGGAGAACGCTTGCGCTCCCTGACAGCCCTGGCGGCATCCGCCTTGACGAGGTATATTATTCATATACTCCTGATCGTGAGGTTCTGCACGGTGTTTACGTGTATATCCCTGACGGAGGTTTTACAGGCATAGTCGGAGAGAGCGGGAGCGGCAAATCAACAGTCGCATCGCTCATAATGGGCAGGAATACGGCGAAGAAGGGTAAGGTTACGATAGCGGGTATGGATACTCGCATGCTTTCGGAGGAAAGCTTGCTTAAAAACATAACATACGTCGGACTCGGGAGCGTCTTCTTCAAAGGAACGGTAAGGGACAACCTGCTTCTCGCAGATCCCGATGCGACTGATGAAAAGCTTATGCGCGTCCTTGGCGAATGCAGCATAGCCGATTTTCTGCTTATGGAAAACGGACTTGATACGTTTCTTCTCGAAAATGCGGGGAATCTATCCGGCGGCCAAAAGCAGCGGCTTGCTCTTGCCAGAGCACTGCTTCACGATTCACCTATATATATATTTGACGAAGCGACAAGCAATATCGATATAGAAAGTGAGGAAGCTCTGCTTAGAGAGATAAAAAAGCTGTCGGAAACGAAAACCGTTATAATGATTACTCATCGGCTCGAAAACATAAGAGAAGCCGACATGATTTATTGCATGGAAGGCGGCAGGGTTGCCGGGCGGGGCAGCCATGAAGAGCTTATTGCAACGTGTGAAACGTACAAAAGTCTCTGGAGGACACAGCGTGAGCTTGAGGAGTTCGGAAACGGAGGCGCGGAAGATGAAAAAACAAAGTGATTTTCGGATACTTATGCGTATGCTCAGAATAATAAAGCCGCTTATAGGGCACATGTCTCTTGCGGTATGCTTCGGTACGCTCGGCTTTCTCACAGCGCAGTTTATTCCGATCCTGGGAGGCTATGTGATTTTGCGCACAGCGGGCATTCCGGTGATGCTGTCAATGACGTCTATTATGGTATGCCTGCCGTTATTTGCGCTGCTTCGCGCCATCTTCCGCTTTTTGGAGCAGAGACTTAACCATTATATCGCCTTTACGCTGCTTGCAATCATACGCGACCGTATTTTCGGAGCCCTCAGACGCCTGTGCCCGGCGAAGCTTGAGGGGCGCGATAAGGGGGATCTGATTTCTTTGATAACATCGGATGTGGAGCTGCTGGAGGTTTTTTATGCGCACACCGTATCTCCCGTATGTATCGCATTTATAACGGAGTCGATAATGTGCCTGTATATAGGAAGCTTTCATTTTACGCTGGGACTGCTGGCGTTTACAGCATTTTTTACGGTAGGTGTGCTTGTGCCGCTTATTGTTTCACGGCGCAGCGGATCGCTCGGAGATGAGCTTAGGGCTCAGTCAGGCGAGCTTGCAGCGCACATGCTCGAGAGCATCAGAGGGCTTGATGAAACGCTTCAGTACGGCGGAGGAGAAAAAAGGCTGCAGGAAATTTCGGAAAGGACGCGGGAGCTGTCTTCAAAGCAGGGCGCTCTAAGCAGGCTGACGGGTGCAAATCTCGCATTGACAAATACTTTAATACTTTTTTTTGACGCGGCGATGCTCGTTTTGTGTTCTGTGCTTTACATAAACGGAATGGTCGGATTTGACGGTTTTCTTATCCCGCTTATAGCGCTTATATCCTCATTCGGACCGGTAACTGCTCTGTCGGCGCTCGGAATCACCTTACAGAACACCATCGCCTCGGGCGCAAGAGTGCTTGCCGTTCTGGGCGAAGAGCCTGAAACGACGGATATAACCGGAAAGGAGGCGATAAGTTTTGCAGGTGCGGCCGGAAATCACGTAACCTTCTCCTATGGCGGAGAAACTGTGCTGCGCGATATTTCACTTACCGTGCCGGCAAACAGTGTGGTCGGCATCGTAGGCAAAAGCGGCTGTGGAAAATCAACGCTTCTTAAGCTCATGATGCGCTTCTGGAAAGTCTCGGGAGGAAGCGTAAGCATATCGGGACGCAGCATAGAAGAGATAAATACGGCTGACCTGCGCTGTATGGAAAGCTATATGACACAGGAAACGCAGCTTTTCAGCGATACGATAGCCGGAAACGTCAGAATAGGAAGACTTGATGCATCGCATGAGGAAATCGAGGCGGCGTGCATGAAAGCGTCGATCCATGATTTTATAATGACGCTTCCTCAGGGCTACGAAACACATGTCGGAGAGTTGGGAGACACATTGTCGGGAGGTGAGCGGCAGCGCCTCGGTCTTGCGAGGGCATTTTTACACGACGCTCCTTTTATGCTCCTTGATGAGCCTACGAGCAGCCTCGACAGCCTGAACGAAGCTATAGTTCTTAAAGCGCTTCGTGACTCCGGAACCGGCAAAACGGTTCTGCTCGTTTCGCACCGTCCGTCAACGATGTGCATCGCCGATTCGATTTTTGAAATGAACGAAGGGCGTATATCGTAAGTATCGTAATGCGAATGATGAGCGCGAAACGGCGCAGCATGACGACGTGTTTTGTCGGGACATTATCGGTAGATTTTCAGTGTCGTACAGTTAGTTGAGACTAACCGCAAAAGGATATATAAGCATGAGTTCAAGGAGGATAAAGTGCCTGTAAAGCTTAACAGATTTCAAACCGAACTTCTCATATATTTTGCTGATGCCGACCCCAAAAGGCGCACGGTATCAGATGCGGCACGCTTTTTTTCAAAACCGAAATCGACAGTCGTTTATACACTTGCGGCGATGCGGGGGCTCGGCCTCGTTCAGCATGCAGCCGGAAGAAAGTCCGCACTGACAGTCACGGGGATAAAAGTTGCGGAACAATATAAAAGCAGGCTTTCAAGTCTGAAAAAATATATGATATATCAGGACATATCGCCCGAGGAAGCGGACGAAAACGCGATGCTCGCACTGATATCGGGATTTTCCGATGAGTTCCTGAAGAGAATAGACGAGCAGGCGGTACGGATGACGCTCAAGGAAGCGTTTTCGGGCAGGAGCAGCTTTGACGGAAGGGAGTTGTGCAGCAATCTCAAGGAAGGAAGACATTCCTTTCCGTTTGTTCTGTTCAGAGAAAACGCAAAAAACGGTGACAACATTTCAATGGGGAATAATGGCTTTGAACACCCCTCGCAGCTTATAATAAACGGAGAAAGCAGACAGGTCTATCTGAAAATCAAAACTATTTCCGCAAAATCGGCATTGAGCGGAAGTCTCATGGAGGGCCGCATAAACAGGCTTCAATATAGAGAGGGCGGAGAATTTTACGACGCGAGATTTGACGGCAGGTACGTGTACTTTCCGGCGTCATCGCTTTGCTGCACAGCTACCGGGACAGGAAAGGACATGATGATCCATTGCAGCGCGTATCTCAAAATACAGTGCAGCGTAGGTAAAATACACACGCCGGAAAGTAAAGCGATATTCACCATGTTTATCTTGTAAAATTTATGTAAATTTTTTGTTCAGTCGACTGAACAAAAGCTAAAGCGTTGTAATTGCAAGGCAGGGTAATGTTAGTCGCCCCTCATCGCCGCTTTATTGGACGAACGGGCGAACAAAAAACGCGTTTACATCCGAATATAAAACGTGTAGACTGGAATCGCGGTAAAATGTATTTTGTTTAATGTGGAAGCACAAAGGACAATTTTTTTTCCGGCATAGTTAGTTGAGACTAACGAAAATAAGATATTTCAAACCGAAAAGGAGGAACAAACAAAATGACTTCCGCAATTTGTAAGGTAAAACGTCATACGGCGCTGCTGCTTGTCCTTGCATTGATGCTCACGATGAGCGGCATAGGTGCGTATGCGGAGGATCCGCCGCATAAGGTGACGGACGGAGGCGTTACAATAGAATCCGACGATCTGAACTTCGGCGGAGAGAGCCTTTCAGTGGAAATGAAAACGGCGGAGGAGGGTCTTCACGATTTTGTAAGCGACCCGATGGTATTTCCGTCGACAAGCCTTATGGACGGCAATAAAGGGCTCTCTGTCGTTGCAACGCTTAAAGGTGCTGACGGCAATCCGATAGAGCACGAGGGTACCGTAAAGGTAAGGATAAAGCTGCCGGAAGACTGGCAGCCCGATAACGGACTTAACGGCGTGATCGTAAACAAACGGACTGCTCCTAACGGAGAATACTATTGGGTTCCGGAGACAATCAACGCTGTGACGCTGGAAAACGGTGAGGCTGTGTTTACACTCGAGACAGGCAGTCCTGATGATGAGAAACCTACGACAAAGGAAATGCATGTATACGTGTCACAGAGGTTTACGCCTGTAGATCCGAGATCTCTTGCCGACGGTGTATATGACGTACAGCTTGCCATGCTCAAGGATGTTCCGAGTTACGCAATCTCCATGGCGAGCAACACCATTGATTTCAGAAATGCACAGCTTGTAAAGCAGGACGGCAGAATATATCTGAGAGCGCATTTTAACAAAGGCATAGTAATGATGATGCCCGCGTTTGCAAACAAAGTATATTCGTGTATTCCTACCGACGGTGAGTTTACACCTACTGTGGAAAGCTGTAAGCCGGGGACAATTGTCAGCTTTCATGATGACGATGAAGCGATACAGTTTGCAGTAGACCTTATGAAACAAGCAGTCAACAAATTCCATCTCGAACTGGATCCGGAGCAAGCTGTTAAAGATATGATACTTCGCAACGGCATAAGGTATATCAATTGCTTTGTAATTGATATCACAGACAGCATTCAGGAGGACAAGTCTGCGCTCATAGGGTTTGCAAGCGATATAATGGATTCCGCTTTTGCAGATCCTGAGGAAGGGCTTCCTTACGAATACGTTATGGGAGCGGATAACGGTTTCAATACGACAAATATTGCGATAGGAAATCCGGTGCCGAGCAGTGCAAGTGCATACTCTGTTCTGCCTCACAAGGCAGATCTCGATATGAGCAGACTTGAACCCCTGTTTGCAAAATATCTTGCAAATACGGCGGCACGATCGTATGATAACAGATTTTTGTATACGGATGAATCGTACGGTAAAAATTTTGTACCTGCATGGCAGAAGGTATATCAGGCGATGAGCTACGAAAAAGCCACACAACAGGATATCGACAAGGCGGTCAGCGTGGGTGAGGAGGCATGGTCGAAGCTTGTACCTGTCACCTGCGGTCAGACGCCGCCAAGGTATAAAATGGACTATCAGCTGATGAACTTAGTGAAATCGATGAAGTCGCTGCTCAAAGACGAGTCGCCGTACACCACCGCAAGCGTGCAGGTGCTTAAAGATACCGTCGCATTGGCCGAAGGTCAGCTCGAAAAGGGAGATGATGCGCTTCAGATTGATTTGCTGACATCGATAAATGCGCTTAATGACGCGAAAAAGGCACTCAAGCTCAAGGCGACGGATTTCACGGCGTTAGAGGCTGCGATAAACGATGCCAAGCAGGTTGATATCGAGCACGGTAAGTTCACGAAAGCATCGCTCGACGCTTTTAAGGCTCAGCTTCAGGCGGCTCAGACGATGCTCGACAACAAGGACGCCTCGGAGGAGGAGATAGAGGCACAGATCAAGGCGCTCATGGCCGCAAAAAACGGTCTTGCAGATATTTCTGATTACAAAAACCTGCCTAAGGGCAAGTATGAAATAAACGTTTCCATGAAGAAGCCCGACAGAGTATCGACCTCTATGGCGGACGGCGCCATAAAGCATACTGCTGTTCTCGACGTCACGGACGAAGGATATTTTCTGACGCTCGACTTCAACGGGATAAGGATAGGAGCCAATTTCGGATACCTGTCAAATCTTTGGTACTACAATGAGGGATACTCATATCTCCCTAACGGCAATCCCAAGGGCAGCATTGTACCGGCAGAGGTTCTGAGCACGCAGAAGAACAAGGACGGTACAGACGTAATAGATCAGTACAATGACAAGGATCACCTGTATCCCGACCTTACGAGAATCAAGATAGTAAATACGGCTTTAGCGGACGAATCGGGCTTTGTGCCGCTCAAAGTGATGGTCAAGATAATGGAGGCCATAACGCCGGGAACGGGAGAGCAAAATGTGCTTCTTAAGCTTGATTGGGCGAATCTCAAGGAGTACAAAGAGCCCGAAAATCCTGGTGGGGATCCGGGAGACGTGATCCCGCCTGCCGTAGATATTACGGACAGTGCAACGGGAATAAGAGTTCAGGCTGCGGCAGGTGTTCTTCCTGAGGGAGTAAAGCTCGTCGTAAGGGAGATAACCGACGGAGCCGAGTATCAGAGGGCAGGCACGGCACTCGAAAGCATAGGAAAGAAGTTCAAGCTGTACGATGTTTGCGTGACGGATAAGGACGGAAACGAGATACAGCCTGCCGATATTCTGACCGTCAGCTACCCTGTACCTAAGGGGTACGCGGCGGAGGCTCTCCAGCTTTATCGCATAGGTGAGGACGGAAGCAGGACTTTAATCAAGGGCATGGTAATGGACGGCTATTATGTGGTTCAGCAGAAGCATTTCAGCAACTACGCACTCGTCGAAAAGGGAAGCAGGATAACCGATGCCGAAAACAAGAAGAACATGGGCGGAAAGCCTAACACCGGAGATAGTCCGGAACTCGTAAGATATGTTGTTCTTTTCGCTGCGGCCGCTCTCATTGCAGGTTATGCTTACAGGAGAAGAAATCAAAACAAAATAACGCGATAAGTTAACATCTGTTGTTCTATCCGTGCGGCGGGGTATGCAAAAACCTCGCCGCACTGGGCAGTTGTTATATACAGCTCAAAGAAAGGAACGAATAAAATGAATGCGTATACCGGCAATGTAAGACGCAGCTTGTCCATTTTGCTCATGTTTATGATGTTGTTTACGATGAGCGGCATACATACATATGCCGACGGCGAGGCGCCTTTCGCCGTAAAAACCCTTACGGACGGCATAGTTACGGTTACCACGAACGATCCCGAATTTATGGCTACAAAGCTGAAGGCCGATGTCAGAATGGGTGAGGGCAATCTCCATGAGGATATATACTCGAGCCCTATCGTCAACACGGACTTAAGCCTGATGGACGGCGATCACGGAATATCCTGTACGCTTACCTTTACAGATGATGACGGAAATGTCGTACCGTATAAAGGAAGCATAAATGTAAAGGTGAGCGTGCCAGAAAGCTGGGATTTGAGCAAGGGGCTGTCATTGACTGCGACGGCGATGATTAATCTGGCGACTTATGCAACAAATTCGGACGCTGACAAGTGGATAAGGGGCGGGGCGGAAAGCGAGCTCGGCGAGGTTAACGGCAGAGACGTGAATTTCACCATGGATTACAACGTGGCAAACGATCAGCCGGGAGGCTTTATACTGCTTCAGATGCCGACGCCCGAGGATACAGCTGTGTTAGGTGAGGGTGTTTACGATGTAAGGCTCGTCATGGTAAAGGATATTGAAAGCATGGAATTATCCATGGCAAGCTCGACTCTTGATTTTATGAACGCACATCTTATTGTCAGGAACGGAAGAAGATATCTGAGAGGACATTTTAATCCGGGACTCGTATTCGGGATTGTTCCCGCCTTTGCCGACAGAGTGTATGCCGTAACGGACCTTGACAACGAAGACAATATTACCGTCGAAAGCGTGACAAGCGGGAGCATCCTGTCATATCATGAGGAGCCTGATGCGAAAGCGGTTATGCTCGAGGCATTATGCCCGCCTTATGAGCAGGATCATGCGATTGAGCTGATAAACGAGTCATACTTCAAGAACGGCGTAAGGTATATAAAAGATTTTGTTCTCGATGTAACGGATTCGTTTATGGATAACGGATTTATCAGGGTCGGCTTCGCAAGTGACGTCATGGACACCCTGCTTGGAGGTGTACAGGGCTCTGATGCCGGTTACAATACCACAAATATAATGATGCATCACGCTGTGAAAAACACATCTGCAGATCCGGAATCTCTGCTCGCACACAAAATTACACCGGAAAATGAAAGGCTTAATGAACTGTACACGGAGTTTCTGACGTATTCGGACCCGAGCATTATATTCAGAGCACGCATTTTTACACCCGAAAGCTTCAATACGTATTTCGTGCCTGCATGGCAGAAGATATACCATGCGGCAAACTGCGCAAAAGCCACGCAGCAGGAGGTTGACGAGGCGGTCAGAGCGGGCGAAGAGGCGCTCAACAACCTCGTTCTCTGTACAGTGGGAGATGCCGAGGAGTATGGACGCGACGTCAGAGGGTCTCTTAAGGGATTGCTCGACAAATGCGGTAAGGTTGATGAGACTCTTTACACCTCGGGCAGCCTTGATATAATAAAAGCATTGGCAGTACAGGCGCAGGCACTGTATGATCAGGGAGACGATGCCCTTTTCAGGGATATAGGCGACAAATATTATGCACTCAAGAAAGCATATGAGACACTCAAGCTCAAGGCGACGGATTTCACGGCGTTAGAGGCTGCGATAAACGATGCCAAGCAGGTTGATATCGAGCACGGTAAGTTCACGAAAGCATCGCTCGACGCTTTTAAGGCTCAGCTTCAGGCGGCTCAGACGATGCTCGACAACAAGGACGCCTCGGAGGAGGAGATAGAGGCACAGATCAAGGCGCTCATGGCCGCAAAAAACGGTCTTGCAGATATTTCTGATTACAAAAACCTGCCTAAGGGCAAGTATGAAATAAACGTTTCCATGAAGAAGCCCGACAGAGTATCGACCTCTATGGCGGACGGCGCCATAAAGCATACTGCTGTTCTCGACGTCACGGACGAAGGATATTTTCTGACGCTCGACTTCAACGGGATAAGGATAGGAGCCAATTTCGGATACCTGTCAAATCTTTGGTACTACAATGAGGGATACTCATATCTCCCTAACGGCAATCCCAAGGGCAGCATTGTACCGGCAGAGGTTCTGAGCACGCAGAAGAACAAGGACGGTACAGACGTAATAGATCAGTACAATGACAAGGATCACCTGTATCCCGACCTTACGAGAATCAAGATAGTAAATACGGCTTTAGCGGACGAATCGGGCTTTGTGCCGCTCAAAGTGATGGTCAAGATAATGGAGGCCATAACGCCGGGAACGGGAGAGCAAAATGTGCTTCTTAAGCTTGATTGGGCGAATCTCAAGGAGTACAAAGAGCCCGAAAATCCTGGTGGGGATCCGGGAGACGTGATCCCGCCTGCCGTAGATATTACGGACAGTGCAACGGGAATAAGAGTTCAGGCTGCGGCAGGTGTTCTTCCTGAGGGAGTAAAGCTCGTCGTAAGGGAGATAACCGACGGAGCCGAGTATCAGAGGGCAGGCACGGCACTCGAAAGCATAGGAAAGAAGTTCAAGCTGTACGATGTTTGCGTGACGGATAAGGACGGAAACGAGATACAGCCTGCCGATATTCTGACCGTCAGCTACCCTGTACCTAAGGGGTACGCGGCGGAGGCTCTCCAGCTTTATCGCATAGGTGAGGACGGAAGCAGGACTTTAATCAAGGGCATGGTAATGGACGGCTATTATGTGGTTCAGCAGAAGCATTTCAGCAACTACGCACTCGTCGAAAAGGGAAGCAGGATAACCGATGCCGAAAACAAGAAGAACATGGGCGGAAAGCCTAACACCGGAGATAGTCCGGAACTCGTAAGATATGTTGTTCTTTTCGCTGCGGCCGCTCTCATTGCAGGTTATGCTTACAGGAGAAGAAAGGGAGGTAAAGCCGAATAGGCTTGTCATAAGCTTTGACAGCTTTGATGTAAGAAAAAATGAGACAGAAGATGCGACACCACAATATGTGTGTACTTGAAAGGCTGTCTTTTGCAGTGCTGATGCTCGCGATAATCGTCGCGGGCATCAGTGCCGAGCGGACGTATGCCGCGGAAAACGGCATATACACGGCTGCGGCATATGCGCATTACAGACATCCGTATACAGGAGTGATAGAGGATTCGGGCGGAGAAAATTCTTACGAACTCGGACAGTCCATGACTGAAAGCGCGCTGTACAGCGGTGCGCTTGTTGAAGTAGACCCGTCGGGGAATACCTTTGTTACAGTACGAATGAAGCTCATGGATAACATAAACGATGTGAGCTTTCAGGCAGACGCCGCGGGAAACGGGAGCTTTTATTCCGTGGGAGCGCAGGTTATGCAGGAGGATTACGGTGCGAACACATGTGATTTTAGAATGCAGGTTCCGAGCGAACACGCCGTGATCAGATGCAATATGTATGTTGTACCGATGGGCAGATCAGTTATTTTCTATATAACGTTAGGAGGCCTTTCCGCGGGTTCGGGCGATTTTATAACAAGCGTGGCCATAGAGGAGCCGTCCGCGCCTGTTCCCGAAACACCGCAGACAGGAGGAGATTCCGGCACAGGCCAGACCGTTAAAGATTCGGACAGTAGCGCTCGGGACGGTTCGGGCAGCACGCAAAGCGAGGCGGAAAAGCCGAACGACGACAGCTCGCAGACCACGGCGGATAAGACGCAGCAGGACGAAAAAAAAACAAAGGATGACGTAAAGAGCGATAAGGCTGAAACGGGAATTGCCGAATTTGACGCTTCCGGAAAAAGAGTGGACGGAAAAGAGCCGGAGGAAAAATCGGGGAGCGGAAAAACCGTCGTCATCATTTCGGCAATAGGTATTGCCGTTTTAGGCGGCGGATACGCCGGCTTTCGTTTTTACAGCAAGAGGAAAGGATAGATGATGAGGCTGAAAAAAATCTTTTTCTTGTGCCTGACCATTATTTTAGTATCAGCTCTTTTGGGTTGCGTCGATCAGCACCGGAAGAGCGCAGGCGGCGGAGCGGAAAACAAAAATACGGGTGAAGCTGCAAGGCTTGTAGCTACATCTCCGGCAGGCGTCGCCATATGCGACAGGCTAAAACTCGAGCTTATAGGCGTCTGCGATACTAACGGGACAATGCCGGAGCGTTACAAGAACGTGACGAGAGTCGGAATGGCTATGTCGCCCGACCTTGAAGTGATAAAATCGCTCAAGCCCGACTACGTTTTGTCACCGAACAGTCTTCAAAACGATTTGCAGCCGAAGTATGCCTCGATAGGCGTAAGCGCTCTCTTTCTCGATCTAAGAAGCGTCGATGGCATGTATGCCTCAATAGACGCGCTGGGAGACAAATTCGGGTGCAGAGCCGAGGCGGATAAGCTTATAGATGAATATAATGCATTTATGGAGGAATACCGCGAAAAAAACAAGGGCAAGAACTCCCCGAAGGTACTTGTTCTGATGGGTCTTCCGGGCTCGTATATCGTCGCAACCGATAACAGCTATGTCGGAAGCCTCGTAAAACTTGCGGGAGGAACTAACGTGTATGGTGACGGAGACGGAAAGGAATTTCTCATTGTTAATACGGAAGATATCAAAACGAAGGAACCGGATGTAATCGTGCGCGCTGCTCACGGACTGCCGGAAAAGGCGCGTGAAATGTTTGCAAAGGAGTTTGAAACAAACGATATATGGAAGCATTTTAAGGCTGTTCAGAGCGGAAGAGTATACGATCTTGATCCAGACGTTTTCGGTATGAGTGCGACTTTCAGATATCCCGAAGCGCTTGAGGCGTTGGAGTCTATTTTATATGCGGAGGATGAGTCTTGAGTCGTATGAACAAAAGGGTATTCTCGTTTATAATAACTTCGGCGGCTTTGCTCGTGCTTTTTTTTGCAGCTGTCAATACAGGAAGCCTTAAAGTCGGTTTCGGAGAGCTTTACCGCGGTCTTTTCGTACGGTATGATGAGAATGTGGCGACAATATACGACCTGAGATTTCCGCGTATTTTCATCGCAATGACGGGCGGGGCGGCGACGGCCGTATCGGGAGTGCTGCTTCAGGCCGTAATGAAAAACCCGTTGGCTGACCCGGGAATAATAGGCGTAAGCTCGGGTGCGACGTTTACCGCCGTAATAGTTACGGCATTTTTCCCGACGCTGTTTTTTATGGTTCCGACGTTCGCATTTATGGGCGGAATGACAGCCTTCGTTCTCGTCTACAGTCTTTCGTATAACGCGGGCTTAAACCCGCTCAGAATGATACTCGTAGGCGTTGCCGTAAGTGCGGTATTCACCGGTCTGATGAGCGCGTTCAACAGCGGAACGGGGAACACGTACAGCGGGGCTGCGAGCATAGTAAATGCCAATATAACTATGAAAACATGGACGGATTTCAGAGTGCTCGCAATATATGCCGTTGCAGGTCTTACTGCTTCGCTTTTCGTGCTCGGACAGTGCAATCTGCTCGCACTCGAAGACAAGACGGCAAGAAGTCTCGGTGTAAATGTGACAAAAAGCAGAATAACAGTTTCCGTCGTCGCCGTATTGCTGGCATCAATAAGCACGGCAATAATCGGGGCGATCGGATTTCTCGGACTTGTCGTTCCTCATATAGCGAGACTTCTCGTCGGAAACAATCACAAGGTGCTCGTACCGTATACGATGCTGCTCGGTGCGTTTACTCTACTTCTGGCGGATACGGTCGGCCGGACCGTTGCTGCGCCGTACGAGATAAGCGCTTCGGTTATCATGTCGGTTATAGGCGGACCGTGCTTTATATTCCTTTTAAGGAGGTCGAGACACAGATATGGGAAATGATGTATTTTCTGTAAGGGAGCTCGGCTTTTCATACGGAAAGGAAAGTGTTATAAAGGGACTCGACCTTTCGATAGGAGAGGGCAGAATAACGACTCTGATAGGCGCTAACGGCTGTGGTAAAAGTACACTTTTTAACCTTATGACAAAGAACCTGAGACCTGACCGCGGCAGGGTATTGTTGAGAGGGAAAGATACCGCGTCAATGAAGCTCAGGGAATTCGCCAAAAATGTAGCTATCGTGCATCAATACAACACGGTGCCCGAGGATCTGAGCGTCGGGAAGCTTGTAGGCTACGGGAGAACGCCGTATCACACCTTGGGCATTTCACGCGATCCCGAACTCGATGAAAAAAAGATAAGCTGGGCGCTCGATATAACTAAAACTGCGGATTGGAAAAATAAAGCCGTCGCGGAGCTTTCGGGTGGTGAAAAGCAGAGGGTCTGGATAGCCATGGCTCTGGCTCAGGATACAAAGGTTCTGCTTCTGGATGAGCCGACCACATATCTCGACATAAGCTATCAGATTCAGATTTTGAAGCTGATACGCCTGCTTAACCGAAAATACGGCATTACGATAATAATGGTTTTGCATGATATCAATCAATCTTTATATTACAGCGACGAAATAATTGCGATGAAAGAGGGTAAAATCATATGTCAGGGTGTGCCGGAGGAAATTATTACACCGGAGCTGACCGAGAACATTTACGGCACAAAGCTCGATATAAAAATGCTCGATGGAAAACCGTTTGTAATGCCGGTCTGAGAATTAACAGGAGGTATGGATGAAAATCAAAAGAATTCTTTTTCTGATAGCGGGCTTATTTTTTCTTGCCGTCGGCTGCGTCGGGATCGCTTTGCCGGTGCTGCCCACGGTGCCATTTTTTCTGCTGACACTATTCTGCTTTTCCCAGAGCTCGGAACGCCTTCACGATTGGTTCATAGAAACCGGGCTGTATAAAAAAAATCTTGAAACTTTTGTTAAGCGCCATGGAATGACGTTTGCTTCAAAGCTCAAGATAATGATATCCGTTACGGCGGTAATGGGAATCGGTTTTTTCTTTATGAAGAGCGTACCCGTGGCGCGATGGATTTTGGCTGGAATATGGGTGTGCCACATGATGTATTTTATTTTCAGAGTAAAAACGCTGCCGCCTGCGGTGGTGCAAAAACGACATGATGAGGCTTCCGAAGCAGAGAATACCGTCTCGAAATAAAAAATGAAACAAAATGAAAGCTCTTAACACTTTGCATGTATCGATACATACGGCTTTGGATGAAGAGCGGCTAACGGCGGCGTCTTCTGCGTTCTGCCGCGTTTTTTCGCCTTGCTGTACACCATCTTATGATAACAACAAGCGCCGCGGCCACAGCAGCTATTATGAGAGCGCCTGCTCCTCCTTTCGTCGCAGGAGGAGCAGCAGGGGACTTTATTTCTATTTTTGACGTCGGTGCGCTGCAGCCTGGAAGATAGCCGCGCTCGAGATCCGCTGTGACAGTCAGTTTTTCAAGATCCCATCTGAATTTTATCTCCTGATCTTTCGGTACGCAGTCGTAAAGATCATCGATCACCTCGACTTTTTTCCCGTTTACCTCATATTCACCTTTTTCCAATATTTTTCGGTATTCGTATTTGTCAAATGCCTCCTGAAGGAGAGCGTTGCCTATAATGTGACGTACTGTTTCTCCCTCGGTCACATCCCATGTGGCAACACCCAGGATTATCTGGACAAGGCGCATATCCCCGCGCTTGCATGTAACGGAATGATTATACCCGAAGCCCGCGGAGCCTGTCTTGAGACCGTCGACGCCCTCAAATGGGTATTTTCCGCCCGGAAGTGAATTATTGTATCCAGTAAATGTTTCCTCGTACGGCGTACCTTCCTTGACAACCTTGACAAACTGGCTCGTGTGGTTGTATATATCGGGGTAATTGTTTACAAGATATGTGCAAAGCAGTGCGTAGTCCCGGCAGCTTGTGTAATTATCCGCCTCGGGAGGGGTAAGTGTCGGCGCAAACTCGTCAAGATATCTGTTTTCGACACCTACAGGATTCACATATTCGGTTTCGGTCATGCCGAGTTCCTTTGCTTTGTCGTTCATCATCTGAACATACGTATCGATGTCCGGCTCTATCATCTCGAACAACATATATGTCGCCGCCGCTGACGATGGTACGCAGATAAGGTCGATGAGTTCTCCTACAGTGTATTTGCAGCCTTTTATCATCACATTGTTGCTTAGTTGATATTTTTGGGATATTGCGACGTATCTGTCAGTCACCTCCGTTTCGGTGTCGAGAGTAAATTTTCCGTCGTGTACGGCATCGTATGCGAGCGTGATCGTCATGAGCTTCGACATGCTTGCGGGCGTCCATACGACATCTATGTTCTCTGCCCAAAGAACCTGACCCGTGGCCGCATCCGTCACTATGCTGCCCTGTGGAGCGAAAATATCGGAAATCTCCTCTCCGTGTGCACGCACGGCATCAAGGGAGCTCGCGTAGTCGATCAAAGTGGGATAATCGGTCAAAGATCCGGCGTCAGACTCGGAATCGCAAGTATCAGTTTCCGCATAGGCTGTGATGTATGTAAGTTTATCCGCGGCACCCCGGGAAAGTCCGCTTACCGCCACAAGAAGAGTCGACAAAATAATGACAGGGAGTATATTTCTTTTCATTTTCCGTTCCTTTATTGTTTCTTATAGTGTGAGGTTTATGCCGGAATTCTGCGAGCTAAAGACCCGATCGTCTGAGCGTATTGTTCATGTGGAGACGCATAGCCCTCGCTCCGGCCGCAGGATCTTTCGTCTGAAATGCTGTATATATGCGCCTGTGCTCGGCAAGAACGCGCTCGAGATATTTCTTTGCGAAATAGTTGACCGGACAGCAGTAGTCGGCGTATCTCGAATATGATACGAGGGTTTTTTCGAGCATTGTGTCGTGCGTCGCCCTGTATATCATGAGGTGAAAGGCGAAATTTATATCTATCATTTTTCGTATGTCAGCCTTATCTGTATAAAATTCCATATACTTGAATATATCGGACATCTGCTCCAGTTCGATATCCGTTATACGTTCTATCGCCCAGCGGCACGCCGTGACCTCAAGATCCGCGCGCATCATGAGCATGTCGTCGATCTCCACCTGCGTGAACCCGCGTACGAACTCCCCGCGGTTAGGTATGTACTCGACGAGTCCGTCCATCTCAAGCCTGCGAAATGCCTCGCGCATGGGAGTCCTGCTGACTTTATACTTCGCGCACAGCCGATTTTCCGTAAGCTTCGAATTTTTAGAAAGAACACCTGTAAGTATATCCCTCAGAAGGTCATTGTACACGCGTTCGGGCAATGAAGCCGCTTCATTTTTTTCGTGAAGTATCTTCTGTAAAACGTCCATGCATCGATTATATATTTTGAATCTGCAGATTGTCAAGAAAGCCCGGGGTATGATATATTGATGCCATGAACAAAAAGAAAATCACCGAAATACTTGAGCTCCTCGGGAAGCAATATCCTCAGGCCGGTTGTGCGCTCGACTATGACAGCGTATTTCAACTGCTTATCGCAGTCGTACTCTCGGCACAGACTACCGACAGGAGCGTCAATCTCGCAACGCCTGTTCTGTTCAAAGCGTATCCCGATGCACAGTCACTGGCAAAGGCCGACCCTGCCGACGTAGAGAGCATCATCAGGCGCATCGGCCTCTATAAGACAAAGGCGAAAAACATTATAAAACTTTCGGCTATGCTCGTCTCGGATTTTGCAGGTGATGTACCGCGCGATATGGAAAAGCTCATGTCGTTTCCGGGGGTAGGGCGAAAGACCGCGAATGTAGTGCTCGCCGAAGGTTTCGGAGAGCAGCATATAGCTGTGGACACGCACGTTTTTCGCGTGTCGAACCGTATAGGCCTTGTCCGCGAAAGCGATGTACTCTCGACGGAAAAGGCTCTGATGAGAGCGATACCGAACGATTCATGGACGCTTGCGCATCATCTTCTTATATTTCACGGGAGGGGATGCTGCACGGCGCGGAGACCTGACTGCGATACATGTATTATTGAAGGGCTGTGTGAGAAGAGGATATAAAATATGCCGTTTGTTCCAAGTCAGGCTTTTTTTCCGCAGCAGTTCTTGTATTTTTTGCCGCTTCCGCAAGGACACGGATCGTTGCGGCCGGTTTTTTTCTCTACGCGGACGGTGCGCGAGCGGCGATATTCGTCGTAGAGTTCGCGGCGCTTTTCTTCCGTAAACACATCGTTCCATTCCTCAAGGCTCCAAAGGTAATCAGCGTCGGCCTTGTGCATATTCTTGTAAAGCTCCTCAAAATTGACCGACAGATCTATATTCGATTCCATCGTTATCTTATTGAGTTCGAGCGGCTCATACAGGCTCGTATTGATGCCTTCAAGAAATCCGACGAATATTACGCTGCTGCATTTAAAAAAGTCTACGAGCCCGGAGATGCTGCCGCTAAGATGTTCGTCTTTGTGTGAAAGAATATGAGCATATATTTTACTTTCCGTTTCCGAATACTCCTCCCAGAAGTCGTTGACCGTAGATTTCGTCTGACTGTTGAGCAGTTCCTGCCACTCGTTTAACAAACTCATTATTATCTCCTTATATTTTTTCCTATTGCTATTATATCACCTGCGACGGCGCTGCCTGTAGGGAGGGCGCCGGCTCCTTTGCCGTAGAACATAAGCTCACCCACGGCGTTGCCGGTAATGTATATCGCATTGAACTCATTCGATACACCGGCAAGAGGGTGATCTGCAGGGATTTCGACGGGCTCAACGCCGTATTCAAAGTAATCATCCATGTTGCGGGCACGGGCGATAAGTTTGATTTTATTCCCATGCTTCTTTGCGGAACTTATATCGTCCATAGTGACGCCTGTTATCCCTTTGCGAGGTATCCGGTCAGGCTTGACGTATTTGTCGAAGCACAGCGCCATCATGATCGAAAGTTTGTTGGCAGCATCTATGCCCTCTACGTCAGCGGTAGGGTCTGCCTCCGCAAATCCTTTTTTCTGGGCATCATGGAGAGCTTCAGTATAAGGAAGACCGTGATCTGTCATCTGAGTAAGGATATAATTCGTCGTTCCGTTTACAATGCCCTGTATTTCGGTGAATTCGTTGCCGGCCAGAGCCTCCTGCACCGAAGTGAGAGCCGGGATGCCTCCCCCTACAGAGGCTTCGAACCTGAATTCGACGTTGCACGCTTTTGCCTCCGCGCGCAGCTCATGGTAATGTTCCGCAAGAGCCGCCTTGTTGGGTGTCACCACGTGCTTGCCGGCTCTCATGGCTCTGAGCATGTATTCGGCGGCGGGCTCGATACCGCCGATCGCTTCGACTACTATATCGATGCTTTTGTCGGAGAATATCTCCTCCGGATCGGTGACGGCCCTTTCTGATATGCCGTGCGCTTCGGCCTTTTTTTTGTCTCTGACGAGGATTTTTCTGACGCGAAAATCGATGCCTGTGCGCGATGATATCGTTTCTCTGTTCATCCTAAAAATGTCATACGTACCGCCCGCTACGGTTCCAAAGCCGAGAAGCGCTATATTTACGTTTGGCTTCATTTTAAGTTTTCTCCTTATAATGTAATGCCGTTATTATACAGGAAAACGTCCGGTTTGTGAATATCGTTCCACTTGCTTTATACGACAAATACGGTAAACTATATGTTAGCTAATGATTCGACCGACAGGAGGTTTTCAGATGAAAAGGAAAATGACCGTAATCGATATGCACTGTGATACATTGCTTGAGAGCTGGCGTCATCCGGAGCAGAGCTTTGCGGACGGGCCTACGGCAGTAAACTTAAGCCTTATGAGAGAGGCGGGTTCACTTGCGCAGTGCTTTGCGATGTATATACCGTGGCACGGAGCCGAGCTTGGGCCGTACGAGATAATGCAGCAGATGTACGCGAATTATATAACTAAAATGGAGGAAAACAGGGAGCTTATAAGACCGGCATACAGTGCGGGGGATATACTTAAAAACGCCGAAGAAGGGTATCTGTCTTCATTTTTGACGATAGAGGATGCCGCCCTGATAGAGGGAAAGATAGAGCGTATTGACGAATGTTGGGAAAAAGGCGTCAGGATGATAGGACTCATCTGGAATTACGAAAATTGCCTCGCATATCCGAACAGCAACGATCCTCAGGCGCACGGAAAGCACCTCAAGGAGTTCGGAATAGACTGCGTAGAGCGTATGAACAAATTAGGGATTATAGTTGACGTATCGCATCTGAACGAAGGCGGTTTTTATGATGTCGCTAAATACAGCAATAAACCTTTCGCCGCGACTCATTCATGCGCGAGAGCGCTTTGCGACCACAGCAGGAATCTTACAGACGATCAGCTCAAAGTTATAGGCGAAAAGGGAGGCATCGTCGGAGTCAATTTCTACGGAGCGTTCCTTAATCAGAACGGCAGCGCGCCGACGTACAGGAGGATTGTCGAACACCTCGTCTACATGGGTAATAAAGCGGGTATAGATTCCATAGGTTTCGGTTCCGATTTCGACGGTATCGACGATAACGGTGAACTTGTCAACTTCGGAGGATTTGTGCGCCTTCTTGAGGAAATGCAGGGATCATTTACTGACGATGATATAGACAAGATAAGCCATGAGAACGTTCTCAGGGTTATGCGCGACAATATAGGTGAATAATGGCATTTCATATAGTATTTGAAGAGCTCGAAATTGTTCCGAATACCGGCAATATCATATGAATACGCGCCGCGACCGGAAGCGTGCCTCATTTCCCGGAACCGTCCGGCTTTTAGGCGGCTTAAGGTTATTTGAAAAATAATTATCACTATGGTATAATTATTGCATTGTCTATGTGTTTGGAGAGCTATGTATGAAGATCGGCTATGAGCTGACAATTGAACAGACCCAGAAGCTTGCGATGACTCCTGAACTTATACAGGCGATACGCATATTGCAGTTCAACAATCAGGAGCTTAACGAATATATAGGAAATGAACTTCTCGAAAATCCCGTGCTCGAATCGGAGAAGGCGGATGATGACAGAGTTATAGATATCGACGCGCTTAGGGATAAGATAATAGAAAACAATTATGATCTCGAATCGTATAAGCAGTGGGAGGGCGCTTCTTCACCTGAGGACGATTACTCGTTCGAGCAGTATGTGGCGTTCAGGTACAGCCTTGTGGAGCACCTTCTTATTCAGCTCCAGTTTTCGGGACTTGGTGAAGATGACGCGAAAATAGGCCGTTATATCATCGAAGGCATCGATGATAACGGCTATCTTACTATGTCTGCGGATGAGATCGCAAAGACGATGCGATGCGATGCCGATACGGTTGAACGCGTCCTCGACGTCATACAGACGTTCGAGCCTACCGGTGTTGGTGCCCGGGATCTTAAGGAATGCATCAAAATTCAGCTCGCCGCGATGGGAGAGCTTACTGAAAACTTTGAATATATAATAGAAAACATGCTTGAAGAGCTCGCCGGAAACAAGATAGCATTTATCGCGAAGCAGTTAGGGATCAAAACACAGGAAGCACAGGCGATGGCGGATCTGATCAAAAAGCTTGAACCTAAACCCGGCCGCGGATACGATTCCGATCAGACCGTAAAATACGTTATTCCGGATATCTGTGTTGAGAAGATAAACGACGAATACGTAGTCACGACGAACGACAGCGGGACACCGCGCCTTATGATAAGCTCGTACTATAATCGTCTCGCTTCTGAAGCAAAGGGTAACGACGAGCTGAGCAAGTATCTGAACAACAGGTTTAATTCGGCAATATGGCTGATGAAGAGCATAGAGCAGCGAAAGAAGACGATATATAATGTCGCGAGCGCCATAGTGAGCTATCAGCAGGATTTTTTCGACAAGGGTGAAAGATATCTCAAGCCTTTAACTCTCAAACAGATAGCAGATGAGGTCGGAGTGCACGAGTCGACTGTAAGCCGTTCCATCAACGGCAAATACATGCAGTGCGGATACGGCGTGCTCGAGCTTAAGTATTTCTTTACGAGCGGTGTTATGTCGAACGAAGGCGAGGGCATTTCCTCAAACAGCATAAAGTATATGATAAAAGAGATTATAGACGGAGAAAATCCGAAAAAGCCTTACAGCGATCTGAAAATTGCCGAGATGCTCGGCAACGACGGAATAGACATATCGAGGCGCACGGTCGCAAAATACAGAGAGGATATGGGTGTGGCCGCATCCTCGGGCAGAAGACGTTTTTAGGGATGCACAAGGCTTCCCTTGGCGGGATATAAAGCTTTAATAACATTTAAAAAGAGTCATGGAGGTTAATTATGGGAATTAAAGTTGGAATCAGCGGGTTCGGGAGGATCGGCAGACTTGTGCTCAGGGCATCCGTAACACGTCCGAACATCGAGATCGCCGGGATCAATTACAGAAGCGCTGATGACCTGAACTACCTTGTTTATATGCTCAAATACGATTCGACGTTCGGGAGATTTCCCGGCGAGCTCGGAACGTATGAGAACGGTATAACGATCAACGGGAAGAAGATACCTGTATATAAAGAAACAGAGCTTGATGCGATACCGTGGAAGGACTGCGGAGCCGAATATATAATTGAAGCGACGGGCGCATTTCTGACAACGGAAAAAGCGATGGCACATATTCGCGCCGGCGCGAAGAAGGTGGTTCTCTCCGCACCCGCAAAAGATCAGGAGACTCCGACGTTTGTATGCGGAGTAAATCTCGATAAATATACAAAGGATATGCTTGTCGTTTCAAACGCTTCCTGCACGACGAACTGTCTGGCGCCTCTCTGCAAGGTGCTCGACGATGAATTCGGCATAGAAAAAGGCCTCATGACAACTATACACGCAGCAACATCGAAGCAGAAGCCGGTCGATGACAAGAATACCAAGGATTGGAGGATAGGCAGAAGCGTATTCGGAAACATCATACCTACTACTACGGGGGCTGCAAAAGCGGTAGGGCTTGTAATTCCCAACATCTCAGGCAAGCTCACGGGTATGGCATTCAGAGTGCCTACGGCTGACGTATCCGTCGTGGATCTTAATGTTATTCTCAGAAAGCAGACTACACTTGAGGAAATAAACGATGCCGTCAGAAAAGCCTCCGAAACATATATGAAGGGGATCGTTGAATATGTGGAAGACAAATGTGTTACGGCGGATTTCATCGGTGATACGAACACGTCGATCTATGACAGCACTCAGGGGATAGCCCTCGACAGTCAGTTCTTCAAGCTGATAGCCTACTATGACAACGAGTTCGGCTATTCGATGAAGCTTCTTGAACTCATAGAACATATGGGCAAGGTTGACGGCAACTGATCATAAAGAGGTATAGTTTAATGAAAAAAACGATAAAAGATGTCGAATGGAAGGGCGTGCGCGCACTTGTAAGGTGCGATTTTAATGTTCCGATGAACGATGCTCTGGAGATTGCCGATGATACGAGGATCAAAGCGGCTCTTCCGACGATAAATTACCTTTCTGACAACGGAGCGAGGGTCATTATCATGTCGCATCTCGGAAGGCCGAAGGGAAAGCCCGATGTGAAATACAGTCTGGCGCCCGTAGCTGAGAGGCTTTCGGAACTTATCGGAAGGCATGTCACATTTGCCGCAGGTGATGACGTGGTTGATGATGATGTAAGAGCGAGACTGGCATCGCTCGGCGACGGCGGCATAGCGCTGCTTCAGAACGTTCGCTTCAGAAAAGAGGAGACCGACAACGATCCCGGCTTTTCCAAGGAGCTCGCGTCGCTCGGCGACATATTCGTTCAGGATGCGTTCGGAACTGTTCACAGGGCGCATGCATCAACAGCGGGAGTCGCCGCGTATCTGCCGGCAGTGTCGGGCTTTCTGATAGAAAAAGAAGTAAGATTCCTCGGCGCTGCGGTAAACGACCCGGCGAGGCCGTTAGTCGCGATAATGGGCGGCGCCAAGGTATCAGACAAGATACACCTTGTCGAAAACCTTATTAACAAGGTGGATACTTTAATCATCGGCGGCGGTATGGCATATACCTTTATCAAGGCAAAGGGCATGGAAATCGGAAAATCGATCCTCGACGCGGAAAGCACGGAGTTTGCGGCTCAGCTTCTGAAAAAGGCGGACAATGCGGGTGTGAAGATAATTCTTCCGGTTGATGTTGTTTGCGCTTCGGAATTCAGCGAAGATGCCGAAGTTTTCATCGCCGATACGGACAAGATACCTGCCGGCATGATGGGTATGGACATAGGACCTGCGACGGTCGACCTTTGCAGGGCTGAGCTCGAGAAGGCAGCAACGATAGTGTGGAACGGACCGATGGGAGTGTTTGAAATGCCGAAATTTGCCGCGGGTACGAGGGCAATAGCCGAAATACTTTCCGAATCAAAGGCGATTACCATAATCGGCGGAGGCGATTCTGCATCGGCTGTACAACAGTTCGGGCTCGCCGAGAGGATGACGCACATTTCTACGGGCGGCGGTGCGAGCCTCGAATTCCTGGAAGGAAAAGAATTGCCCGGAATCAGCATCATAGAGGAGAAGTGACATGTTAAGAATCCCTTTGATTGCCGGAAATTGGAAAATGTATAAGACTACGGCGCAGGCCGAAGCCTTTGCAGCTGAATTCGCAAGGCTTTATTGCGATACCGATATACGTGCGGCAATATGTGCACCGTACACGCAGCTTTCCGCTCTCAAGGCGGCGTTTGAGGGCACGGGAATAGGCATAGGAGCTCAGAATGTCCATTTTGACGATGAAGGCGCATATACAGGTGAGATATCCGTCGCGATGCTCAACGAAATAGGTGTCGATTACTGTATAGTGGGACATTCCGAGAGGCGGCAGTATTTCGCCGAGACAGACGAAACGGTGAACAGAAAGCTCTGCAAGCTTTTCGAATCCAGCCGTATTACACCTATATTATGCGTAGGTGAGGATCTGAGCATGAGAGAGGCGGGGCGCCAGCATGAGATAGTCGAAGCGCAGATCGGAGCAGACCTTAAATGTATAACCGCTGACTGCGTCTCAAAGCTCGTTATAGCATATGAACCTGTATGGGCTATCGGAACGGGCAGGACGGCAACGCCGGAGCAGGCAGGCGAGATGTGTGCGTTTATCAGAAATACGATACAGGAGCTTTATGATGAGGATACCTGCGACAGCGTCATAATCCAATATGGCGGCAGTGTGAAGCCCGAAAATGTTTCCGAAATCATGGCAATGGACGAAATTGACGGTGCACTTGTCGGAGGAGCGAGCCTCGATCCCCGAAAATTTATGCAGATAGTTGATTTCTAAACATTTTACTTGATTTTGTCGACGCCTTATGATAAAGTTTAATAGTTGAAAACGGAGGAGGTGACCAATATGCATACAGCTTTGATGATAATACTTGCTATAGTAAGCGTGTTTCTTATAATCAGCGTTCTGCTGCAATCCGGCAACAGTGACGGCCTTTCAGGTTCGATTGCCGGCGGAGCGGAGCAGCTTTTCGGCAAGAAAAAGAGCACACCGTACGAGGAGCTCCTCAAGAAGCTGACAGTCGTTGCTGCGATCGCCTTCATTGCGCTTTCGCTTATAATCGTTACACTTTATTAGTTTATCATTTATTTTTATATTTATATTTGCTTGACGGATAAGAGGTGCTTTCTAGTACCTCTTTCAATTCTTAAGTCACGCAATAAGGAGGTATTATCTTATGATCAATTTGATCGCTCCTGTCTGCGCTGCAATCGGCCTCATTACGGCTTTTGTGCTCGCATCATGGGTTGGAAGGCAAAATGACGGGACAGACAGAATGAGAGAGATCTCCGGTTACATCAGAGAGGGTGCGCTCGCATTTCTCAAGAGCGAGTACAGGATCATGGTCATAGTGATCGCAGTACTCTTTGTGGCCTTGTGGCTGCTGCTCGGCAGTATCGTCACTGCCTGTCTGTATGTTATCGGTGCTCTTCTTTCAGTGCTTGCAGGCTTTTTCGGAATGAGCGTTGCAACGAAGGGCAACGTCAGAACCGCTGCCGCTGCAAAGGATAACGGTATGCCGAAAGCACTCAAGGTCGCTTTCAGAAGCGGCGCGGTAATGGGACTTTGCGTATCGGGACTTGGGCTTATAGGGCTGGGTATCGTATTTTGCCTGCTCGATTTTGCAACGGTTACGCAATGTATTACGGGCTTCGGCCTCGGTGCTTCGTCGATGGCTCTTTTCGGCAGAGTCGGAGGAGGCATCTACACTAAAGCCGCCGATGTCGGCGCTGATCTTGTAGGCAAGGTAGAGGCGGGCATTCCCGAGGATGACCCGCGAAATCCTGCTGTTATCGCCGACAACGTGGGTGATAACGTGGGTGACGTTGCGGGCATGGGTTCCGACCTCTTCGAATCATATGTGGGGTCCATTATTTCGGCAATAACGCTTGCGGCTGTTGCAGTTGCAAATGCTCCGGCCGGCTCATCTTTTGACGAGACGACCGCTGCAGTATTCCCGCTCCTGCTTTCCGCGGTGGGCATCATCGCCTCCGTAATCGGCATCATGTTCGTCAGGGGTAAGGATAACGGAAATCCGGCACATGCTCTGAACGCCGGGACATATATTGCGGGCGTCATTGTAATAGTCGCTTCTATAATAATGAGCAAACAGATGCTCGGATCGCTCAACTACGCATGGGCGATAATCGCCGGTCTGGTATGCGGCATCGCGATAGGCAAGATAACCGAAGTCTATACCTCGGCGGATTACGGTTTTGTAAAGAAAATTGCCGACCAGTCGCAGACGGGCGCCGCAACGACAATAATCTCCGGACTCAGCGTAGGAATGAACTCCACGCTGTTCCCGATCATATTCATCGCCGTCGCTATCTTTGTCGCCTATAAATTCGGCGGAGTATACGGCATCGCTCTTTCCGCGGTCGGCATGCTTTCGACTACGGGAATGACGGTAGCGGTTGACGCTTACGGTCCCGTATCGGACAACGCCGGCGGTATTGCCGAAATGTCGGAGCTTCCGGATGAAGTCAGAAATATCACCGATACGCTCGATTCGGTAGGCAACACGACAGCTGCAATAGGCAAGGGCTTTGCGATAGGTTCAGCCGCACTTACGGCACTCGCTCTCTTTGTGGCGTATGCCGAGGTGGCAAAAATCGAGCTCGTAAGTCTTCTTGATCCGATCGTTATTATAGGTCTCTTTGTGGGCGCAATGCTGCCGTTTCTATTCTCGGCTCTTACGATGAGTTCGGTAGGCAAGGCGGCAAATCAGATGATAGAAGAGGTCAGAAGGCAGTTCAGAGAGGACAAGGGCATCATGGATGGGACATCCAAGCCTGACTATAAGAAATGCGTAAGCATTTCTACTCAGGCGGCGCTTAAGGAAATGGTACTGCCTGCACTTCTGGCGATAGTCGTTCCACTTATAATCGGATTTGTCCTCGGCAAAGAAGCACTTGCCGGAGCTCTCGGCGGAGCTCTTGCATCCGGAGTACTGCTTGCCGTAATGATGGCCAACGCCGGAGGAGCATGGGACAATGCAAAGAAGTATGTCGAGGCGGGACACTTCGGCGGAAAGGGCTCGGATACACATAAAGCCGCGGTCGTAGGCGATACCGTAGGCGATCCGTTCAAGGATACGTCAGGTCCGTCCATCAACATACTGATAAAGCTTATGACCATAGTTGCGGTCGTATTCGCGCCTATGTTCGGCAACGGACTTTTGTAAAAAAGATACATTCAGCTTCCGTCACGCAAGGCGGAGTGTCTCATGGATGAATAATACCCGAAATAAACGGTATAGTCATAATAATAGGCTATGCCGTTTTTTATCGAAAGCCGAGAACGGGTAAAGGCGCAAACAAACCCGGCGACAGGTCAGTTTTGTCAGTATGGCAGCGACAAGCGCAGCGGGATCCGGGAATCTAAGAGCCGCGAGCGGAATGCACAAAAAATATCACATATGTATTTCAGAATCAAGTAAGTTGAGCTCGTAATCCTGCGGAAAATCTTTCGTGTATTTTTTGATAAAACGGCACATTTCATTTACGGCACTCGAATGTGTGATATTTTTCTTTCGGATCAGAGAGATCTGCCGGTACATCCTGGGATTGAAGGAGTATGCGCGGACCGCAGCGCTGATTCTGCGCATTACAAGCTTGCCCATTATACAGCAGCCCATGCCGCTTTCGACCATGGATATCAAGGTGTTGTCGTCGTAGCCGGTTATCATCGCTTTTATGTTAAGGTTCAGTCTGTCCTGAACCTTTATTACTTCTTCGTTGTATGGCGGTTCCTGCATGAGAAGCGGAAGCTCCCTCAGCTCTTCGGCAGTAATATAAGTGATGTTTTCAGCTGTGAAATCAAGAGGGGTGAGAGCGATCATTTCGTCATTATGGAGAAATTCGAAATTGAGATCAGGTATAGGGTCCGTCGTTCCCAAGCCTATGTCTGTCTCGTTTTCGAGCAGCCATTCTACCATGTCTCTGTTGCAGGCGCCCGCCCGAAGCTGAATTTCAACCCCGGGATAAGCTTTGCGAAAAGAGTTGATTATATCGGGAATCCAATTTATGCATATGCTGCTTACGGTTCCGAGTCTCACAATGCCTGATCGCGAATTACTGAAAGAATTAACCTGTGCTTCGAATTTTTTGTGCTCTTTAAGGACAGCAACAGCAAACGGGAGCAATTTTTCTCCGAAGAATGTCAGCGCGACCTCGCGATTACTGCGACTGAACAACGGGAGGCCGAGTTCTTTTTCCATTTTTGCGATTGAATGGCTGACCGCCGATTTTGTTAAATGAAGCGTTTCGGCGCACAGTGTCAAGCTGTGATGTTTGGCAACTGTTACGAATATCTGATAATCTGATAATGTCACGGCAGTTCCTCACTCTCTTAAGTACGGTGAACTGATACTTGTAATTATATCAAAACTGCCAAACGGTTTCATCTTTTTGTTCATGAATGATAATTATTGAACATGCGTTGAAATAATGTACATTTACATAGAAACTTCTGAATATTATTATCTATTTAAAGATATAACTGATATATTTACAGGAGGAGAACATGAACAGAGAGGAAAGAAAGAAACCGAGCTTGCCCGTTAAGCTTGCGATAGCGCTCGTTTTAGGTGTTATTGTCGGATTTGTTTTTAAGGAAAACTGTGCATATATCGGGTTTATAGGCACGGTGTTCATCAGACTGCTGAAGATGTGCGTATATCCGCTCGTCCTTTTCAGCATAATTTCAGGTGTGGCAAATGTCGCAAGCATCGGAAAGCTGAAAACAATAGGCGGAACTTTCCTTATTTATGCATTCTGCACGACAACGATAGCCGGGATTTTAGGAACTGTAATGGCAAATGTGACGCATATAGGACAGGGACTTGTTCTTAAAGAGACTATGGACGAGGCTGCCGAAAACGGTGTTGATATGGTGGAAACCTTTGTAAATTGGGTTCCCGCAAATATTTTTGAGTCACTCTCCTCCGGCACCTTAATTCAGATTATAGTATTCGCAATATTTTTCGGAGCTGTGATAACGTTACTCAAGGCAGAAAACAAAGATGTCGATTTTGTCAGCAGTATTGTAAGCGGCTGCAACAACATAACGAACGCCATGGTAGGGATAGTGATGAAGGTGGCTCCTATAGGAGTTTTTTGTCTTATAGCCAATCTTGTAGGGACGACGGGTCTCGAAAACCTCAAAAGCATTTTTACAATGGTTCTTGCTCTTTGGGGAGCATCCCTTATACATGTGTTGATTGTGCTTCCGCTTATTCTTAAAATATTTGCGAAGGTCAATCCGTTTAAGTTTTTCAAGAATGTCGCTCCGTCGATAATGATGGCATTTTCAACACAATCGAGTGCGGCGACGCTGCCCGTGACGATGAAATGCGCTAAGGAAAACAACGGAGTGCCCGATGAGATAATAAATCTCTGCGCAGCGCCTGCGGCTACTATAAATATGGACGGCGCCGCGATCGAATACACGATTTATACGGTTTTTGCAGCCAACGCTTTCGGCGTGCATTTCTCGCTTTTCCAGTTTATTTTTCTCGTAGTGCTCTGCATAGTGTGTTCCGCGGGAGCTGCAGGCGTCCCGGGCGGAGGCATAGTCATGTGTTCAATCTGTATTGCTACGATGGGACTGCCTAATGCGGAGGTGACGGCAATGGTTGCCGGTGTGTATGTACTGCTTGATATGGCCGCCACAACTCTTAACGTAACGGGAGACAATGTGGGTATGGTTGTTATTGCATCGAGACTGAAAAGTCTGGATAGAGAAGTGTACAATTTATAGTCTGTTACGGAGGAAAATAATGAGTAAAACAGCAGATATGCCATCAATGAAGAGCGTTGATGCTTTTCGCAGAAAACTGGAAAATAAGGAGACGGTATTCGGACCGTTTATGATTACTTCGGATCCCGCTTTTGTTGAAACGGCGGGACATGCCGGATATGACTTCGTTCTCCTCGATATGGAGCACGGACCGGGTACGTTTGAAAGTCTGCAAAACCTTATACGAGCGGCGAATGTTACCGGGGTAATGCCTGTTGTACGGGTTCCGCGGGGAACTGATATCTGGATAGACAAAGCGCTTGATGTAGGAGCCGGTGCGGTTCTCGTACCCCAGATAGACACTGCGCAGCAGGCGAGGGACGTGGTGGCGGCCGCGAAGTTTGCCCCCGCGGGATGTCGGGGAACGTGCCGCTTTGTAAGATCGGCAGGCTACGGTGCTCTTTCCGGTGCGGAATATTTTAACAGAGCGCAGGACACGGCAGTAATAATTCAGGCGGAGGGGAAGGCTGCAATTGAGAATTTGGATGAAATTCTCGATGTGCGGGGAATAGATATCGTCTTTATCGGCCCCTATGATCTTTCGAGTTCACTCGGACTGATCGGACAGGTCGAGCATCCGGCCGTCGTAAGCCGCATAAAAAATATCGTCAGAAAGGCTTCGGAAAAGAACATAAAAATCGGGTGCTTTGCAGACACGGCTGAGCGTGGCCGCGAGCTTTGCGACATGGGTATATCCTTCATAGGCTACTCATGCGATACGGCTATATTTTATGAGGCTGCAAAGCATGATATTGCAATATTCAGAGGTCAGGAGTAGGATAAATGTCAAAAAAGAAATATGCCGTAATGGACGGAAATACGGCTGCAGCGCATGTTGCATATGCGTTCACAGAGGTCGCCGCGATCTATCCGATAACGCCGTCGTCTCCGATGGCCGAAAAGGTAGATGAATGGGCGGCTAACGGCAGAAAAAATTTGTTCGGTTCACCTGTCGATGTTATTCAGATGCAGTCGGAGGCCGGTGCCGCAGGAACGTGTCACGGCTCACTTCAGGCGGGTGCGCTGACAACGACGTTCACGTCATCTCAGGGGCTTATGCTGATGATTCCGGCTATGTATGCCATGGGTGGACAATTCCTCCCCAACGTGATACATATCGCATCGAGAGTTGTAACCTCAAACCATCACTCGATATTCGGGGATCATACCGATTTTATGACGTGCAGAACGACAGGCTATGCGATGCTCATGTCATCATCGCCTCAGGAGGCGATGGACATGGCGGCTGTAGCTCATCTTTCAGCTATAAGCTCAAAATATGCGTTTATGCACTGTTTTGACGGCTTCAGGACATCCCATGAGATGCAGAGAATAGAAACGCTTGATTATGAGGAACTCAGAGATCTGACCGATTGGGAGGCTGTTAAAACGTTCAGAAAGCATTCTCTTAATCCCGAGCATCCGAGCAACAGAGGTAATAATACAAATCCGGACATATTCTTCCAATGCAAGGAGGGGGCAAATGTAAAAAGCGCTGCCGTCCCGGAAGCCGTTCGAAGGTACATGGACGAAATAAACAGGCTTACAGGGAGGAATTACAAGCTCTTTAATTATTACGGCGCTGATGATGCGGAGGAGGTTATCGCAGTAATGTGCTCCGCGTCGGAGAGCGTAAAGGAAACCGTAGATTATCTGAATTCAAAGGGGAGAAAGGTTGGAATGGTACAGGTTCATCTTTACAGACCGTTTTCCGTCCGTGATTTTGCCGAAGCCGTTCCCGAATCCTGCAAAAGAATTGCCGTTCTCGACAGGAGCAAGGAGACGGGATCGGTAGGCGAACCCCTTTATCTCGATGTTTGTACAGCTCTGAATCAGGCGGGCAGAACAGATATAAAAATTGTCGGCGGGCGCTACGGCTTGTCATCAAAGGATACGACACCGGGACAGTTGATAGCGGTTTATGACAATCTAAAAAAAGAAAAACCAAAGAATGATTTCACAATCGGGATAACAGACGACGTTACAAATACTTCGCTTGAATATACAGCGGTCGAAATACCGAGTGAAGACCGGATTTCATGTAAAATATGGGGACTTGGGGGTGACGGAACAGTCGGAGCAAACAAGAACGCAATTACTACCATAGGGGTTATAGCCGATAAGTATGTGCAGGCATATTTTTCATATGATTCGATGAAATCGGGCGGGCTGACACAGTCACACCTCAGGTTCGGTGATACGCCAATAAGATCGACATATCTCGTCTCATCGGCAGATTTTATAGCGGTACATGCACCGACGTACATCAACAAATACGATACGACGGGCGACCTGAAAAAAGGCGGGACGTATCTTCTCAACTGCCCGTGGACAAAGAATGAACTCGACGAACGGCTGCCGGGCAGTATGAAACGTGAGTTTTACGAAAAGCATGCGAAACTGTATATTATCGATGCGGAAAAGCTTGCCGAAGAGGCGGGGCTCGGAAACCGCACAAACAACATTCTTCAGGCTGCGTTTTTCGCTCTGACAAATGTAATTCCGATTGAAACCGCCGTTTCTGACATGAAAAAAAACAACCGCATATCGTATTTCAAAAAGGGCGGACAAACTCTCGTCGATATGAATGACAAAGCGGTTGACCTCGGCATTGCCGGCTTTGAGAGGGTGAATATACCGGAAAGCTGGGGTACGGCTGTATGTGAACGGCAGTTTGAAAGCGATGCGACACCGTTTGTCAGGGATATTGTTATTCCGATGGATCGACAGCAGGGAGACAAACTGCCTGTTTCCGTATTTCAAAAGTACGGAGTTATTGACGGAACATGGGAGAACGGAACCTCCGCATATTCGAAGCGGGGCGTCGCAAAGACCGTTCCGAAATGGGACAGCGTAAGGTGCGTACAATGCAACAGATGCTCGGCGGCATGTCCTCACGCGGCAATCAGACCGGTGCTGCTTAACGAAGAGGAAAAGGTGAATGCTCCCGCACACTTTCTTACATCAAAAGCAAAAGGGCTCGGGAAAAAAACTCCCGAATACGCCTTCCGCATTCAGGTTTCGCCGTACGACTGCCTCGGCTGCGGCGTATGTCTGACCGTTTGTCCCGCATCAGGAGCTTTGACTATGACGGATTTTGATAAAATGAAATTTGAGCAGGCTTATTTTAATGAATATGCGATGAAAGAAAAATATCTGAAGCACGACGTGATAAGCAACAAAAATATTAAGCTCAGCCAATTTGCAAAGCCGTACTTTCAATTTTCCGCCGCATGTGCGGGCTGTGCGGAAACTACGTATCTCAAGCTTATAAGTCAGCTTTTCGGAGATCGCATGTACGTGGGAAATGCTGCGGGATGCTCATCGGCATACAGCGGAGGGGCGCCGATTTTACCGTATTGCCGCGATGAACGCGGCTTCGGACCCGCATGGGAACATTCGCTTTTCGAAGACAATGCGGAATTTGCCTATGGATATTTTCACGCACAGGAGGTCATAAAAAATGAGTTGATTATGAGCTTGAAAACACTTTTGAAAGCGAATATGGCAGTTGATGAAATAGAAGCGTATCTTAAATACCGGGAGGACGGCGATAAGTCGAGAACGGTTACCGACATGCTGATAAAAGCTCTGGAAAGGCTCCCGGCAGACGATGAAATCAGATCCGTACTCGAAAAGAAGGAATATCTCGCGAAAAAGTCCGTCTGGGCAGTAGGCGGCGACGGCTGGGCATATGATATAGGCTTCGGCGGGATAGATCACGTTTTGGCTCAGAACAGAGACATAAACCTGCTCGTACTCGATACGGAGGTTTACTCCAACACAGGTGGACAGTCTTCGAAGGCGACGCCTACATCGGCGGTGGCAAAATTCGCTGCGGGCGGCAAGCAGATCGCCAAGAAGGATATAGGCTCAATATTTATGAGTTACGGATATGTATATGTTGCACAGGTCGCCATCGGGTACGATCAAATGCAGACACTGCGTGCGATCAGGGAAGCGGAGTCGTATCCCGGACCTTCGATTATAATTGCGTATTGTCCTTGCCTTGAGCACGGAATAAAAGCAGGAATGAGCTGCACTCAGACGGAAATGAAGCGCGCGGTGGAGTGCGGATACTGGCATCTGTACAGGTTTGACCCGCGCAGGGCAGCAGAAGGTGACAATCCGTTCCGGCTTGATTCGCCTGAACCGAATTACGATCTTATGCTTAATTACCTGAAAGGCGAGAGGCGTTATGCGGCTCTTGAGATAAATTTCCCGGAGCGTGCAGAAGAGCTGTATTCGAGAGCTGTTTTGGAATCCAAGGCAAGATATGAAAAATACTGCAGGCTGGCCAAAGGTTCTTTACGGTAAATCGCATATGAAACGGGCTTAAATTAAGCGCAGGAAAATTATCAACGCGATATAAAAAGACTCCGGATGCATTAAAGCATGAGGAGTCTTTTCGCATTTGCTTTTTTACGGTTACAGCTCGAAGCCGTGACACATCAGGAATCGTGATGCATCATGCCTATTTATTTTTGAATTCGGCTGTGCGCTTCTCAAGGAATGCGCCCATGCCTTCTGCCTTGTCATCAGAGGCGAAACATGCTACCGAGGATTCGACCTCAAAACGACTCGCCGACTTGAGATCCATATCGAATCCGTCATTGACGGCGCTGATAGCGGCGGCAACAGCGATAGGAGCTTTTGACATTATGGTTTTTGCCGTCTTTTCGGCGATTTCCATAAGATCTTCAGGTGCGACAACTCTCTCAACAAGACCGATGCGATGAGCCTCTGCGGCATCGATCATTTCCGCTGTGAGGATAAGATACTCTGCCATTCCCTTGCCTACGAGACGGGAGAGCCTCTGAGTCCCGCCAAAACCCGGGATGATCCCGAGGCCGACTTCCGGCTGTCCGAATTTTGCTTTTTCCGAAGCGATCCTGATATCACATGCCATCGCAAGCTCACATCCTCCGCCGAGGGCAAAGCCGTTGACCGCAGCTATGACGGCCTTAGGGAGCTGTTCAATCCTGTTCATGACGTCGTGACCCTTTTGCATCATCATGCGGCCTTCGAGAGGGCTGAGCTTGCTCATCTGAGCGATATCGGCGCCTGCGACGAACGAGCGTCCTTCGCCGGTGACTATTACAGCCCTGACCTCGTCATCGGAAGCGATTTTGCCGAATACATCGTAAAGTTCGTCCAGAACATCCATGTTCAGAGCGTTCAACGCTTCAGGTCTGTTTACGGTTACGGCGGCGAGTCCTTCGTTTATCTCGTATTTGATATTCTTATACATTTTAACTTTCCCTTTCGTTAAAATCGATACAGAAAACTCCTGTTAATAATGTAACATTTTATAAATTATTTTTCAACCCTTCGAGGCCTTTCCTTACGGCAGGAATGAAAAGAATGGCTACTGTTATCGCGCATTCTGCGGCGAGGTATGTAAGGTTATACCAAAGAGACCATGTTAGCGCATTAAAGCCCTCAGGTGCATACGAACCGAAAAATATGAAACCCGATAATACGGCACAGACATATCTGCCTGCTACACCGAGCAAATAGCCTTTGATGAGTCCGTTCTTTCGGTTTCTGAATATGCCGCCTATTCCCATTGCGCCGAAGGCGAGAGGATAATCGATCAGAAGCTGGACAGGGTGAATGACATAAGGACCGAGTATAAGGTTGAGAAGGCCGAGGCACACACCGGCAATAACACCCTGACGTGTGCCGAAAAGGTATGCGCAAAGAGCCACGGGAAGCATTGAAAGAAGTGTCACGGAGCCGCCCTGAGGCATGCTGAACAGTTTGATATTGCTCAGTATCACGGCAAGCGCGATAAGCAAAGCCGAAACAGTCATCGCTTTCATGTCGGGCTTTTTCTTTTTCCCGCCGGAAGGAATCATGATAAGCAGAAGAAGAATGAGCATTACGAAAACAGTGGTGATCTGACCGACGGTTGATTCGAAAAAACTCTGAAGATCGTCAAACATAAAAAACCTCCTTTTCAGTACATAGGAGGGGAACTCAGTGGATACGTATATAAAAATATATCCTTCGCTTCCTACGACGGCATTATCCGTATCAGGTATTGAGGGTCTTACCCGGAGCGGGTAACTCTCAGCAATCAGCTCCCCTTGCGATCAACAATAAGAATAATAAAATCATCGTCATTTGTCAATATCGGATGACGATATATCCGAGGATAATATGACGAGAAGCTTTCCGTCGGTGAAGGAAAGATGAGCCTCATCCTCCAAAATCTCGTTGCTTACGCCAAGCGAGGTGTCATCGCGCAGAATATGATTTGTCAGTGTGTATTTGCAGCCTCGCACCGTGAGACCGTTCACCTTCCCGCCATAGCTTATAAGACCGAGATAACGATAAGTGTTCCTGTAGACTGTTTTTTTTATTATATGGGCGCCGGGTGTGAGCATATATACGAAATTGATACCGTCCATAAACGCCAGACGGCAGTCTGATCCGGCGTATTTTGCAAGCATTCCGATATTGCCCATCGTATGGTCGAGGCGTCCGCCGAGACCGCCGAGTACGACTATGTTTCGGGTGCCGTGCGATACGGCAAAGTCTACTGCGGCTTCGCTGTCGGTCATATCCTTGACGCGCGGCAGGATTATGGCGGGAGCGTCGGGCATCGCCGACGAGTCGTAATCGCCTATGAGCATATCCGGACTGATGTTGAGCTCCTTAGCTCTTATGTAGCCCCCGTCTGCGCATATACACATGCTGTGCTCGGGGACGGATATATTGTCTATTGCGTCTATAAAAGATGTTATGATGAGTGTCACGTGTTGTCACACCAGCCTTTCGATAAGCTCCGCCAGATCGGTGGCCAAGGGAGCGATAACCTCGAGCTTATTTTTTGTCATCGGGTGCAGGCACGTAAAACTGTGCGCGTGAAGCGCCTGACGCCCTTTAATATATGTTTCGTCACCACCGTACAGACGGTCTCCGAGAAGAGGGTGTCCGATGGAGGCAAGATGGACCCTGATCTGATGGGTGCGTCCCGTAAGAAGTTCGAGCTCGGTAAGTGTCGCATTGTCGAATCTTTTTATGACGTGCACCTTTGTGGCGCTCGGGTATCCGCCATCGGCTTCGGATACGATGCTTCGACGTACGGAGTCTGCGGAGGGTCTTCCTATCGGCTTGTCTATGACAAATTCGTCCTCACTGATTATCCCTGAGGCGACGGCTGTATATCGTTTGCGCGTGAGGCCTTGGGACATCTGCATATTGATTTCCGCCTGAGCATGTGAATTCTTGCCTATTACGAGTATCCCGCTCGTATCCATATCGAGTCTGTTAATAAAACGTATCTTAAATGATCTGCCCGTATCCGACATGTATTTCATTATCCCGTTTGCTATCGTATGGTCGGGATGCCCTTTGGTAGGGTGTACGGTGATGCCCGCCTGCTTGTTTATTATCAGCAGGTCATCGTCCTCGTACAGGACGTCGATCGGTATGTCCTCGGGAGGAAAATGGCTTTCCTCATCGGGAAGAGCAACTGATACACGATCGCCGCAGGCGGGAACGATCCACCCCGGAACGCTTTTGCCGTTAAGCGTTATGAGGTTCTTATATTTAATTGTTCTCATCAGACGCGATGAAAGGTGATATTTTGTTTTGATAATTTTCCTGAGCTGAACGCCCGCCTCATCCTCAGAGACCGTAAATGTGAATTTGTCCATGTTAAAGGAATTTGCTTTTTACCTTTGTCCAGAAATCGTAATCTTTAAATCTCATAAGCTCTACCGTTTTGTCCGAGAGAGAAATTTCGATATTGTCAGCTTTTTCGATCAGTTTGCTGAATCCGTCATAAGCTACGGTTATCGCGCTCTTTTCGCCGTAACTGTCCGGTACTATTCCCAGACTAAGGTCGGGAGGCAACAGGATGCTCGAGGTGAAGCTTCTGTAAGCCGTCGTATTCATAGGTGCGATAGGTGTCGCCTGAAGGAGCCTGAGTCTCGGGTCAACAATGCTTCCGCCGAGCGAGTAATTATATGCGGTGCTTCCGGCAGGTGTCGATATCAAAAGCCCGTCACCGCTGAACCGCTCTATGAAGGAGCCGCCGATGGATATGTTGAAATGGGCGGAATATGCGTAATTTGCAGCACTTGCGATGACTATTTCATTAATGCCGGTGAACTCCTCTTCTGTGCCGTCATGTTCGACGACAGCCCTGACCGACTGCATACGCTGAAGAGAATAATTGCCATGCATGTAATTGAAGATAAAATCGTCGAGCATCTCCGGCATGATCTCCTGGAAAAAACCGAGATGGCCGGTGTTGATCCCGATGATCGGTATTTTCGGAAACCCGAGCACGTGAATGGCTTCGAGAAATGTCCCGTCTCCGCCGATTATGACTATGAGATCGGGTTCATCCGCAATACTGCTTATAACCCTGAAAGCGGAGTCATCCAGCTTCCTGCGGAGCGCTTTGTCCGCATGCACGGAGTTGTCGGTATCGCTTGCATAAATGAATATCTTTTTCATCAGTCCCTCCTAAAGAAGCGACTCGAGCTCGTCGACGAGTTCACGGAATAGAACAAGTGCGTCCTTGATCGGCTCCTTCGAGGTCATGTCAACTCCGGCTATCTTAAGCTCGTCTACGGGGTACATACTCGAACCGAGAGTCAAAAATCTTTTGTAATCAGCAACAGCCTGCGGGCCGCCTTCGAGGATGCGCCGCGAAAGTGCGACAGCAGCCGAAAATCCCGTCGCGTACTGATAAACGTAAAATGCGTTGTAAAAGTGGGGGATTCGTGCCCATTCATATCTGATATATTCATCGCGGGAGACGACATCACCGAAATAAAGCGCATTAAGCTCCTCATACTTTTTACAGAGTATATCTGCTGTCAGGCAGCCTCCCTGCTCAACATAATCATGCGACCAAGCCTCGAATTCCGCAAACATCGTTTGACGGAATATAGTGGCCCGTATCTCTTCTATAAATCTGTTTATGAGATATTTCTTCATCTCAGGCGTTTTTTCCTTACGAAGAAGATAGTTCAGCAGAAGGCATTCGTTGACGGTAGAGGCGACTTCGGCGACGAAGATCGAATAATCGCCTGTGCACTGGGGCTGTGTATGCCGTGTGTAATACGAGTGCATAGAGTGCCCCAGCTCGTGTATCAAAGTAAGGACGTCCTGCAGTCTGCCCTGAAAATTGAGAAGTATATACGGATTTGTGTCATATGTGCCGAAGCTGTAGGCGCCGCTCGTCTTGCCGGTGTTCTCATATACATCGACCCAGCGCTCCTTTATGCCGCGCGAGACTATATCGACATAATCGCTTCCCATAGGGGCGAGCGCCTTTTTTATCATATCGACGGCGTCATCAAATGGAATCTCAAAACAGGGGAGTTTGGCGAGAGGGGTGTAGACGTCGTACATCATGAGCTCATCAAGTCCGAGCGCCTTTTTTCTTAATCCGAGATAGCGGTGAAGTGTAGGCAATGCTTCGTGAATTTCCGTAATTAAATTATCGTAAACTGATTCCGGGATATTATCTCTGAAAAGTGCAGCGTTCCTCGCAGAAGAATAATTATGCATACGTGCCGCAGCACAATCATATTTGACGCTGTTGGAATATGTGGCGCCGATCGTGTTGATGTGGCGCTTATACGCTTCGTACATGTTACGGAAGGCTTGTTTCCTTTTGTCCCTGTTCTCACCCTCAAGGTATGAAATATAGTTTCCGTGCGTAAGTTCTCTGCCTCCGACGGGCTCAAATTTAAGATCGGCATCGTTGAGCATGGAGAATATGGTATCTGCACCGCCGAGGACATCGCCGAGTTCGGCGAAGATATGCTCCTCTTTTGCGGACAGGACGTGTTTTTTTTCGCGAAATATGTTGCGTATGTTGAATTCGTATTCTGCGAGGGCGGGCTCTTCGGCTATAAACCCGAGTATTTTATCCTCGGGTGAAGCCAAAAGCTCGGGCGTCATAAAGCTTGAGGCGGCGGTTGTTTTGGCCGCTGCGGCCATAGCTTTGCCGAACATTTCCTGATATCTGCTCACTCTGTTGTCCTCGTCCTGCTTCATTTTTGCGTAGCAGACAAGCCTGCTGAGCCTTAAGGCTGCTTCGTCGGATTTTTTTAGAGCCGCCAAAAGAGTATCGGCGCTTTCGGCAAGCCTGCCCTGAAAGGTGAGCAGCTCCTGCGTTATATCATCTATGGACGCGAGTTCTCTTTCCCATCCTTTATCGTCTTCGTACATGCCGGTCAGATCCCATTTTGACTGTTCGGGAATATCGCTTCTTTCTCTGGTCTTTTTGGTTGCCATATTTACCTCCGCGTGTAGTATAATCAGTATTGACAGTATACCATAATTTTGAAAGGAATATACATGACGAGAGAAGAACTTCTTGATATCCTTGACCTTGAGGACGGTTCGGGGTTTACGTATTTTGAAAACTTTGCCGAACTTATGGAAACGCCCGAGCATGTCGATGAGGGCGCTCTTGTGCAGGTGCTGAGGGAGGCGGACGCAAAAACGTTTGCGGAACTTGCCGAAAGCTACTTTTACGATATCTCGGAACATATGCCTCAGGATCAGATCGACATCTATAATACGCTCGAAGCGGTAAAGCGTAATATTGTCTCCATGTCGGGCGCAATCGTTAAAGAGCCGGAAGTTCTTCCGGGACTCTGCTCCGAAATCATACGGTTCAGGGAGTGGTACTCGCTTGACGAACATGTCGAGGTGACAGAGCATGGAGAGGACGGCAGAAAGAAGATGTCGATAAAGGACGCCTTATATGATTACAGGCTTTCCGATTTAACAAAAAAAGATAATACATACGACTTCAGCGGGGTAACGCCCTACGAGCTTGATGAATACTACGTGAACGTCGGAGATCTTCAATGAATTTTATCACAATAGCACTTTTATATCTGAGTACGGTGATGGGTGCGGGCTTTGCTTCCGGGCGCGAATGCTGGCAGTATTTCGGCGTGTTCGGGAATCGCGGATATCTCGGTCTTATTATAGAAACTGCGCTTTTTGTCGGTATAGGGCTGATGACGGCGTTTCTCGCAAGACGTCTCAATACCGCCGATCTCTCAAAGATATTACTTCCTTCGGGGCACGAGCGGACGGAAAAGCTCTTCGGCTTAGCCGTAGGCGTGCTTATCTATTGCGGTACGATATCGATGACGGCAGCCGGCGGTTCATTGCTTTATCAAAGATTCGGGCTTCCGAAGGCCGTCGGAGGATTTTTTATCGCGCTTCTCGTAATAATAACAGTTATAGGCGGATTTGAGAGGGTCGCAGGCGTTTTCAAAATAATAATGCCTTTTCTTTTTATCATAGTGGTGGGGCTGGCCGTATATGTCGGTATTACGTTCGATGCGGTTCCATACGCGGATGTCGAACCGGACGTGTCGTCGCTCGCTCCCGTGTGGCCGCTCGGCGCAGTAGTATACGTGACGTACAATATAATGGGAACGATACCTATAAATTCTCAGTCGGCTCTGAGTGCGGCAGGCCCGGGTCACGCGTATGCCGGAGTCGCTGCGGGAGGTCTTCTGCTCGCTACGATAGGATTTGTTCTTCTCCGTGCGCTGCTCAAGGATCCCGAGCTTTCCCAAAGTCTCGACCTGCCCATGCTCGGCCTGGCCGGGAAAATTTCACCGGTGGCGGGGCGGGTGTTTTTCCTTGTTTTGTTCTTTGCGATATATTCCGCTGCAACTTCGTGCTTTTACGGGTTTTCGACGCGTTTTGGAGAAAAAAAGCGAAATTCTAAGATAATATTTTTTTCACTTCTCGCCTTTTTTCTCGGTATGTTAGGTTTCAAAAATATGGTAAAGTATATATATCCTGCTATGGGATATTTCGGTCTTCTGATCATTATATTGATGACGGTAAGGACTGTACATGAACTGAAAAGGGCGGCAGAAAATAAATGATAAAAATCAGCAGACTCGATAACGGCATAAGGATAGTGACCGAGCATATTACCGGCGTCAGATCGGTAGCTGTCGGTATATGGGCGGGCGCAGGTGCCGCGTACGAGGAGGACAGGTACTCCGGCGTTTCTCATTTTACCGAGCATATGATGTTCAAGGGGACGCCTGACAGGACGGCGATGCAGATCGCCTCCGATATAGATAAGATCGGCGGTCAGATAAACGCTTTCACAGGTAAAGAAGCTACGTGCTATTACGTCAAAACGACGGCGGATGAGTTCGAAAGGGCGTCCGACGTGCTCGTGGACATGATAAACAATTCCATGTTCGCCAAGGTCGAAATGGACAGAGAGCGCATGGTCGTAAGGGAGGAACTTAAGATGACGCTCGATACGCCTGACGACCTCGCGGTTGAGACGGCTACCGATATGATCTTCGCGAACAAAGGTCTCGGCAATTCCATACTCGGAACGCCCGGGAGTCTCGCAAGGATAACGAGCTCCGTAATGCACACGTACGTAGACGGAAACTATACCGCCGATAATATAGTCATATCCGTTGCCGGAGCGGTAAACGAAAAAAAAGTGCTCGAATATTTTTCCGACAAGTTTGACGGTCTGAAGAAAAAAAGGAGCAAAAAGGTGCTCCCGAGAGTGAGGTATGAACCGCAATATAAATCGATCAAAAAAGATATCGAACAGTCTCATATATGCCTTGCGGCTCCGGGGATAAAGCTTGCCGATGATGATTATTACGCGTTTTCAATACTTACAAATACGTTAGGCGGGAGCATGAGTTCGAGGCTTTTTCAGACCGTAAGGGAGCGGCAGGGGCTCGCGTATTCCGTATACGCATCGCTCGGTTTGTTCGCGGCGGGCGGATATTTTATGATATACGCGGGAGTCGGACGCAACAACATCAGACCTGCTGCCGCTGCGATCAAAAGTGAGATACTGAAGCTCGCAAAGGAGGGCATAACGCAGGATGAGCTCGAGTCGTCCCGGGCGCAGCTCAAGGCTTCATACGTGTTTTCACTCGAAAGCACATCCGGCAGGATGTTCAGGAACGGGAAAAATACTCTGCTTCTCGGTCGTCCGTACGATGGCGATGAGATAATAAAGGGATTTTCTCGTGTCACGGCAGACGATATAGACAAAGTCAGAAAAAAAATATCAAAATATGATCGGTACAGCGCCTGCATCGTTTCGCCATCGCGTCTCGATGTCAGATCGATTGTGGAGGGATAATCTATGAAGCTTATGATCACGAGCAGGAGCGGGAGAGTTCCGAAATATGAAACAAAACAGGCGGCAGGATTTGACATAGCCGCGTTTCTTCCCGACGGGCCTTTAGTCCTCGGAGCCGGCGAGCGTGCGCTTGTACCGACGGGACTCAGCTTTCAGCTCCCCGAAGGATATGAGGCCCAAATAAGGGCGCGTTCGGGGCTCGCCGCAAGAAACGGCATAGGGCTCGTCAACGGCATAGGAACCGTCGACGCGGATTACCGGGGAGAGATAAAGGTTGCCGTGATAAACTTTTCGAAAGAAGATTTTATAATAAAGGACGGGATGCGCATCGCTCAAGTCGTGGTTAGCAAATTTGAAAAGGCGGACATAGAGCTTGTGAAGACGCTTTCCCGGACGGAGCGAGGCCCGGGCGGATTCGGGCATACGGGTGTATAGGATGCTGCTTAGAGAGGATATTGAAAAAAGAGAATACCTGCTTCTTTCACCTCACGCATCAAGGTCGGCGGAAACGAGGGGCAGAGCCGTATACGAGGAGTCGTCCGATCTCAGGACGGAATATCAGAGAGATCGCGACAGGATAATACATTCCAAAGCTTTCCGAAGGCTCATGCACAAAACTCAGGTTTTCCTGGGATCGGAAGATGACCATTACCGCACGAGGCTGACTCATACGCTCGAGGTCAGTCAGATAGCGAGGACGATATCAAGGGCGCTCGCTCTCAATGAAGATCTTGCGGAGGCGATCGCTCTCGGACATGACCTCGGCCATACGCCTTTTGGACATAACGGCGAAGCCGTGCTTAACGAGATCCATCCGGGCGGGTTCAGGCACAATGAGCAGAGTCTGCGCGTTGTCGACAGGCTTGAGTCAACGCCGAAACGCGAGGGGATGAACCTGACCTTTGAGGTAAGAGACGGAATACTCAACCATTCCGGTGCACAAATGCCTTGCACGCCGGAGGGCGAGGCGGTGAGACTTTCCGATCGTATCGCGTATATAAACCATGATATAGATGACGCCCTGCGAAGCGGTGTGATATCGGCGGATGATCTGCCGTCAGGGCCGATATCATTGTTCGGCGACCGTCACAGTACGAGAATAGACAATATGGTGATGAACGTCATAACATACAGTAACGGCAGTGATCACGTAAGAATGGACGGGGATCATACGGCAATGCTTGACGAGCTTCGCACTTATATGTTCAGAAATGTATATAACAGCCTCAAAGTCAAAAAAGAAGAAGACCTTAACATGGTTAAGACAACTGTCGAAGAGCTTTACAGGTTCTATACCGAAAATCCCGATGAAATCCCTCCGGGCGACAGGACAAATATAAGCCGCGACGGAGTGAATGAAACGGTAAAGGATTATATTGCGGGTATGACGGACAGATATGCCCTCACGAAGTATCGTTCGATTTTCGGGTAGCTTTTATCAAAATAAAAGGAAATTACCCCCAGACGTAGAATATAGTAGTGAAGGTTCGAGGGGCATATCAATGTTGTTCACATCACGATCACTTGCAAACTTAAAGGACCGGATCGATATTGTCGAGGTTGTCTCGAGAGTCGTGACGCTTAAGCGCGCCGGCAGCAGCTACAAAGGTGTCTGCCCTTTTCACAGCGAAAAGACACCATCCTTTGTAGTATCGGAGCAAAAGCAGATTTTTACGTGCTTCGGCTGTGGCACATCGGGTGATGCCATAGAATTTGTCAAAAGGTATTATAACCTCGATTTTTCCGAAGCTGTAGAAAAGCTGGCGCAAGAGTACGGAGTAGAGCTGGAAAAGAGTTCCGGCTACGGCAGGGATCTCGACATCTATTATAAGATAAATAAAGCTGCCGCAACGTTCTTTTACAAGGCGTTTACCGAAAAGGCGAACAAAGGATACGCGTATATGAAAAAGCGCGGTTTGTCCAATACGGTCCTTAAAAAATTCGGTATCGGATACGCGGACGAAAAATGGGACAGCCTGTACAATCACCTCATCGGCCTCGGCTATGACAAGAAAGTGATACTCGAGCTCGGTCTTGCGACGGAGAGCAAGGGCAAATGTTACGACAAATTCAGAAACCGCGTGATGTTCCCGATAATCAATACATCCGGGAAGGTCATAGGCTTCGGCGGCAGAGCCATAGCTTCGGGCGATAACCCGAAGTACCTTAACTCTCCGGAAAGCGTGATATTCCGCAAAAAGAACAATCTTTACGGCCTCAATCTGACGCGGCAAAGCGTGTCAAAACAGGGGTTTATGATACTCGTCGAGGGGTATATGGATACCATAGGTCTGTTTCAGGGCGGAGTCGAAAACTGTGCCGCATCGCTCGGCACAGCGCTCACGGAAAACCAGGCGAAGCTCATAAGGCGGTATGTTCAGGATGTCGTTCTTTCTTACGACGCCGACGGCGCGGGCCGCAGTGCCGCACTCAGAGGCATGGAGGTACTCAGAGAGGCGGGATGCAGAGTGAGGGTCATGCATGTGACAGATGGCAAGGATCCCGACGAGTTCATAAAGAAGGACGGCAGAGATGCGTTTTTGAACCTTGTTGACAAGGCACTCCCTTATGCCGACTACAAGATAAGAAACGCGATGCTCGGCCTTGATCTTAATGATCCCGAGCAGCGCATAGAATGCATCAAGGAGATCGCGAAGATCCTTAATGAACTCGGACTTGTTGAGCAGGATATATACATGAAAAAGGTGTCAGAGGAGTTCGACATTTCGGTGGCGGCGCTCAGCCGCGAAACGGTAGATGCGTCAGCTCAGGCAGCTCAAAAAAATGTGAAACGGACAAAGCATGACGATACCGGTACGCTTACTCTTGTAGAAAGAGACATATTCCGTATAATATCGCTCGATTGGTCGTATGCCGAAAAAGCAGCCCGGGCATCCGATATATTCACGAGCGAGCCGGGCATCAGGATATTTTCTGTTATGCTTGACGATATCAGGGAAAACGGGATGCTCGATATCGATCGATGCACCGACGCCCTCGATGACGGCGACAGGGCTTTGATATCCGAAGCCATAGACAATATACCGGTGTTTGCCGACCCGGAGACTATATTCTCCGAATGTGCGCAGCGTGCAGGTATGGAGGCACTCGAAAAAGAACAGGACAGGATATTGGCACTTCTTGATCTCGCCGAAGATACGGGTGTGTCTTCGGAAGAACAGACGAGACTCATGCAGCATCTGAGGGAGATACAGACGGAAATAGAAAGGAACAGGGACAGATAGCTTATGGCGGAGAAAAAGGTGAAAGAAAAGGCCGAATCGAAAAGACAGACTGCAAAGGCAAAGACGACGGCAGTCTCAGCCGAGGACGATACGGACGGCAAAAAGCCTAAAGCGATCAAATCGACGAAAAAAAGGGGCTGTAAAGCTTCGGCAAAGAATGATACAGAAAGACCTGCGCCGATGTCTGCAGTGAAGGCAGGCACCGATACGTATATCAAAGCGGCGGAGGAGCATTTGGAGTTCAATGCCGACAGTTTTGCCGATATGTCCGAAGAACAGATAAAAGCCGAACTTCTCACTCACCTTGAAGCCAAGGCCGGGGCATCGGGCGGAAAGCTCAGCGGTGTCGAAATATCGGACTATCTCTATAATTTTGACGTCGAAAAGGACATCCTCGATGAGGTCTATGATTCATATATGTCCCGTGATGTCGAAGCCGAACTCGATATTGATTCGGATAAGAACTCGGATGAATTCATAATAGACGATGACAATGAAGACATAGATGTGGACATGAATGTCGCCGCGGATACGGAAGAAGAGGATGACGGAGTCGTACTCGACAAGGACGGCCGAATAAATGTGGATGCGACCGTACCGAAGGGTATTGCGGTAGACGATCCTGTGAGGATGTACCTCAAGGAGATAGGAAAGGTGCCTCTTCTGACGGCTGACGAAGAAATCGAACTTGCCAAGCAGATGGAAAAGGGGAATATGGAAGCAAAGAAACGCCTCTGCGAGGCGAATCTCAGGCTTGTCGTAAGCATTGCAAAGCGCTATGTAGGGCGTGGGATGCTTTTCCTTGACCTCATACAGGAGGGCAATCTCGGACTCATCAAAGCCGTGGATAAGTTCGATTACCGCAAGGGGTATAAGTTTTCGACATACGCAACCTGGTGGATAAGGCAGGCTATAACACGTTCAATAGCCGATCAGGCGAGGACAATAAGGATACCTGTTCACATGGTGGAGACGATAAACAAGCTCATACGTATATCGAGGCAGCTTCTTCAGACTTACGGACGCGAACCGGCGCCCGAGGAGATAGCGAGGGAAATGGGTATATCGGTAGATAAGGTGCGCGAAATCCAAAAGATCGCACAAGAGCCCGTATCGCTCGAAACACCTATCGGAGAAGAGGAGGACAGTCACCTCGGCGATTTTATACCTGACGACGATGTCCCGGCTCCGGCGGAGGCGGCGGCTTTCTCTATGCTTAAGGAGCAGCTTGTCGAGGTGCTCGACACCCTGACCGACCGTGAGCAGAAGGTTCTCAAGCTGAGGTTCGGTCTCGAAGACGGCAGATCGAGAACGCTTGAGGAGGTCGGTAAGGAATTCGACGTTACGCGCGAGCGTATCAGGCAGATAGAAGCAAAGGCGCTGCGCAAGCTGCGCCATCCGAGCAGATCGAAGAAGCTCAAGGATTATCTGGAGTGATATGACGAAGCTTACAGAAAGGCTTAAAGCCATAGCCGGAGAAATAAGAAAGGGAGAAACGGCGGCCGACATCGGTACCGATCACGGCTATCTGCCCCTGTACCTGTATGAAAAAAAAATATCGCCTAAAGTTATCATGACTGATCTGAGTCCTCACTCGCTCAACAAAGCTAAAACGAATTTTGCCCTCATTTTTCCGGGGCGTGTGTTCGATTTAAGAGTCGGAGACGGTTTGGATGTTCTCGCCCCCGGCGAGGTCGACAATATCGTCGCCGCCGGGATGGGCGGACTTCTGATAAAGGATATGCTCGATTGGGATATCGGCAAGACGAGATCATTTCGCAGGCTGATACTTCAGCCGCGCAATAATGTCGGAAGACTTATGCGATGGCTTGATCTGAACGGTTTTGACGTAACAAAATATCAGATAGTAAAAGAAGCCGAAAGGTATTGCGAGATAATCACGGCATCTCCGGGCACAAAAAATGTCTCGGAAATATCTGAAGCCGAGTATGATTTCCCCGACCTGCTCATGCAAACGGGCGGTCCTCTTACAACGGAATATCTTAGGTTTCATCTCAATAGAGAAAGCGTCATACTGAACAAAACGGCATGCGGGAGAACTTCGGAGAATGACGGGGATGACCCTGTAAAGTCGATACGTTTCAGAAGAATCGAGAGGATAAGAGAACTTTTAGCCGAAACGGAGCTCTGACGATGAAATTGACAGATATAGTTAAACTGATAGAAAGTACTGCTCCGCCGGAGCTGCAGGAGGAATGGGACAATTCCGGAATTCAGATAGACTGCGGCAACGATATCAGTCTCGTAGTGACAGCGCTCGACGCGACTGATGAAGTGGTAGATGAGGCCGTATGTATGGGAGCCGATCTGATAATTACGCATCATCCTCTCATATTCGATCCGTTAAAAAAGCTGTCAGTCGGCGAACCGGTTGCTTCGCGTATCATATCTCTTGTTCGGGCGGGAATAAGCGTATATTCGTCTCATACCTGCTTCGATAGGGCGCCAAACGGCTTAAACCGTCTTTTCGGAACGATGATCGGTGCGCTGAATATTCAGAACGTAAACGATTACTGCCGAAAGGGTATCCTGCCTCAGCCTATGAGTCTCATGAAGCTCGCGGAGCATGTTGCGGAAAGTATCGGAGCAGAGGCTGACATCATTAGAACGGTCGGATCTCCCGAAAGCGTGTTTTCCGAGGTGTATTGGTGTACGGGTGCGGGGGCGGATTTTATCGATGACGTCGCCGAAGATGCAGGCTTATGCTATATAACCGGTGACGTGAAATATCACGATGCGAGAAAGGCTCAGGAGCTCGGCATCGCCCTCATAGATGCCGGTCATTTCGCAACTGAGCATATTTTTTCCGAGGCTGTTTGCGTCTTTTTGCGCGAGAGTCTGTCGGAACTCAAGGTGGTATGTGCGGCGGAAAAACCGCCGTTTAACATTAGATTTAATAAAGAAAGAAGGTAGTGCCATGAAAAAATCGATAATTCCCGAGAAGGGTGCAAAGCCTATCGGTCCGTATTCTCCGGGCATACAGGCGGAAAATATGCTTTTTGTATCGGGGCAAACAGGCAATGATCCGGCAACGGGCAAAACCGCTGATGATGTCGAAACTCAGACGGAGCAGACGCTTATTAACCTCGGCTCCATACTCAAAGCGGCAGGCTTCGATTATTCACACGTGGTGAAAACGCTCGTTTTTTTGACGGATATGGATGATTTTGTGAAAGTTAATGATGTATATAAAAAGTTCTTTTCCGAACCGTATCCGGCAAGGTCATGTGTACAGGTTTCGAAACTCCCGGGCGGCCCTAAGATAGAAATAGAGTGTATAGCAGTCAGATAACGTTGTTTTCACCCCGCCTTTGCGCACAGCTTAAAGCACGGCGGGGTTTTTATTTTGTCCCTTCTGTGGTATAATTCATGGGTCGAGGGCGGATCGGACGGTCGCGCGCTTCATGTAAGCGTGAGGAAAGTCCGGGCTCCGCAGGGCAGGGATGCCGGATAACGTCCGGCGTAGGTAACTATAGGGAAAGTGCAACAGAAAGCTACACCGCCGAAACAGGTAATGCTGTGGCAAGGTTGAAATGGTGAGGTAAGAGCTCACCGGCGCCATGGAGACATGGCGGCCGTGTAAACCCCATCCGGTGCAAGGTCGAATACGGGCATTCAGGGCAGTTGCCCGCTGCCGCCCGCAAGGTGGACCGCATGAGCGTGCAGTAATGTTACGCCAGAGATAGATGATCGTCCGAGACAGAACCCGGCTTACAGATCCGCCCTCTTTTTTTGATTTGCCGGAAGGATTACTTTATGGGAGACAGCAAACAGATACATTTGGATAACGGAGCGGATAAGATGGGCATGAGGCCTGTAGGCAGTCTGCTCATTTCGATGGCGTGGCCGGCAATCCTGTCCATGACAATATATGCGCTTTATAACGTTGTTGACAGTATTTTCGTGGCGCATATGAGCAAAGCGGCTCTTACGGCCGTTTCGTTCGTTATGCCGATGCAGCTGCTTATGATATCTGTTACCGTCGGCAGCGGAGTCGGCGTCAATTCGCTCATATCGAGACGTCTCGGCGAAAAGAACCGCAGGGCGGCCGATGATGCCGCGAGCACGAGCATAATGATAGGTCTCATCAATTTTCTCATATTTCTTGTGGTTGGACTTATCGTTACCGAGCCGTTTATGCGTTCGTATACTGCCGATCCCGAGATATACGGATACGGGATTCAGTATATGTTCATAGTTATGTGTTTCAGCTTTTTCTCATCGATAGAGATACAACTGGAAAAGGTGCTTCAGTCGACGGGTAACATGACTGCTCCGATGATATGTTCGCTCGCCGGAGCGGTGACAAATATAATCCTCGATCCGATAATGATCTTCGGCCTGCTCGGCTTCCCGAGGCTCGGCGTGGCGGGAGCAGCTGTTGCGACGGTTATAGGGCAGGTCGTATCGTTCATCGCGGCAGTCACGATAATAGTCAGGAAAGAACATGCCGTTACCGTGCGTATCAGGGGCTTCAAGCCGAATTTGGAAACCGTACGCGATATATATGCGGTGGGCTTCCCGTCGATGATAATGCAAGCCATCGGTTCATTCATGCTTATCGGCTTTAACGCGATACTCGCCAAAGAAACGACGGCCGTTGCGGTGCTGGGAATATATTTCAAACTCCAATCGTTCGTCTTTATGCCCGTATTCGGGCTCAATCAGGGTGCGATGCCGGTTATGGGGTATAATTACGGCGCGAAAAACAGGGAGAGGCTGATGCATACGTATAGGCTCGGTCTTACTGCGGCGATCGTAATAATGGCTGCGGGCTGCCTGCTGTTTCATCTCATCCCCGGCGTGTTCCTGCGTATGTTCGACGCGGATAATGATATGCTCGAGGTCGGAGAGCCCGCGCTCAGAATTATCAGTCTGTGTTTTCTGCCTGCCGCATTCGGCATCATGACATCGACACTGTTTCAGGCTACGGGTCACGGCTTTTACAGCCTGTTCGGATCGCTTTTGAGACAGTTGGTAGGCATATTGCCTCTGGCGTTTATCCTTTATCATACATTCGGCGTATCGAAAACGTGGTTCGCATTTCCTCTCGCCGAGATATCGGGGCTGTTCTATTCCGCAATTATGCTTACACATTTATACAGGAAAGAAATAGCGCATTTAGCGCATTCATAGAGGGTGAAACATGAGACTCGGTATTGATATCGGTTCAACCACGGTCAAACTTGTGCTGACCGGAGATACAGGCGAAATATTGTACAAGCGTTACGAAAGACACATGTCGGACGTAATGCAAAAGGCTACGGAGCTTATAAACGATCTTCACTCGCAATTCGGTGACATTGCCGTCAGACCTGTGATTACGGGCTCCGGCGGTCTGGCGCTGGCAAAGGTTCTCGATGTCGGATTTGAACAGGAGGTTATAGCATGCAGCAAAGCTGTAGAAACGCTTATCCCCGAGACGGATGTCGCGATAGAGCTCGGAGGTGAAGACGCGAAGATCACCTTTTACGGTGCTACTGTCGAGCAGAGGATGAACGGGACGTGCGCGGGAGGCACCGGTGCGTTTATCGACCAGATGGCCATTCTGCTGAATACCGATCCGGCGGGGCTGAACGAAGCATCAAAGGAGCACAAAATTATATATCCTATAGCCGCAAGATGCGGAGTGTTTGCAAAGACGGATATACAGCCGCTTATCAACGACGGTGCCGCGAAGAGCGACCTGGCCGCCTCGATATTTCAGGCTGTCGTAAATCAGACGATAAGCGGTCTCGCTTGCGGTCATACGATAAGCGGAAATGTAGCCTTTCTTGGAGGTCCTCTGTCATTTTTGTCGGAGCTGAGACAAAGGTTCATAGATACTTTGAATCTCGCACCGGATGAGATAATTTTCCCTGAGGATTCCAAATACTTTGTCGCGATAGGCGCATCGCTGCTCGCCGAAAAGTCCGGTGAGATTTTGCTCAATACGCTCGTCGACAGGCTCGGGAATGCCGATCCGGCGCTCATGTCGGATACCAAGCATATTGATGCTCTGTTTTCAAACGAAGCGGAATACGACATTTTCAGGACGCGCCACGCGAAAGACAGGGTCAAAAGAAAGGACATCAAAAAAGCGAGAGGTCCCGTATTTCTCGGAATAGATGCGGGTTCAACGACGACTAAGGCGACGCTCATAGACCGCGACGGCTATTTACTCTACTCATTTTATCGGGGAAATGAAGGGAACCCGATCAGAGCGACTCTGACAATGCTCAATGAACTTTACCGTGAGCTGCCGGAGGGAGCGTTTATCGCAAACACCTGCACAACCGGTTACGGCGAGGGGCTTATAAAGGCGGCCTTCAAAGCCGATCTGGGAGAAATAGAAACGATAGCTCACTTCAGAGCGGCCGAATATTTTCTTCCGGGCGTCGATTTTATTTTGGATATCGGCGGTCAGGATATGAAGTGCATGAAAATAAAAGACGGAGCTATATATAACATAATGCTCAACGAAGCATGCTCATCAGGCTGCGGATCATTTCTGGAGACTTACGCGAAATCGGTCAATCTCGACACCAGGGCCTTCGCCGAGGAGGCATTGTTCAGCAGCCGGCCCGTAGATCTCGGAACGAGATGTACCGTGTTTATGAACTCAAAGGTCAAGCAGGCGCAGAAGGAAGGTGCCGCAATAGGCGATATTTCGGCGGGTCTTTCCTATTCCGTCATAAAGAATGCGCTATATAAGGTCATTAAGCTCAGGAATACGGATGAAGCAGGAGATAAAATCGTCGTCCAGGGAGGAACGTTCATGAACGATGCCGTACTACGCAGCTTTGAAAAAATAATCGGAAAGGATGTTGTACGTCCCGATATTGCAGGACTTATGGGTGCATACGGGTGCTCGCTCATAGCTAAGGAAAGCTTTAAGGAGGGGACGAGGTCTTCAATATTGTCCGCCACCGCGCTCGATGATTTTTCTGTGGAACAGTCGAACGGGCGATGCGGCGGGTGCGAGAACCGCTGCATCCTTACTATCAACAAATTTGCGGACGGCTCGCGTTTCATAACGGGAAACCGCTGCGAAAAGGGCGCGGGGCTTCAGAACAAGAGCAGGGATCTCCCGAACCTTTACGCGTGGAAATTCAACAGGCTTTTTGACTATGAACCGCTTTCGGAGTTTGATGCGGAGAGAGGAACCGTGGGTATTCCCCGGGTTCTCAATATGTATGAGAATTATCCGTTCTGGTTCACACTGTTTACATCGCTGAAATTCAGAGTCGTTCTTTCTCCGGCGTCATCAAAAAAAATATACGAAAAGGGGATGGATACGATCTCGTCGGATACGGCATGTTATCCGGCAAAGCTCGTTCACGGCCATATCAGATGGCTTATAGACAACGGTGTAAGATTTATATTTTATCCTTGTATCAATTACGAGCGTAATGAGGATCCGACAGCCTTAAACCACTATAACTGTCCTGTCGTAGCTACTTATCCCGAGGTTATCGCAAATAACATGGACGATATAATGGCTGAAAATGATGTCAGATTTTTTGATCCGTTCCTGCCGTATGACGATGATAAAAGGCTTATAAGAACTCTTACAAAGGAGCTTTCGGTACTTCATATCAAAAAAGATGAGATAGCCGAGGCTGTAAAAAAAGCGAGAGCTGAACAGGACCTTTTTCATGCGGAGGTCGGCAAGCAGGGCGAGCTTGCAATAAAATACGCGCGGGATCACGGCAAAAAAGCTGTCGTTCTCTCAGGCAGGCCGTATCATCTCGACCCGGAGATAAATCACGGAATCGATAAACTCATCAATTCCTTTGAGCTCATAGTTCTTACGGAGGATTCCATATCACATCTCGGCGAGCTTCCGAGACCGCTGCGCGTACTCGATCAGTGGGTCTACCATTCGAGGCTTTACAAGGCTGCCGACTTTGTCGGGCATCAGGATGACATTGAGCTTGTCCAGCTCAATTCCTTCGGCTGCGGACTCGATGCGGTTACGACCGATCAGGTTGAGGAAATATGTGATAATAACAACAAGATGTATACGGTGCTGAAGATTGATGAGGTATCGAATCTCGGTGCTATAAAAATCAGAATACGTTCGCTTAAGGCGGCAATGGACGAACGCGAAAAGAATCACGTCCTCGCGAAGCACAATAACAAAGGCTACGAGAGGGTTTTGTTCACAAATGAGATGAAGGCGAATTATACTATACTTGTACCGCAGATGTCTCCCATACATTTCACGTATCTTGAGGCTGCCATAAGATCGTGCGGATATAAGGCGGAGCTTTTGCCGGCCGTCGACAAAAATTCGGTAAACGAGGGTCTCAGATATATCAATAACGACGCCTGCTATCCGACTATCGTAACGCTCGGTCAGATCATTTCTGCACTCAAAAGCGGAAAGTACGATCTTGACAGGACCGCGGTGTTCATGTCGCAGACCGGAGGGGGATGCAGGGCGAGCAATTACGTTGCGCTTCTCCGTAAAGCGCTCCGCGACCTCGATATGCCTCAAATTCCCGTCGTGTCGTTTAATACAGTCGGGCTTGAAAAAAATCCTGGCTTCAGGATAACTGCAGGCATGGGATTAAAGCTCGTAGTCGGCGCTGTTTACGGTGATCTTATCATGCGTATTCTATATGCGACGAGACCGTACGAAAAGGTGCCGGGGACGTGCGATACGCTCGTAAAAAGCTGGGAGAAAAGGATAGTCGAAAACACGCTTCATTATAACCGCAGAACGTTCGCAAAAAATATAGCTGAGCTTGTAAGAGATTTTGACAATGTCGAAAGGACGGGCGAAATAAAGCCGAAGGTCGGCGTAGTTGGGGAGATATTAGTCAAGTACCATCCGAATGCAAATAATGATATCGTGGATATCATCGAAAGCGAAGGCGGCGAGGCCGTAGTCCTCGACCTCATTGACTTTTTCCTGTACGGCATGTACTCCAAGAAATTCAACTACGAGCAGCTTTCCGGAACATATAAAGACTACAAGATAAACGAAGCCGCAATCAAAATTGTGGAATATATGCGCAAACCTATGAGAAAAGCGCTGAAGCAGTCGCTCCATTTCGACGAACCGTCGTATATATGGGAGACTGCGGAGGCGGCGAGCGAGATCATATCTGTCGGTAATCAGTGCGGCGAGGGTTGGCTCCTTACGGGAGAGATGATCGAACTGATACGTCACGGTACAGAGAATATCGTATGTATGCAGCCGTTCGCGTGCCTTCCCAACCATGTTACAGGCAAGGGCATGATGAAGGCTCTGAGACGATTGAACCCGAAGGCTAATATCGTCGCCATAGATTACGATCCCGGAGCCAGCGATGTGAACCAGTTGAACCGCATCAAGCTCATGATGGCTACGGCGCACAAAAATATGGAAGAAAAGAACGCTTCGGGCATATAAAATCCGAAGACGTCAAACCGTAAGCGAGAGCCTTGAAAGCCTAAACACATTGAAAAGACTTAACTCATAGTGTATACTGTCATAAGTTGATTAATAATAAAAAAGATAGGAGGTGTCTCCATGGGAAGACACGGTACAATTGCAGGCAGAAAAGCGGCACAGGATTCGAAAAGAGCCGCATTGTTCACAAAGTATGCCAAAGCGATTACTGTCGCGGCTAAGGACGGCGGAGATCCCGAATATAATGCAGGCCTCAGGGTGGCGATAGAAAAGGCAAAAGCCATCAGCATGCCCAATGACAACATTCAGAGAGCTATAAAGAAGGGCACGGGCGAGCTCGGAGGGGTTTCCTACGAGGAGCTCATCTTTGAGGGCTACGGCGCCGGAGGTGTCGCGATCATCGTAAACTGCCTGACGGACAATACAAACAGAACGACATCGGCTGTAAAGTCTTTGTTCGACAAACACGGCGGAAACATCGGAACGCCGGGATGCGTATCGTATATGTTCTCGCGTAAGGGTGTTATCGTCATTGAGCGTTCGGAAGGAATTTCCGAGGACGACCTTATGGAAGCTGCGCTCGAGGCGGGCGCGGACGATATGGTGACAGAGGAGGACAGCTTTACGATCTATACAGATCCGGCTGTTTATACTGATGTCCACAATGCCCTGACGGATGCGGACTATGAATTTGTGGAGTCGGATGTCGAATTTGTTCCGTCGGTGGAATCCACACCTTCCGACGAGGACATATTAAAGCTGCGCAAACTCATCGATGCGCTCGAGGATAACGACGATATCCAGAAGGTGCAGACGAACTGCGGTGTCGATATTTACGGGTACGAATAGTAAGACGGCGATATATTTTGATACACCGGATGTATTATGAGCGGCACTTTCAGACTCAATTCCCAAACAGCCGCTCTTTTTAGTGCAAAAGAAATAAATATGTAGTATAATTAACTTGCCTGGAACCTTTGTCGGGATTCATAATTGAACCTACACTTTTTGCAAGGGAATTCGGAGTCTGTCATGCGGATGTCATGCCCACCTGATGGGAAGACAGATGATTTCAGCAGGATACCCACCTATCGGACTGATAGGGCGTCAATTATTCCTGACGGAGCTTCCGGGTCGGTTTTTGGTAAAGGAAAAAAAGATGAATCTGCCTAACAAGCTTACTGTCGCACGTGTGACAGCCGTTCCGTTCTTTATAGCCGCATACGTGACGGGACATTTTATGTCAGCCTTTATTTTATTTGCAGCGGCATCCCTTACAGATACGCTCGACGGGAGAATAGCCAGAAAATATAATCTGGTGACAAACTTCGGCAAAATCATGGATCCGCTTGCTGACAAAATACTCGTTTATTCAGCCTTCTGCCTGATGATAGGTGACTCTACAATGCAGGCGTGGATGCTCATAGTAATACTTGCGAGAGAATTCGCCGTAGGCGGAATGAGAACGGTTGCGGCGTCGGAGGGCATTGTTATCGCGGCAGGCATGAGCGGCAAGGTCAAGACCGTTTTGCAGATGATCGCCGTTCCGCTGCTTTTGCTTTCCCGCGCTCTTACAGGTAACGGACTTTATGAGATCTGCCATGCGGCGGCAATGGTATTCCTGTGGGCATCTCTCATCATGACCGTATACTCGGGAATCGAATATATAGCTAAGAACAGAAATATATTTTCAATTTAGCCCGCATCTGTTGACCGGCCTTTACGGCCGGCTTTTTATGAGGAGGAGCAAAATGCGCTCGAGCATAGTCACCGTAGGAACTGAAATCCTTTTCGGACAGATCGTCAATACTAATTCGGCATGGCTTTCCAGGGAGCTCAACGACCTTGGCATCGACGTAATGTATCATTTCGCGGTAGGTGATAACGATCAAAGGCTTGCCGACATACTCGGGGATGCGCTCGATAATACTGATCTTGTGATTACGACGGGAGGACTCGGTCCCACGGAGGATGATCTGACAAAGGAAACCGTCTCACATGTCATGCACGATGAGCTTGCCGTACACGCCGAAAGTCTTGCGGCGCTCGAGAAAATCGCGCGGGTAAGCGGGCGAAAAATGACGCCTAACAATTATAAGCAGGCGATGATGCCGACGCGTGCGGTCGTATTTGACAATGATGCGGGGTCAGCTCCCGGATTTGCCCTTTCAGAAAACGGAAAAACGATAGTATCGCTGCCCGGTCCTCCGCGTGAGCTTACGAGGATGTGGAAACGATGCGTCAGACCGTACCTTTCGGCTTTTTCGGATAAGACGATATATTACAGACTTGTGCGCTTTTTCGGGATAGGCGAGTCAAACCTCGAAACGATGCTTCTGCCTTTGATAGACACTCAGACCGATCCGACGATAGCAACCTACGCAAAGGAGGGCGAGTGCAGCGTCAGGGTCGCTTCAAAGCGTTCGGATGCATCCGAGGCGAAGCGGGCGGTAGATGATATTCTGTTCAAAATATCGGAGATCGCAGGGGAGTACATCCTGAGTTATGACGGACGGGGTATAAACGAAGAGGTCGGAGAATATCTGATAGAAAACGATATTACGATATCGGCATGCGAGTCATGCACAGGGGGCATGTTCAGCAATATGTGTGTGAGCGTGCCAGGGATATCGCACGTGTTCGACAGTGGTTTCGTTACATATACGGAAAAATCAAAGATCAAAGAGCTTGGCGTTTCACCTGAGACATTAGCCGAATTTTCTGCCGAAAGTCCCGAGGTTGCGCGCGAAATGGCAGCAGGACTTGCTGCAAGGACGGGAACGCGAATAGCCGTATCCTCGACAGGTGTTGCGGGACCCGGCTCCCGGAACGGGCGCGAGGCGGGAACGATGTTCGTCGGACTTGCATTCGACGGAAATGTTACGGTACGCAAAATAGCGACTCATAGAGACGACCGTGAATGGAACCGCAATTACTGTTGTCTCGTCATGTTCGACGAAATAAGACGTGTGCTTGCAATCAGGCCGAAAATATAACATTGACAATGTATGGGGAATGACGTAAGCTACAATTACCATAAAATAACAATATTAAGGTCTTGATTTTTTGACCGCATCATTATATTATAATCTTATGTAAACGAACAAATGTTCACAACGGAGGGAACAATGGCAGTAAAAAAGGACGGTAAACCGGATATATCCGAAAAAGAAAAGGCGCTTGAGGCTGCACTCAACCAGATTCAGAAGCAGTTCGGTCAGGGCGCAATAATGAAGATGGGCGAAGGGCTCGGCATTCAGGATCTCGATGTTATTCCGACGGGCTCCATAAGCCTCGACCTTGCGACGGGCGTCGGAGGCGTGCCGAAAGGGAGAATAATCGAGGTCTACGGACCTGAATCCTCCGGTAAAACAACGCTCACGCTGCATATAGTTGCAGAAGCGCAGAAGAAGGGCGGCAAGGCCGCATTCATCGATGCCGAGCATGCGCTCGACCCCGTATATGCCAAGAACCTCGGCGTGTGCGTCGACGAGCTTCTCGTTTCACAGCCGGATACGGGCGAGCAGGCGCTCGAGATATGCGATATGCTTGCCAGGAGCGGTGCTCTCGATGTTATAGTTGTGGACTCTGTCGCCGCCCTCGTACCGAAAGCGGAGATTCAGGGCGATATCGGAGATGCTCATGTAGGGCTTCAGGCAAGGCTTATGTCGCAGGCTCTGCGCAAACTCGCCGGAACGGTAAGCAGATCCAATACGTGCATAATCTTTATCAATCAGCTCAGGGAGAAGGTCGGCGTTATGTTCGGCAATCCGGAGACGACGACCGGAGGCAGGGCTCTCAAATTCTATGCAACTATGAGATTTGATGTCAGGCGCCTCGAGACCATAAAAAAAGGCGACAATATGCTCGGTAACCGTACAAGGGTAAAGATCGTCAAGAACAAGGTGGCGCCGCCGTTCAAGAAAGCCGAATTTGACATCATGTACGGTGAGGGGATTTCCAGAGCCGGAGATGTGCTCGACTGCGCTGCGGAAGCGGACATACTCGAAAAATCCGGCTCGTGGTACAGCTATAACGGCGAAAGGATCGGTCAGGGACGTGAGAACGTCAAGCAATACATCGATGAACATCCTCAGCTTATGGCGGAACTCGAGCAAAAGCTGCTCACGAGACTTCACGACGAACAAAGTACGGTGGGCGGCTCGCCGGAAATAGATGACGATGCTCCGACACCGGAAATGAGAGTTGACGAGGACGGAGTCATAATCGACGACTGATTACTGCAATATCTTTTATATTATATCATTTTTTATAATGTAAATATTTTCGATAATTCGCATTTTTGTATAAGTCAGTCTTGAAACCGGAACTTACTCTGCAAATTATCTGTAAAAAAATCGTCAATACTGTCAATACTTAAGTTTGACATTTCAATGTATGCGTGGTATCATAGCTTGGTTAGACCGCTCGGTATGGGCTCCTAAATTCGCCAATATGGCGATGCCCGGAGAAGGCGAGGCTGGATAGAGGAGGTACATTTAATCATGTATGCAATTGTAGAAACAGGCGGCAAGCAGTATAAAGTCACGGAAGGTGACCTAATCAGAGTTGAGAAACTCGCTGCTGAAGCCGGTGAAAAGGTAGAGCTCGACAAGGTGCTCGTGCTCGGTGAGGGTGCCGACATCAAGGTAGGAACTCCGTATATAGAGGGGGCAAAGGTCGTCGGAGAGGTAGTCGAGAACGGAAAAGGGCAGAAGGTGATCATCTTCAAGTACAAGGCTAAAAAGGATTACAGAAAGAAGCAGGGTCACAGACAGCCTTATACGATGATAAAGATTGAGTCGCTCGGCGGCGGCAGTGCTCCAAAGGCGCCGAAAGCTGCCGGGTCGGAACCGAAAGCCGGGGCGGTGCCTGAAGCGAAGAAGATATCGGCTTCCATGAAGAAAGATGAGCTCATCGCATATGCCGATAAAAACGGCATCAAAGTGGATCCGAAGTCCACAAAAGCAGAGATCATCGAGACAATCGAAGCCGCAACAAAGTAATCAGGTTTGACAGACAGGGAGGTGTCTTTACATGGCAAGTAAAAAAGGTGTAGGTAGCTCCAAAAACGGCCGCGAATCCGAATCCAAACGACTTGGAGTCAAAATCGGTGACGGACAGTTTGTAAGCGCCGGCAGCATCCTTGTTAGACAGAGAGGAACCAAGTTCCATCCGGGCAACAATGTCGGGATCGGCGGAGATGATACTCTGTTTGCAAAGATCGACGGTAATGTCAAATTCGAGAGATATGACAAGACCAGAAAACAGGTCAGCGTTTATTCAAAAGAAGCTTAACTGTGAGGCCTCAGGATACTGAGGCTTCTTTCTTTAGTATGCGCATTTTGAGCACGGAGGTTTTCTATGCTTGTCGATAAAGCAAAAATAACGATAGTTTCAGGCAAAGGCGGCAACGGAAGCGTAAGCTTCAGGCGTGAGCCTTTTGTTCCCGAGGGAGGCCCGGACGGCGGCGACGGCGGCGACGGCGGCAATGTTATTATCAGGGCTGACTGCAATCTCAGAACCCTTATGGACTTCAAATATAAAAAAAAATACGTAGCCGAAAACGGGCAGGACGGTATGAAGAAAAAGTGCTACGGTAAACGAGGAAGCGATCTCATAATAAAAGTTCCGGTTGGAACTTTGGTTTTCGATGCGGAAAGCGGACGGCTCATGCGCGATCTCAAGGATAACGGCGAGTCGTTTATTGCCGCTAAGGGCGGCAAGGGCGGCAAGGGCAACGTTCATTTTAAGAATTCGGTCAGGCAGGCGCCGAACTTTGCCGAGGCGGGAGGCTCCGCGAAGGAAAGAGATATAATACTGGAGCTGAAAATGATTGCGGACGTCGGTCTCGTAGGCTTTCCGAATGTCGGGAAATCATCTTTGCTCGCCGTTGCGACAAATGCCAGACCTAAGATCGAAAACTACCATTTTACGACAATCGACCCTAATCTCGGCGTCGTATTGCTTGATGACAGTGAATTCATAATGGCGGATATCGCGGGCATAATAGAAGGCGCCCATCAGGGATCGGGTCTCGGATTCAGGTTTCTCAAGCACATAGAGAGGACCAAGGTTCTTATACACGTAGTGGATGTATCGGGCTGCGAGGGAAGAGATCCCAAGGATGATTTCGATAAGATAAACGACGAGCTGCTCAAATACGATCCGAAGGTTGCGGCAAAACCTATGATAGTTGCGGCAAACAAGATAGATCTTATAGATGAGAGCTCGCCGGAATTCGCGGACTTCAAGGCGTATATCGAAGCAAAGGGGCTTGAGGTCTATCCTATATCGGCTCCTCTCGGTCTGGGTGTGAAAAGTCTCATGTATGCAGCAGCCCGAAAGCTTGAGGAAGAAAGGCTCAAACCCGCATCTGAAGAAGAATATGAATACTTCGATTTTGATACCGACAATACGCCTGATGCCGATTACAGAATCGTAAACGTTAAAAAAGAGGGAAGTGATACTTTTGTCCTTTCGGGCAAACAGCTTCAGAAGATTTTTGATTCGACGAATTTTAACGATATGGGGTCGCTCAGATATTTGTATAAATACATAGAAAAGAGCGGTGCCGTCAAAAAAATGATCTCGATGGGGCTTGAAGAAGGGGATATTGTCAGGATCGACGATTTTGAATTTGAATACTACGACGAATATTGACATGGAGCTTTTAACAAAAAAACAGTGTGAGAATTTATATAAAAAATATGATACTCCGGCTCACGTGATCAGGCACTGCATCGCCGTGGGAGACACCGGAGCGCGAATCGCGCAGGAGCTCAACGCCAAAGGACTTAATCTCGACGTCGAGCTTATTCGCGTGTCCGGATATGTACATGACGTGATGAGAACGCGTGAACATCACGGCGAAATGGCGGCCGAGATGCTTGAGCGGATCGGACATACTAAAGAAGCCGACGTAGTAAGAGATCACATGCATTACGATTTCGGCGACGGCTGCAATCCGACAGAAACGGACATAATGTGCCTTGCAGACAGACTTGTAAAGGAAGACGAATATGTAGGGATCGACAAAAGAATAGACTATCTGATAAACAAGCCCGGCAGATCCGCCGAGCGTACGAATAGGCTGCTGCTGAAAAAGGAAGAAACAGTACGGTTCATGTCGGCGCTTGAAAGCCGCCTCGGACAAAGTATCGACAGCATCTTTTTCGGAAGCGATATAATAAGCCGTAAGTTAGGTGCCATACTGAATCGTGTAGAAAAACCCGGGAGATATATAGGTTCGGAACTCGGCATGTGCGAAAAGGATCCCGACGGCAGGCTTCGATTCGCCTTTGCTTTTCCCGACCTATATGAGATAGGCATGTCGTATATGGGTCTTCAGATATTATATAATCTGATAAATAAACATGAAGAGTTTTATTGTGAACGAGTATTTGAACCTGCTCCCGACATGGCCCGCCTTATGCGCTCCGAGAAGCTTCCGCTATTTACTCTCGAAACAAAGACGGCTGTGCACAGTATGGATGTTCTCGGGTTTACTCTTCAATACGAGATGTCCTTTACGAATATAGCGGACATTCTCGACCTTGCTGGGATACCGCTAATGTCGAAGGACAGGACGGAAAACTTTCCTTTAGTTATTGCAGGAGGTCCGTGTGCATATCAGCCCGAGCCGCTTGCCGATATGATCGATGTTTTTTTGATCGGTGACGGCGAGGCGCTGCTTCCGGCTTTTTTGAAGCGCGTTGCGGACGCTAAGGCCGCCGGGATCGATAAAGTATCCTTTCTCAAGGACATATGTGCGATGACAGGCATATATGTACCGTCATTTTATGAGCCCGTGTACAATGATGACGGTACACTCAGCCGCTACCGCAGACTTTTTGACGGGGCGCCGGAAAAGACGGAGCGTGCAGTTCTCGACTCGATAGAGGATGTCGATTTTCCGACAGAGCTTATGATTCCGTACATAGAAACGGTTCATGACAGAGCCGTTGTCGAGATGTTCAGAGGATGCACCCGCGGATGCAGATTCTGCCAAGCGGGCATGATATACCGCCCGGTGCGTGAAAGAAAGCCCGAAACAATAAAAAAATTAGCGGGAGATCAGCTTAAAAGTACGGGATATGACGAACTGTCGCTGCTTTCGCTTTCTACAAGCGATTATTCACGGTTTGAAGAGCTTACAACGGCTCTGATGAAAGATTGCGCCGCCGAAAATGTTGCGTTGTCGTTGCCTTCGCTCAGGCTCGACACATTTTCCTTCAATGTCCTGAACGAGATCCAAAAGTACAGGAAATCGGGTCTGACGTTTGCCCCGGAGGCGGGCACGCAAAGGCTCAGAGATGTTATAAACAAAGGAATTACGGAAAAGGATATCTTTTCTGCCGTAAGACAGGCGATCGAACTCGGATGGAATCGCATAAAATTTTATTTTATGATCGGATTGCCTACAGAGAAGTACGAGGATCTCGACGGGATAGCTTCCATAGCATCCAGATGCATGGAGATTTTTCGCGCGTCGGGGCGCGGCGGAAGATTTAATATAAACGTAAGTGTATCAAATTTCGTTCCAAAAGCGCATACGCCGTTTCAATGGGCGCCGCAGGACAGCGCCGAGGTCTTCAGGGCAAAGCACGATTACCTGAAGTCAAAGCTGCGCATCAGGGGAGTGACGTTCAGTTATCACGATGATTTTGTGAGTGTGCTCGAGGCTTTGATTGCGAGGGGCGACAGAAGATTGGGGAATCTGATCGTTACTGCGTACAAAAATGGCTGTCTGTTAGACAGCTGGGCGGAATACTTTGACAGGGCAAAATGGGAGAGGTCGATAGAAGAATGCGGTATCGACGTTCCGTTTTATGCATCGAGGGAACGCACTGCCGACGAATTTTTGCCGTGGGACATAATCGACAGCTCTGTTAAAACAGAATATCTGAAAGCCGAATACGACAAGGCGCTGCATGAGACGACTACGCACGACTGCCGCTTCGGCTGTACGGGGTGCGGTATAAACAGGCGTACTAAATGCGCCCTCGGAGGTATATATGAGTAGATACGTTCTGACATTCAAAAAAGAAGGCTACATCGTATATACATCCCACCTCGATATGCTGAGGCTCTTTAAGAGGGCATTCAGGCGTGTCGGAATGCCGCTCGAATATTCCCGGGGATTCAACCCTCATCCGAAAATGAGCTTCGCACAGCCGCTTTCTCTGGGATTTGCCGGCCTTGACGAGCAGCTCGAATTCTTTACCGAAAAAGATATAAACTGTGCGGAGATGACGTCGAGTATAAACGGGACGATACCGGGCGGTCTTTCGGTTACAGATATCAGGTTATTGAACATAAAAGAAAAAAGTCTTGCCGGTCTCGTAACGGGAGCTGTTTATACGGTAGTTCTTCCCGTATCATACGATTCTGCGGCGGAAGAAATCCGAGGATATATAAACGATTACCTCTCACGTGATCGCATAGCGGCATATAAGCAGCAAAAAAAGACAAAAAAACAAATTGAAATCGATATAAGGAGCAAAATAAGAGATATCAGACTCGCCGACTCGGCCGGCGATGTAGCTTTGATTATGGAACTCGATCAGGGCAGCTCGTCAAACCTTAATCCCGAACTCGTCACGGACACATTTTTGGAAGCGTATGTTAACTCCATAAAAAAATACGAGGTATCGGTAACGAGAAATTACCTTATTTACGACGCTTGTATTCCCCAAACGATAGGCTTACACTCTGATAAATGAATTTATCAAAAGGAGGGAGAAACGGTAAGTGAAGCTTTTCGGGAAAATAAAGTGCAGCAGACGCAGGATCAGATTGGCGGCTGCGGTTGTTGCTGTTATTGTCGCTTTCGTCTTTTTCGGCCTCACTGGCGAAAAGGACAGTGCGATCACTGTAAGATCGGATACCGGATCACGTAAAGAAAAGAATATAGAAACGGGCAGCGATGAAAGCCGGGCGACAAATGACGCTTCTCAGATCGATGCCGGCAGGCCGGACAGCGTGCAAAACACATCGGAAGCCAAAATAACCGTTGATATAAGCGGACAGGTCGCCATTCCCGGCGTATACACTCTTGAAGCCGGCGCGAGGCTTGCCGATCTCTGTGAAGCGGCGGGCGGGCTGACATCCTCCGCCGATCTCGACGCAATTAACAGGGCTGGGATTCTTACGGACGGACAGAAGGTTTACATACCCGAGCAGGGTGAGAACTTATCTACCTCGCCGTCCGATGCCGGAGTCGCGCCGGGACTTGTCAATATAAACACGGCGAATATAGATGAACTTCAGAGAATACCCGGTGTCGGCCCTGTCACCGCATCGAGGATAATTGAATACAGAGATGAGTACGGAGGCTTCGGCAAGATAGAGGACATAAAAAATGTGAGCGGCATCGGCGAAAAAACATTCCTTAAGATGAAGCCGGCCATATGCGTATGACTGTTCGCATTATATTTATGATATAATGTCGGACATGTTTAATAATTATTGAAGCATTATGTTTACTTTGATAAAATGATAAAGTCGGTAAGAATTATGATAACAAAAGAAAAAATCAACAGAATAAACGAACTCGCAAAAAAAGCGAAGTCTGTCGGGCTGACCGTGGAGGAGGCCGAAGAGCGGGCTCTTCTCAGGCGCGAATATATTGATGCCTTCAAAGCAGATCTGCGTTCAAAGCTGGAGCGTATCGAATTTGTCGACGAATCTCATGATCACGACGACAGACTTAATTAAAATATAGAGTAGGATGCCGAATATCTATTATATTAAGTATATCTCGGAAATGGGCCGTTTTTTTTGCCGCCAATGTTTGATTAATGTCATTGTTAGGTATATATAACGACGTAAACAGTAAACACCGACAAAGGAGAACATATATGAGACAGGTATATCTTGATTACTCGGCGACGACACCTGTAAAGGAAGAGGTGCTCAAAGAGATGCTTCCTTATTTTACCGAAAAATTCGGAAACGCATCGAGCCTTTATACTCCCGGGCTTGAATCAAAAAAAGCGATAGACCGTGCCCGTGATCAGGTTGCAGGACTGATAGGTGCCGATCCGTCCGAGATTATTTTCACAGGCTGCGGGTCGGAGTCGGACAATTGGGTTCTCGAGGGAGTGGCCGATCAGTATGTCAAAAAAGGCAACCACATAATCACAACGGCAGAGGAGCATCACGCGGTGCTTCACACTCTCGATTATCTCAAAAAAAAAGGCATAGAGGTGACGTATCTGCCGATAGACAATGAGGGGAGGCTCAATCCCGAAGATCTCGAAAAGGCTATCACGGATAAAACGATACTCGTCAGCATCATGATGATAAACAACGAGATAGGTACGCTTCATCCGATCAAGGAGCTTGCGACGATAGCCAGGAAGCACAACGTTCTGTTCCATACGGATGCCGTACAGGCGCTCGGAAACACACATATCGATGTAAAGGAAATGGGCATAGATTTTTTATCTATGTCCGCTCATAAGATATACGGGCCTAAGGGTGCCGGTGCGCTGTATATTCGCAAGGGTGTAAGGATACCGAGCTTTATACACGGCGGCGCTCAGGAGAACGGCAGAAGAGCCGGAACGGAAAATATCCCGGGTATTGTCGGGTTCGGAAAAGCTGCGGAACTTGCAAAGGATAATCTCGGGAGTCACATCGCACATTGCAGCGAGCTGAGGGATTACCTCGCCGATAAGATACTGAAAGATATACCTTACGTGATTATCAACGGAGGGATGAAGGACAGGCATCCGGGCAACCTCAATGTGACGTTTCAATACATAGAGGGTGAGTCGATACTTCTGCAGCTTGACGCCTGCGGGATATGCGTATCCACAGGCTCGGCGTGTTCGTCAAAGTCACTCAAACCGTCTCACGTTCTGACGGCGCTCGGAGTCGGCGATGAACTCGTACACGGTACTATACGGTTTACGGTCGGTGACTTCACCACGAAGGATGACATAGATTATACGGTAGAATGCCTAAAGAAGGTCGTAATGTGGCTGAGAGATCTCTCGCCGCTCGGACCGGAGAAAGGATGGAACTGACATGGGATTATATAATGACACAGTAATGGATAACTTCATGCACCCGAAGAACGTCGGAGAAATCGAGGATGCTGACGGAACGGGAATATATGGGAGCCCTGTGTGCGGCGATATGATGCAGATGCAGATCAAGGTCGACGAGAACGACGTGATAACCGACTGCAAGTTCAAGACGTTCGGCTGCGGATCTGCCATTGCTTCCTCGAGCATGGCTACGTCTATGATTATAGGCAAGACGGTAGATGAGGCTCTCAAGATTACAAATAAGGATGTAGTAGATGAATTGGGCGGACTTCCGGCAGTCAAAATTCACTGCTCAGTGCTCGCAGATCATGCGATAAAGCTCGCGATCTACGACTATGCGCAGAAGCATAATAAACATTATGCCGGCCTTGACGGTTTTGATCCCGAAAAGGATGCGGATGACTGATGTTGCGGAATAACAGGCTTATTCTTTAAGCGGCAGTGCTTTTGCGGAGCGCTGCCGCCGTTTTGCCGAGTGAGGTTTTTTATGGAACTACTCGAAAAGTGCATCGCTGAATACAAGCGGTGGATTGAAAATACAAAAGACGACGCCGAAACGGCGGCGCAGCTTGCGGCGCTTCAGGATGACCCGGACGAACTTACGGAAAGCTTTTACACGGGACTCGGTTTCGGTACATCCGGAATAAGGGGCATTTTAGGAGCCGGTCCGAACAGGTTGAACAAATACGTGGTGCGCAAGGTTTCGCTCGGCCTCGCCGACCGTATACTTTCAGAGCGCGATGCCGAAAGAGCAATCGTAATAGCGTACGACAGCCGCAGGCATTCCTACGACTTTGCGGTGGAGACGGCTAATGTTATGGCGTCTCGCGGAATAAAAGCGAAGCTCTTCCCGGCGCTGACTCCGGTGCCCGTCCTTTCGTATTCCATCGACAAACTCGGCTGCTCTTACGGAGTAATGATAACGGCGAGCCATAACCCCGCCTTTTACAACGGTTACAAGGTATATGGAGCGGAGGGCTTTCAGGTCGTGGGAGATGAACCCGAGCTGATATTAGCTATGATGAACGGGCATGATTTCTTTGAGTCGCTTACTCCCGACGAGAAGCTGATAGAGGTACTCGACGGTAAAATACAGGACTCTTTCATCAGGGAGGTGTGTTCATTTGCTCCTCGCCTGCCGGATCCGGAGATTGCAGCGGGAATAAGGATAATATATACACCGCTCAACGGAACGGGCAACCGATTCGTACGCGATGTCCTCGCAGAAAGCGGTTTCAGCGATGTCATCGCAGTTCCGGATCAGGAACTGCCTGACGAAAATTTCACAACATGCAAATCGCCGAATCCCGAAAAACTGTCGGCATTTAATGAAGCGTTCAGGGTATTGGACCGAAAAAAAGGCGATATTATCATAGCTACCGATCCCGATGCCGACCGTGTGGGTGCCGCTCTCATTCATAACGGCACCAAAATAGCGCTTACCGGCAATCAGATAGCCGTGCTTATGCTCGATTTTCTGTGTGAAATGAGGGAACACGGCAAAAATGCGGTCATTTACAGGTCCGTCGTTTCGACTCCAATGGCCGATATCATCGCCGCAAAGCACGGTATCGGCGTAAAAACCACTCTTACGGGATTCAAATATATAGGAGAAGCTATAAGCAAAATGATCAGGAAAGGCGCGGCGGACGACTATTTCTTCGGCTTCGAGGAAAGCAACGGCTTTCTTGTCTCGCCATTCATCAGAGATAAGGACGGCATAAGTTCATCACTCATGATAGCTTTGATGGCCGCGTACCAGAAGTCTCAGGGGCGTGACCTGATTGACAGGCTCGGAATGCTCGGGCGCGAATATATGCATTATCATGAGCGCAACAGAAGCTATATGTTCGAGGGGCTTAAGGGTATAGACACCATGCGTGAGATAATGAACCGCTTCAGGGCGTTTGATGTGAACGCAGCAAATCCGTTGTGCGCAACGGAGCGTATAGATTACGCGGACGACGATACCGGACTGCCGAAATCGGACATGGTGGAATTCCGTACAGTTGCGGGAAGCAGAATCATAATCAGACCGTCCGGCACGGAGTCTAAGATAAAGGTATATATGTACCTCCTTGACGATGAAGTGGAATTGGCTGAAAGAACAGATGAGATCATAAGCAGTTTCAAGCTGTACTAAGCGTGCAAAAAATGATATACTGAATCGGATAACGACAGGGGAGGAACAGCTTTGGAACACAATGGACTTAACGATATCAGAAAGGCATTCAGAGACTTTTATGTAAGCAAGGGGCATTATGCGGAAAAGAGCGCGTCGCTGATTCCTCAGGACGATAATTCTCTGCTCATAATCAACTCGGGAATGGCTCCGCTCAAGAAGTATTTTTCGGGAACGGAAACGCCGCCGGCAAAACGCATGACGACGTGTCAGAAGTGTATCCGGACAGGCGATATAGACAATGTCGGTAAAACCTCAAGGCACGGAACATTTTTTGAGATGATGGGGAACTTTTCTTTCGGCGATTATTTCAAGGAGGAATCTCTCAAATGGGGATGGGAATTCATAACGAAAATTTTGCAGCTTCCCGCCGGGAAGATATGGGCGACGGTATATCAGGATGATGAGGAGGCGGTTCGTATATGGAAAAGCCTCGGTTTGCCCGAAAAGCGAATAGTAAGGCTCGGCAAAGAGGATAACTTCTGGGAGATAGGGCTCGGACCGTGCGGACCCGACTCCGAAATATTCTATGATCGTGGGCCTCAATACGGCTGCGGAAGGTCGGACTGCAAGCCCGGCTGTGACTGCGACAGATATGTGGAATTCTGGAATCATGTATTTACACAGTTCTCAAAGGAGGAAGACGGATCCTACAGCAATCTCGCGCACCCTAATATAGACACTGGCATGGGTCTCGAACGCATAGCCTGTATAATGCAAAATGTGGACTCGATCTTCGATATAGATACGATAAGGTTTATTCTTGACGGTGTACTCGAGCTTTCCGGCGTCCCGTACGGGAGGGAGAATACCGGAATTACCGACGTTTCTGTGCGCATAATCACTGACCACATAAGGTCTATGGTATTCATGACAGCCGACGGTATTCTTCCGTCAAATGAAGGCCGCGGTTATGTACTCAGACGGCTTATAAGACGTGCCGCAAGACACGGTAAACTGCTCGGTATCAAACAGGGCTTTCTGTCAGGCCTCACCGACAGGGTGATTGAGGTATCGGGTGAGGCGTACCCCGAAATAGTCGAAAAAAGCGATTACATAAAAAAAATAATATCAGTCGAGGAGGACAGGTTTGCTCAGACGATAGATCAGGGCACCGACATCATAGGCGGATATATAGAAGAAATGAAGCGATCAGGCAAAACTGTGCTTGACGGTGAAAAGATGTTCAAACTGTACGATACGTTCGGCTTTCCGCCCGAACTTACGGAGGAGATACTTGCCGAAAACGGCTTTACCGCAGATATTGAAGGCTTTACCGTCAATATGCAAAGGCAAAAAGAGATTGCAAGATCAGGCCGAAAAACGGGAGAAGAGGCGGGCTGGAACGAAAATATCCGCGACCTTGACTTGAAGCCGACCGAATTTACCGGCTATAAATCACTATCATGCGATGCGCATATTATCAAGGTGTCCGACAGAGGTGACGGAATGTACACTGTATATTTTGACAGGACCCCTTTCTATGCAACGAGCGGCGGTCAGGTATTTGATACAGGTCGTGCCGTATCCGGAAACACCGAGGGAGAGGTTATCTCCGTAACGAAAAATAACGGTATATTCTCACACGATATCAGGATAACAAAAGGCTCGTTTGTCGAAGGCGAGCAGGTAAAGCTTTCAGTCGATGCGCGCAGGAGAAACCTCATCGCGCGCAACCATACGGCGACACATATACTCCATAAAGCGCTCCGGATTATTGTCGGTGATCACGTAAGGCAGGCCGGCTCATATGTAGATCAGAATGAACTCAGATTCGATTTTACGCATTTTGAGGCGCTGACTGCCGAAGAGACGTCAAAGATCGAGATTTTGTGCAATAAAATAATTGAAGACTTCATCCCGGTCACCGTAAAGGAAATGCCTTTATCCGAGGCGCAAAAACTCGGTGCGACGGCTCTTTTCGGGGAAAAATACGGTGATGTCGTAAGAGTCGTATCGTGCGGCGGTTACAGCTCGGAGCTGTGCGGCGGCACTCACGTCTCCAACACGGGAGAGATAGGTGCGATAAAGATTGTTTCCGAATCCGGTATAGCCTCAGGCGTAAGGAGAATAGTCGCCGTGACGGCAGCGGGACTTCTCAAAACGGCTTCTGAGCTCGAGAGCAGTGTAAAAAAAGCCTGCGACGCCCTGAAATGCAACCCTCAACAACTCGTGGACAGATCCGTTCAGATGACTGATGAACTCAGAGATCTGAAAAAGGAGCTTGCAGAGCGCAGAAGGGCAGACATTCAGAGCATATCTGACGATATAATGTCGTATTCAAAGGATATCGGCGGTGTCAGGCTCATATGCAGACGTTTTGATGATGCCGGCATTGCCGAACTGAGAGACCTCTCAGATACTGTAAAAAAGAACAATAATTTTGTAGTGATGGTCTTTGCCGCGGTAAACGGCGACAAGGCGGCACTTCTCGTTTCACTCACTGATGATCTGACGGATAAAGGTCTTCACGCCGGGCATATGATCAAGGAAATTGCAGCTGCATGCGGAGGAGGAGGCGGCGGCAAAGCCAATATGGCTCAGGCCGGAATAAGGGACGTTTCAAAGATCGACGAAGCTTTTGCAGTTGCGGAAAACCTGTTAAAGTAGTATACTTTTAATATAGGGTGAACAGGAGGTCGGATCATGGAAAGAAAAACTATTATGTTCGATACCACTAAGGCTCAGGAAAAGACGACGCGCGAGGTGCTTGACGCCGTCTACAAGGCGTTGGAAGAAAGAGGATATAACGGCATCGATCAGATGGTCGGCTATATACTTTCGGGTGATCCGTCGTACATCACAAGCTATAACAATGCAAGGATGATGATCAGCAGGATTGATCGCGATGATCTTGTAGAGGAGATCCTCAAGGAATACCTGAACAAATGAGTAAACGCGTACGCGGCGGAATTTTTTTCCGTCGCGTATTTTTAAGTTAAATATGCAAAAAAGAAAAATTGCTCTTGATGTCGGAGATAAAACTATCGGCATCGCCCTCAGTGACCCGCTCGGCCTGACCGGGCAGGGTCTCATGACATACGAGCGCATCGGCATAAAAAAAGATACGGGGCTGATAGTGGATCTCGTCAGGCAATATGACTGCGATACCGTCGTCATAGGACTGCCGCTCAACCTGAACGGCAGCGACAGTGTGCAGACGGAGAAGGTCCGCGAGTTCAGATCTAAGCTTGAGAATAAGCTTAGGAGCAGTGCACTCCCGAACGTCAGAGTGGAATGGCAGGATGAGAGATTTACGACTGTGATCGCCGAGGACATACTCATAGCCGCCGATGTAGGACGTCATGACAGAAAAAAGTTCATAGATAAACAGGCCGCCGTTATAATAATGCAAAGCTGGCTCGACAGAATGAGCGGGCAAAAATAATGCGAACAAATATACCCATATCAGGCAGTATTGTTCGCATATTTCTTTGTTGAACAAATATTGAAGTAATGATTTTGCTGTGATAGATTATATATATAGCGACATGAAAGGATTTACTCATGAAAAAAGTAGCGATCATTATGGGATCCGACAGCGATCTTCCGGTAGTCGAAAAGGCGATATCGACTCTCAAGGAGTTTGATGTTCCTTTTGAGATCCATGTTTATTCGGCACATCGTACACCGCAGCAGGTCAGGGGTTTCTCAGAAACCGCATACGATAACGGCTTCGGTGTCATAATTGCGGCGGCGGGAAAGGCCGCACATCTTGCCGGTGCTGTTGCCGCGGCGACAACACTTCCGGTCATAGGAATACCTGTCAAATCGTCGACGCTCGACGGACTTGACGCTCTGCTTTCGACTGTTCAGATGCCGGGTGGAATCCCTGTGGCGACGGTCGCGATAGACGGAGCAAAAAATGCCGCTTTGCTTGCCGTTCAGATCCTCGCCGTAAGCGACCCGGAGCTTTACCGCAAATTACAGGAAAACAGACAGTCCTCCGCGAAAAAGGTGCTTGCAAAGAACAAGGAGGTCGAACAAAAGTATGAGTAGTTTACACGAGGAGTGCGGCCTGTTCGGCATATTCGCGAATGAAATATGTGATGTGGCACATACGGCTTATTACGGTCTTTTCGCATTGCAGCACAGAGGACAGGAAAGCTGCGGCATCGTCGTAAACAACGACGGGGTATTCAGTGCATACAAGGATACAGGGCTCGTCGAGGACGTATTTACGCCGACAAACCTCGATGACCTCGGAGAGGGCACTATGGCGGTAGGTCATGTGAGATACGGCACGACCGGGAACAATGATCGCATAAATTCACAGCCCATCGTTATAAATCATCACAAGGGCAAAATGGCTATTGCCCATAACGGAAACCTCGTCAATTCATTTGAACTGAGACAGTCTCTTGAACTTCAGGGGTCGATCTTTCATACGACATCCGACACCGAGGTCATCGCCTATATAATAACCAAGGAGCGCATAGCCTCAGGTTCCATCGAAGAAGCCGTAAGCAGCGCGATGGAAAAGATAAAAGGCGCGTATTCGCTCGTCATAATGTCTTCGACGAAGCTTATAGCCGTAAGAGATGCATACGGCTTCAGGCCGCTTTGCTACGGCAAAAGAGACGACGGAACATATATCGTCGCTTCAGAGACTTGCGCGTTGGATTCGGTACAGGCAAAATACATAAGAGATATTGAGCCGGGCGAGATAGTCGTATTTGATAAAAACGATATAAGATCGATTAAGGATCGCTGTTCCAAAGTTCCCCACAAAATCTGCATTTTCGAATACCTTTACTTCGCCCGTCCGGATTCGGAGATTGAAGGTGTCAGTGTGCATGAGGCGAGAAAGCGCGCCGGAGCGACGCTTGCGATGGAGCATCCCGTTCAGGCTGACGTAGTAATAGGCGTTCCCGATTCGGGACTTGACGCTGCACTCGGATATGCTTACCAGTCAGGTATCCCGTACGGCATCGGTTTCATTAAGAATAAATACATCGGAAGAACGTTCATCTCGCCGGGCCAGAAGAACAGAGAAGACAAGGTCAGAATTAAGCTTAACGTCCTCAGGGACACTGTACGGGGCAAGCGCGTTGTGCTTGTTGACGACTCGATCGTACGCGGCACGACTATAGCGAGAATAATAAGCCTTCTCAGAGAGGGCGGCGCTACGCAGATACATGTCAGATCGTCGGCACCGCCTTTCAGAAACCCATGCTATTACGGAACGGACATAGATTCGAGGGATAATCTCATCGCACACAGATATGAGCTCGATAAGATTGCCGGTGTAATAGGGGCCGACAGTGTCGGATACCTTTCCGTAGAAAATCTGAATCTTCTTATCGGAACGGAAAGAGGAAGGGGATACTGCGACAGCTGTTTCAGCGGCGCATATCCTACCGATGTCCCGAAAATGCAGGCCAGGAACAGGTTTGAGTGCAAAATAAGCGATAAGAACGAAGAGCATATTTGAGTCGGGAGGAAGATCAAATCATGGCTAAAAGTTACAGCAACAGCTACAAAGAATCGGGAGTAGATATAACAGCAGGCTACAGATCGGTAGACCTCATGAAAAAACATATTGCGAGAACTATGGTGTTCGGGAAAATCTCCGATGTCGGAGGTTTCGGAGGTACATTTGAGCTCGGAACAGATATGAAAGAGCCCGTTTTAGTCAGCGGTACGGACGGTGTCGGAACGAAGCTCAAGATCGCAATGCTCCTCGACAGGCATGATACTATAGGCATTGACTGCGTGGCAATGTGCGTAAACGATATAATATGCTGCGGCGCAAGACCTCTGTTCTTCCTCGACTATATAGCGACGGGAAAGAATATACCGGAGAAAACAGCTGATATTGTTTCCGGCGTAGCCGAGGGCTGTGTCAGATCCGAATGCGCGCTCGTAGGCGGAGAGACGGCTGAGCATCCCGGCATGATGGCAGAAAACGATTACGATATTGCAGGTTTTGCCGTAGGAATCGTCGATAAGCCCGATATGCCTGACAAAAACGACGTAAATGAAGGTGATGCGATAATTGCATTACCGTCGAGCGGAGCCCATTCGAACGGGTTTTCTCTCATAAGAAAGGTATTCGATATTGATAACGCCGATCTCACATCACCTGTTCCCGAGCTCGGCGGAATGAGCCTCGGTGAGACCCTGCTTACACCTACGGCTATATATGTAAAACCGGTACTTGATCTTATCGGCAAAGTCAAAGTTAAATCGTTGGCTCATATTACAGGAGGCGGGTTTTACGAGAACATTCCGCGAAGCCTTCCCGAAGGCCTTGCAGCGATGATAAGCATAAAAAACGTCAGGATTCCTCCTGTCTTTGACCTCATCGCAAAGAGGGGCAACATTTCCGAGCACGATATGTTCAACACGTTTAACATGGGCGTGGGTATGACGGCGGTCACATCACCGGAAAGCGCCGATAAGGCCGTTGCCGTTCTCAGAGCGAACGGCATAGAGGCATACCGCCTCGGCACCGTCGTAAAATCGGAGGAAAGCGTTATACTATGTTGAACGACCGATGTAAAATAGCAGTACTCGTTTCGGGCGGAGGTACAAACCTGCAGGCGATACTCGATGCCGAAAAAAAAGGTATCATCCGAAGCGGCAACATCGTTCTGACCGCTTCCGCGAATCCGAACGTTTATGCTCTTGAGCGCGCCAGAAAGGCGGGCGTGGAGACGTACGTATTTCTCACCGAGGAAGATCTGATCTCCGTGCTGACCGATAAAGACATCGACCTTATAGTATTGGCAGGCTTTTTGAGAATCCTCTCACCCGATTTTACGAGGCGCTTCCCGAACAGGATAATAAACATACATCCGGCGCTTATTCCGGCGTTTTCCGGTAAAGGAGCCTATGGACTGCACGTGCACGAGATGGCATTGGACAGAGGAGTAAAGGTGACAGGCGCCACCGTCCATTTTGTCGACGAAATACCCGACGGCGGCATGATAATCGACCAGAAAGCGGTTAACGTCGAAGAAGGCGATACTCCGCAGAGTCTGCAAAAACGCGTTATGGAGCAGGCTGAGCACATTATTTTGCCGAGGGCGGTAGAAACCGTATCAAAGATGATATTGAAAGGTAAAATCTGATGGATGTATACGAAATCAACAGCTTTGATGAAATCGCGGGAGGAAACCCCTATGTCGGTCGGGGGATCATCATAGGAACGTCGGTGGACGGCAAACACTCCGTCATCGCCTACTTTATAACCGGCAGATCGGATAACAGTCGTAACCGCGTATTTGTCAAAGAAGGAGACGATATCATCATACGGGCTTACGATGAGTCGAAGCTAAAGGATCCCGCGCTCATAATCTATTATCCTGTAAGGATGACAGAAGGTGCGCTTATCGTCACAAACGGCGATCAGACGGATACGATACGGGATTTTACGGTGAGAGGGGAAACGTTCGAGGATGCGCTCAGGACGCGCGAATTTGAGCCGGACGCGCCCAACTTCACGCCGAGGATCAGCGGAATAGTCGAATATTCGAACGGTAAAGCGCCGTATAAGCTCAGTATACTCAAGAGTACGGACAGCCGAGGCAGTGAGTGCAGCAGATACTTTTATGAATACAGGGGGCTGCCCGGACTCGGACATTTTATTCACACCTATATCACCGACGGTGACCCCGTACCGAGCTTTCAGGGTGAACCTGAACGCGTCGCGGTGCCGGACGATATCGACGAGCTCACCGATTCCGTCTGGAAAACGCTCGATGCCGACAACAAAATATCGCTTTATGTCAGATATACTTCCCTTGACGACGGGGTATACACCGACAGGCTCATCAACAAAAACGGAGGCCGAATATGAAATCATTTGAACTGAAATACGGATGCAACCCCAATCAAAGGCCTGCGAGCATCTATATGGAAAACGGCTCCGACCTTCCTATAGAAATATTGAACGGCAGACCGGGATATATAAATTTCCTCGATGCATTCAACAGCTGGCAGCTCGTCAGCGAGCTTCGCGAAGCTACGGGCTCTCCAGCGGCATCATCATTCAAGCACGTAAGCCCTACGTCGGCATCCGTAGCCGTAAAGATGAGCGATACACTAAAAAAAGCGTGTTTTGTGGACGACATAGCAGGTCTGGACGACTCTCCCGTCGCGACTGCCTACGCGAGGGCAAGAGGCACCGACAGGATGTCGTCCTTCGGCGACTGGACGGCTCTTTCCGATGTCTGCGACGATGTGACCGCCACGCTTCTCAAGCGTGAGGTCTCCGACGGAATCATCGCACCTGGCTATACGGACGGGGCGCTCAGAATTCTTAAAGAAAAAAAAAGAGGCAATTACAACATAATAAAGATCGATCCTTCATACGTTCCTGACGGTACAGAAAAAAAACAGGTATACGGCATCACCTTTGAACAGAAACGCAACGATTACAAAGTGACCGAAGAAGCCTTCAGCAATATCGTGACACGCAACAGGAACCTTACGGCAGATGCGAAGCGCGATCTTATCGTTGCACTTATAACACTAAAATATACACAGTCGAATTCCGTCGCATACGCAAAGGATGGTCAGACGATAGGCGTAGGTGCCGGGCAGCAGTCGAGGATCCACTGCACGAGGCTTGCCGGAGGCAAAGCTGATCTTTGGCACCTGCGCCAGGCGCCGAAAGCTGTTGAGCTTCCTTTTCTGGACGACCTCGGAAGGCCTGAGCGCGACAATGCGACAGACATTTATCTTGGAGATGAATATATGGATGTTTTGGCCGACGGAGCGTGGCAGAATCTCTTCAGATACAGGCCCGAACCTTTTACGTCGGAAGAAAAGAAGGAATACCTCGCCTCGATTACGGGTGTATCGCTTGCGAGCGACGCATTCTTCCCGTTCGAAGACAACATAGAAAGAGCCCATAAGAGCGGTGTCGTATATATTGCCGAACCGGGCGGTTCGGTCAGGGACGATGACGTAATATTGATTTGCGATAAATATAATATGTTAACTGCATTTACAGGCATGAGGCTTTTTCATCACTGAGACGAAAGGAGCTTGCAGATGAAAGTAATGGTGGTTGGCGGCGGAGGCCGTGAGCATGCGATAATAAAAAAAATAAAAGACAATCCCAAGATAGATAAGCTCTACGCACTGCCCGGCAACGGAGGGATAGCACGTGATGCCGTGTGCGTCCCGATTAAAGCGACGGATCTGGATGGGATCGTTCGCTTTGCCGGGGAACAGAAAATAGATTACGCTGTAATCGCTCCCGATGATCCTCTCGTCGCCGGCCTCACGGACATGCTCGAGGATATCGGCGTTATGACATTTGGTCCTCACAAGGATGCCGCCATAATAGAGGGAAGCAAAGCCTTCGCAAAGGGTCTTATGAAAAAATACAAAATACCGACTGCCGCTTATGAGACGTTTACCGATATCGACATGGCGCTCGGATATATCGATACAGTCGGTGCGCCGGTCGTGGTAAAGGCGGACGGACTTGCGCTCGGAAAGGGCGTGATAATAGCTGAAACTCCCGATGAGGCGAAGGAAGCGGTCATTTCGATGATGAGAGATAAAAAATTCGGCGAAAGCGGCGCGTGCGTCGTGATCGAAGAATATCTCGAAGGCCCTGAGGTCTCCGTCCTGAGCTTTACGGACGGCAGCACGCTCATCCCTATGGTGTCGTCGATGGATCACAAACGCATCGGAGACGGCGATACCGGTCTCAACACCGGCGGAATGGGAACCGTCGCACCGAACCCGTATTATACGAAAGCGATAGCGGACAGATGCGCTGAGGAAATATTCCTTCCGACGATGATCGCCATGAACAGGGAGGGACGCAGATTTTCCGGCTGCCTCTATTTCGGTCTTATGATAACAAAGGACGGGCCTAAGGTTATAGAGTATAACTGCAGGTTCGGCGACCCCGAAGCGCAGGTCGTACTGCCTCTTTTGGAGAGCGATCTCTTTGATATATTCCTCCATGTTACAGAGGGAACGCTAAGTGATGCCGATATACGTTTTTCCGACATGTCGGCATGCTGCGTCATAATGGCTTCTGCGGGCTATCCGTTAAAATATGAGAAGGGGTACGAAATAAAGGTACCCGACGATGATGCGGGCATATTCTTCGCGGGCACGAAGCTTTCTGATGACGGAAGACTCCTGACGGATGGCGGCAGGGTACTTGGTGTCACGCGTACCGCAAAGACCCTTCGACAAGCCGTAGATGCATCATATAAAGCCGTAGACACCATCAAATTCAACGGCGCGTATTACAGAAAGGATATCGGAGGCAGGGCACTTAAGGCACTGGAGGATTGATATGGTAAAAAGGATATATGTAGAAAAGAAACCGTCATTTGCAAATGAATCATCGTACCTCCTCTCGGAGCTGCGCGATCTGCTCGGCATAAAACAGCTGACAGCACTGAGGATAGTAAACAGGTATGACGTCGAAGGTCTTGAAGACGAGCTGTTTGCCATGGCTGTGCGTACTGTTTTTTCAGAGCCGCAGGTCGATGATACATATGCCGCTATAAAAGCAGATGAGGGCGATACCGTCTTTGCGGCAGAATACCTTCCGGGTCAGTTCGACATGAGAGCATCATCGGCGGAAGAGTGCATACAGCTCATTTCAAAGGGAGAACGTCCGTTCGTAAGAACGGCTGTAATATACATCTTGTCAGGAGCTTTGACAGCGCAGGATATAGAACAGATAAAGAAATACGTCATAAATCCGGTGGAAGCAAGAGAAGCGTCTCTTGAGCTTCCGGGTACGCTTAAAGTCAGCTATGATATTCCGGAGGAAGTTGAAACACTTGACGGTTTTAATCTGATGACTGAAGATGAGATGCCCGAATTCCTCGTCAAAAACGGACTTGCCATGGACATTGCCGATCTCAGGATGTGTCGGGATTATTTCAAGGGTCTCCGCAGAGATCCAACGATTACCGAAATAAAGGTTATAGACACTTATTGGTCTGATCACTGCAGGCATACAACCTTCAACACCATAATAGATAAAATAAAATTTGAAGACCCGAATGTTGCAGCAGCATACGAGGAGTATCTCAAAATGCGCGATAAGCTGTGCAGAAAAAAGCCTGTAACATTGATGGATATATGTACTATAAATGCTGCTGATCTTAAATCCGAGGGCCTCCTCGACAACCTCGACGAATCAGAAGAGATCAATGCCTGTACCGTCAAAATCAAAGTTGATATCGACGGAAAAGATGAGGATTGGCTTATCTTATTTAAGAACGAAACTCATAACCATCCGACGGAGATCGAGCCGTTCGGCGGAGCGGCGACGTGCATCGGCGGCGCTATCAGAGATCCTCTGTCAGGAAGGAGCTACGTATATTCGGCCATGAGGGTGACCGGTGCTGCCGATCCGCTGAAGCCCGTGAGCGAAACGATAAACGGCAAGCTGCCGCAGCGTAAAATCGTAACTACCGCTGCGGCGGGATACAGCTCGTACGGCAATCAGATAGGTCTTGCAACCGGGCAGGTCGATGAGATATATCACCCGGGCTATATCGCGAAAAGAATGGAGATAGGTGCAGTAATCGCCGCTGCTCCACAAGCAAATGTAAGGAGGGAACACCCTATACCGGGAGATGTCGTCATTTTGCTCGGAGGAAAGACCGGGCGCGACGGCTGCGGCGGGGCAACGGGATCGTCAAAATCACACACTACGGAGTCGCTCGAAACGTGCGGGGCAGAGGTTCAGAAGGGTAATGCTCCGGAAGAAAGAAAGCTTCAGAGGCTCTTCCGCAACTCCGAGGCGGCAAGGCTTATAAAACGCTGCAATGACTTCGGCGCAGGCGGCGTTTCCGTTGCTATAGGCGAACTTGCCGACGGCCTTGAAGTGAATCTGAACAAGATCCCCAAGAAATACGAGGGGCTTGACGGAACGGAGCTTTCCATAAGCGAGTCTCAGGAACGTATGGCTGTAGTAGTCGCCGCAGAAGATTCGGATCGCTTCTGCGAGCTCGCACGACAGGAAAACCTCGAGTCGACAGCAGTAGCGGAGGTGACTGAGGAGCCGTATCTCAGACTTAATTGGAACGGAAAGGCGATAGTCGATATTTCGAGACGGTTTCTCGATACAAACGGAGCCGAAAAACATATAGAAATACACGTTCCGGAGGGTCATGACTATACCAAAAGCATTACCGGCACATTCAGGGAAAAATACCTTGCTGTAGCATCAGATCTCAATTCCTGTTCAAAGCGCGGGCTCTCTGAACGCTTCGATTCTACGATAGGTGCAGGCACGGTGCTTATGCCGTTCGGCGGCCTCAGGCAGAGAACCCCGACGCTTGCCATGGTAAATCTGATACCATCGGAAAAGGGTGATACGAACACATGTTCCGTAATGGCGTGGGACTACGATCCTTATATTACGAGCGCAGATCCGTACAAGGGCGCATACCTTGCCGTTCTCGGCTCTGTAGCAAAGCTTATAGCGACCGGAGCCGAATGCAGGGATATATACCTGACATTTCAGGAATACTTCAAGAAGCCGGGGCATGACGGCACAAGATGGGCCGAGCCGCTTGCCGCTGTTCTCGGAGCCTTCAGCGCCCAGAGAGATCTCGGTATTGCGGCAATAGGCGGTAAGGACTCGATGAGCGGAAGCTTTGAAGATATAGATGTTCCGCCGACTCTCGTATCATTTGCTGTAACGACATGCAAAGCGGACAGGATATTGTCTTCGGAGTTCAAGGGACTGGGGCATGATGTTATATTGCTCGAGCCGGAAGTGACCGAGCAGGGGCTTCCCGATACGGATTCGTTTAAAAAAAATGTCGGTATCGTCAGCGGGCTTGTCACTTCGGGCGAAGCACTTTCGATATTTACCCCGGGTCACGCCGGCATAGCAGAGGCCGTGATGAAGATGTGCATGGGAAATGCGCTCGGATTTGAATACGATGAGAATATGACGGATGCTAAAATATTCGGCCTCTCACACGGGTCCTTCATAGTTGAGCTCAAAAAAGATGCAAAAGACATCTTAATGGACGATTACAGACTTCTCGGACGTACATCAGCCAACCGCAAGATAAGCCTCGGCAGAGCTGCAGTCACGATGTACGAAATAAACGATGCATATGAATCGAAGCTCGAACCGATATACCCTTGTAATATAAAGCCGGCGGATATCGATACGACGCCGTTTACGTATCCCGAAACGAAACCTCTATGTGCGACATATATAAAAAAGACTCCTAAGACGCTCATACCTGTGTTCCCGGGTACGAACTGCGAATACGACTCTGCAAAGGCATTCCGTGACGCAGGAGCCGAGCCGGAAATATTCGTCATAAACAATCTGAGCCCTGAAGCCGTAGCTTTATCCGTCGAAAAATTTGCCGCTAAAATCCGGGATTCCGAGATGATTTTTATTCCGGGGGGATTTTCGGGAGGTGACGAGCCTGACGGCTCAGGAAAATTTATAACCGCATTCTTCAGAAATCCTGAGATAACGGAAGCGGTAAACGAACTGATCGATGTGCGTGAAGGCCTGATGGCAGGTATCTGCAACGGGTTTCAGGCTCTCATCAAACTCGGACTCGTACCGTTCGGCAGGATATCCGATACTGATGAGACGTATCCGACGCTAACATATAATGCCATAGGGCGCCATCAGTCAAAGCTCATACGTACGAGAGTATGTTCAAATAAATCACCTTGGATGAGCGAGACAAAGCCGGGAGATATATACACCATACCTATATCACACGGTGAAGGCAGATTTGTCGCATCAGAGGAGCTTATCGCAAAGCTCGCCGAAAACGGTCAGATAATAACGCAGTACGTCGACCTCAGGGGGCGTCCGACGGGAGATATACAGTTCAATCCGAACGGGTCATATTCCGCTGTTGAGGGTATAACATCACCGGACGGAAGGATTCTCGGTAAGATGGGACATTCGGAAAGGATCGGGAAAAATCTATATAAGAACGTTCCCGGAAACTTCGATATGGGAATGTTCAGATCGGCGGTAAATTACTTCAGATAACGGATAACATTATTCACGACGGTGTCCTCTTCGTGTTCAATTTTAGGCACTGAAGTAAAAAAAGGCATTTTCCGCTTGTTTTATAAAGGATATATATATCGACGCGGCAAATAAAATCGCCTAAAACGCAAATTTAAGCTTTAAAAATGCCCACCTGCCGGTGTAATGCCGGTATCCCCTAAGATATTGTTATGCAGGTATCATAAGCTGCATACCGACCGTCAGCTCGTCCGCTTTCAGGCTGTTCAGCCTGGATATCTCGTAAACAAGCTTGCGTATATCCGTGTCGTTATCGGAATATGCACCGGCTATCGACCAGAGCGTATCACCCGATGCAACGGTTACGGTGCGGTATGATTCAGTGCTTGTACCGGAAACTCCGCTCGTTCCGAATACCGTAGCGAGACACATGAATATGATGATAAGAAGAACCGATGTGAATATAGTAAACCTGACCTTGGATGCTATTCTGTACTTTCTGAACATGTTACATACCTCTTTCTTATATAAAAAAACAAATGCATGTTCGTTTTTTATATAATATCAGAACACAAGTTTAGCGTCAAGTCAAATATGAACTTTTGTTCTTTTATTTTGATATTTTTTTGTAAAAAGAATCGATCCGGCTGCTTATCTTTTTTCTTTTTATAACGCATATGATAAACGCTGCAATCACTATGGCCGCGATGAATGCAAGGAGTTTGTAGCGTCCGGACATATAGAGAGAGCCTGCGAGTATGCTCGCGCACATCGCGGGAGTCCTCCCTACGAGTGAAGTTATGATGAACGGCTTATATTTTATATCCGAAGCTCCGGCGGCATATCCCAATATATCCTTAGGCAATCCGGGTATCAAATAAAGCAGAAAAATGATGGTAAGTCCTCTCCTGCTGTTGAGGCGTTCAACGTAATAACTCATTTTTTCGCTGCCGAAGATAAGCCTGAGAGCATCCCTTCCGAGTACGTCGGCGAGCAAATAAGTCGCAGTGGTGCCTATAAATGCGCCGGTCAGAGAATACAGGAGGCTCATGAAAAAGCCGAACGTCATGCCGGCGACTATCTGGAAGAACTGTCCCGGTATAACACATATAATGATCTGCAGTATCTGTACGGCCATGTAAATAACGGCGCTTCGGGCGTGGTGGAGCCTGAAAAACGCAGCGGCGGCTTCGAGCGAGTTGTATTTATCGAGAATATCGCGCCTGAAAAAAAGTATATATGTCGGCAGTCCGAGGACAATCACGATAAGAACGACGAATTTCAGTATCGTAAGTATCATTTTTGACCGTGTCATTTTTGTTTTGTCGGATAATTTACCTCTTTTCATATCCCTTAAGAAGACCTTTTTCGTAAAGAGCATTGAGCGATTTAAGAACGCCGAATTTGGCATGCTGATATGTGAGTCCTCCCTGAAAATAAACGTTATACGGCTCACGTATCGGCGCGTCGGCGGAAAGCTCTATGGAAGAACCCTGAACAAAAGCGCCGGAAGCCATCACTACGTCGTTCTCGTAGCCCGGCATTGCCCACGGCACCGGAGTGACGTGAGAATCTATCGGTGCCGCTCTTTGTATGCCGTCACAGAACGCCACAACGGAATCGGGATCGCCCAGTCTGACGGCCTGTATTATGTCACTGCGCCGCACATCAATATCCGGGCATATTTCGTAGCCGAGCTTCTGGTATGCGCGGCCGCAGAGCAAAGCGCCCTTGACCGCGCCGTTTACCACCTTGGGAGCGAAAAAAAGTCCCTGAAGAATGCCGCGCGTCTGTCCGAAAGTAAGACCGCATTCGGCTCCGATACCGGGGCATGTCATTCTGTACGCGACCTTTTCTACAAGGTCCGCTCTTCCGCATACGTATCCTCCGGAAAGTGCGATCCCTCCGCCCGGGTTTTTTATCAAAGAGCCTGCCATTATATCGGCGCCGACGGCGACGGGGTCGGCGGAAGTCACAAATTCTCCATAAGAATTGTCCACCATTATTATGATATCCGGATTGATTTCGTGGACAAAAGCGGCTGTTTCGGCAATTTGGTTTACGGTAATTGGAATATGCCAACCGTATCCCATAGACCGCTGTATCGAAACCATCTTAGTCTTATCTGATATTGAACTCCTCAGAGCCTGCTTGTCTATCCCGCCGTCATCCGTCAGTTCTGTCTGCCTGTAAATAACGCCGTTGTCTATAAGCGAGCCCATCCCGCTTCCACGTATGCCTATTACCTCTTCGAGTGTATCGTACGGCCTGCCCGTCGCGTATATAAGCTCATCTCCGGCTTTCAGCAGTCCGAACAGCGTTATCGCAAGAGCGTGAGTACCGTTAACTATATTTATTCTCACGAGAGCCTTTTCGCCGCCGAAAACGTCTGCGTAGACGCGTTCAACGGCATCGCGGCCGGCATCGTCGTAGCCGTAGCCGGTGTTCCATGCAAAATGCGTGTCAGATATCCTGTTGTCCTGAAAGGCTTTTATGACGCGAAGCTGATTCAGCTCGAGTATCCCGTCGAGTATGTCAAACTGTTTCTGTATATCCCTTTCGGCTTCCGCGACTACATCCGAGATAAAATCCTGTATTCCGAAAGTTTGTTTCAAGTATGTTTTGGCCGTATTATCCATAATATTTTATTTTTTGACCCTTTCCTTCTCCCACTCCATGTCTTTGACGAGATTGCGCTTGACGCCCTCCTTTTGCCTCGCGTAGAGCTGCGTCGTAGTCACCTGCTCGTGATCAAGAAGCGTCGCAACATCGTATATTGAATTGCCTCTTCCTATAAGACTCGTTGCTGCAGTAGCTCTCAGCTTATGAGGGCTGTATCCCGCGTCACGCGACGTATGGAGCGCGATTGAGGTGTATTTTTTTACAAGCTGTCTGAGCTGACGCTCCGTCATGCGTTTTCCCTGAAGCGAGAGGAAAAGAGCATCTTCGTTTTCCTCGTCGGGATGCACCGTTTTGCGTTCGTTATCTATATAGTCATGAACGACGGCAGTTACACTGTCATTAAGAGGCATGATGCTCTCTTTGCCTCTCTTGCGGTAAATCTTGAACTCCCCTCTGCCGAAATTGAAAGAACTGAGATTGAGCTGCCAAAGCTCTGACAGCCTTAAACCGTATGTCAGAAACAGTATAAGAATGGCCTTGTCGCGTTTTTTTGTTTTCTCCCAATAAGCCTTTTCGTGCTTCGTCTGCCCTGCCCCCGTGCTCACCGCATCGAGCATTATCATGACCTCATCGTCATGGAGCGCTTTTATCTCTCTTTCCCCGGCCTTCGGAACGCGAATCGGATCAAATCCGTCAGTTATATTTTTTTTAAGAAGCTCATCGCGATACAGCTGTTTGAACATCACCGAAAGCGATGATTTCTTGCGCGCCAGCGTTTTGCTGCTGTTTTCGTATACCGTCGCTGTCCCTTTGCCGTCATCGACGGTATAATGGCGGCAGTAATCGATAAAAACATTTATATCCGCAGCCCTGATACCGGCAAAATCGGACAGCCTGATATTGTTTGCGGCACTCGCCTGCGTCAGAGCTGTTTCGCGTATCAGATATTCACAAAAAAACTTTATATCGTGCAGGTATGCAAGCCGCGTCATAGGCAAAACATTGCCGCGCAGATAAATAAAAAAACCGCGCAGAAATTTAGGCAGCTCGTTTTCGATGCCGGTGCATTCCTCGTAAACCCGCGCTTCGCGTTCGACTATATTGTCAGGACGGTCGCTTTTGTTGTGAACTATAACCTTTTTTTGAGCCATTGGAGAACTCCCCTCAAAGCTTCACTGTCATCCATACCCGTTATATCAAAACGCACGCAGTCGTCATAACGCCTGAACCACGTTTCCTGTCTTTTGGCATAATGTCTCGTATTCTTCTTTATCAGATCGGCAGCCTCCGTGAGCGTCAGAACGCCTTTGATGTAAGCTGTCATTTCCTTATATCCGATGCCCTTCATCGAGATATCATCTTCGTCAAGCCCCATATCCATAAGGCGCCGGACCTCATCCTCGAGACCGCATTCTATGATATTGTCAACTCTCCGGTCGATCCGCCCATAAAGTTCGGCTCTGTCTCTGAAGAGACCTATGAGTGTCGCGTCAAAACGCCTGCCTTTCGTCTTTACATCCGAAAAATCTGCTATACCGCGGCCCGCACGCGCCGCCTCGATAGCACGCACGACCCGTTTCGTGTTGTTCGGATGTATACGCAAGGCAGCCTCGGCATCCTCTGAGGCGAGCACGTTGTAAAGAGCTTCGGGCCCCTCCTTTTCGGCGTACGCATAAAGCTCGTCCCTGATGCTGTCCGGGGACGGCTCGGCGGAAAAATCGAGGTCATACAGTATCGAATCGAGATAAAGACCTGTCCCGCCGACTATTAGCGGCGTAATGCCCCGCGAAATTATATCCCTTATCGCTTCAGAAGCGAGATCACGGTATATCGCAACGCTGAAGCGTTCATCCGGGTTGATTTCGCCTACGAGATGATGTCTGACCCTCGAAAGCTCCTCCGGTGAAGGCTTCGCGCTTCCGATGTCCATGAACCTGTACAATTGCATTGAATCGCACGATACGATCTCGCAGCCGAGCTCTTCGGCTATGCCGACTGAAACGGCCGTTTTTCCGACTGCGGTAGGTCCTATGACTGCTATGAGTTTATCCATATTATACACCTACTGTATTCTTTTGAACATACGTTCCAGATCGTATTGCGTAAACCGGACAAATGTCGGCCGCCCGTGCGGACACGAAAACGGATTACGGCATTTCTTGAGTTCATCGATCAGCTTAAGCGCCTCCTCATGCGAAATGTAGTCGTGTGCTTTGATGGAGGCCTTGCACGCCTTTGTGATGAGCTTATCTATCACAATTTTGTTTTTAATCGTTTCGCCGTCCACGTAAGCATCAAGAAAAGCTTTGACAAAGCTTTCTGCCTCGCTCATATCCATCCGTCCCGGGATCGCTCTGATAAGGTACGTCCTTTCTCCGAATTCCTCTATTTCATATCCTATTCGTTCAAGCTCCGCGATCCACAAATCGTCCGTCACCTCTGTCGGTATATCGAAGGACAGAGGCGTCAGCAAAAGCTGGCTCGTCTTTTTCGATGACAAGTAGGCGCCCACGAATTTTTCGTAGTTGATGCGCTCGTGGGCGGCATGCTGGTCTATAAGGTAAAGGCATGTGTCGTCGGTTGCGGATATATATGTACCGAAAAATATATCCCCTATGCATATATCATCTATATCGAAAGGCCTATTCAAAGGCTCGCATATATCAAAATCCTCTCCTGACGGCAAAGATACGGCGGATTTAACCGAAACTCCGTCATCATACGATGACGGACCTGAATAAACATCCTCGTGATACTCGTCGTTACAGCCGATATTGTCTTTATTATCTTGCGAATCCCAAGAAAGAAATTCATTTCGGTTAACGTCCTCAATAAATTTTGCCTCACGCTTTGTCGACAGGAATTGTTTTATGTCGACTTGATGGGTTTTATAATCATCTTCGGGCTCGGCGACTTTATAATTATCTAATGCTTTCGGAACCGCACCCTTTTCGGCGAGCGCAGCGAAAATCGCTTCCGCCACCGCACCGGTCACTTTGACGTCGTCGTCAAACCTTACCTCTCTTTTGTTCGGGTGTATATTGACGTCGAGATCTTTAGGATCCGTCTCGACAAAAATAAAAGCTATCGGATACCGTCCCTCGAATATACGTTCTTTGTATCCTGCGTCCACTCCCTTTTCGAGCGTTTTACTGCTGACAACTCTGCCGTTTACAAAATAGTATTGGCTTCTTCTGTTGGTGCGCGTCAATGTTGCACGCGACAATAATCCGTAGATGCGAAGAGAGCCCGTTTTGAAATCAAAAGGAACGAGCTCTTTGTAGTCGCTTTCCCTGAATACCTGTATAACGGCCGCGGACAGGCTTCCCGAACCGTTCGAAGTGAATACGTTCCTGCCGTTGCTCATCAGCGTAAACCGTATAGACGGTTTCGTAAGGGCTATTCTCGATACGGTGTCTATAATCAGAGAAGTTTCCGCCGCCTCGCTTTTGAGAAATTTTGCACGTGCCGGCGTGTTATAAAAGAGATCGCTTATAATGAGGCTCGTCCCGTCGGGACAGCCGACAGGCTCCTTTGTAAGTATTTCTCCGCCGTGAATGACGATCCTCGTTCCCAACTTGCTGCCGCGCGCTTTCGTTATCATCTCCGTTCTCGTCACCGCGGCTACGCTTGCGAGCGCTTCGCCGCGAAAGCCGAGCGTCATAAGGCTTCTGAGGTCCTCGGCCTTTACTATTTTGCTCGTCGCATGGCGGAAAAATGCCTTAGGCACGTCGTCCGCCGGTATGCCTGAGCCGTCATCCGTCACACGTATCAGCTCTCTGCCGCCGCGCTTAATCTCTACGGTTATGCCGCACGCTCCGGCGTCTATCGAATTTTCGACGAGCTCTTTTACTATCGAAACAGGCCTTTCTATCACCTCGCCTGCCGCGATCTTATCAGCCACGTTTTTTTCCAATATGTTTATCATTTTATATGCTCCTTAAGCTCTTCAAGGATGCCGATCGCCTGTGACGGCTTTACTTCCATAAGGTCAAGTTCCCGCAGCTTTTTTACGAGCTCCTCAACCGGACCCGGCACAAAAAGCGACAGTTGTTCGCCGTCTTCGGCCTTCTCCGGGGTCGCGGCCCGCCTTATTTCGATATTGCCCGACTCGAGCGCATCCAGTTTGCTCTGAGCATCGTCGAGAAGACTTTTCGGTACTCCCGCAAGCCTTGCGACGTGTATTCCGTAGCTTTTGCTTGCGGCACCCGGTACAATCCTGTGAAGGAATACTATCTCTCCTGCAGCTTCGGAAACATCGACGTTAAGGTTTTTTACACCGTCAAGCGCTCCCTCGAGATCTGTAAGTTCGTGATAATGCGTCGCAAAAAGTGTCCGTATATGCGTCCTCTCGCGGCACAGATAATCTACACATGCCCATGCGATCGAAAGCCCGTCGTACGTACTCGTACCGCGTCCTATTTCGTCGAGGATAATAAGGCTTCTTTCGGTAGCACAGTTAAGAATATACGAAAGCTCGCTCATTTCGACGTAAAAGGTCGACTGCCCCTGCGACAGATTGTCGGATGCACCGATCCTCGTAAAAATTCTGTCCACCACTCCGATGCGCGTTCTCGTGCAAGGCACAAAACAGCCCGCCTGAGCCATCAGAACGATCAGGGCGGTCTGTCGCATGTAAGTCGATTTCCCCGACATGTTAGGGCCTGTTATTATCATGAGGCTGCTGTCGGAGTTATTGAGATACGTATCGTTCGATACGAACAAAACCTTATCAGTCTGCTCTATTACGGGATGGCGCCCGCCTTCGATGATAAGCTCGCTGCCTGTGTCGACCTCCGGCCTCGTGTAGTTGTATCTGTTGCTTACATTCGCAAAAGAACAGAGAACATCGAGAACAGCCACGGCATCGGAGGTGTCCTGTATATCCCTTACTCTCGCTTTTATCTTCTCTCTGATTTCGCAGAATATCTCATACTCGAGCCTGTTTATCTTCGTCTCGGCATTCATCACAAGATTTTCCGTTTCCTTGAGCTCGGGTGTTATGTAACGTTCATTGTTTACGAGCGTCTGCTTTCTTATATAATCGTCGGGTACGAGCTCGGCATTTGCGCGCGTAACATCTATATAGTATCCGAAAACTTTGTTATACCCCACCTTGAGCGTTTTTATTCCCGTGCGCTCTCTCTCGCGCGGCTCAAGACCCGCAATCCATTCCTTGGCATCCTTTATCGATGCCTTAAGTCCGTCGAGCTCTGCGGAAAAACCTTCACAAATAAGCCCTCCCTCTTTTATCGTAAACGGAGCATCCTCAGATATGGATGACGCTATCAGCTCCTCTATATCGCCGAGATCTGCTATACCGCCCGATATATCCGCGAGGAGCGGAGCATCTGCCATGCTGAGAGCTTCCTTTATGTCCGGGAGAACTGAAACGGAACGTTTCAGGGCGAGCATATCACGGCCGCACACACTTCCCGAGGCAATCCGCGCCGCAAGCCGCTCAAAGTCATACACCTGCTTCAGAGCAGTCCTGAGCTCATTTTCCATCAGAGGATCTGAAACTGCCGCGGCTACCGCATCGAGCCTGCGGTTTATTTCATCGGCGTTATTGAGCGGTCCTCTGAGCCATTTTTTCAGAAGTCTTCCACCCATCGCCGTACACGTCCTGTCGAGTATGCCGAGCAGTGAACCGTCAAGTTGCTTGTCGTACAGCGTCTCCGTTATTTCGAGATTTCTGAGCGTCGCTTTATCGAGAGACATGCCGGAGCCCGTGTCGAAATAGACGCACGGCTTCAGCTGCGAAAGCGACTGCTTCTGGGTATCGAGCAGATACGAGAGAAGCGCGCCGAGCGCTGACATTGCAGCAGTGCGGTCTGCAAGCCCCGTCATACCCGCAGCGCCCTTTCCGAACTGCGATTTCAATATATCTTCTGCCGCCATGCGGGAGAAATAATCGTCATCTTTTATGTCCGTGTACGCGTTCACAGCGTCCTTTACGCGTGATGCGCCGTATTTTTCTTCAAATGAACGCGATAATATAACCTCCTTTACGCCGAGGCGCACGAGAACGTCCGTCATATCGGCGATAGTCTTCGCCGTCTCCCGCTCCTCCGTCGCGGCAAGCTCGCCCGTCGATATATCGCAGTAAGCGAGCGCCATTCCGTCACTTCCGTAATACAGCGCTGCGAGATAATTATTTTCGTTTTCCGAGAGCATCGTTTCGCTCGTCAGGGTTCCCGGAGTCACGATCCTGATGACATCTCTCGCAACGAGGCTTTTCGCGAGAGCCGGGTCCTCGGTCTGCTCGCATATAGCGACCTTATGCCCCTTTTCGACGAGGCGGTGTATATATGTATCAGCGGCATGATACGGCACGCCGCACATCGGCGCACGTTCCTCCTGACCGCATTGTTTACCTGTTAAAGTGAGCTCGAGCTCGCGCGATGCCAGATGGGCGTCATCGTAAAACATCTCATAAAAGTCTCCGACTCTGTAAAACAAGATACAATCTTTGTATTTTTCTTTTATGTCAAAGTACTGCTGCATCATCGGTGACAGTTTCATTGAACAAATCCTCCGGATAATTTTCAGGCAGCGAACCGTAACGGCCGCTGCCCGAAAATGAGTTAAATCCTTACAGGTTACTTTCCCTGCTTCTTGTTGTAGGCTTCAATGCCGAGTCTGATGAGCTCGGCTCCTCTTCTCATATCATGCTGGTTCAGACAGAATGCAATGCGTATTTCGTCCCTGCCGAGCCCCTCTGTCGCATAGAAGCCTTCGGCAGGCGCAAACATCGCCGTTTCGCCGTTGTCCTCAAATTCCTCAAGCATGAATACGAGGAATTTCTCGACGTTATCGACAGGAAGCTTCACAGTCATGTAAAGAGCTCCGCCCGGCTTCTGGCATACGACACCCGGGATCCGGCTCATCTCCTCGTAGACGGCATCTCTTCTCGCGCAGTACTCATCCCTTACCTGAGCATAATATTCTCGCGGCATTCTGAAAAGCTGCGCAGCGCCGATCTGGTCGATTGTAGCTACGCACAGCCTCGCCTGTGCTATCTTCATGGCATTGCTCATAAACTCCCTGTTCTTTGAGGCGAGAACACCTACCCTTGCGCCGCACGCGGAAAATCTTTTTGATACGGAGTCCACGATTATAACGTGATCCGCATATTCCGGGAACATGCCGAACGAGGTCACCTCTCTGCCGTCATATGTAAACTCTCTGTACACCTCGTCGGCAATGATCATGATGTCGTGCTCTTTTGCAATCCGGCATATGGTGAGCATCTCATCCTTTGTAAGGACATTGCCCGTAGGATTCCCCGGCGTGATACAGCAGATTGCCCTCGTGTGCTCATTGATCAGCGGCTCGATCTGCTCTCTGGTGGCATACCTGAAACCGTCCTCGGCCTTTGTCGTGATAGGTCTGATCGAACCGCCGGAAGTCTGGAGAAATGTATTGTAATTCGTATAGAACGGCTCCGCAATAATGATCTCATCGCCCGGATCTACAAGAGCGAGGAAAGCCATCGTAAGTGCCTCGGAGCCTCCGTTGGTAACGATAAGATCGCCCTTTTCGTAGTCGATGCCGTACTCTTTGAAGTAATCGACAACAGCATCCTGAAGCTCCGGGATGCCGCCCGATTCGGCGTACTTGATGACCTTCGCGTCATATGCTCTGATGGCGTCCATAAAGCATTCCGGTGTCTCAACATCGGGCTGTCCGATGTTGAGATGATACACTTTCTTGCCCTCGGCCTTTACCTTGGCAGCGATCGGATTGAATTTCCTGATCGGCGAAAATTGCATTTCCTCTACTCTGCTTGAAAATTTCATTACCTTGAGTCTCCTTCTGAAATCACAAAGAAATATTAATATTAACCGAGCTCGCTCTGCGAGCGTACAGCCACATCGTGTATACAATCGGCATCAATATTATAACCTATATTATCTCCTTTGTTAAGATACAAAAGAAATTCGACGTTGCCCTTCGCACCGGTTATCGGAGAAAAATCAAGACCGCGCGCAGTAAGTCCGGAATCGGCGGCAAAGCCTATTACGTCCGAAATAACCTGTTCTCTTATACTTACATCCCGTACGACACCATTTTTGCCCACCTGTGAGCGTCCCGCCTCGAACTGAGGTTTTATCAGAGCTGTCATCGCGGCGGCGTCTTTAAGCATTCTGACCGCGACGGGGAATATGAGCTTCAGTGATATGAACGAAACGTCGATGCTCATGAAATCTATCGACTGTCCTATGCTGTCCGTATCGAAATATCTGAAATTACACCTTTCTATATTGACAACCCGCTGATCGTTTCTGAGGCTGTATGCGAGCTGTCCGTACCCCACGTCAACGGCATAAACCTTCGCCGCTCCGTGCTGAAGCATGCAGTCGGTAAAGCCCCCCGTCGAGGCACCGATATCCATACACGTCCTGCCTTCAAGATTTATGCCGAAAGAGTTTATCGCTTTGAGCAGCTTAAGCCCTCCGCGGCTTACAAAAGGACATGTGTCTTTTCTGACGATTATTTCGGCTTTCGTATCGGTCAAAGTTCCGGGCTTATCACTGATGCGGCCGTCTACATAAATATGCCCTTCCATTACAGCCGCTTTAGCGCGTTCACGCGATGAAAAAAAATTGTTCCGTACAAGAAGTACATCAAGCCGTTCTTTCAAGTTTTCTCCTTATGCCGTCAGCGATACCGTCCGCATCGAGACCGTATTTTCTGAACAGGTAATCGACATCGCCGTGTTCGATGAATTTGCATGGCAAAGCGAGTGTAAGCACGCTTCTGCCCGAAAGAGCCGCGGCGGTCATTTCGCCGAAACCTCCCGTTACGCAGTTATCCTCGACCGTGACGATCAAAGAATCGTTATCCGGTATGCAGGAAAAATCGAACGGTTTTACCGTGCCTACGCATATAACGCCCGCATCTATCCCGTCTACGGCGAGTATGTCGGCTGCTTTTATCGCCGGCATCGCCATGTCTCCCACCGCAAGTATGGTCACATCGGCGCCCTCGCGCATCGATACGTTGCTGCCGTCCCATTTTCTGCCCGTTATCGGACCGGGCTGCGCCGTTCCTCTCGGGTATCTTATTGCAACGGGGCCGTCATGTATCACGGCGAATTCGAGCATGGATTTGAACTGTAACGCGTCGCACGGTGCGAGAACCGTGATGCCCGGCATAGGAAGAAGATATGACAGATCAAACATTCCGTGATGAGTTTCGCCGTCAGCGCCGACTATTCCCGCTCTGTCTATCGCAAAAGTAACAGGCAGCTTCTGCAGGCAGACATCCTCTATTATTTCATCGTATGCCCTTTGCAGGAAAGATGAATATATGGCAACCACCGGCCTTAAGCCTCCCGCCGCCGCGCCTGCCGCGAATATTACGGCGTGTGCCTCGGCGATGCCTACGTCAAACACCTTATCGGGATGGATCCTGCGCATCTGCGACAGTCCGGTAGCCTTGCACATGGCAGCGGTTATACCTATGACATCGGGCCTGCGGTTTGATATGTCGAGCATTTTCGCTCCGAAAACATCGGAGTAGGAACGCTTGCTGACATTGTACGAGGCTCCCGTTTCCGGGTCGAACGGACCTATGCTGTGAAAACGATCGGGCTCTTTTTCGGCAGGTCTGTATCCTTTGCCTTTTTTTGTTATAAAATGTATAATTACGGATTGTTTCGATTTTTTTGCCTGCGCTAAAGCGTTGACTACCGCCTGCATATCATTGCCGTCAAAGGGACCCAGATACTTTACGCCGAGTTCTTCGAATATTACGCCGCCGCGAAGAAGCGCATATTTCATCCTGTCCTTTACACCGCCTATCTCACTCGTAAGTGCCGGGCCTATTACAGGTATTGAACCTATCACACGCTTTATCTTCGTTTTCGCGCAGTTATACCCCTCCGATGTTCTAAGCTCACTCAAATGCTTTGACATACCGCCGATATTTCTCGATATCGACATCCCGTTATCGTTAAGGATTATTATTATCTTTGATTTCTGAAAGCTGACGTTGTTCAGTGCCTCAAAAGCAGGGCCTCCCGTCATCGAACCGTCTCCGATGACTGCTATAACCTCGCCGCTTTCTTTTTTCAGTTCGCGGGCTGCAGCCAGGCCGAGCGCCGCGGATATCGATGTACTCGAGTGACCCGTTTCGTATATATCATGCTTGCTTTCGCAGCGCTTAGGAAAACCCGATATTCCTCCGGGGGTTCGAAGTTCCGCAAAATTTTGAGCTCTGCCGGTGAGAATTTTGTGCACATATGCCTGATGCCCCACATCCCAAATGATCTTGTCATGCGGAGAATCAAATACCTTGTGAAGCCCGAGCGATATCTCTACAATCCCGAGGTTGGAAGCCAAATGACCTCCGGTCGCCGATACACTGTCAATCAGAAACTCCCTTATGGCGACCGCCATAAGCTCGAGCCCGTGAATATCCATTTTTTTGAGATCCCGGGGCAGATCCATTTCGGTAATTTTTTTTGACATTTTTAATGCGTCCTTCCTTCGTGGCGAATCACAAGATCCCTGAAAAATTCCGCGTTGTCGTAATACGGAGCTATCGCCTTTACAGCCTGCGCCGTAAGCTCCGAGAGCTTTGCTTCGGCTGCTTCAAGTCCGTTCACTGAGATGTATGTCGTTTTCTGCTTTGTCGCATCGGAACCCGTATTTTTACCGAGCAGATCCTTACTTCCCCTGACGTCGAGGATATCGTCGGCTATCTGAAAAGCAAGTCCGAGGCATTCCGCATACTGTCCCATATTTCGCATCATATCCTCGTCCGCGCCGCCGATTATAAGGCCCGCCGTTACGGACGCCTCAATAAGCGCTCCCGTTTTGTTCAGATGTATGTATTCGAGCATTTCGTTCGAACACTCGGTACGCTCGTTTTCGATATCCGCCGCCTGACCCGCGACCATGCCTCTTATACCCGCCGCCTTTGCTATCGTGCACATCGCATTGATCCTGCGATTTAGCTTTGTACTGTCATCGAGGTGAAGCAGAAGATCTTTTATCATAACCTCGTATGCCGTGTTAAGCAGTCCGTCTCCTGCAAGCGTAGCCATTCCGGCCCCGTATACCATATGATTCGTAGGCTTGCCTCTACGAAGCTCATCGTCGTCCATAGCGGGAAGATCATCGTGTACCAGAGAGTACGTATGTATGTATTCTATCGCACAGGCGTAAGGAAGAGCCTCTTCGGATCTCCCGCCCGCAAATTCGCACGATGCGAGCAAAAGTACGGGTCTGAGCCTTTTCCCGCCCGCCATAAGAGAATAGTCCATGGCATCCGCAAGCATCCTGCTTTTGCTGTCAACGTACGGCATGTACCCTATAAGGCAGTCGTTTACAAGCCCCTTATACTCCTCGTAGTTTTCTCTCATCTCTCTTCTCCCCGGAATACCTCTATCTTTTGTTTCGTTTCTTCAAGGATACGCTTGCAGACTTTATAGCATTCCTCGGCCTCCTCACAAAGTCTTACAGCCTCCTCGACAGAAAGCTCCTCGTCTTTCATTACGGCCTGAAGCTCGGCAAGTCTTTTTCGGGCTTCGTCATAACTCATTTTTTTCTTTCCGGTCATTTTGTCACCTCTTCTACGGCAGCACAAAGCCTGCCGTCCTTAAGTATGATATGTATCTTCTCGCCTTTCAGAACTTCTTCTGCACTCCTTACCGGCCTGCCGAATGTGTCTGTAACCGCGGCATAGCCCTGTTCGAGTATCGCACGCGGATCCCTAGCCCGTATAGATGATATCATGAGATTTGCCGATGATATTTCTCTGTCGATATGCGCTTCAGTGATATGCAGTATCTCGTCGTAAATGCTTTTCGCATAAAGCATCTCGCACATCAAAACGGATGACATCCTCGACTCTATATCCGTGAGCATATCTTCAGCCTCGGCAAGTGTCACCGAATCATCGGGAACGGCCATCTGTGCAGCCGCTGTAGGCGTTTCGGCTCTCGCATCGGCGACAAAATCGGAAATGGAAAAATCTATTTCGTGTCCGACGGCCGATATCACGGGTATCCTGCAATCGTATATCGCTCTCGCAACATTCTCGTCGCTGAAAGCCTGAAGTTCTTCGGGAGCTCCGCCTCCCCGGCCTACTATTATCGTATCGAGTCTTCCGAACCATTCTGCGTCGAGGAAGTTTATCATTTCCGTTATCTCACCGGGAGCACTGATGCCCTGCACTGCTACGGGAAATACGACTATATCCGTCAATACGGTTCGCGAGGTTATTATTTTTATCATATCGCGGACCGCTGCGCCCGTCCCGGAGGTTACAAGCCCTACCGTCCGGGGCGCAGGCGGTATAGACTTTTTGTGAGCGGAATCAAACAGCCCTTCCTTCGACAGCTTCGCCTTCAGTCTCTCGAAGGCTGCCGAGATTTCACCTTCTCCCTCGTATTCTACATCTCTCACATTGAGAGAATAATAGCCTCCTCTTTGATACACCCTTATATATCCGCTAAGTGTCACGAGATCGCCTTCGTTTAGAGGCATCTTCAAAAGTCCTGCGCGGTCGGACATCAGGAAGCAGGAAAGTCTGCTTCCTGCATCGGAAATCGTAAAATAAATGTGACCCGTGCTGTGATATTTTACGGATGTAAGCTCACCCCTTACCCTGACTCCGCTCAACAGCGGATCATCCGACAGGACGCGTCCTATGTATTCGTTAAGCTGTGATACTGTCACCGCTTTCATTTCCATATATTTCTCCCTCCGAGCATAGCCGTCCCTACTGCGTTGTCAGACGCAAGTGACGGTTCACCGAAGCAAATTGATATACCGTACGTCATGGCGGGAAGAAGCATCCTTATCGTACAGCTTGACGAAACACCTCCGGCGTAGATAACATCATTAAGACCGGTCTTTTCCGCTGCCGCTCTTGTCATATCCGCCATGCTCTCGGTTATTCTCATGAAGAGGTACGCCACGAGCATGTCATCTTCGGTGTATCTCTTTGCAAACTCCCTTGCAAAAGCCGTTTCGAGGCCCGAAAGATCGATAAAACCGTCGCTCGTGCGGATCTTTGGCAGAATATTTTTCTTTGGAATGCCGTTCTTGAGCATATAGCCGCTCGCGAGCGCATCGAGCGTTTCACCGCACGGAAAACCGAAACCCATCAATACCCCGATTCTGTCGAGCACCTGGCCGTACGATATATCTCTCGTCCCGGCCACGATCTCCGATGATGCACCGGTAACAGCGAGTCCCTCTGTCGTGCCGCCGGAAAAATGAAACGCAAGAAAATCGCTCATATGCTCGATCAGTGTTCCTCGGCACGCAGCCGCGATATGCCCTTCCTGGTGAGAAAAAAACTGCACTTCAACTCCGAGCATCGCGGCAATTATCTCAGCTGCCGATACTCCCGCCGTAAATACGGGCATGTATGAGCCTGCTCTTCTTCTCGGAGCATCGGATGCGGAAACGGCAACGATGCGACCGTGCCTTGCGGTTTCGAGTACCGGCCTTAAAACCTGCGGGAGAGCGTTGATATGCTGAAAAAGAGCATCCTGCTGTCTCAGCCCTCTTTCACCTTCTTTTACCGTCAACAGTCGGCGCTCGTCGCATATTATATTTCCGTCCATATCCGTGAGAGCCGCCGAGGTCTTATAATTGCTCGTATCTATCCCCAGTGAAAATTCACGCATTGTCCGATGCTCTCAGATTCTTTTCTATCGACGACAGTATACCGTTGATGTATTTAGGCGAGTCATCGTCGCCGAATTTTTTGGCCATTTCGACCGCCTCGTTGATCGACACGGAATCGGGTATATCGTCCATATAAATCATCTCGCAGACGGCTATGCGCAATATGGCAAGATCCGTCTTCGGCATACGCTCCGGCATCCAGCCCCGGCAATACGATAATATCATATCGTCTATATTATTCAGCTTATTGCACAGCAAAGAAAAACATGTCTCGCAATATTGCGTCTGCTTACCGGTCTCTTTTTCGGAAAGAAAAAGCTTTTCCTTATCTATATCAAAGCCCTCGGTCAGATCCATGCGAAAAGCCACTGTCATCATAAATTCTCTTGCGTCGGTTCTCGTCATATTTTATATCTCTTTCATACTACGCCCTGAACATGTATATTTACCTCGGGATCGTGTTCACCCGTCAGCTTTTCCATCTCGCAGCTGATGCGTTGCTGAAGCTTCCATGCGAGCGCCGGTATCTTGGTTCCGTATGATACCGTCACATATACGTCGAGTACGGTCTCACCCTCGTGCCTCGAAATTCTCACGCCGTGTCCATGTGTTATATCATAACCGATCATGCTGACGCTGATATTGTTTATGATGCTCTCGTCCATCGCCGCAACCCCTCTTATCGAAAGGCTCGCATCTGCGATCACAGCGGTAAGCATCTCATCGGATATGCTTATTTTTCCTGTTTCGGTTTCCGGCGGCATAATGATCTCCTGTTGCTGTTTCACTCGTCCGATTCATCGTCTTCACTGCGGTTAGGCTGCAGTATCTCCATCCTGACCGCTTCGATCCGACGCTCTTTGACTCTCAATATCGTAAAATTGTAATTTCTGTATCTTACAACACGATTCCTGTCCTCCTCTCCCGGGATCTCGCCCAGAAGGTCGATGATAAGTCCGCCTATTGTCTCACTGTTGTCGGATTCGAGATTCGTTCCGAGCTCGTCGTTTATATCGTCGAGATCTTCTTTGCCGTTGATAATATATGTATTATCGTTTATCTTCTTGTAGCTCTCTTCGGATTTGTCGAATTCATCGTCTATATCACCCATGACTTCTTCTATAATGTCCTCCATGGTGACGATGCCGCTGAATCCGCCGTACTCGTCTATGAGTATGGCTATATGCTGTCTTTCCTTTTGAAGCTCGAAGAACAGCGCGTCGATATTCTTTGTCTCAGGTACGAAGTAAGGCGTTCGGAGAATCGGCATGATGTCGACGTTGTCGAAGCCGTCCTCTCTCGCCTTTATCAGATAATCCTTTATATGCAATATTCCGATGACATTGTCCGATTCGTCTTCGCATACGGGTATACGCGAATATCTGAGCTCCATAAGTTCGTCGAGATATTCCTCCGGCGGATCGTTGATATCGATCATAAATACGTCGGTCCTCGGGGTCATAATCTCGTACGCGAGCTCGTCGTCAAATTCGAAGATGCTGTTTATCATCTTCTTACCCTCTTCCTTTATCTCACCGCTCTCCTGCCCGGCTTCAAGGATAGACATGACCTCCTCTTCGGAATACCTGCTCACCTCAATCCTTGTTTCCTGTCTGAATATCCTGAGTATCAGATCGGTAAAGACTGTAAGCAGAAAAACAAGCGGATAAAAAATGATCATGAGTGCGCGCTGCAGTGCGCCCATACTTCGTACGATCGACTCCGCGTGAAGTATCCCGATCTTGCGCGGGAAAAGTTCTCCCATAGTAAGCATCAGCAGCATATAAAGCGCCGCCGATATATAATCGTTATACGGCAGCAATGTCGAAATGAGAATGCCGGATACGAGCAGTATATAGCTCAGCATCCTGTTCGTGTACATGCACCTGAACGACTTGCGCAGAATCGAGGCAGCTCTTTGAGCCGCCACATCCGACTCGTCCTCGGCCTTGCGGAATACGGTATTTGCATTGACACTGCCGAATGCCGTGTTCATCGCGGCTATAACGGCATTTATTATCACTGTCAACACTAATATAAACACATACAAAGATATGCTGCCGGGATCAGATGTCATCTGTTATATCTCCTTTTTTCTTCCGTATCATATATCCCTTCTTCATGGGAAACGGAATGCTGATTCTGAGCATCTGCTGAGGATGGGGCGCGCTCGCCGTCGGTTCGCCCGTAGCAAGATCATACATTTCGTTCAGTACAAACAGCTTCGGTTCCTCGTACGGACCGAAAATCTCCAATTCTTCTCCGACGGTCATCTTGTTTCGCTGCTCCACCTCCGCAAAGCCCGTTTCAGTATCATAGCTTCTGACGAGTCCGACAAAGATCCACTCTCTCGTATATGAGCTCGATGTATAATTCTGCTCCCTGTCACCCGGTCTGCCGTAATAGAATCCCGTCGTGAAATTGCGATGGCTGGCTTTGGATACCTCGGCGAGCGCTCTTGCTTTAATATCTTCAGTGTACTCTTTTCGTGCGTATGCGTCAATTGCCATCCTGTATCCGTTAACCGTACATGCCGTATAAAACGCGCTTTTCCCCCGTCCCTCTATCTTCGCCGAGCATACACCGGCATCTGCGAGATCATCTATGTGCTTAACCATACAAAGGTCGTTGGAATTCATTATATATGTCCCTCTGCCGTCTTCTTCGACAGGAAAATATTCGCCCGGCCTTTTCTCCTCCTCAAGTACGTACTGCCACCTGCAAGGGTGTGCACACGCTCCGCGGTTGCTGTCACGTCCTGTCATAAAGCTGCTGAGCAGACACCTGCCGGAATACGATATGCACATGGAACCGTGAACAAATGCCTCAAGCTCCATATCGGACGGAATATGTGACCTGATCGTCCTTATTTCGGCGAGCGACAGCTCTCTCGCGAGTACGAGCCTTTTTACGCCGAAATCGTACCAAAAGCGTGCCGTCTCGTAATTCGTCATATTCGCCTGAGTAGACAGATGAATCACGGCGTCGGGTATGATCTCTTTTATCATCATTATTATGCCGGGATCGGAAACGAGATATCCGTCTATACCGAGAGCTCTTACAGATGCGAGGTAGTGTCTGAGAGGTCCGATATCTTCGTTATGCGCATAAATATTGACAGTCAGATAGCATTTGCGCCCTTTACCGTGCGCATATCCGAGCGCTTCTTTTATCTCATCCGTATCAAGCCCGCCGGCTCCGGCTCTGAGGCTGAATGCCCTACCGCCGAAATAGACCGCATCCGCACCGAAATCTATCGCCGTTTTCAGTTTTTCCATATCGCCGGCCGGAGCCAGAAGTTCCATGGTTTTCAAAATACAGTCATCCTTTGTATATGCTGATCGCCAGCCCGTCTCCAACCCGAAGAAGAGACGTGTCGAGAAAAGCGCTTTCACATATATACCCGAGATACTCGTTCATCTTTCGGCTGTTCGTCCTGTGCTTTCCTCCGTTGCCCGCATCAGGCGATGCAGTATAGCCGTGCTGAAGTATATCATCCGAGAAAATCACAGCACCCGGTCTTGCTACAGTTAGCGAAGCATCGAGGAAGTCTTTATATCTGCTCTTCGACGCGTCGATAAAAATAAAATCAAACCCGAGTATCATGCGCTTCCTGAGACATGACACCGCCTCGGCGCCGTCACCCAAAATGCATTCAGTGCTTTTCGAGACACCGAATCGCATTATATTCGAGCACGCCGCACTGTACGCATATCGGTTCTTCTCTATTGTATATATATTTGCTCCGGGACAGCTTCGAGCAAAAAATACGGCGCTGTACCCTATTGCCGATCCGATCTCAAGGATCATCTTCGGTCTGATTAAGGCGAGCACAGTGTTCAGGAACATTTCGGTATCACGGCGGATTATCGGTATGTATTCGCGTTCGGCTTCCTTCCTGAGCTCATAAAGATCCGGCCACATCGGCCGGTAAAAGCCGTCTATAAAGTCTTTATCCGCACTCATCACTGTATAGAAGCGTAATAAGCTTCCTTGTCCTTGAGAAAAGTTTCGTAATCCTCGGAAAACGCCATTGTACCGTCACCCTTGTCGCTTAGAACAAAGTACAGGTAGTCTGTATCCGAAGGATACAGCGCAGCCTTGATGGCACTTTCGCCCGGACACGATATCGGACCGGGCGGAAGTCCCTGATTGACGTATGTGTTGTACGGCGACTCTATTGCAAGATCATCGTACGTCAGCTCGCCCTCGGCGTTGTTCAGGATATAGTGGATCGTGGAATCCATGCCGAGCGTCATGCCTGTCCGGAGTCTGTTATAGATTACGCTTGCAACTATGGGCCTGTCGCTTTCCACAGATGCCTCACATTCTATTATCGATGCAACCGTTATGATCTCGTTGACGGACATTCCGAGCAGCTCGGTTTTTGACTTATATTCGTCATTGAACACCTCGCCGAAGCGTGAAAGCATCGCATTGATTATTGCCCTTTCGTCGGATCCGGCAGGCAGCGCATACGTATCGGGGAAAAGATATCCTTCGAGCTTTCTGCCGTCCTGTACCGCGGTTTTCAGAAAATCATAATTAAAATCACCTTGTGCGATCAAAGCGTCGAATTTCGATTTATCGATGATACCGGATTCGGAAAGCTTCTCCGATATCTTGGCGAGGGTATATCCCTCGGGTATCGTAAACTTTAGCGTTACCGTATCGCCGTTCGAAAGCGTATCCGCTATCTCTTTAAGGGTCATGGACGGCGAAAGAAAATACGTCCCCGCCTGAAATTTCCCGTCATATTCATTGAGCCTCGAAAAGATATTGAATTTGCGCGCGCTCCCTATAATCCCTTCGCTTTCGAGGATGCCTGCTATGTCCTTTGTCGTCGCTCCCTGTTCTATGGTGACACTCCGGGATGAATCGTCGGAAGCGTCATAAGGCGCATCTATGCCGGAGATATAGTGATATGCATAAGCGCCTGCCCCCACCGCCGCAATGACAATTATAAGTATTGCTGTTATGACTTTTTTCAAATGTGTTCTCCCCGTAATACACCACAGAGGAACGCCTCGGCGTTCCTCTGCTGCTTGATCAGAAAAATGTATTTATCGCTTACTCTTTGGCTCTTCCGAGATACTCGCCGCTTCTCGTGTCGATCTGGATTTTTTCGCCCTCGTTGATAAAAATAGGCACCTGCACTACTGCGCCGGTCTCGACGGTCGCAGCCTTGGTAACATTCGTTGCCGTATCCCCCCTGACGCCCGGTTCTGTCTCCGTAACGGTCAGATTCACGAAGTTCGGCGCTTCGACGAGAAATGCGCTGCCCTTGAAGAACTTGATCGTGGCCATATCGTTTTCTCTGAGATACTTTATCGCATCCTCCACCTGATCCTGTCCCAAAGGAATCTGCTCGTACGTTTCGGTATCCATGAAATAATAAAGCTCGCCGTCGTTGTAAAGATACTGCATCTGCTTCGTCTCAATCATGGCGTTTTCGAACTTGTCGCTCGGATTGAAAGCCTCCTCGCGCGTAGCGCCTGTAATGATGTTCTTATACTTTGTCCTTACAAAAGCCGCACCCTTGCCCGGTTTAACGTGCTGGAAGTCAAGAACGACGTACGGTTCGCCGTTGATCTCAAACGTAATGCCCTTTCTGAAGTCACCTGCTGTTAACATGTTCTATATCTCTCTTTCTCTCTGTATTATTTGTATAGCAAACATATTATATCAAACATCCGTCCGGTTAACAATAATTTCATACATACATGAATATGGGAAGTATTATCGGACTTCTCCGAGTTGTCTTTGAGATAAATCGCCTCATTTCCTCACGTACGGATACTTTCAGATCGTTCCAATCACAGCTCCCGTCACGCAGACAGTCCGATATGGCTCTTTCCGCGACACTTCTCGCTTTATTTATGAGATCTTCGTTTTCCTTGACATAAACGAACCCCCTCGAGACGATATCCGGTCCTGCAACGAGCTCACCGGCCCGCTTGTCTATAGATGCGACTATGATTATAAGTCCCGATTCCGAAAGAAGCTTCCTGTCCTTGAGTACAACGTTGCCGACATCGCCGATACCAAGACCGTCTACGAGAACGTCATCCGCACTGACGACGCTGTCGGTCTTTACGGCACTGTTTTTGTCTACCGTCAGCATATCCCCGTTAGACAGTATAAAGATATTCTCCTTAGGCTTTCCGAGACTCTCCGCGAGTTTCGCGTGTTCGACCAGGTGCCTCGTCTCGCCGTGAACCGGCATAAAAAATTTAGGCTTGATGAGCGAATGTATGAGCTTAAGCTCCTCCTGACACGCGTGCCCCGACACATGTATATCGGCGATTTCGTTGTATATAACGTCCACACCTTTGTCATAGAGCTTGTTTACGACGCCCGATACGGACTTTTCGTTGCCGGGTACAGGAGTTGATGATAGTATGACCATGTCACCTTTTTTGATCGTGACGTTTCTATGCTCATCGTTTGCCATCCTCGTGAGCGCCGACATAGGTTCACCCTGACTCCCCGTCGTTATGATAACCATTTTGCTGTCCGAATAATCTTTTGCATTTTCGAGCGGCACGTAGCTGCCGCGGGGTATCTTGAGATATCCGAGTTCCTGAGCGAGCGTTACGACTTTTTCCATGCTGCGCCCCGATACGCTGAACCTGCGCCCGTATTTTGCCGCCAGTTCGATGATCTTCTGAACTCTATGTACATTCGACGAGAACGTCGCAATTATAATTCTCCCCTTTGCCCTTCCGAATATGCCGTCGAGCTTTTCGCCGACGAACTTCTCGGATTTCGTAAAGCCGGGTCTTAAAGCGTTAGTGCTGTCCGCGAGCATGATATCCACGCCGCGTTGTCCGATTTCCGCGAACTTCTGCAAATTTATCGGCTCTCCGTCGATCGGCGTATAGTCGATCTTGAAGTCACCCGTATGGAACAGAGCTGCGGCAGGTGTGACGATATAAAAGCATATGGCATCCGCTACAGAGTGCGTCGTCCTTATCGTTTCTATGCTGAAGGAGCCGAGCCTTATCTTGTCTCCCGCCGTTACGCTCCTCAGATCTGCGGTTATACCGCGTTCCTTGAGCTTATTGTCGATAAGGCCAAGCGTAATCCTCGTAGCGTATACGGGTACTCTGATCTGCGTGAGTATGTACGGTATGCCGCCTATGTGATCCTCATGACCGTGCGTTACTATGATACCTTTCACCTTGTCGGCATTTTTTACGATGTAGGAAAAGTCGGGTATCACGACATCAATGCCGTACATATCATCTTCGGGAAAAGACATGCCGCAGTCGATTATCACGATCTCATCCCTGTATTCGATGGCGGTCATGTTCTTGCCGATCTCGTTAAGCCCGCCTATCGGGATTATCTTAAGAGTATCGAGCTTTACGCGCGGCTTTTTATTTGTACGCGAATCCGATGCGGATGAAGACATTTTCCGGCTCGCAGGCTTTGCCTGCACGGTCTTTTTCGTATCAGTCCGAGACGAAGGCTTTGCCTTTCCTGAACCCGAAGCGGCAGTCCGGCGCGCTGAATCCGTCTTTCTCCCTTTTTTTTCAGAGGCGGATTTGCCCGTTGATTTTGTCTGTTTCGATTGCTTCGTCTGCGTGTGCTGTTCCGAGGAGTTGCCCGCAGCCTTTCGCTTACTTGTTTTTTGGTTGGTTTCTTTCATTTTGCCCCCCTATCACTTAACAACTATATTGATAAGTCTTCCGGGGACTGCCACGATCTTAACGATCTCCCGGCCTTCAGTCAGCGCGGTGATTGTTTCGTCCCTGCTCGCCAACTCGATCATACCGTCCTTCGACATGTCGGACGGTATATCCATCTTTGTCCTAACTTTACCGTTAATCTGAATGACGATCTCCACCGTCTTCAAAATGAGGGCGGACTCATCGTATTCAGGCCATTTCACTTCCGAAATCGAAAAGTCATGACCGAGCGCCTCCCACATTTCTTCACAAATGTGAGGCGCAAACGGCGAAAGTACGATCACAAGCACTTCGACGGCATGAGCAAACAACTCTCTGTTTATCAGTCCGTCCTTGTACTTATAAAGCTCGTTGACGAGCTCCATGATGGAGCTTATGGCAGTGTTGAAGCTGAATTTGCCGCCCGCGTCCTCCGTGACTTTTTTGAGCGTGCAGTTCAGCGCGTAATTCAGGCTTCTGTCGGCATCGTTTTTGATCTCGAAACCGAAGCCATGTTTCCCTTTGAACTTATCTGTAAATTCATATACGAGGCGATAGATCCTGTTAAGAAATCTGAAGCTGCCCTCTACGCCCTTATCCGACCAGTCGAGCTCTCTTTCGGGAGGAGCGGCGAAGAGGATGAACAACCTTGCAGTGTCCGCGCCATATTTATCTATTGTTTCTTCCGGGCTTACGACATTTCCAAGCGATTTGCTCATCTTTTTGCCGTCCTTGTTTACCATGCCCTGCGTGAGAAGATTTTGAAACGGTTCCTGATCCCTGACCAGCCCCATGTCGCAAAGAGCCATCTGGAAAAATCTCGCATACATCAGGTGGAGTATCGCGTGCTCGACCCCGCCGATATACTGATCGACATTCATCCAATAATCGGCCTTTTTTTTATTGAAGACCTCTCTGTCGTTTCGTGCATCACAATACCTCAGGAAATACCACGACGAATCGAGGAAGGTGTCCATCGTGTCGACCTCACGTCTCGCGTCGCCCCCGCATTGCGGACAGGTGCATTTTGTAAATGTCGGTGATGTCGATATCGGCGATTCTCCTTTGCCTGTAAACTCAACGTCAGTCGGAAGCAATACCGGAATATTTTCCTCTTTTTCCGCCACCCAACCGCATTTTTCACAGTAAACGAGAGGTATCGGGCAGCCCCAATATCTCTGTCTCGAGATCAGCCAATCTCTCAGCTTGAAATTTACCGTCTTGTGTCCTATTCCTTTAGAATTCAGCCAATCCGTTATTTCCTCAATAGCCTTGCGATTGTTCATACCGTTGAAGCTTCCGGAATTTATCATCGTCCCCTCTGCTGCAAAAGCGGCCTTGAGGTTGTTTACATCGATCTCCGGATCATCCGTATCGACGACGGGAATTATATCAAGACCGAATTTCTTCGCAAAATCAAAGTCTCTCTGATCATGAGCCGGAACAGCCATTATCGCACCCGTTCCGTATCCCATGAGAACATAATCCGAGATAAATACAGGCACCTTCATTTTGTTTACAGGGTTTACGGCATACCTGCCTATGAATACGCCCGTCTTCTCGTTCGTCGCCGATGTCCGCTCGATATCGTTCATATGCCGGACTTTGTCTATATATTCGTTCACGGGCGCCTCATATTCGGTACCCGTTGTAAGTTCGCGGACAAAAGGATGTTCCGGAGCCATAACCATATATGTGACGCCGAAGAGCGTATCTGCTCTCGTCGTGAATACACTTAGCTTCTTGTCGGTTCCGTCGATTACAAACGTTATTTCCGAGCCGACGGATTTGCCGATCCAGTTCTTCTGCATCGCCTTCACCTTATCAGGCCAGCCCGGCATGCTGTCGAGATCCGCAAGCAGTCTGTCAGCGTAATCAGTTATCCGAAGATACCACTGCGAAAGTTCCTTTTTGCCGACAGGAGTATGGCATCTTTCGCAGCAGCCATCGACGACCTGCTCGTTTGCGAGCACCGTCTGACAGCTCGGGCACCAATTTACAGGGTTACTTTTTTTATATGCGAGCCCTCTCTTGAAAAACTGTATGAATATCCACTGCATCCATTTATAGTACTCTGGTGAACACGTCTGAACCTCCCTGTCCCAATCATAAGAGATTCCGAGTTGTCTGAGCTGCTTTTCCATCTCGCGAATATTTTCCCGCGTCCATTTTTCCGGCGGTATCCCGTGCCTGATGGCGGCATTTTCCGCCGGGAGCCCGAAAGAATCGAAGCCTATCGGGTGAAGCACATTATAACCCTGCATCTTGCGCACTCTCGCAACGACATCACCTATGGAATAGTTTCTCACATGGCCCATGTGGAGCTTACCCGAAGGATACGGAAACATTTCGAGCACATAATATTTTTGTTTCGTTTCATCCTCCGTCACCTTGAAGCTCTTATGATCTTCCCAATACTTCTGCCACTTCGGTTCTATAGTTCTGAAATCGTATTTAGGCTGCATTTTCTACTCCTCTGTTTCGAGAAAGGTGCAGTCCCCCCACACCTTCTCAAGATTATACTTTTCACGCGTATCTTTCGCGAATACATTCACTATAACGTCGCCCATGTCCAGGAGTATCCACCCCGATCCGTTGCGTCCCTCAATGCCCTTCGGTTCAATACCCTCTTTTGCAAAAAGTTCTTCGATATCGTCGGCCATAGCTTCAGCCTGCCTGCCGGATGATCCCGAAGCGATAACGAGATAATCGGCAAAAGACGATTTCCCGGTGATGTCTATGAGCATGATATCATCAGCCTTTTTGTCGTTCAGAAGTCTCGCGGCAGCAAGCGCCATCTTTCTGTTTTCCATTTTTCTCCTTTCTCAGCTCATCATAAGCGTCGAGCGTATCTTTATCTATCACCCCGCCCCGAGAACCGACATACTTTATCGTGTTCCCGAGTGCAATTATCATCGCCTCGTCGAGATCGCGGACAGCTGTTTTCCTGAGTTCCTCAACTCCCGGATAATCTCTTCCGCGTTCTGTCGCGTCTGCCATGTATACGACTTTCTCGAGCAAAGACATCCCGCGCCGTCCCGTCGTATGATACGAAACGGCATTGAGTATATCGCGGTCGTTCACACCGAGTTCAGCTTCCATAAAGGCTGCAGCGATCTTTCCGTGCGCGAGATTCGGATTGTTGAGATAACGCCGGTCCAAGCCGTACCTTTGTATGCAAGCGTTTATTTCCTCTACACTGCACCCTCTGTACAGATCGTGGCATACGGCCGCCGTCTTCGCTTTTTCGACATCCGCTCCGTATCTTTCCGCAAGCTGCACGGCCGCCTCGATTACGCCTTCGGTATGCCTGAGGCGTTTATCCGTCAGGTGATCACGACAGTAATTATTTATATAATCCGCGTTCATATATATATTCTTCAACCTCCGGCGTCACGAGCCCCGATATCGGCTCTCCGTTTTCCACTCTGCGCCTTATTTCAGTCGAACTCACCGGCAGCATCGATCTCTTAATTATATGTATATCGGCATCGTATGTTGTGCGGAGCATTTCGGCTTTTTCTTCGACGGCCGCCCTGTTCACATCAGGACGCAAACCGACGGCGAAGGAACAAATACCGAGGAGTTCAGGTCCTTTATTCCAGGTGTCGATGTTCATAAGTGAATCGCTTCCCATTATGAACGTAATATGAGTATCCCGCATATCAAGCCTGAGTTTGCAAAGCGTGTCGTAGGTGTACGATAACCCTCCCGCTCTTATCTCCATGTCCGAAACAATAAACATATCCGAGCATACCGACGCGAGCCGGCACATCTCAAGCCTGTCTTCGGGCGGGGCAGTATAACGTCCGGCCTTGAACGGCTGAACGAATGTCGGCATCAGTATTACCTTATCGAGTTCAAGCTCCGTGGCGGCATCGCCTGCGATGTCAATATGTCCCAAGTGTATCGGATCAAATGTTCCGCCTAAAAGACCGGCTCTTTTCATTCTTCCGTTATCGTTTCTATACATAATTCCTGAAGCTGTGCATCATCGACCGGTGCCGGCGCTCCCGACAGCAGACATTGCGCTTTCTGATTTTTAGGGAACGCCTCCACATCTCTTATATCAAGCTCACCGGTGAGGAGCATTACAAGCCTGTCAAGGCCGTAGGCTATTCCTCCGTGAGGAGGGGCTCCAAACTTAAACGCATCGAGAAGAAAACCGAATTTTTCGCGGCACTCTTCCTCAGTAAGCCCCAGTATTTCAAACATTCTGTTCTGAAGCTCCGCCTCGTGTATCCTGATGCTTCCTCCTGCCGCTTCATAGCCGTTAATCACGATATCATAAGCATCAGCTTTGGCGCGTATGGGATCCGAATCGAGAAGCGGAATATCTCTGTCCAAAGGATGCGTGAACGGATGATGCATCGCCTTGAGCCCTCCCGTATCGTCATTTTTCTCGAACATCGGAAATTCCGTTATCCAGAGCAGCTCATATCTGTTATCGTCGAGAAGCCCCATGATGCCCGCTATATGACGTCTCAGGAAGCCGAGCGTGTCGAAAACAATCCCGGCCTTATCGGAAACGATAAGGATCAGATCGCCCGTTTCAGCATCAAAAACGTCTGCAACCGCTTCAAGATCCTTCTCACGGAAGAATTTACCGATTGACGACTTGTAACCGTCATCGTCTTTTCTTATCCAGACAAGCCCCTTTGCACCGTAATGCCGTGCGTTTTCCGTCAACTTGTCTATATCCTTGCGGCTGAATTTTTCGGAACCCCCGTCAATGCATATCCCGCGGATCTCTCCGCCGCTTTGTATAACATCCGCAAAAACTTTAAATTCCGTACCCTCTACCAAATGTCTGATGTCACGTATCTCGAAGCCGAACCTGAGGTCGGGCTTGTCTGAACCGAATCTCGTGATCGCTTCATCGTAAGTCATACGCCTGATAGGCGTATTGATGTCTATGCCTTTTATCTCTTTAAAAAGCCTTTTGATAAAACCTTCCTGAACGGAAAAAACATCATCAGAATCTACGAACGACATTTCGATGTCGATCTGCGTGAACTCAGGCTGCCTGTCGGAACGCAGATCCTCATCCCTGAAACACCTCGCTATCTGAATATATCTGTCGAAGCCGGAGCACATAAGCAGCTGCTTAAAGAGCTGCGGCGACTGAGGAAGCGCGTAGAACGAGCCGGGGTTTGTACGGCTCGGAACGAGATAATCCCTCGCACCTTCAGGTGTCGATTTTATCAGACAAGGTGTTTCTATTTCGGTAAAGCCGTTTTCATAAAAGTAGTCGCGCGCAATCCTCATCACTTCGTGGCGCACTTTGAGAATATGCTGCATGCGCGGCTTTCTGAGGTCAAGATATCTGTACTTCATCCTGAGATTATAGTCGGCGTTGTCATCGTCTCTGACGTAGATCGGCGGTGTTTCCGATTTAGAGTACAAAATAAGTTCACAAGCGAGTATTTCTATATCTCCTGTCGGGATATCACCGTTCCTGGAGCTCCTTTCGCGCACCGTACCTCTGACCCCTATTACGTATTCGCTTTTCAGTTCAGACGCCTTAACGAACAGATCCTCTGATACCGTATCATCAAATACAATCTGTACGATGCCTGTCTTATCCCTGAGGTCAGTGAAAATTATGCCGCCGAGACTGCGCTGTCTGGCGACCCAGCCGTTGACAGTAACCTCGGTTCCCGCGTCGGACACTCTCAATGACCCGCAGAAATGTGTTCTTTTAAGTAATTGTGCCATCTCACTTCTCCTCTTCGCAAAGCATATCGTACAGCTCCTCAAAAGGAACCTCCCTCTGCTCTGATTTTGCCATATTTTTTACAGACGCAACGCCTGATGCGAGCTCATTGTCGCCTATAAGAATAACGTATTGCGTTCCGAGTCTGTCGGCATATTTCATCTGCCCCTTAAAATTCCTTTCGAGATTATCCATCTGAACGGAAAAGCCGCGCTTTCTGAAATCACGCATCAGACTGAGCCCCTTTCGCTTTGCACCGTCTCCCATGACGGCGATCAGGGCTTTCGGACCGCCTTCTTTCGGAATTTCAACTCCGGCAGACTCCATAAGCAGGAGAAGCCTTTCTATTCCGAGGCCGAAGCCGACGCCCGGCGTCGCGGGGCCTCCTATCTGCTCTATAAGATCATCGTATCTTCCGCCGCCGCACACTGTTCCCTGTGCGCCTATCTGTGTAGTCACAAATTCAAATGCGGTCCTCGTGTAATAGTCAAGGCCGCGCACTATATTGGTATCTATTTCGTATTCTATGCCGAAGGCGTCGAGATCTTCCTGCAGCTCTCTGAATGCGAGGCGGCACTCCTCGCACAGGTAGTCTGTCATACGCGGAGCGTTCTTTGTGATCTCGTTGCAGGACGGCACTTTGCAGTCGAGCGTCCTCATAGGATTACGCTCATACCTTTCTCTGCAGTCCGCACAAAGCCCGTCGTAGTGCGGTTTAAGGAAAGCGCGGAGCGCCTCGCGATATGATGCGCGGCACGTCGGGCAGCCTACGCTGTTTATGTGCAGTCCGATATCCTTTATTCCTAACTCTTTGAGAAAATCATCGGCAAGACATATTACTTCGGCGTCGGCTGTCATCTTCGGCGTGCCGAAGATTTCGACGCCGAACTGATGAAACTCCCTGAGACGTCCCGATTGCGGTTTTTCATACCGAAAGCACGGTGTTATATAGAAATATTTACTCGGCTGAGGCAAAGCGTACAGCTTGTTCTCAATGAAAGCTCGGACAACCGGTGAAGTTCCCTCGGGCTTAAGCGTAATACTTCTGTGCCCGTGATCTTCAAAGGTATACATCTCTTTTCTTACAATATCCGTACTGTCGCCTACGCCCCGCTGAAAAAGCTCCGTATGTTCGAATATCGGTGTCCTTATTTCCTTAAATCCGTACTGTTTACAAAGACATTTGAATTTATCCTCAACAAAATGCCATTTATATGATACCTCCGGCAGCATATCCTTTGTGCCCCTGGGTGCATTTATCAGCATTGCGTTACCTCCCTGTCGAATAGTCCTGTCGCTTTCCGCTCCGTCATTTCATCTATTCTGTCTATATACTGTTTATAATCCGTTACATTCGCAACGCGCTCCAGCCTGTTCTCCGCTGGATAATAGCGCTTGCTTATTCCGCCGCTGCCGAGCGCGATGACAGACTGATGCTCATCCATTATCCTGACATTGTACAGGCATATTTTGTCATCCCTGCAATAACCCGTATTTTCTCCGGCTCCCGCCATATGCTTCAACCTGTATAAATAGTACGGTCTGTATCCCCGCGAACAAAGCAGCTCTTTAGAGGCAGCAAGCATTTCCGTCACGGCCCGCCCGCGCTTATAATGATATGCGTTATCGATGTCTATAAGCCTTGAAGCCCGCTTTACGGCAAGAGAGTGAACGGTTATGTTGTCGGCACCAAGCGCTATCATCTCGTTTACCGAATTGAGGAGGTCAGATGTACCTTCTCCCGGCAGCCCGGCGATCACGTCTGCATTTATGCTCGAAAATCCGACCTTACCGGCATCATAAAAGGCTCGCTTTATATCGTCGGGCGTATGGCCGCGTCCTATGATCCTGAGCGTTTTGCCGTTTGTCGACTGAGGATTTATGCTTATGCGGTCTGTACCGCCCGACTTCAGAACCTTGAGCTTTTTTTCCGTTATCGTGTCGGGTCTTCCCGCCTCAACGGTAAACTCCGTGAGCATGCTCATATCAAAGGAGTCATGTATCAGCGAGATAAGCTCGGCAAGCTGCTCCGATGTAAGTGTAGTCGGCGTACCTCCGCCTATGTATATGCTCTCGGGAAACTGACGAGCCTCCTTAGTCATCGCCCCCGTTGACGAGATCTCTTTTTTGAGCGCCTCAAAATATTTCGCTATTTCGTCCGGTGTGACCTGATTTGATGTGAAAGAGCAGTAAAGGCATCTCGTAGGACAAAACGGTATTCCGATATATAAACCGAAGGAGTTTTCCGGAGGTTTTCCTGTAAAGGATGTCTGATATTCATATATATTTTTGATATCACGCGCCTTATCGCCGTCAAGGCAATATCGTTCTATCAGCATCGCAACCGCTTCGTTCGCGTTTTTGCAGCGCTCTGAAAGCTCACCGTAAAGCTTGACCGGCCTGACACCGGTCAATATTCCCCATGACGGAGGCTTAAGCCCTGCCTTCGCGAGAAGGTTAAATACGATTTTTTTTGCTTCGTTTATATCCTCCGACTCGATTTCAAACGCGTCCTCATCACATGAGAACGAGTATTCCGACGGTTCCATAAATTCGTTTATAAGCTCCGCCAGAAGTTCTTTTTTGATACTTCCTCTTATATTGAATTTATACAAAAGGATTATACCTCTTCTCAAAACCTATAGTTGTCCGCTGCATGTGTCCGGGATAAACCGTCGTATCATCCGGCAGAACAAAAAGTTTATTCTTTATGGACGCGATAAGCTCCGTCATGCTCCCGCCGTAAAAGTCGGTACGCCCGACAGAACCGCGAAACAGCGTATCACCGCTGAATACAACTCCGTCGGAAACGATGCACATACCGCCTCCGGTATGACCCGGCGTATGCAGGAAGCTGAGCTTCATATTACCTATCGTCATCGTATCGCCGTCGTTTACGTAAATGTCCGCATTTGCGGTTACAGCCGTTCCCGTGAATTCAAATGATGAATTAAGATGCGGATTGCCGAGCAGCTCCTTTTCTTTCTCGCATGCGACGACTTTGATCATCGGCCACGTCTCCCTGAAGTACGAAACGCCTCCGATGTGATCGACGTGTCCGTGAGTAAGCAAAATGTATTCCGCTGTAAGTCCCTTCCCGTTCACATCGTTTACGAGTGCGTCGCTATATCCTCCGGGATCTACTATAAAAGCTTTTTTGGTTTCATCGTATGCGAGATACGTATTGGTGCCGAGCGGACCTGTATAATATGTATTTACTATCATGATTTCTGTCTGTATACGTCCGTAACTCCCTCTACATTCCTGAGTGTGCGCAAAACTTTCTGCATCTGCTGCGTGCTCGATATTGAAAGGGTGAGGATTATATGAACGGCTCCGTCTTTGCCGCTCTTGGCATTTACACCCGAAATATGGACATCCATATCCTCGCACGCTTTCGAAATATCCGAAAACATACGTTTGCGGTCAACGGTGACTATGCATATGTCCGCGTTATAAGATTTACCCGTTTTCAGGTCTTCCCACTCAACATCTATAAATCTTGCCCTTTCGGATTCAGGCAGTGCCGTTATATTCGAACAGTCGCTGCGATGTACCGAAATACCTCTTCCCTTTGTTATGAAGCCGATTATATCGTCGCCCGGCACCGGGTTGCAGCAGCGGGCTATCCTTATCATAAGATTGTCGGCTCCCTTTACTACTATACCCGGATTATCCCGTATCAGGCGGTCCGCCTTTTCGCGCTTTGCATTGTTCGTTTCCGCCGCCTTTGCCCGCTCATCGTCTTTTATGTGATCGAGCTTTTGCTCCTCGTCATAATACCTGAACAGGATTCCGGCGTATCTCGAGAGCAGCGTACTGCTTTTGCTTATCTGTACATACAGGTCGTCGAGGCCTTTAGCTACTCCCATTTCCCTGATGGCTCGCGCCATCTGCGATACTTTTGCCGTATGCTGGGGATCATAACCTTTTTTTCGTATATATTTGTCCAGAAGCTCTCTGCCTCTGGAAATATCATCAGATTTGTTCGCTTTTCGGAGAAACTGCCTTATCTTCGTTCGTGCCGTGGATGATTTGGCTATCTTGAGCCAATCGTTCGTAGGACCGCTTGAATTTGCACTCGTTACAATCTCAACGATATCGCCGTTATGAAGCTCGTGGTCGATGGTAACCATCTTTCCGTTGACCTTGGCGCCGACACATTTGCAGCCCACGTCAGTATGGATCTTAAACGCGAAATCGAGAGGTCTGGCGCCGGCAGGAAGATCTATCACCTCTCCCTTAGGCGTAAATACGAACACCTGACTTGAGAAGAGATCCATCTTGAGTGTTTCCATAAATTCTTTCGGATCATTCAGCTCCTGCTGCCACTCAAGCGTCTGTCTGAGCCATGCAAGCTTCAGCTCCTCTGAATTCTGACTTCCGTCCGCCTTGCCTTCTTTGTATTTCCAGTGAGCGGCAATGCCGTATTCCGCCACTCTGTGCATTTCGTACGTACGTATCTGTATCTCGAACGGTTCTCCGTTTTCGCCGAGAACAGTCGTATGTAAGGACTGATACATGTTCGGCTTCGGCATCGCTATGTAATCTTTGAATCGTCCCGGGATGGGCTTCCACATGGTGTGCACCTGTCCCAAAACGGCATAGCAGTCCCTCACGGTATCGACGATAACTCTGACAGCGGTAATATCGAATATCTCATCGAACTGCTTATGCTGAAGAAACATCTTGCGATATATGCTGTAAAGATGCTTCGACCGTCCGTAAATGTCGTAGTGCATTTTCATTTGGTCGAGCGATTCTCTCATCTTCTCGATTACTTCGTTTATGAACTGCTCATGCTGGCCGCGCTTTTCCTCCACCTCTTTCTTAAGTGTTTCATACTCTTCTGGATGCAAATACTTGAGTGCAATATCCTCAAGCTCGAATTTTATCGTATAAATGCCGAGACGGCTCGCCAGAGGCGCGTAGATTTCGAGCGTTTCCCGCGATTTTTCTATCTGCTTTTCGGGTGACCAATATTCCGCCGTGCGCATGTTGTGGAGTCTGTCCGCGAGCTTTATCACGAGTACGCGTATATCCTTTGACATCGCAAGGAACATCTTTCGCAGATTTTCAGCCTGTGCCTCCTCCTGCGTGTCGAATTTTATAGAACCGAGCTTGGTGACACCGTCGACAAGCAAAGCGACGCTCTCGCCGAAATCGTCAACGAGCATTTCCCTCGTGTAGTTCGTGTCTTCGACAACGTCATGAAGAAGACCTCCCACGATAGTCTCCTCGTCCATCCCGAGTCCGGCGAGGATGATCGCCACGGCTATCGGGTGAGTAAAATACGGCTCTCCGCTTTTGCGTTTTTGGCCCTCGTGAAGCTCCTTAGCCTTATCGAAAGCTCTGCCGATCATTTCCGTATTATAATTTTCATTGTATTTCAGAATGTCCTGCAGGAATTCAGCTTTCGTTTCCATAGGCCGTTATTGTTTGCTTTCTACCTTTTTAGCTTCCTTTGCGCGCTTTTCCCGATTCAGTATATACGCCGATTTTCCCTCGTTTTTGCTGAACTCGTGCAGTATAGGGCTGCAAAGGAATATTGATGAATATGTTCCAACGATAACGCCCAGCATAAGCGGTATCGCAAACTCTCTTATGGATGTTGAGACCATTATCATGAGAGGCACCATCGATGCGAGCGTCGTAAGAGATGTCATGAACGATCTGCTCAGCGTCTGATTGATGCTCCTGTTTATTATCGCTCCGACCTCATCTTTCCTGTAGAGTTTCCTGTTCTCGCGTATCCTGTCAAATACTACGATCGTATCGTTTATCGAATATCCGACAACTGTAAGTATACCGGCGATGAACGGATTGTTTATAGTTATACCGAATACGGCGTATATGGCAAGTATAACAAGTACGTCATGCGCAAGTCCGGCGACAGAGGATACGCCGTACTTCCATGATTTGAACCTGAGTATTATATATATAAGCATACATGCGGCAGCTATCAGTATTGATTTGACGGCGTTCGCTTTCAGCTCATTTCCGACAGTAGGCCCGAACTGCTCGGATGAAAGCACACTGCTCTCGGTTATTCCGTATTTTTCTCCGAGCTTTGATACTATTTCAGCGCGCTCATCGCTCTCGAGCGCTTTGATCGTCTTGAGTATGATCTGGTCTTTTTTCTCGCCTGCGAGGACTATGCTCGGGTTCAGATCGAAATCCCTGAGCGTTTCGGTGACCTCCTCGGTATTTACCGTCTGGCCCATGTCGATCTGCATCATGGTGCCGCCGGTGAAGTCGATCCCGTAATTGAAACCCTTGACGACTCCGAATACGAGTCCTGCGACTATTACGCATACGCTGATGGAATAAAATATTTTGCGATGACCGATAAAGTCAAAGTCTCTTTTGATGAGGCGCTTAGGCGTGCCGTCCTCATTACATCCGAAATATCTGTTCTTTGCAAATATCCTGCTGTTCGCCAGCAGCCCGATGAGTATCTGCGATATGACCACAGCGGTAAAAATACTCACTATGATACCGATCATAAGCGTTATTGCAAAGCCTTTAACTGTTGTAGAACCTATTTCATAACATACAACAGCTGCTATCAGCGTAGTTATCTGCGCATCGAGAACCGTGACGAGCGCGTGCCTGAAGCCCTCGCTAACCGCGACCCTTATCGTCTTGCCTGCCGCTATCTCATCTTTTATTCTCGAGAATATTATTACATTTGCGTCTACCGCCATACCTATCGACAATATGATAGCCGCTATGCCCGGCAGAGTGAGCACAACTCCGACTCCTGCCATAAGCCAAAGATCAATGAGTACGTAAAGTGCAAGCGCTATATCGGCCATAATTCCGAGTACGTTATACATCAGAATCATTAGTATGAATACGAGCGCAAGACCTATAACTCCCGCGAGGACGCTCTTGGACAGAGCATCGGCGCCTATAGTCGCCGTCTGTACCGATGACGTCACCTCTTCGAGCGAAACGGGGAGCGCTCCGCCTCTGATAAGTGCCGCGGTGTTGGACGCATAATCGTATTCCATTCCCTTCTGCTGAGTTATCTCACACGATGTCGATGTAATCGTATCTTTTACCGTCGGAGCCGTAAGGACTTTGTTATCGAGCATTATTGCGACAGCATTTGACTGAACGTCATTCATAGTAGACTTGACCGTTCCGCTCGCAGCCTTTGCCGTAGCTTCGGCAAACTTTTTGGAGCCTTCAGAGGTGAACTGTAATACGATCTTGTATCCGCCGTGTTCGGAGTCCGTATCTATGCCCGCATCCGCCACATCATCACCGGTCATTATCTCCGTTCCGTCCGCGAGAAGGAACCGGAGCTGAGCCGTAGTACCGATGGTTTTGATCGCCTCGTCGGCGTTTTCGACTCCCGGCATTTCTACCCTCAGTCTCTTGTCACCCTCTAACGATACGGTGGCTTCGGAAATACCCATGGCGTTGACACGCTGATTCATGACGGCGCGCGTCTGGTTCATTATTTTCTCAAGCTCTGATCCTTTCGCATCGGTCTTTGCCTCCATAACGACATATACGCCGCCGTCGATATCGAGACCGAATTTCATCACATTTTTGATGCTGCTGATGCTGCCCGCCCCGAAGACCGTGATATACCATCCGGCTGCGACGGCGAGGACGATCAGAACTGATAATACTTTTCTTAACTTAAGGTTCATACTTTCCTCCGTAGATAATACCGTTCATGCACATAAATCAGGCATTGTAATAAGATTTATTTTACTACTTTTTACATTCTTCATCAAGACGAAAAGCCTAAAAAATGCGCTCTTATCATTATTTTTAGCGATTTTGCGGTATCATTCAGAGGTTATGAATGACAAGTACGGGAGCGTAAACTCCGGATTACCGACAATAAAAAAAACACTGGAGTTTAACAGTTAACAGGGACTCGAAGAAGTGGGACAAAAAAATACAAATCAAAACCATTCAAAACAATTCAAAAAAGGCGGCGCAAAAGGTTTGAGCTTAGATGCCGCTTTGTAAGCGGTGCGGATATTTCTATGCAAACAAAGTCGGACTCACAGCCTGTCGTTATGAAGCAAAGAGCAACATCGCCAAAGCAGGTGGCTCGAAGCGGGTAGCCTGGAAAAACATACTGCTCATCAAAAAAGAGCATTCCGACCTGATTGCTCACAGGAACGGCTCCCCGAGGCACAAAACCGTGAGCGGGTAGCCTGCAAAAACATACTGCTCATCAAAAAACGACCATTCTGATCTGATTGCTCACAGGAACGGCTCCTCGGGGCACAAAACCGTGAGCGGGTAGCCTGCAAAAACATACTGCTCATCAAAAAACGA
>CALIXS010000014.1 GCA_938046095.1 uncultured Clostridia bacterium
TTCTTACAGGCATTCTGAGGAGGAAGCGTGAGAGGTAGTATGAAGCACGGGAGAAGGGGGCGCATCGAGGTTATTATCGGGCTGCTGCTTTTGGCGGCAGCCCTTTGCATTACAAGTTATAATTTTTACGAGGACGGGAAAGCGAGGAGTGCGAGCATGGATGTGCTTTCACAGCTGAACGAACTTCTCTCCGGGGCAAATGTCGATGTGCAAAGCGGTCAAACCGAATATCCGGATTATATTCTGAATCCGCAGATGGATATGCCGACAAAAAGAATAAACGGGCTTGATTATATGGGCGTGCTTGATATACCGGCTCTTGACCTTTCGCTGCCGGTGCTGTCCGATTACGTATTTGACAATCTGCGGATATCGCCCTGCCGCTTTGCAGGTTCCGCCTATACAGATAATTTGGTGATTTGCGCTCATAATTACAACAGCCATTTCGGTATGCTGAAATACATGTCCGTCGGGGATACGATGTCGCTGACGGATATGGACGGAAATGTTTTTAACTATGAGATAAAAGAGATTCTCGTGTTAGATCCGTCCCTGCCGGAGGAGTTTATAGAAAACGGCTATGCTCTGACGCTTTTTACCTGTACGGTGAGCGCCGAAGCACGCGTAACTGTTCGCTGTGACAGATTGACCGCGAAGGACGGCGGCGGACGATCGTGAGAACGATTGGCGGTTACAGCGTTTACAGCAAAAGGGCAGCTTAGGCCGGCGCACATCGGAGCCGTATGTCGATCAAACGCCTTATCACATGAGGGCAGGGCTGTCAGCCCCGCCTTCATGTTTGACAGGATAAGAAAAAAGGTATATATTCTACATCAGTCTGGCAGCTCAACTGCAATTAAATAAGGTGAACAGCGGCGTACGGCGGAATGGCCGTTTTTGATGAGCAGCATGTCTCTGCGACCACCTGCTCCGGATCACCTGCTCACGGTTTTGTGCCACGATGAGCCGTTTCCGTGAGCAATCAGATCGGTTTGCAAAATCGCAGGGTTGCAGCTATGGAATACAGAACCTCTCGGGGTTCTTTGTTAAGGCTTATGGGTTAGTTATAACTAACCCAAATCCGTATGTTCGGGATTGAATGGCGTGTGTATCGGAAGGAGATAAAATGTCGGAACAGGAACTTAAGTTTCTCGAAATATCGGGACTCGAAAAAAGCTATGGAACCGGAGAGTCAAAGCAGGATGTTCTAAAGGGGCTCGGCTTTACCGCGGCAAAGGGTGAATTTTGCGTGCTTCTCGGGCCGTCCGGCTCGGGCAAGTCGACACTCCTCAATATAATAGGAGGGATAGACAGTCCCGACAGCGGATATGTCGCGATAGACGGCGACAGGCTCGAGGACATGGACGAAAGGGGTTTGACGATGTACAGGCGCAGGCATCTCGGATACGTTTTCCAGATGTATAACCTGATAGGCAATTTGAACGTCAGAGAAAATATAGAGGTAGGTGCGTATCTGTCGGACAGGGCTCTCGATACGGACGAGCTGCTGGACACGCTGGGACTTTACGAACACAGAAACAAGCTGCCGAATCAGTTGTCGGGAGGACAGCAGCAGAGGGTATCCATAGGCAGGGCAATAGTCAAAAACCCGGACATACTGCTCTGCGATGAGCCGACGGGAGCGCTCGACTATGCGACATCTAAAGAAATTCTAAAGCTCATAGAGGAGGTAAATAAAAAATACGGAAACACGGTAATAATGGTTACGCACAATGAGCCTATAAAACTTATGGCGGATCACGTGATAAAGATAAGAGACGGACAGATTCGCAGCAACACTGTGAATGCCGAAAAGCTGTCGGCGACGGAATTGGAGTGGTAGTGGGGCCGCAGCATGAAAACAGCAGTGAAGAAACTCAAAAACCCGCTGAGGCGCAGGTGTGCGAGAGAACTTAAGGATGATTGGAATAAATACCTGGTCATCGCTTTGTTCATGGTAGTTATGATCGGCTTCGTCTCCGGCATGTATGTCGCAAACGGAAGTATGGAGCATGCCGAGCAGAGCCGTAAGACGGATAATAATCTCGAATATGGCCATTTTGTGACGGAGGATAAGCTCGACGCGGACACGATCAAAGCGATAGAGACCGGTGAGAAGGCGGATATACGGCAGTACTATACGAATAAAGTGTACAGAGAGGTTGACGAGGATGTCGCGAAGGCGGCTGAAGAAGAACTTGAAGAGCGGCTGACCGCGATGCTCGGACCCATGGATTCCATTGCGACGGCCGAGCAGAAGGGTGAACTCAGGGAACAAATCAGGTCGAGCGATGAATATAAAAAAGCGTATGATGACGCAGTCGCTGAGGCACGCAAAGAGGCGGACAAGAAGATAGACGAGGAATACAGCAAGGTGGCGGACAAATACGATCTCGATGAGAAATTTGACCCGGTGCCCGTAAAGCTGTATCAGGATTTTTATATGGACGTCAGCGAGGCTTCGACGGACGAGGCCGACATGAAAGTGCGCCTTTACAAGGTGCGTAACGATATAAACCTTCCGAGCATACTGGAGGGCAGGCTGCCCGAGAGCGGGAACGAGGTCGCGGTAGACAGGATGCATGCCGACAATGCGAACATAAAGATCGGCGATACGCTGATACTCGGGGGTATCGGATACAAAGTCACGGGACTCGTTGCACTCGTGAACTATACGACGCTTTACGAAGACAACACCGACATGATGTTCGATGCGCTGAAGTTCGACGTCGGATTAGTCACAGAGGATGGTTGGAACAGGCTTGACGACAAAATCAGATACAGCTATTCCTGGCTGTACCGTGATGCGCCGTCGGACGACAAAGAGGAAAAGGCGCTTGCGGACAGCTTCTTAAAGAGTCTCATAACACAGACCGCGGTCGCCGATACTGAAATAGAGGATTATATTCCCCGGTATCTGAATCAGGCGGTGACATACGCCCCGAATGATATGGGGGCCGACAAGGCCATGGGCGGCGTGTTTCTTTATGTTCTTATAGTGGTACTCTCATTTGTCTTTGCCATAAATATCGGCAATACGATAAACGAGGAGGCGACCGTTATAGGTACTCTGAGGGCTTCAGGTTACAGCAGAGGAGAACTCCTGCGGCACTACATGACAATGCCTCTCATAGTTACGCTCGTAGCTGCAGCCGTCGGAAACCTGCTCGGTTATACTGTGTTCAAGAATATGGTGGTGGCTATGTATTACAACAGCTATAGTCTGCCGCCGTACCGGACGTTGTGGAATTTCGAGGCTCTGATCAGAACGACGATCATCCCCGTCATAATAATGGTGGTGGTGAATTTGATCATCATAAGCCATAAGCTTAGGATCCCCGTGCTGAACTTCCTGCGGAACGACATGAGGAAGCACAATAAAACGGAAAAAACCCGCGTAAACAGCGGCAGCTTTATTGCAAGGTGGCGCCTGCGCATATTTGTTCAGAACATACCCGGATATATAACCCTGACGCTGGGCATCGCATTTGTAATGGTTATAACTGCAATGGTGGTTAGCCTTCCCGATACGCTTAAGACATATCAGAACAAAGCTGAGGAGCTGGTACCTGCCGACTACCAGACGCTTTTGACGGATACGAGTGACGACGACGGAAACGAAATCGGGACGTCCGCGGACGACGCGGAAAAATTCAGCCGTACATCACTTCTTTATGTTCGCGGCGAACACGAGGAAAACGTCACGGTCTACGGTGTGCAGAGGCGATCGCGCTACATAGATCTGCCCGAAATGAAAGATGGAGAATGCTTCGTTTCGAAATCGTTTATGGCTAAGTTCGGGGTTGCTGAGGGTGATGAAATAACTCTTTCCGAGAAATATGAGGATACCGATTACACCCTGCGCATAGCAGGCATTTATGAAGGCCGGGGCAGCGATGGAAATATAGCAGCGTACATGGCAAACGACGCGTATAACAGTCTTTTTGCCCACGATGACGGGAGCTTCTCGGGATTTCTTTCCAATAAGGAAATCACGGATATAGACCGCAAGTACATCGCGACGACGGTAACGATAGACGATGTCACCAAGATTTCGCGTCAGCTCGATCATTCTATGGGTCAGTTCATGACGTATTTTCAGTACATGGGCATTATACTCGCTGCGGTTCTCATATATCTGATAACGAAAATCATAGTGGATCGCAACGAAAACGCCATTTCCATGACGAAGGTACTCGGCTATACGGATCGCGAAATATCAAAGCTGTATATAACTACGACCACCTTTGTCGTAATCGTCGCCGATATCTCCGCGCTCGCCGTGGGCTCGTATTCGATGAAAAGGATCTGGAAAATGGCAATGATGCGGATGGAAGGGTGGTTTCCATTTGAAATCACGACTCTCGCCTACGTGAAGATGTTTATATTCGTATTTATCGGTTACCTGATCGTTACGCGCATCGATATGCGCAGGATCAAGCGGATTCCGATGGATCAGGCCCTAAAAACCATCGAATAGGTCGTATTTAACGTGTTCAACGGCGACGTTTGAAGCTGTATTCGGATCTGCCCGAGGCGTACGTGGCGCGTTCGGATAAAAAACGGCAACATGCCGGTTGTATCGGCGAAAAAAGTGGTTGACAGGGACATATGTGAGTTAGTATAATAAACACGTGGTTAGCAAAAACTAACTGCACGGATAAACAAAGGACAGACTCCTCTCCTCAAGGCGTTCTCGCTCTTACCACGGACATCACAGAACACAAGAAAGTCTGTCCTTGGTTTTTAAGTTTTGGTTAGTTTGGCCTAACTGAGTCGGCGTATTACGACGACATACCGTCCGGTGATCCTGATGTGCAGTGTGCGGACATATAATCAGGGAGAAATAATGTTCGAAAGGGAAATGGTTACATATGCAGCACCGACGCTCGCAGGCATCAAGACGGGAAGCCTCTTCAGAGCTCCATGCACTGACACGGAGCTCATACGTATGGGTACATCGGAGTTTAACCGCAAATACGCATCCCGCGGAGCAATTTTGATTCCTCTGAGATGCGACGGTAAAGGAACGCTGATGTATCTGTGCAGGCCGAATAAGCTTAAGGTCGATATATCAGATGTTGCCGCAGCCGAGATACTCGAAGCTGCCGGCTACAGAAGCGGCCGGTGTCTGTCGTGCCTTGTCAGGCGCTTCAGGGAATGTGTCGGTTTCCCGCACGAAATCGGCATATTTCTGAGTTATCCGCCTTGTGACGTGAAGGGCTTCATAGAGAACGGAGCGAAAGACTGCAAAGCCTGCGGCTTTTGGAAGGTCTACGGCGACGTTGAAAGCGCGGAGGAATGTTTCAGGCGCTACCGCATATGTACGGCGGAATACAAAAAACAGTGGGCAATGGGAAAGCCTCTCGACAGGCTTCTCGTGGCCGTATAACAGGAGGAAAAAGATGAAAAAAACAGCAGTAGTTTACTGGTCGGGAACAGGCAACACGGAAGCTATGGCAAAAGCGGTCGCTGACGGAGCAAAGGATGCGGGCGCGGAAGTCGATATCCTCAAGCCTGCTGATTTTACGGCAGAAAAAGCTGCCGAGTATGACGCAGTTGCTCTCGGCTGTCCGGCCATGGGTGCGGAACAGCTCGAGGAGACCGAGTTTGAGCCTATGTTTGAGGCTGTAAAAACCGTGCTTTCCGGCAAAAAAGTCGCGCTTTTCGGCTCATACGGCTGGGGCGACGGAGAGTGGATGAGAACATGGGAGAGCGATTGCGGTGCTGCCGGTATATCGCTTGCAGCGGAAAGCGTTATGGCAAACGAAGCTCCCGATGACAGCGCCCTCGGAGATTGCAGAACGCTCGGCTCCATGATAGCGGGGTAACCGGGATTATAGCAGCAGCGATCCTCACCGCAGGGGTGTTAGTCATCTGCTGTGCGGTCAAAGCAGCCGTAAAACATTATCTTGACAGGAAAAACTGAAATCACAGCCCGGCGGTATATGAATGCTGCCGGGTTTTAATGTAGAGCTTAATCGTCAGTTTGGATTTTAACTTTGCATCCGGAATCTGCCCCTTTACTCAGGAACGGATTTAAGGAATCACGATACATTTTTGATCTCCTTCCATGCTTGATTTTTTTTATGTTAAGCGTTATACTATACGCGAGGTTATCTCCCCGATAATCTCAATAATCTCTAATCCCAATACCCCTTTTGTAAAGCAGACCTCCCCAAGGTCTGTTTTACTTTGATTTCGGCGGGGTGATCCGCTTTGTCGAAGAGGCAAAGCTTTCGTATGACGCTGCATTTGTAATCGGCAATGTAAAAATACTTGATTTGCATGCTCAAAAGAGATATAATCAAATCTGTGATGCGGGGATATAGCTCAGCTGGGAGAGCGTCGGACTCGCAGCCCGAAGGTCGAGGGTTCGATCCCCTCTATCTCCACCAATGCAAGATAATCCGAACCTTAGGCCGGTCGGCAGGGGTTCGGATTTCTTGTTGTCAAAAATGCGGACATCCGCAGAAGTGTTCAGTAAAGTGAGGAGCTTTTTGACAGCCTGAAAGATTGCACGCAGGCAATTAGCGGAACAGTGACAAACTGCTTTGGACAATGCGGTTCACAAAGCAGATGACATCCTCACGACTGTACTTGTTATATCCGCCGACCACAACATTCATCAGCCCGTTTGACAGGTGTGTATACAGCATTTCCAGTTCCTCGTCAGAGGCGTGCCGCAGCTGTTTTTTCCAAGTGCCGATGCTCTCCTCGCGGGCCAGGCGGATCATCCGGCTGATAACAGACGGGCTTGCACCGTTAAAGATCAGTACCCGGCACGCTTCTTCATGCTCTTCGACCATCACATAGATTGCTTCGATCAGTGCGCTGACATCAAAGGAATCCACCAGCTTCAGGGAGCGTTCAAACGCATCGATCAGCTCCTGTTCAATGCTGTCCATCAGCGCGAAACAGTCGCTGTAATGCGCATAAAAGGTTGATCGATTCAATTCTGCAAGCTCGCAGACCTCTTTTACCGAAATCTTATTGGTCGGCTTTTTCTCGAGTAACGTCAGAAAAGATTCTTTTAATATGCGTCGTGTATAGCGCACCCGCGCATCTGTTCGTTTCATAATAAACCGCCTCCCTCGTACAATTTATTCGGATTTTCCGGCACCGGCCCTGCTTTTGTCGGTTTTCTTTCTTTTGATTGAACATTGCTGGTTGTCGATAGTTCTCATACTGAGTATACTGAACTTATGAAAGATAATCAACATCTGTCTTTTAAAGTAGGTCAAGTGATGTTTTCTAAATATCTTGTGACAGGAGCAACAGGCTTTCTCGGACGCACAGTGATAGCAAAGCTCAATGGAAAAAATGCAAAGATTTATGCGCTGATTATGAAGGATGATCCATTGGCACGTGAGCTTCCGCCCGGTGTTCATAAAATCTATGGAGATGTTTGCGACGAGGCTTCGTTAGAGCGTTTCTTTTGCTGCGCAGATAACCGGACCTGTGTCATCCATTGTGCAGGTATAGTATCGGTCGCTTCACATCCGGGAGACAGGATTTATAAAGTCAATGTAGGTGGAACGAACAATATCCTGCGGCATTGTGAACGCAGCAATATCGGAAAGCTGGTATATATCAGCTCTGTCCATGCAATCCCCGAAAATCCGAAAGGTAAAGTAATTACGGAGGATACGGTGTTTTCCCCGGAACTGGTACGGGGAGATTATGCAAAAAGTAAAGCTATTTCAACTTTACTGGTTTTTGAGGCGGCAACCCGCGGGCTGAACGCCAGTGTGGTTTTTCCATCGGGTATTATCGGTCCGGGAGACATCGGGAAAGGAAGTATCACCAATATGCTGGTGTCTTTCATTACCGGAAAACTTTTCCTTGCGGTAAAAGGGGGGTATGATTTTGTGGATGTGCGTGATGTGGCATCCGGTATCCTTGCATGTGCCGGGCACGGACTGGCCGGTCAGGGATACATTCTTTCCGGGCAGTACGCCTCTATACGCGACATATTGGAGACAGCAAAACATACACTATCTGTCAGAAGAACCGTATCTTTCCTGCCAATTTGTTTTGCAAAGCTGGCAGCACCAATTTATGAAAAGTGGAGCCTGCGGAAGCAATTACCACTATATTTTACTCCATACGCCATTGATGTTCTGAGTTCCAACAGCCATTTCAGCAAGGGAAAGGCCGAAGCTGCATTGAACTATACTCCACGCTCAGTGGAAAACAGTATTCGTGATACGATGCTGTGGTTGAAAGACAAAATGGGACAAGGAAAGATAACTCGAAAAAACAGATGAAGGTTATCAAAAGGGAGCCGCTTCTAAGGAAAGTACGGTTTTCGTCATCGCTTGCAATTCTTTGATTCATAAATGTATTTTGTTAAAATCGTAAGTAAAAGTGATATACTGTCAGCATAGTCTAACCGAAAGGGAGAATCTTTATGTATATCCACGAATACGGCAGCGAAGAGAAACCGACGATTATTCTTCTCGCCCCTATGTTGATATCGGGAGAGGAATTATACAAGCTGGCGAGTCCGCATTTCGCAGGTCAGTATCATATAATAGCTCCGGATCAGGGCGGTCACGGAAGAGCCGGAGCATACATCGGCGCGGACGAAGAATACGGCGAACTGAAACGTTTTTTGCTGGAACGTGGATTCCGGCAAATCTCTCTGCTGTACGGAGCATCACTCGGCGGAGCCGTTGCATACAGGCTTTTTCTTGATTCCGATTTTGAAGTGGCTCGTTTATGGTTTGACAGCGTGATGCTGAGCAGCAATGCCCCGTTTTTAGAATGGTTCACGAGAAATCTGTTCAGGAAATATAAGAAGAGACTTGCCCGAAAGAACTATAAGGTATCGGATATTCTTATTAAGATGTACGGATACGATTTTGCAAGAATGATGACGAAAAATTTTGAGCGAATCACCCCAAATGATATCGATGCGATTTGCTATGCCTGCAGTCATTATGACCTGCGGGAATTGACGGACGCAGAACAAAAAAAGATGCATTTTGATTTTGGCGACAGAGATTTTGATTTGAAGTATTCAAGGAAAACCATATCTGCATATATGCCTGAAGCGGAGTTGACAATCCGTAAGGGTTATATACATTGCGGATATATGGCGGCTCATCCTCAGGCGTATGTGGAACAGATCGAAGCGTTTATAGGAAATAATGAGGAGCGGAGAATTTATAACAGTTCATATTCGCGTATCCCGGATTGAGCTTTACGCATCGCCTCGCCGTAGGCCGTAAAATCAATTGACCGCTGTGTATGTTCCATCTTCCGGAGAAAAGATGCAAATAACAATAAGTGACGGATTATATTATATTCATTTATTATTATGTGGTATGATATAAAGGACAAACACGAAAGGAATTGGTAACGATGATCGGTAAAAGGATGCTGTTACTCATCAACGAAAGCTCCGGTCGCGGACAGATGAGCAGCTCGATATATGATATCGTCGAAAGGATGACCGTTGCCGGGTATGAGGTTACGCTTTTTCCGATAAATCCCGAATTGGGGCTCGGTGCCGAAAACGTGCTGCCCGTGCCGACATCCGTATTTGACCGAATCGTCTGCTGCGGCGGGGACGGAACCCTGAATCACGTGATCAACCGTATGATGAGATCTGAAGACAGACAGATTCTCGGATATATACCAACGGGGAGCACTAACGACTTTGCCTACGGAATGAGGCTTTCCGGCAATGTCGAGGAAGCGTGCGGTGTCATAACCGGAGGCGAAGAATATGCGTACGATATCGGCAGCTTTAACGAACGCTATTACAACTACATAGCCGCGTTCGGCGCTTTTGTTCCCGTGAGCTATGCTACAAAGCAGAAGCTCAAGAACACGCTCGGACATGCGGCATACGTTCTGACCGGGATCACACAGCTCGCAGAAAATATGAAATTCAGTTGTCACATGAGGATCGAGTCCGATGCGGGAACGGAGGAGGGCGACTATATTTTCGGCGCCGTCAGCAATACCATGTCCGTCGGCGGCATAACGATCAAAGGCACGTCGCGCCACCAGCTGAGCGACGGTAAATTTGAGCTTTTTCTAATAAAGAAGCCGGAAAACATAATGCAGGTCAGCGAGATATTGAACTGCCTCCTGGTACAAAGCGTGGACAGCCCGTATATAACGTCAAAACGCGTAGATTGGGTGCATTTTGAGGCGGAAAAGGATACGGAGTGGACGCTTGACGGCGAGGACGGCGGTGCGCACGGTGACGTCACAATCAAAGTATGCCGCAAAGCGATGAAAATAATGATACCGAGGGATTGACATTTTGTCACCGCGTCCGGCCGCGAGGGCGGTTGTGAGGTTCCGTCCGGCTCGCCGCCGCAGGTTTTATCCGTACATTTTTATACGCAAAGGAATATACCGACCGATGATCGCGGAACCGTATTTCGGATTATGTATTACGGCGGCCGCCGATGTGGCAGCTGCCGATATTTTTGACTGCAATAATTTTTTTCCGTTTGACATAGAGGGGATATAATTATGACTGATATTTACAGGAGTGCAGCAGAGATTATCGGAGGTACACCGCTGCTCGAGGTGACAAATATCGAAAGGGAGCTCGACCTTAAGGCGAGGGTTCTGGTTAAGCTTGAGTATCTCAATCCGGCAGGATCCGTAAAGGACAGGATAGCCAGGTATATGATAGATGATGCCGAAAGAGTTGGAACGCTTAAACGGGGCGGTACAATAATCGAGCCTACGTCGGGCAATACCGGGATCGGGATTGCATCGATCGCGGCGGCCAAGGGGTACAGGATCATTTTGACTATGCCGGAGACGATGAGCGTTGAAAGGAGAAATATCCTTAAGGCTTACGGAGCCGAGATAGTGCTTACTGACGGAGCAAAGGGAATGAACGGCGCTATAGCCAAGGCTCAGGAGCTTGCAGCCGCAATACCCGATGCATATATTCCGGGACAGTTTGTCAACCCGGTGAATCCGATTGCTCACTACGAAACGACGGGTCCGGAGATCTGGAACGATACACATGGAGAGGTCGATGTGTTTGTTGCGGGCGTCGGAACGGGAGGCACGCTTTCGGGTACCGGAAGGTTCCTCAAGGAGAGAAATCCGTCTGTGAAAATCGTAGCTGTAGAACCGGCTGCATCAGCCGTACTTTCTGGCGGGGAGCCCGGGGCACATAAAATTCAAGGTATAGGAGCCGGCTTTGTTCCCGATACGCTGGATACGGGAATCTATGATGAAATAATCACCGTGGATAACGAGAAGCCGTTCATTGCAGCCGGGCTTCTCGCAAAAAAAGAGGGCGTTCTTGTCGGTATTTCGTCGGGCGCCGCCCTTCATGCGGCGGTAGAACTCGCCCGACGTCCCGAAAACGAGGGCAGGACGATTGTAGCATTGCTTCCGGACAGCGGAGACAGATATTATTCGACACCGCTGTTTCTCGACTGATCGGATATCTGAAGGCGGATCCCGAAAAGATATCGGGCTGATGAAGATATGAGATCGGCATGATGTTGACTTTCGGGCTGAAATGTGATCTCTGCGGAGTGCCGATCTTATTACGATATGGTATAATTTGTACAGTAAATTCAATTGAGGCCGTTGCGGTGCCGCCACGGGCGGCTTAAGGTTATCACGGTCAGGAGGAAACTATAATGAAAGAATGTCCCACATGTCACAGAACTTTTGATGACGGTATAAACTTTTGCCCGAATTGCGGTATACCGCTGACGGTGCCGGGCACACCGACCGGCAGCTTCGAGGCCGGCTCCTCATACAGGCAAGCCGACGGAGGACAGTATAGCGGACAATATCAGCAGAATAATCAATACCGGCAGACAGGGCAATATCAGCAGAACGGGCCATATCAACAGGCAGGGCAGTACCAACAAAACGGACAGTACGGGGAACCTGTGAACAGTGGCGGACAGACCGATCCAAAGACCGTAGGTATAATATCTTATATAACCCTTATCGGATTCATAGTGGCTCTTTGTATCGGTGACAAGAAAAATCCGTATGTCAGGTTTCACCTGAACCAGTCGCTGATGATATGCATATGCAGCCTGCTTGTCCTTTTTATCCCGCGCATCGGCTGGCTCATCAATATGGGATGTCTGGCTGCGGCTATATACGGACTGGTCGGGGCATGTCAGGGGAAGATGAACAAAATTCCGGTGATCGGAGATGTTGAGATCATAAAATGATATGAAGGACGGGGAGAGGACTTACATAGCTATCGACCTCAAGTCGTTTTACGCTTCGGTCGAGTGTAACGAGAGAGGCCTTGATCCGCTGAATACGAATCTTGTCGTCGCTGATTCGTCGCGTACCGACAAGACGATCTGCCTCGCAGTTTCTCCGTCTCTCAAATCCATAGGCGTGTCCGGAAGGCCGCGTCTTTTTGAAGTGGTTCAGACGGTACGGGAGACTAATGCTGCTCGCCGGAGCAAAGCGGGCAGATTGCACGGCAGATCATGTGACGCCGTCGAGCTTTCGGCCGACCCCGGGCTTGCTGTTGATTATATCGTAGCATGCCCGAGAATGGCATATTACATAGAATACAGCACGCGGATATACAGGATATACCTCAGATATGTCGCTCCCGAGGACATTCATGTCTATTCGGTGGACGAGGTGTTCATGGACGTTACCGGCTACCTTAAGCGGTACGGTATGACACCGAGGCAGCTGACGGAAACGATAATGCGCGACGTGCTTGATAATACCGGGATTACGGCGACGGCGGGAATCGGGACGAACATGTATCTTGCAAAGATAGCGATGGATGTTTACGCCAAGCGGATGCGTGCTGACAAAAACGGGGCGCGGATAGGCGAACTGAACGAGATAAGCTACCGCAGAGAGCTGTGGGATCACAGGCCGATAACGGACTTTTGGCGTATCGGGAGAGGGTATGCAAGAAAACTGGCCAAAGCAGGCATCTATACGATGGGTGATGTGGCGAAATGTTCACTTGGCAGTCCGCATGATTTTCACAACGAAGACCTCCTTTACAGGATGTTCGGAGTAAATGCGGAGCTTCTCATCGACCACGCGTGGGGGTGGGAGCCGTGTACTATAGCCGAAATCAAATCGTACAAGCCTCACAGCAACAGCGTGAGCACAGGTCAGGTACTTCAATCGCCGTATACGTTTGACAAAGCGAGGCTGATATGCCGCGAGATGGCGGACAGTCTCGTTCTCGACCTGACGGACAAGGGACTGACGACCGATAAGGTTACGGTCGATGTCGGATACGACACGGAAAGTCTTACCACCCCCTCGATAGCCGCTCTTTACCGCGGCGAGATAAAGACGGATGTATACGGACGACCGGTCCCTAAGCCGGCTCACGGGACGGAAAGCCTCGCAAAACGAACCATGAACGGAGCTTTGATCGTCGAGGCACTGATGAAAGCGTTCGACAAGGCGGTAAATCGCGATCTGCTCGTAAGGCGCATGTCACTTGCGGCGCTTAACATACAGGTCGGTAAGGAGGCGGAGAGGGAGGAACAGATGAGCATGTTCCCGGATACCGGGACTGAAGTGAACGAAGCCGAGGCCGATAAGCGCGAACAAAGCATACAGCGGGCGATACTCGAAATAAAAAAGAAATTCGGAGGCACGGCGGTGATAAAGGGGATGGATCTTGAAGAGGGGGCGACGGGAATAGAGCGCAGCCGTCAGATCGGAGGTCACAGAAAATGACGGGCAGATACGATGATATAATAAACCTGCCTCATCCGACGAGTGTGAAGCATGCGAGGATGCCTCTGTCGGCGAGAGCGGCACAGTTTGCTCCGTTTGCGGCGCTGACGGGCTACGGTGCGGCAATAGATGAAACGGGACGGTTGACAGGAGAACGCATAGAGCTCGGCGAACACGAAAAGGCCGAGCTCGACCGCAGACTTGCCGCCTTGATAAAAAGAGGCGCCGGTGCGAATATCAGGATTACGTATTTTGTTCCCGACAGGAAAAAGAACGGCGGACACTACGATGTAGCGGACGGTGTGTTCAGGAGGTGCGATGAGGCCGCGAAAGCCCTCGTCATGAGAGATGGCCGTTCGTTTGCATTAAGCGATGTGATAATTATAGACGGAGATTTTTCCTCATATGATTTTTAGACGGAGATGTGAAAATGAATATCAAACAGGATTGTTCCGAAAAATAATACTCCGACAAAAAAAAGTTGACATATGTCCAAAACTGATTTATTATAATAAATGACATATGTCAGTTAAGGAGAAACCATGGCAAGACCGACCAAAAGCAGGAGAGTTTGCAGATACCCCGATTACTGGACATTTTCGTCAGAGGAGGACAGTGCGGATGAAAGTGTCGCTTTGACTCTGGAGGAGTATGAGTCGATAAGGCTTATAGATCTCGAGGGCAAGACTCAGGCGCAGTGTGCGTCCGACATGAATGTCGCGAGGACTACGGTCACGGCAATATACGACAGCGCACGCCGCAAACTGGCCGACTGTCTCGTGAACGGCAGGCGCCTTGTGATCTCCGGAGGCACTTATATTCTGAGCACACCGACGGTAATGCCGGCGGGGATCGGCAGGAAAGGAAAAAATGTTATGAGAATAGCGGTAACATATGAAAACGGCCGGGTATATCAACACTTCGGACATACAAAGGAGTTCAAGATATACGATGTAGAGGGCGGCAAAGTGATGTCGTCAAAGGTCACGGATACAAACGGGCAGGGACACGGTGCGCTCGCGGGTTTTCTTGCTGCAGCAGGGGCGGATACGCTAATATGCGGCGGAATCGGCGGCGGAGCGCAGGCTGCTCTTGCCGAAGCCGGAATAAAGCTTTACGGTGGGGTCACCGGTGCCGCCGACGAAGCCGTACAGGCTTTGATTGACGGAAAGCTCGACTTTGATCCCGATGTGATGTGCTCGCATCACGGTGAAGATCACACGTGCGGTCACGGAGAGCATGCTCACGGTGAGCACGAGTGCGGCCGCGGCGGCAGTCATAAATGCGGCCATATCGAAAAAAAAGAATAAATCTGTGAAAGTGTGATATAATCCATGCTGTAGACTTGCATAAACAGGAGGGACAGTATGACTGATTATATGGTAATCGTAAACGAGAGCAACCACATGCCGCCGGACTTTATATCGACGGTAGAGCTCACAGATGTTGTCAACGACCGCGGTGAGGCGTTCAGGCTCGAGAGGAAGACATGGGAGCATTACGTCATGCTCAAGGAATGTCTCGCGTCTGACGAAAATATAAAGGTGGATCTCGATTCCGCTTACAGAGACGAGGCGGATCAACAGAGAATATGGGATGAGTTTACAGCGGAATTCGGCATAGAATATACGAGAAAATTCGTGGCAGTGCCGGGTACGAGCGAACATCATACGGGGCTCGCTCTCGATGTTTGTCTTATCAAGGACGGCCGCGTGATCGACGACAACGACGCGATGAACGCCGAAACCGAAATCTTCGGCCGAGTATATAAGGTATTGCCGAAATTCGGGTTCATACACAGATATGCGCATGAGTGCTGGCATTACAGGTACGTCGGCAGTCCCGAGACGGCACGCGCCATAACGGACAGCGGCCTTACGCTCGAGCAGTATGTAGAAAAAAACGGTAAAAACGCTTCGAACTGAAAACGCATCAAAAAAATAACCGAAACGGCTGTGACTCACAGCCGTTTGTGTTTTTGGTGACAAATGTACTCTTTGGTGGTATATTGTAATATGATTGCGAAAATAAACGATTGGGGAAAATACGGAAAAATAAATAATGAAATACCCGTATAAAACAAGAGAAGGCGGAGCAACCGTTACGGTGTTCGCGCCATACGACTGCGGCAATCACTGCCCGTTTTGCATCAACAAGGGCGAGTATGCGGACACAAGCTGCTTCAGTCTTGACAGAATCATAAAATCTATCAGAACGATGGACCTGATAACTCCGAACTGCGACTTTGTGTTTACGGGTGGAGAGCCGTTCGCGGACAGGGAGGCGCTGCAGAAGATGCTTGATGCACTGCCTGATACGCATCGCATCTTTATCAATACTACGCTTCCGGTATTTCCGGGACAGTCCGAAGAGGATATCATCGAATTCACCGAAAGGAACAGGGATAAGATAACCTGTATCAACGTATCGAGGCATCTCAGAAGATACGTTGAGGAATCTCCCGATTCGATGCTCTGGAGGCTTGCAACGCCGACGAGAGTCAATTGCGTACTGTACGATAATTATCCGTCCGAGTACATACCGGTATATCTCGAACGCTGGGTCGAGCACAAGATTCCGGTACAGTTCAGGTATGATTATACGGCTACGACGCCGGAAAACCTTTATGACCGCGACGGGGACAGGATACTCTCCGACCTTTCGGCAATTTCGACGTACAGGGGTCTCACCGGATGCCGGATGAGAAACGGGTTCGTATTCGATTACAGGGGACTTGAGATAACCTACCACAAAACTCTTCCGTACAGTACCATCCTGGAGAAGGACCCGAAAGACGGAATAACATACGCGATCATATACGACATCGTGATCAAACAAAACGGTGAGATACGCTCGGATTGGGATGACAGAGTGATGGATTATCATCTCGATGTCGATGCGTACAGGCATGCGAAATATGAGCCGTACGACCTCAGAGTAATAGAGGGAGACGTGAAAGTATAGAGTATAATAATATCGCGGAGGGCAAATGAAAAACAAAGACAGGGGCGCCAAAATCAAGATTATCATCGTCGCAGTCTTCGTACTGTTCATAGCGGTGTTCGCAATCGGGAAGACCGTTTATGACAGGACATACGGGACGTGGGAGCTTGCAATCGTGCTTAACGGTGACAGGGAAATGACCCTCGAATACGGTACCGAATGGACGGATCCGGGAGCCTCGGCTACACTTACGGGCAAGCATGCGGAACGCGTCGGGGAAAAGGATATGCCGTCGGTAAAAACCGAAGGCACTGTCGATACGTATAAGACGGGTACATACGAAGTAAAATATCTGAGCAGCTATGACGGCTATGCACTTCATCTGAGGGCGCAGGAAACGAGAATCGTAAAGGTTCAGGATACCGTACCGCCCGAAATCGTTCTGAACGGGGACGAACAGGTATCCTTTGTTCAGGGAGAAGCATGGGATGATCCGGGGGCCTCGGCTTCCGACAATGCCGATGGTGACCTTACGGGGGAGATACGCGTTGAAGGTACGGTTGACGGTGAAACGCCCGGAACCTACACGCTGACATATGTCGTCTCGGACAAATCCGGGAATCAGGCATCGGTAACGAGAACTGTAAACGTCAAGACGACACCTGAAACCGATCCGGCGGAGGGTAAAAGCAAGGTTATATATCTCACCTTTGACGACGGGCCGAGCCCTTATACCGAAAGGCTGCTCGGAATTTTAGACAAGTACGGTGTAAAGGTGACGTTCTTCGTCACAGGGCAGTCGGCGCGGTACAGAAATCTTATCGGAACAGCGGCATCAAAAGGACACAGCATAGGTGTACACACGATGACGCACAATTACGCGACGATATACGCGAGTCCGGATGCGTTCTGGTCGGATTTTGAGCAGATACAGGCTATAGTGCAGGAGCAGACGGGCTCAAGGACGGATATGATGCGTTTTCCGGGAGGAAGCTCCAATACGGTAAGCGCAAGCTGCTGTCCGGGCATAATGACAGTGCTGACGAAAGAGGCCGAGGCGCGCGGCTACACATACTTCGACTGGAATGTTTCAAGCGGTGACGGAGGCGGGCCGCAGACTCCTGAAAATGTCATGAACAATATCATAAACAATGTGCAAAAACATGACGTGTCGGTGGTGCTATGTCACGATACAAAGGATACGACTGTGGATGCCATGGAACAGACGATAGACTGGTGCCTCAAAAATGGCTACACATTCCTGCCTATGAATTCCGCCAGCTTTGCGGCACATCACGGGGTAAACAATTAAGAGCCGACAATGCCTGCCTCGCCTTATTTTATGGCATAGCTATATTCCTCGTGCAGCATTCATGAATAAGTTCGCTGTCATGTGTCACGACAAGAATTGTTGTGCCCATTGAGCAAATCTTTTTCATCAATTTTGCCGTTTTTTTCATATGTGCATAATCAAGTCCGCTTGTCGGTTCGTCAAAGAGAAGGATTTCCCTTCCTGACGCGAGTGCACATGCAATGGCGAGCCGCTGTTTCTGGCCTCCTGAAAGGCTCTGCGGATGACGGTTGACAAAGGCATCCAAATCAAGGCTTTTTAAAATTTCTATTGCCTTTTCATTCTCATTGCCTACTCCCTTTTTCAGACTGATTAGTACCTCATCCAGCACGCTTTCGGTAAAAAGCTGATTTCCGGTATCCTGCATAACCATGAAACAAAGCTTTTGTCGTGATCTGCCGTCATAGATCTTTCCTTTATACTCCAAGGTACCTTTACAATGCTTTTCCAATCCGCACAGACAATTAAGAAAGCTGGTTTTGCCGGCACCGTTAGCTCCTGCGATTGCTGAAATCTGCCCGGCAGCAATTTTCAACATCGGAATATCCACAATATTTTTCTTTTCGCCACGATAGGTGAAATGGAAATTTCTCAGAGTGATTGGACTGTCTCCATCTTGAAAAGCCTTCATCTGAATATCTACAGGTGATTCCATAACAGTTGTACGAAGTCCCATTTTCTGCAGATCATTTTGTGTAAGCATATCTTTCTCATCTTCCGTAAACTCTCTGATAATCTCTCCGTTTTGCATGATTACAGCACGATCGATAATGTCCCACAGGTATGCGATCCTATGCTCTGCAGCAATAATCGTTTTCCCTTCAGACTTCCAGCGAAGAATGAGTTTTCTGAGCATAAGTGTTGAATCATAGTCCAGATTTGCTGACGGTTCATCAAGCAATATGATTTTAGGTTCAGACACATTTACGGAAGCGCATGCTATTTTTTGTTTTTCACCGTCTGATAGTCGAAAAATACTGCGGTCCATCAGAGCTTCCATATGAAAATCTGCAACTGTGCTGTCGATTCTGGCGTATATTTCCTGTTTTGACAAACCGCGGTTTTCGCATCCGAATGCAAGCTCTCCGGTAGTGTCGACATTATAGAATTGTGTTCTCGGGTTCTGAAAAACAGTTCCTATTATAAGAGTGGTATCGTATAATTCATGTTCTTTAACGCTTTCGCCGTCGATGAATATCTCGCCTGTGACCTCTCCCGGATAAAATTGCGGAATTAAACCGTTTATGATCCGCAATATCGTTGTTTTGCCGCACCCGGATGGTCCTGTAAGGAGAATGAATTCTCCTGTTTTTACAGTTAAATTGATATTCCTCAGGCAGTCCGCATATTTACTGACGGTATTTTCGGAGCCATAACGAAAACTGATATTTTTTAGTTCTACCATAGCGCCACACCGCAAAGTTCCAGAATCCAAGTTAAAACAACGGCAAAGCACACCATCAGTAATATGCCATCCTGTACCCGAAAGCCGATATGGCAGATGTTGGTACGCTTTACCGGAGCACCCAATCCGCGCGTCAATGCAGCGGCCGACAGTTCTTCTCCAATGCGGATACTTGAAGTTATCATAGGAACCATCTGATATTCCAAGACCTGTCCGGACCTTACACCACCTAATTGTATTCCTCGCATGCTCATTGCGCGTCTGATGGATTTCCATTCTGCCTTAATAGTCGGAAACATTCTGAACATCACTGACATGGGAATCGTGATTGCCTTAGGCATATGAAGTTTCTCCATAGCAGAGATAAATTCACTGACGGAAGTCGTTCCGATCAAATATTCACCCATAGTTACGGTAACCACAAAGCGAGTTAGGATTCCTCCGCACATTAAGGCAATGAAATTCAGCCCTCCCGGCAAATGCGGCATAATAATAAGTAATCCGTATCCGACTACCAGCATGACAACTCCCCGCCCAAACCGCTTCCACTGCCGTTCTGCAAGCAGCAGCAGAAACGGAATAACTGATAAGAATGTTTTAACCGGCTTCATTTGATATCCGCCAAGACCTCCCATAACAAAAACAGCTAAAACGAAAATGAGAGCAAGCTTTGTTCGAGGGTCAAGAAAGCCGCGTTTTTTTTCTTGAGATATTTCAGATGAATAACTCATCAGGCAATACCGGCTTTCTCAAAATGCTTTTTCAACAGTGCCCGACCAAGTAAACCCCCGAGGATTCCGCAAACGAAGCAAGCTGCCAACAGTACAGGCGCCATCCGGACAGGCATAAGTTTCGAGACGGCATCAATATATGCCTGACCATAATCTGCTCTCTGTGCAAAATACCCCTCGTAGTCGGTAAACAACGGCAGATAATTTCCGAAAATCCACATGCTGAACAGTCCGTACGATAAAATAGCTTTCCTAGTGCTTTTGTATTTTCCACTCTTTAAGCTCAGTTCCGCAAATCCTCCTGCAATAGCACAGGTAAGCAGAGGCCATGGACCCATACCGGTAAGCAGCATCAGGATACCCATAATCATAGCCATGATAAAGATCATTCCGGGCTTTTTCACTTTTGTTAAGAAAAGCATAAAAGGTATACCGCCCAAAATCGGTACAAACACTGAAAGAAGAGGCAGAAAGACAGGTATCATTCCCAGCATGGCAACTGCAAATATAATAGCAAAGTAAATTGCGCCAAAAATACCGATATTAATCAGATCACGACCGTTCAGTTTGTTTTCGTTTTTCATCTTTTTCATCAAATATTCCTCCTGAAATTATTTTTTTACTTTCCAGTTCACAGCTTCGCGCCGCTCACCGATAAATTTACTGTAAATGCCGGCCTGTTCCATCAGTTCGGCATGTTTGCCCTGCTGAACGATCCTGCCGTGATCTACCACGATGATTTGATCTGCGTTCGCCACAGTTTTCAGTCTATGAGCAATCATGATGACCGTTTTTTCATCAGTAAGCGCCCGAATAGCGCGTATCAGCTCATTCTCATTTTCGGGGTCTACATTGGCTGTCGCTTCATCTAAAAAGATTACCGGAGCGTTCTTCATCATGGCACGTGCAATAGAAATACGCTGTTTTTCACCACCTGACAGACTTGCGCCGCCTTCGCCGACTATGGTGTCGTATCCATCAGGAAGTGCCGAAATAAATTCATGGCAGCATGCCTTTTTTGCTGCTATGATCACATCCTCCATGGGAGCATTCGGTTGTCCGAAGCGGATATTGTTGGCGATAGTATCATGGAATAAATAGACGGATTGAAACACAAAACTGAAATTGGCCATCAATGAATCCATATCGTAATCCTTTACGTTTCGGCCGCCAAGCATAACGCTTCCTCTATCTACATCCCAAAACCGTGCAAGCAGATTTACCAATGTGGTCTTTCCCCCGCCGGAAGGTCCAACAATCGCCGTTGTGGTATTTTCGGGAATATTCAATGAAATCCCGTCAATGATCTTACGCTTCTCATATGAGAATGTTATATCCTTAGCAGTAATATCATGTATTGCCGGTTCGATATTTTCTCCGGAGATGTCCATCTGTGGTGTATCTAAAATTTCCTGTGCCCGATCAACACTAATATCTACTATGCGCAGAAGTGCAGAATACTGTCCTGCCGTTTCCAGACCGGCATAGATGATAAATGCAGAAATCACCATGACAACGGCAATCAACCCGTCCATGCTTCCGGTACAATAGAATGTGCACGAAAAAGCCACCATTGCCACACCTGTGAGCTTTGCAATAAAGCTCTGCAATGACATTCGGGGAATCAGCGTCTTTTCCATGTCGGTATTGATCTTGCTGTTTTCAGATATGGCGCCATTTAATTCCCTGCTCTTTACACCTGTCAGGTGGTAGGCTTTGACCTCGGTCATTCCATGCAGATATTCCAGAGTTTTTTCTACAAGCTTTTCATCTGCGCTGATCTTTTTCATCGCCAACTTCCCTGCGGCAATCTGCAGACGGCTGTTTGCAAGAAGAAACAATACAAAACCGCATAGCAGAACAATTGCAATTCTCCAGTCAAATAAAAACAGCATTATGATAATAATTGATGTTGTAAGCAAACCCTCACAGACGAGCATGACCACACGTGTTGCTACATTTTCAAGATTCTCCATTACATTAGTAGTAACAGATGTGATCTGTCCGAGACTGTTAGCGTTAAAATATCCCATAGGGAGATAACGCATATGCTCCGCAATCTCTACCCGTTTTTTAGCACAGGTATCGTATCCGCCTTCGGTCTGGAGCATAGTAGCCTTTGATTTTACCAGTCCTGCACCCAAAATGCCGATCAGCATAATTCCTAACGATATAAGAATATCCTTCGTTTCTACATTCCCTCTCATCAGTGCCCGAATCATTGCCGTAATCGCAGGAATTTTCAAAGCCTCAAAAATTGCCTGAAGAACGCTGAGCCAGATAGAAGTGATGAATTTCTGTCGGTTCTCCTTGCCGCAGAATGCAAAAAATTTTCTAATGACTTTAAGCATAATCTCTCACCTCCATATGTGCTTTCCACATCGCTTCATAGAGCCCGTGATGAGAAAGAAGCTCATCATGTGTTCCACGGTCGTCCACTACACCGGCTTTAATTACATAAATACAATCGGCGGAGGTTATTGTAGACAGTCTATGCGCAATCACAATGCGCGTCTTGCCTTTCGTCAGATTAGAGATGGATTTCTGAATGATTGCCTCGTTTTCGGGATCGGTGTATGCGGTAGCTTCATCAAGAATAACAATGGGTGCCGCCTTGAGCATTGCTCTTGCAATGGAAATGCGCTGTCGCTCACCACCGGAGAGATGTCCTCCGGAAGATCCTACAAGCGTATCGTAGCCGTTCTCCAACTCCATAATGAATTCGTGGCAACCGCTTTGTCTTGCCGCCTCCTCAACTTCCGCATCAGTTGCATCCGCTCGTCCAATGCGGATATTTTCCCGGACTGTCATGTTGAACAGGTAATTGTCCTGAGAGACAAAGGCAACTTTATCTGAATAGGCTTCCTGCGGGATCTCACGAATATCTATATCTCCCAACGAAATCTTTCCGTTTTCCACATCCCATAGCGAAGCGATTAGACGGGCAATAGTGCTTTTTCCGCTGCCGGAAGGACCTACCAGCGCAATAAAGCTGCCTTCCGGGATTTCCAGAGAAATGCCATGAAGTACTTCTTTATCTTGATAAGAGAAATGGACATCATGCAGCTTCAGGCTGTTTTTCTTCGGAACTTCACCATAGACCGGGCGCTCCATTTCCGGAGCGTACATAATACTTTGAACTTCACCGAAAATAGTTCCCATTATCCGAAAGTCATCCGAATAACTCATCAATGTTATGAGCGGTGATATGATGCCAACGGACAGGATAATAATCGTTACAAAGTCCTGTGACGAAAGAGTGCTCTCTTTCACAAGCAACCCGCCGATTGGAAGAACGGAAATCATCGTTGCAGGCATGATTACCGTTGCAAATGTAAACGGAAGAATACTGGAGCGCATCCAGTCAATATAACTGTGTGCGGCTTCATAGGCATCATGAACAAAACGGTCGTAGGAGCTTTTAGTCTTTCCGAAAACCTTGATGACCTGGATGCCGCCGATATACTCAACCGCAGTATCATTTAGCGCTTTCGTAGCTGAGATCGTGCGTTTATAGAATTGAGCACTGCCGGTCATCATAACGGCATAACAGAATAACCCCAATGGGATAGTTGCAAGCGATGCCAAACCCATACGCCAGTCTATGATAAATATATAGGCTAAAATAATGATTGGAACCAGCAGATTGGCGGTGAATTCAGGAACGATATGTGCCAGTGTCGGTTCAATGCTGTCGATGCGCTCGATGAGCGTATTCTTAAGCGCTCCGGAGCTTTGTTCCAGTACCGCACCAAGAGGCATTCTCGTCAGCTTTTCCGTGCAGCGTTTTCGGATTTCACCGAGCACTGCAAACGTTGCTTTATGACTTGTCGCTGTGCTCAGCGAATGAAAAAGTACACGGCCGAACCAAAGAGCGGCAATAATCAGACAACGTATCAGGTAATATGAAAAGTCTTTATTACCGTTCATCAGACCGTGTACGATGCCGACAATGACGAAGTACGGGGCAACGGAAAACGCTACGCCAACCACTGCGAGAATTACACTAAGGACATATTGTCCTTTATGCTCTCCCGTTTGCTTCAACGCCCACATTACAGGAGAAGAGGGACTTTGTTTTTTCGCCATGAATTATCCTCCTTGTTAATTGTTAGTTGACAAATGACGGTTAGTGTTAGCTAACCCATATTCAGACATATCGCCTATCCTCAAAAGGAAGATAGGCGATATGTAATTTAGGTCATTATTTAATTATTGAAAGCCGTTAAAATCCAAGCAACTGCTTCCATCCGGGAAGAAAAAATGCCTCTACTGTTGCTAGGCAGCGAAAAGCTTCTTCCAGACTATAATTATGTATAGCCGGTTCAAATAGAGCCGTTGTATAAGCCGAAAGGAGAAGATGCAATTCCTTGGGATCGATGTCCCGGACGGCATAGCCTTGTTTTTTTAACATCGGCATATATCTTAAAAGCTGATCTTGCTGTCGCTCTGTAAGATCATGAAGAAAATTCTCGTATTTGCTACCTTGTGACTTTGCCAATAATAAATGATATTCCTCCATGTTAGGGTAAATTATTTCACGCATCATGTCTATTTCGGAATCACGCCATTGAATGTGCTCTTCATGCGTTATGGCATCTATATATCGTGCAATATGTGCATTTAACCAATTATTGATTCGCGCCACTGCAGGAAATACAATTTGATTAAACAGATCTTCTTTATCTATGCAGTGTCGATATATTCCCGCAGCCGTCATACCGCAACGTCTGCTGATACTTCGCATGGATGACTTATCAAAGCCGAGCTCCATAAATTCCTCTTTAGCTGCGGTTATAATTTTTATATGATTTGCGGTTTTGTCTCTTGGCATACATCCTTCTTTTTGAATACAGTGTTAGCTAACACATATTAAATATACTCTCGTTCCTCTTATCTTGTCAAGTACCTGACGAAAAAATCAAGAAGAACGCATCATGATAGAAGAGAAGACGAAACGGGTGTCTGCAAACAACGTGGAAGCATACCCTCTGAAAATGGCTATAGACGGATATATCATCCGGATCGGTTATTAGCGATGGGATTCGGTGGTAAACAATGGCATCTTGCGTTATAAGTTTTGATGTAGTATAATAAGTATGTTTTTACATACTTATTATACTGCTGCGGGAGGTATAGAATGCGAAGTAAAAGAGATGGAAAGCTGCACGCGTGGACTGCAAAAGTAGGTACTAAGGGACAAATTGTTATTCCAAAAGAGGCTAGAAAAATTTTTTTTATAGAACCGGGAGATAACCTGCTAATACTCGGAGATGAAAGGAGAGGGTTGGCGATCATGAACGGCGATGCGGCAACAAAGATTTTGATGAGTATCCGGGGAGATTTGGGAGATGAAGAGTAGAATGCTGAAATTTTTCGCCATACTGCTTTTCGTTCTTATTGTTTTTGTTGTATTCTATGTACTTCGAAATTTAAACTACGATTATTCCGGAGAGAAGTTTGTGAAGAACGATTCTTTGCGGTTGGGTTTAGAGGAAAAGCAGTTTCATTTGGATGACGGAAGTGTTATAAACTATGCAGAAGGTCCGGATAACGGGCCGGATATCGTATTGCTGCATGGGCAAATGGTAGATTGGAAAGATTACCGCACGGTCCTGCCTGAACTGGTAAAAAGTTTTCATGTATTTGCACTTGATTATTACGGCCATGGAAAATCAAGCAAGAATCCCGATTTATACAATATTGAGCGCATCGGATCCGATATCGCGTTATTTATACAGGAAAAGGCGGGCTCAAGCACTATTCTTTCAGGACATTCGTCCGGGGCATTGATTGTTGCTTATATTGCCGCGGAATATCCGGAAAATATAAAAGCCATTGTGCTGGAGGACGGACCGTTTTTTGCAACGGAAAAGGGGCGTGCAGAAAACACTTTTTCTTATAAAACCTTTCAAAGTATACACAACTATTTGACTGAAAAACCCGACATGACTTACTTTGAATACTACTTGAACAATGATCCGATGCGTACATTGTTTAACAAAGACGGGAAAGATAATTGGACTAAAATCGTGGCGAAACCTGCAATGAAACGATTTCGAAAGGATATGACAAAGATACCGATTATCTGGTATTATCCTCCGGAGCTGGGTGTGAACACCTTACTTCAATTGACAGCGAATTTACAAGATGAGACAGGGGATTACGACTTAAGATTTGCGAATACATTCTATGATTTCAGTTTTTTTAACGGTATAAAACAAAAGGAACTGTTACGGCAAATTAGCGTTCCGACTTGTATCTTTCATGTAAATCCGCCAAAAGATACCGCTCCTTCTTATTACACGGCAGAAGGAATGCTGATCTCTGCGATGGATGAAAAAGATGCACAACATGTCAAAGAATTGATTCATGGGAGTATTTTAGTCGAAGGATTTGATTCGATGCACAATATTCATGGGGAACAGCCAAAGGAATACTTAAAAAAATTAGTAGAGTTTTTGGATACTATAGAAAAGTGAAATGAATATGGATGAATAGTGATTAAATAAAACTGATAAATGACATTCTTCAGGAGGCCGCTATTTTAGCTTTGTGCGTCCGTCGTAACTGAATTTCGTTATATCTCTTACGACTGCCGAGGCAATGATGAGTCCGGCGGCAGACGGAACGAACGATACCGAGCCCAGGACCGTTCTTTTGACGTTGGCGGGTTCTTCTTTATATGCGACACTATGGACGGCGGGCATGATCGGAGGCTCCGTCGAGCAAAGCACTCTGCAGTGCTTTATGCCACGCGCTCTCAGCTCTTTTCGCATCGTGCGGGCGAGCGGGTCGGTATCGGTCTTGTATATATCCGTTATATGAAGCTTTTCCGGGTCGATACGGTTGCCGCAGCCCATACAGGAGATTACGGGCGTGCCGGATCCGTTGCAGCGTTCGATTATTTCGAGCTTGGCTCTGACAGTATCCGTCGCGTCGACTACATAGTTATATTGAGAGAAATCAAAGCTGTCGGCCGTCTCCGGCAGGAAAAAGATTTTATGATTATTGACGCGCGTTTCCGGAGAAATATCGGCGATGCGCTTTTCGGCGACATCCGTCTTGTATTCCCCTACAGTGGAACACGCGGCTGTTATCTGTCTGTTTATGTTCGTCTCGGTGATCTTGTCGCTGTCGATCAGGTCGAGCGTTCCGACGCCGCAGCGCGCGAGAGCCTCGACGACAAAACCGCCGACGCCGCCGATGCCGAATATGGCGACTCTCGAGGCGGCGAGCCTATCCATGGCATCATCTCCGAGCACTGAAGCCGCTCGTGAAAATCTGTTATGCATTTTGTCCTCCTGCTGTATCCGCGGATTATATTATATCAGAAAACAACGGTCTTGATATCAGAAAACGGTTTCTTAAAGCATTACGTAAAGTGCGCAAAGCGGTTCGGAAAACATTTCATAAAACGTTACGGCTTGTTTTGCCTGCATGCCGAGATTATAATGGTGTTGAAAAACGGTGTTCAAAGACCGGATAATCACACTGCATGCCGCGGCAGCCGCGGCAGCGCGGAATTTTCGGATGATAAACAGAAACGGCAGGGAGGTCATATGCTTTACATCAATCAAAATTACTACAGTGACATGAAGTATCCTACGCATACTGCGGAGAAGGACCACCCGTCGCACGCCAACAGCGTTGCGGATGCGGGTTGCGGCCTTTGTTCGGTCTGCATGATGGTGGACAGGCTCTGCATGGAGGAGTTTACACTTGAGCAGTGCAGAGATGTGGCGGTGGAGTGCAAAGCCAATTGGAGCTCCGGTACGGATATGACTGTTCTGGGGCCTGTCATCGCAGAGAAATTCGCTCTTGATTACAAAGAGTCGAATAATATCGAAGAAGCAGAAGCCTGTCTGCGTGACGGCGGCTGCGTCATCATGAATGCGGGCGGCGACTATGCGGGGCATGTGGGGATATTTACTGCGGGCGGTCATTACGTCTGTATGCTCAGCGTCGGCAGGAACGGCGAATATTGCATACTCGACCCCGCTCTGAAAGAAGGCAAGTTTGACAGAGAGGGACGCAGGGGCAAGGTTCGCGTCGAAGGGGAAATGTGCTTCGTCTCGGCCGAAATCGTAGCCGAGGAGACGGCCAACCGCGATCCGGGATACTATCTTTTCCGCAGGAAGAGCGATATCGGCGATATTCTTAATGACTGATACCGCCACCCCTTTGGCGATAACTGCAATTATATAGGAAGAGGCCGTTTTTGCGGCAACGAATCGACTGTGCATTTTTTGCGGCAACAGGAGTAATAGAATTAAGAAGAACACTTAATCACTATTTGAGTGAAAGATGTTTTGCTTAATTCTTTTTTTTGAAGAATTCAAGTGAAAGGAGGTAATCGTGAGGAACTACGAGAAAATAACCGCCTTGTATGAGAGGTTAAGCCGAGATGACGAACTACAAGGCGATAGCAATTCTATCATCAATCAAAAGAAAATCTTGGAAGAATCCTACGAAAAGAAAAGACAAAGGACTATTACAGGAACGAGATAAGGAAATGGAATGGAATAGAACAGAAATGTTCATAGTATATAAGGCGATTGAATGGCTGACATTACTCATAATAATATGAAATAGTTAGGGTTTTCTTGACAAAATGAGAAAAAAAGCGCAATATATTACTTAGTCATATGACTAAGTAATATATGGGACATAAGATGAAAACAAAGATAAGAAATGAAGAACTTGTTACGAAACAATTGATACTCAAAAGTGCACGAAAAATTTTTCTTGAATATGGTTATCAGGCGGCACCGCTGCGGAAGATTGCTTCAGAAGCGGGATATACCCACGGAGCATTATATGGATATTTCGGTTCAAAAGAGGAGCTTTTTTACGCCATTACAGATCCGGCAGCAGAGCAACTAATGGGTATGCTTGACAAGATTCAAAAGAAAATGCAGAGCATACCGAAAGAGAAACGACTGCATGAGATGGGAAGCATTTATTATGAAAATATTCCGGAGATTGTTGACATCCTGATTTCAGATCGTGATGCTGTGAAATTAATTGTTAACGGTGCAAAAGGAACTAAATATGAAGAATTCCTTGATAATATCGCAAGGCGAAATGCAGTAGGTATTAATATGGCTGCAGAAAATGTTGAAGGCAAACCTTTAAATTCTATTAAAGAGCAGATGATGGAAATATTGATGGATGGGTATATAAGAACGTTATTCAGGCTCGTTCTTTCAGACAAGCAAAGAGAAACCATTATACAGTGCATGGAAATGATTGGGAAAATATATGAAGTAGGTATAATAGCGCTTATGCAAAAGGAGAATAATAGTGGCAATCAAAGATAATTTTGGAAACCCTAAAGGAGTAATTGGGAAACTGATGCTCACAGGTATGAACTGGGGACATAGCCCCATGGCGAAATGGGCATTTACACAATTTGATGTTCCCGCTGAAGGAAATATTGTAGATATTGGATGCGGAGGAGGATTCAATATTAAAAGGCTGCTTGATAAATCTGACAAAGGCATGGTATACGGCGTTGACATTTCTGATGTCAGTGTGGAAAAATCAAAAACGGTGAATAAAAGACATATTGGAAAACGATGTAAAATATATAAAGGAAGTGCAGATAGACTTCCTTTTAAAGATAACTTTATTGATCTTGCCACAGCGTTTGAAACAGTCTACTTCTGGAAGGATATGAAAAAGTGCTTTACAGAAATTAAAAGAGTTTTGAAAAGCGGAGGCAAGTGCGTTATTGTTAATGACCCGGGAGATCCTAATAAACATTGGGAAGAGATGATTCCCGATATGACCTCATGGAAACCGGAAGAACTTGAAACATATATGAAAGAGGCAGGTTTTATAGACGTTCAAATCACAAAAAACAAGTTTATGTTTGGCGTGTTTGGTACAAAACAGTATTAGAGGAAGGTAATGTTATGGCAATATATGAAATTCCACAAGACTCTAAGATATGGATAGAAAATGAATTGAATAAAAAATATTCCTCAGACAAAGCGGAAGAAAAGTATCGAGAAATTATTGAGCTCTATGAAAAGTTTTCAAATGATGCTCCAACTATAGGAGGAAAAGACAATCCGATGTCCAAAAACTTTTATGGGGCATTATCTGCTTTTGCATATTATGAGTGTATGAATCGTAATATGTCTTCAGAAGAAATCACGGATATGTGTTTTGGAATGATGATTGGAGACAAGAAAGGTGGTCAGCTTTCCAAGTTTAATCTAAATAATAAACTGGTACAAAAAATCTTTCACGGACTTTTCAGACTCAGAGCTAAAAAGCTTAACCGACACAGGAAGGACGGCTCTTGGAATAATACATGGGGGATGGAAGTAAACCCACTTAATCACAAGGAAGGAATAAGTATTCACCTTGTGGGGTGTCCTATCGCTGATTTTGCAGAAAAGAACGGATATAGCGAACTGATGCCGTATTTTTGTGAAACAGATAAGGCTGTTATAGAACATTTTGGAGGCACTCTTTACAGAGAACACACTGTCGCCGACGGATATGAAGATTGTGATTATTGGATTAAGAATAAGGACGAATAATCCCGGAAGATAAAACAAATATAAAAAACATTTAATCGAAAGAGGAGTTTATCTATAAAAATATAGATACTTCTCTATTTTATTTATTCCTTGGAAAATTATGACAAGGTAGAATATCTATAGATATCATATAAGAACGGATGGAGTAGGAATGTACTTGTACATCAAATTGAAAGCGGAGAAGTTTAAACCGGAACATTTAGGACAACTTAATTTCTATGTAATAGCGGTGAATAGAGAGCTAAAAACAGCAAAGAAATGAATAGATATTGGCTAATGATGATTGGAGAAAATCGGACGAAAAAAAGATGAGTTGGATTAAAAAGTCCTTGACAAGTAGCAACAAGTCGGCTACGTAATTAATTTTTTATCTTTTACTCCGGACAATAGAATGTTATAATATTGTCAATTGTCCCGGCGGAGCGCAAACCGCCGGGATGCTCAATGTTTTAATCAGGAGATATGAACTATGGATCAGAACTTTGACTACTCTGTAGTCGACGGCATCCTGGCCGGCCATCCTGCGGACGAGATATCGACTATCGCGATCCTTCAGGAAATTCAGGAGTACTATCACTATCTGCCGGAGGAGATCTTCCCGTATGTGGCAAAGGCAATAGGGGTAGGAGAAGCCAGACTTTTTGGAGTTGCCACCTTCTATGAAAATTTTTCTCTCGACCCTAAAGGAAAATATATTATCAGGTGCTGTGACGGTACGGCATGCCATGTGCGCGGTTCGCAGCCGATATTTGAGAGACTGAGACACGATCTTGGCCTTATGGAAGGGCACAGCACGACGGATGATATGAATTTTACAATCGAGACGGTATCATGCCTCGGCGCGTGCGGACTTGCTCCTGCGATGACCGTTAACGGCAAGGTTTATCCTGCGATGAGCCCTGATAAGGCTTCAGCGCTGATCGAGGAGCTCAGGGCGGAGATAGCAAAGGAGGCGGCAGATGAATAAGCTTGCGATGAGAGATGATCTCATCAGAATGCGCGAAGAATGCGTGCAGGCCGCCGAATACGAAACTAAGCTCGTGCTCGTCTGCGGAGGTACAGGCTGTGTTTCGGGAGGGTCACTCGACATATACGCTAAACTCAAGGAGCTGATGGAGGAAAAAGGACTTCCCGTCGATTTAGATCTGGCCGAGGATCCTCACAGGGAGGTCATCGGCATCAAAAAGAGCGGCTGCCACGGATTTTGCGAGCAGGGTCCGCTCGTAAGAATAGAGCCGCAAGGGTGGCTGTACTGCAAGGTCAAGGTTGAGGATTGCGAAGAGATTGTCGAAAAGAGTGTGATCGCGGGTGAACCGGTGGAGCGCCTTGCATACTCGCAGAACGGCAAAGTATACATGAGGCAGGAGGACATACCGTTCTACCACAAGCAGACGAGGCACGTGCTTGAGCATTGCGGTCATATAAACGCTACCTCTATCAGAGGCTATTTGTCCGTTGGCGGATACGAAGCGCTCGAGAAGGCTTTGTTCGACATGACACCTGACGAGATTATAAGCGAGATCAAGGAATCGAATCTGCGCGGTCGCGGAGGCGCGGGCTTTCCGACGGGCGAGAAATGGGAGTCCTGCCGCGAACAGAAGGATTTCCCGAAATATGTAGTATGTAACGGAGATGAGGGCGATCCGGGAGCGTTTATGGACCGTTCCATCATGGAGGGCGACCCGCACAGGATGATAGAGGGAATGATTATTGCGGGCATCGCCATAGGGGCCGCCGAAGGGTATATCTATGTCCGTGCGGAATATCCGCTGGCCGTAGACAGACTGCGTAATGCCATCGCTCAGGCTGAGGAACTGGGATTGCTCGGAAATAACATACTCGGAACGAATGTCAGTTTCCATATAAAAATAAACAGGGGTGCCGGAGCTTTTGTCTGCGGAGAAGGCTCGGCGCTGACGGCATCGATAGAGGGTAAGCGCGGCATGCCGAGAGTCAAACCTCCGCGTACGGTCGAGCACGGTCTTTTCGATCAGCCGACAAATCTTAACAACGTCGAAACGTACGCGAATGTTCCGATGATAGTAATGAAGGGCGCGCAATGGTACCGTTCGATCGGTGTCGACAACAGCCCGGGAACAAAAGCCTTTGCCCTTACGGGAAATATAATGAATACGGGACTCATAGAGGTTCCTATGGGGACGACGCTGCGCGAAGTCATATTTGATGTAGGTGGCGGCATGAGAGACGGACGTATGTTTAAGGCTGTTCAGATAGGCGGACCGTCCGGCGGATGTCTGACGGAAAAGGACCTCGACGTTCCGCTCGACTTCGATTCGCTTAAAAAAGCAGGTGCGATGATAGGCTCCGGAGGGCTCGTCGTAATGGACGATAAAACGTGCATGGTCGAGGTCGCAAGGTTTTTCATGAATTTCACCCAGAACGAGTCGTGCGGGAAATGTGTGCCGTGCAGAGAGGGAACTCTTCGGATGCTCGAAATACTCGAACGCATCGTAAACGGTCACGGCCGCGAGGGCGATATAGAAATGCTGGAGGAAATTGCGGACATGGTGTCAAAAACGAGCCTTTGCGGACTCGGAAAAACGGCGCCGTCTCCGGTCCTCAGCACTATCAGGAACTTCCGCGAGGAGTATGAGGCACATATCAAAGATCACAGATGCCCTGCGGGAGCTTGTAAAAAGCTCAGGATATATAGGATAGATGCCGATAAATGCCGCGGATGCTCCAAGTGCGCGAGAAACTGTCCGGCGCAGGCGATCACGGGAAAGGTGAGATCGCTGTTCACGATAAATCAGGAGCTCTGTATCAAATGCGGCGTATGCGCTTCGCAGTGCGCATTCGGTGCCGTGATTGAGGAGGCGTAAGACATGGAAAAGAAAAAAATGATGATAATAGACGGCACGCCTGTTCAGATAGAGGAAGAAAGGAATATTGTGGAGCTCGCGCGCAAAATAGGCATAGAACTACCCACATTCTGCTATAATTCTGACCTTTCCATATACGGTGCATGCCGTATGTGCATGGTCGAGGACGAAAAAGGGCGCCTGATGGCAGCCTGCTCCACACGCCCTAAGAACGGCATGGTTATCAAAACGAATACGCTGCGTCTGCGCAATTACAGAAGCCTCATACTCGAGCTTCTGTTGGCTAATCACTGCCGCGACTGCACCGTCTGCGAAAACAGCGGCGCATGCGAGCTTCAGACTTTTGCAAGACGTTTTGATATTCAGGGCGTAAGATTCCCGTTCGAAAAGGACGAGGAAAAAATGAAGATAGATACATCAAGCCCTTGTATTACGAAGGATCCGGCAAAGTGCATACTTTGCGGCGACTGTGTCAGAGTATGCAATGAGGTTCAGAACGTGGGAGCGATAGACTTCGCATACCGCGGTTCCGGAGCCGTGATAAGCACCGCGTTCGGTAAACCGCTTTCCGAGACGAGCTGCGTCGGCTGCGGTCAGTGTACGGCTGTCTGTCCGACGGGAGCCCTCATCCTCCATGACAGTACGACCCCTGTATGGGAAGCGGTCGACGATCCGCAGGTTTTCGTCACATGTGAGATAGCTCCGTCGGTACGCGTCGCCATAGGCGATGAGCTCGGGATAGGCGACGGAAACAACGCCGTAGGCCGTATAGTGGCGGCACTCCACAGGATGGGTTTTGATCAGGTATTCGACACATCCACGGGTGCGGATCTTACCGTGATAGAAGAAGCAAACGAGTTTATTGACAGGATCTCTAACGGCGGAAAGTTGCCTTTATTTACGAGCTGCTGTCCGGCGTGGATACGTCAGGCGGAAAACAAATACCCCGAGCTGCTGCCTAACGTTTCGACGTGCCGTTCGCCGATGAGCATGTTCGGCGCCGTAGTCAAGGAATACTACAAGGGCAGACTGCCCGAGGGGAAAAAGAAGCATTACCACGTCGCCATAATGCCTTGCACGGCAAAGAAATACGAGGCCAAGCGCCCCGAGTTCAGTACGGAGTACGGTCCTGCGACCGACGATGTGCTTACGACGCGCGAGCTCGTGAGGATGGTAAAGGAATCCGGCATAGTGTTCGATGAGCTCGAGCCCGAATCAATCGATATGCCGTTCGGCACAATGTCGGGAGCCGGAGTGATCTTCGGTGTGAGCGGCGGAGTAACCGAGGCCGTTCTGCGCAAGATTGCCGACGACGGCTCGAGGACAACTATGGCTGCTCTTTCATACAGCGGAGTTCGCGGTATGGAAGGTGTAAAAGAGGCCTTCCTTATGCACGGTGACCGCGAGGTACACATAGCCGTCGTGAGCGGTCTTGCAAACGCCGATCTCGTCATCAAAAAGATTCAAAGCGGTGAAGCGGATTACGACCTTGTCGAAGTAATGGCGTGTCCGGGCGGCTGCGTGAACGGAGCGGGACAGCCTGTTCAGCCTAAACCGGTCAAGGCGGTTCGGGGCAAGGGGCTTTATACTGCAGATCAGGTTTCGACGATAAAGCGCTCTCAGGACAACCCTATAATGAAGGAGCTTTACGGCGGTCTTCTTAAAGGCCGTGAGCACGAGCTGCTGCATGTGGATTATGTGAAAGAGTAAGTGCATAAGCAAAAACTTAAGTAACCGGAGGTCGGAAGCGTTGATATGCTTTCAACCTCCGGTTTTTTGAGGCAGTTTATCTTCCGTGTTTATCTGATAGCCCGATTAACGGTTGAGTAAATCTGCAACGGTACGCTTGTAAATTTCGGCACAGTTTTTTACCTGCCAGGGATGCCCGTACTCATTTGCCGCATGCATGCCCCCGCCCGACGGGCCGAATGTTACGGTAGGAATTCCCTGTTCATATGCCAGAATATTGGAGTCACATACAGAAGGATCGTATGCAACAGGAAGTGTTTCTCCTGTAACCTCTTTGAATTTTTCACGCAAGACAGTTACGAGAGGATCATCCTCATTTAATGAAAAGCTGTGCATATACGGAAGACTGCGAGGTCGCAGTGAGACATCCACCTTACCGGCAAGGCCGACAGATACAGCGGCATCTTTTATTTGTCTGATACATGAGTCCTCATCCTCTCCTGGTACAACGAAGCGTTCAACAAAAAGATAGCAGTTATCGGGAACGGTAAGAGTATTTTTATTGCCACCCTCAATATAGCGGACACACCATGTGCCATGCTTAAGGTTGGGATGTACGGCGGTCGGAAGCGCTTCAATTGACGCGGCCAGTCTGCCGGCACTTATCACCGCGTTTTCTCCGACCTGCGGGTATTTGCTTGTGTGAGCGGCTGTACCGTGTACCGTCACGTCAAAGCTGTATCTGCCACGAAAGCCGATTGCCACATTATCGTAGCGGCATTCTGCCATTATGGCATAATCGGCGTTCAGACCCTCTGATATAAGCTGATATGTACCATGACTTAAGACTTCCTCATCGGCAACAAAGCAGCCTGTGATTTTTCCGGTAAACTCGTCTTTGTGTTGCGAAAAATACTCGAGTGTTTCTAGTATTGCAGCCAGGCCGCCTTTCATGTCCATCGCTCCGCGTCCGTAAACTCTGTCGCCGCTCTCCGTGGGAGTGAACGGATCGGTATTCCAGCCCTCGCCTACGGGAACAGTATCAATATGTCCTATGAGAATTATAGATTTGCCGGGCATACCGCTGTCGAGGACAACCTTGATCGATGGACGCATTTTCTGTTCATCACCGGCAAAATAGCTGTATTCGGCTTTTAGTCCCATTTTGTCAAGCTCGCCGGAAATGTAATCGGCTATGTACTTTTCATGCCCGTCGATAGAATCAATTTTGATCATGTCATACCAGCGTTTAATTATCGTATCCATTATTTATCTCCTTTCAATGCCGGAGAGTCTTCTCCGATATTTTTATTTTTTGCAAGTCCGACCCCCGTTACGGAAATCAGCACCGAAATAATTATTGAAAGCCAGAGCATCGGAGCAAATGAGGTAAAAGCGATATTTGCAACACCGAGTGTTGTTGCCGTATACGACCCGGTAGTAGACCATGGAATAAGCGGAGCAAGTCCGGTCCCCGTATCAAGCATTGTACGCATCAGATTCTTTTTATCCAGTCCGTATTCAGGGTAAAGGTCCTTCGTCATGCTGCCGATTACGGGATAGGTTACATAGTACGCGCCCGTTATTATGAAAAATAGCGCGTGGATCGCAAGGACACCGAGGGACATTGCCTTTCCCGATTTGCATATTTTTTTCATGCCTCCTACGAGAACCTCCACAACACCGGCAGTACGTAGCGGCGCTCCGAAAATTGCCGCTGCTATGAGCAATCCCACGGTGCTCAGCATGCTTGTAAAGCCACCGCGATTCAGCATGGAATCTACTATCTCCGATCCGGATTCGCTGCTGTATCCTTGATACATTGCATTAAAGACATCGGAAAGCGTGGCATGCTGTGCTATAACAGCGACAACAGCGCCGACAAATATACCTGCAACAAACGTCGGAATAGTCGGTTTTTTCATTATGATCAAAACAATTACAACGACTACGGGGATTAGAAGCAGTGGTGTAAGTTGAAAGTCCTTACCTACAGTGATTATAATATCGTTATACACATCACCGCCTACAGTACCGTTTGTACTGTATCTTGATCCGTAAATAAAGAAGAATACGAGAGAGATAATATAAGCCGGCCCGGTGCTGAGCAATGAATGCTTGATACCTGCAATCATGTCGGTGTCCGTCACTGTAGAGGTGATAACCGGGGAATCGGAAAGTGGAGAGATTTTGTCGCCAAAGAACGCACCTACACATATTGCGCCTGCCGCTGCCGGGAGAGGAACTCCAAGACCTTCTGCAACTCCGATACAGGCTACACCGACTGTTGCGAGAGTTCCCCATGAGGTACCTGCAAGTGTTGACATAAACGTACAAAGCAGGCATGCAATCGGAAGAAAGAGTCCGGGTGTTATGATTTTCATGCCGTAATAAATCATGACGGGAACTGTGCCTGAGAGCATCCACGTACCTACGAGTGTTCCGACTGCGAGTAGAATCAGAATAGCGACGATCATAGATGAAATGGTTTCCTTAATGCCGTTTTGGAGATCCTGATAACTGATGCCGAAGCATACCGCCATAACACACATGACGATTCCGTCAGCTGCAAGAACTATGCGATTGTTGGCCTTCAAAACGAGAAGTCCGATGATGATTATAGCAATGCCGGTTAAGAGCATCGCTATTGCCTGGATGGGTTTCACTCGTTTTTTTTCTTTGAAATCCATTTTAATACCTCCTTAATGTTTTGCGTCTTTGTCTATATGCAAAGCAATAAATATGCCAACGAGAATCAGAGAATGAAAGGGCCGGTTTTCAGAGTATTATGGAGATGAAAAAAATAATGGGATGAAATAAATGGGGACATATGATAAAATTGGGATGGTAATAGGTATAAAATATACATATAGGAGAATTAAAATGAAAACGCTGTTGCTTGTAGCAAAAAGAAAATATGCACAGGATATGTACTATAGAGAATTAAAAAAGGTTTTTGGGGACAGGCTGAATATAATTCCGACATATCATGTCTCCGAGGACAATACGTTTCTGCCTGCGAGCGGTATAGAGCAGGCAGATATAATTTTAATTACAAATGTTTACTCATTCCCGGTAGTGAGGCGCCAGATGAGAGAGGGTGCCTCTATTATCAATCTGAAATTCACATTCGCGCGTGACAGGATAGAAGCTTTGAAGATGTTTCCGGAAGGTACAGATGCAGTTGCCGTTTTCAACTATTACTCTTCGGCACAGCAGACGGTAGATACTTTATACGAGTCGGGAACAAGTAATCTCAACCTTTATATAGATTATCCGGGAAATATGAATACGGAGGGAAAGAATATAAGCCTGGCAATAATATCAGGAAAAACAGATCACATCCCTGTTGCAATTAACGAGATATTTGACCTTGGTTCACGTAAAATATCCATGAGAACACTTTTGGATATTGCAGTTAGAGCAAATCTTTTCGACGGAGAAACAGAAAGATCCATTGCTGAATACTGTAAAGAAATAGCAACGCCGGAAGCTTATCTATCAAAGTTTTCAGGGCTTTCGAGCGAATATACGATGCAGATAAAAACAATAATGGAGTACGTCGATTACGGGATAGCAATATATAATCGTAAGGGTGAGATAATTACATACAACAAGAGCTTTACCGATCTTCTTGGTTTACCAGAAAGCATTTACGGGGTCAACATCGCCACACTTCTAAAAGGATCGGAGCTGATGCCATTCATTGAAGCGGAAGTCAAAACGGTTAATAAACTCTGTGAACTTCAAAGCCGCGGCATAAGAGTTACGGTGACGAATCGTCGCATAGACAGTGAAATGCCGGGACAGGATAATTATATAATATTAGTTAAGGATATTACGGAGCTGTCAAACCTTGAAATGTCGGTGAGGCATCAGATAGCCAAAAGCGGACATATTGCAAAATACCATTTTGATGACATTAAGGGAACGTCGGCCGTAATGAAAAACCGTATCGGTAAATCGCGGCGAATTGCTGTAATAGATAAGCCTACTCTGATTATAGGAGAAAGCGGTACAGGCAAAGAGCTTGTTGCTCAATCAATACATAATGCGTCGAGTAGGGCGCATTATCCATTTGTGGCCATGAACTGCGCCGCAATACCAGCGGAGCTTCTTGAATCCGAACTCTTCGGATACGCAGAGGGTGCGTTTACAGGCGCAAGGAAAGGTGGAAAAGAAGGGCTGTTTCAGGTTGCCCAAAAGGGCACGCTTTTTCTTGACGAGATAGGCGAGTTGTCCCTGTCTACGCAGGCTAAATTGCTGAGGGCACTTGAGGAACGCGAAATTATGCCTGTGGGAAGCAACCGTATCATCAGTATCGACGTCAGAATTATCGCTGCGACAAACAGGGATCTGGAAATCTTAATGGTAGAGGGAAAGTTCCGTATGGATCTCTATTACAGGTTGAATACGTTGATTGTGAATCTGCCTCCTCTCCGCGAGCGAAAAGACGATGTGCAGGTCCTTATAGGTGAATTTCTCAGACAGGAAAATAAAGAAAATGTGAAATTTGATCCGATGATACTGCATTTCTTTGAGAATTACGAGTGGCGCGGCAATGTGCGTGAGCTCCGTAACTGCATAGAATATATGGCAAATATAGCCGGGAACAAAGCATCGGCGGAGCATCTGCCTGATTATATACGGGATAAATATGAGCTCTATTACGCTTCGGGCAGAAAGGAATGCACAGATAAAGGGCGTGCTGCGATAAATTCAGAAAAATGCACGGGAAAAACTTTGGATGAGTACGAAACTGTTCCTTTTCCGGCACTGGCCGATAATGATGAGCGGGATATGATAGCCGTGCTCAATGTGCTTAAAAGGGAATCCATGGGAAGAAGGCGCCTGATGCAATTTCTTACTTTGGAAGATTACGATATAACGGAATATCGCATACGTGAAGCAATATTACGCCTCGCTGAATTCGGAATGATAAATGTTTCAAAAGGGCGCGGCGGGTGTTCGATTAAGGCTGCAGGGATTGAATATCTTAAGAGAACCGGAGGTATTATATTCCCGCAAAGCCGAATATAATGCCGATTAGTGCCGAAGCTCCGATAAAAACCACGGGATGCAGCTTTTTCGTCTGCTTGACGTGCCGCGTGAGGACGAGAAGCACGGCCGCGAGGATTACGGCTTTCCAACTAATGATGCCAAAAAGCGAAGTCGCTTTATCATACGGGCTGCCGGTCAGAAAGGTTATTTTTGCGACCAGCAGTCCCGCCGCTATGATCAGACCCACAGATGCCGGTCTCAAACCGAAGAACGCGCCGTTTACATATTTGTTGCTGCGGAATCTGTCGAGTATGGCCATTATGATCATCACAAGAATGAGCCCCGGAATTATAATACCGAAAGAGGCGGCAAGAGCACCGGGTATGCCTGCGACCTCGTAGCCGACGTATGTGGCCGTGTTGATACCCATCGGTCCGGGTGTAGACTCCGAAACGGCAAGCATATCGGCCACCTGCTGAGGGGTATACCAGCCTGTCTTTTCACCGAGGTCGTATATGAAAGGCAATGTTGCCATACCGCCTCCGACCGAGAACATACCTATTTTCATAAATTCCCAAAAAAGTCTGAGGATGATCATTCGGATGTACCGCCTTCAGGTGAATCGTCGGTATTGCCGACGGTTTTTCTTTTAAGAAAGGTTACAAGTATTCCGACCGTCGCCGCGGCGACGACAAAAAATATCGGCGAAAGATTCAGGAACAGGGATCCTGTCGCTACCGAAATGAGGATGGCAAGTGAGATTTTGTTTACGACGGAACTCTTCCAGAGCTTGATTATAGAGTTGAATATCAGGACACAGACGCACACCCTGATTCCGGCGAAAGCATTCTGTACGGCGGGAACGTCAGCAAACGCCGTGAGAAGTGTCGCGATGGCGAGTATGATAACTATTGACGGAGTTATGGCCCCCAAAGAAGCAGCAAGAGCACCGGGCCTTCCTCTGCGCTTGTGCCCGACCATGGATAGGGTGTTCACCATTATTATTCCCGGCAGGCACTGAGCCAGCGCATAAAAATCGAGTATTTCCTCTTCTGCATTCCATTTGCGTCTTTCGACGACTTCCCTCTGGAGTATTGGTAGCATGGCGTAGCCGCCGCCGAACGTAAGCGCTCCGACTTTTAGTGAAGATATATATATATGGAAAAGGTCAGCAGCAAAATCTGTTTTTTTATCAGTCAATATGATGCCTCCTTTGATATACCGGTTGACCGTTGATATCTCAAAGTGTATCATTAATAAAAATATATGTAAAATATTTAATATATATCATATCGATACATAAAACATATATTATGGGAGGGAAAATGAATCTGAGGCAGCTTAAATATTTTGTCGAGGTGGCGGAATCGGGAACAATATCCGAGGCGGCAAGGCGCCTGTACATGACGCAGCCTCCGATCACGACTCAGATACACAGTCTTGAAGAGGAGCTCGGAACACAGCTCTTTGAACGTACACCGAGGAGAATGACACTTACGGATGCAGGGAAAATCCTTTATTCGAGAGCCGGCGTAATGCTCGATATTATTGATATCGCAAAGGATGAGATACGAAGTCTCGAAGAACAGAAAACGGGTAAAATAAGGATCGGGGTGACATCATCCGTTTTTTGTTCCGATGTTTTCGACAGAATATTAAAATACATGAAAAACAACAAATGTATCGACATGGACATACACGAGGCGAATACATACGATATAATCGAACAGCTTCGGTCGGGTACAATCCATACTGCAATAGCAAGAACACCTTTTCCGCTGAATGATTTCAGGTGTATTATAGCCTCGGAAGGAAGAATTAAGGCATACGGGACGGCGAGCATGCTCGCGGATATGGAGAGCGTTACACTCAAACAGCTGGCAGATGAGCCGCTTATCGTTTCCAGGAGGTGGCACGATATAATAACCGATTCCTTTGTCAGGGAGGGGCTCGCGTATAATATCAAATGCATAGCTGACGATGTGAGAACGTGTATGGCTGTAGCCGAGGCGGGAGGAGGTATATCTCTGATCCCGACAGGCGACGGGCAGAAAGCGGCGCACGGTATGGTATATCGCGAGGTGGGCGATATGTGGCGTTCTGATATAGTGGTGCTGTATAATGATAACGCTTACATGCCGGAAAGTGTCAGGAATTTTATCGACTGTATAATCTGAGGGCTTCTCTTTGCGCTTTGATTCCACCCGAGCATAACGCTTTGATTACTTTGATCGTACACTTTAATTTCACCCGTGCATTGATTGCCAATACGTCCGGCGGCTGATATAATAGAACTATCTATTACGGAAAGCGAGGGGAAGGATGAAAGCGGGTAACATTGTCAGTATCTCTGTCAGCGGTACGGCACTTTGCCTCAGTGCCGCAGCGTTGACGGTTGCGATCATAGCAATCGCCGTAAACAGGAAAAAGAGATCATAGTAAAACGCGCCCGCCGACTCAGCCGAGTCAGGCGGGTTTTGCGACAGACGGGGGTTTTCATAAAACAGGAGGTAATCTATGCCGCAGGTAACAGATATTAACATGAGGGATACGGAGACGAGGCCATACGTGCCGTGGAAGCTTATAGGCGATTTTATGACGGACGCATTCAAGTCCGTAGGTGTGCCGGAGGAGGATGCGAAGATCTGTACCGACGTGCTGCTCGAGAGCGACAGGCGCGGCATCGAGAGCCACGGCTGCAACAGATTCAAACCGATATATATCGACCGCATCAATGCCGGGATACAGAAGCCGGTAACCGATTACGAAGTGATTAAAGACACGCCGACCACGCTCGTGGCAGATGCGCACGACGGCATGGGCATGGTAGCGTCATATCGTGCGATGAAATCGATAATAGAAAAGGCGAAGACATACGGCATGGGAGCCGCCGCAATAAGAAATTCGACCCATTACGGCATTGCGGGCTATTGGACGACAATGGCGACCGATGCTGGTATGTTAGGTATAACGGGCACGAATGCGCGTCCGTCTATCGCGCCGACCTTCGGTGTAGAGAACATGCTGGGGACCAACCCTTTGACGATTGCAATGCCGACGGATGAGGAGTTTCCGTTCTGTATAGACTGTGCAACATCCATAACACAGCGTGGAAAGATAGAGTACTACGCACGCGAGGGTAAACCGACGCCTGCGGGCATGGTCATAGGTCGTGACGGTTCCGCACTTACGGATTCCGATCGTATATTAGAGGACCTCAAGTCGGGCAACGCGGCTCTTGCGCCTCTCGGCGGCATCGGCGAAGAGCTTGCCGGCTATAAGGGATACTCGTATGCGACCGTCGTCGAAATTCTTTCGGCGGCACTTCAGACGGGTCGGTTTCTCAAAGCGCTGTCCGGCTTTGATGCGGAAGGCAATAAGAGACCGTATCACCTCGGACACTTTTTCATCGTGATAAACCCCGAGTTCTTTGCGGGCGAGGAGCCGTTCCGCAAGACGGCGGGTGATATTCTGAGAGAGTTGCGCGCGAGCGAAAGGGCGCCGGGCGAGCCGCGCATCTATACGGCAGGTGAAAAGGCGTGGATGACGAGCGTCTACCGTGCCGACAAAGGAGTTCCGGTCGGGGAGGCGGTACAAAGGGAATTTATCGAGATCCGCGATCGTTATAAGCTGCCGTATACGTTCCCGTTCGAGTAATGAAAAGGTGGGAAAGGTTCATTGAATCTTCCCCACCTTTTTTATCTATGCCACACGATCATGCTTGCGTTTTGATATGACAAGCGCTATGCATATGATGCAGATTGCAAAAGCCAATTGTATTGCGAACGACTGCGCTATAAGGCGGTAGTTATCCGAAGTGAGCACGCTCGTGCTGCTCATGGTTCCGAGCATGTCATTCACCCTTTCATACCAATAGACCGGCAGGAAGCGGGAAATTGCGGTGACACCGGAGCCGAGCAGGCGCTGAGGAACGAAGACACCGCAGAGGAATGACATTCCAAGGCCTATCACGTTGGCGAGAGCGCTTATTGCCATATCGTTTTTTACAACGGTGCTTACGAGGAAAGCGATTGATATCGATGTTGCCATAAGAATTGCCGTATTAAGTATAAAGTACCACATGAATTTTGATCCGTAGAACGACGCGCCCTGTGTGACGAGCGGGAGCAGCAGGCATACAAGCCAGAACGCCACAAACAGGATGCTGAAGGCAAGCACGCTTTCGACAGTCTGTCGCATGGACGGTATCGGTGAAGCACTCATGCGCGCGCGGATTCCGCGGTCGTGGTAGGCTTTAAGTACGCCGCCGACCGAGTAAATCATGGCTGACATGTACAGATACGGGAAATAGCGTAACGTGAAGACGTAGTTTTCGACCTCGCCATCGTTGATTTTAGATGTGTTTACGCGTTCAACCTCAGCCTTTGTTTTACTGATCTCAATGGCGCGATGAAGCGCCTCGGATAAGGAATAGCCTGCCGCTTCATACGCCTTTATCGTGCGCACGAACGTATTTATCGCGTTGTTAAGGTAATAGCCTGACGTCGAGCCGGGCACCGATGTAGACTCGAGCTCGAGCGATTCCGAAAAGCCTGACGGAATCATGAGGACATAATCCGTATCACGCGTATAGAGACTGTGTATGAGCTCGGCCTTGTCACCGTCGGAGGAGATAACTCTGTTTCCGAGGGACAGATAATCAGAGAGGGCGCGCGAAGCATCGGAATTGTCCCGGTCGACAAGGGTTATGTCGAGGCTTTCGGATTTGAACGTTTCTTTTGTGTTTTCCGGAACAAAATGTACGATCAAGATACATATGATAACGAATATAACGGTATATGATATGAGCATTGCCAGATTGCTTTTGATGATTTTCAGATAACCCTTAAATACTGTCATATTTGTTCCTCCTCATCATTATAACTGCGATCAAGGTCATGACGAACGCGTATACCGCCAGAATTGCAAGGCGTAAAGTTATTCCGGAGGTTTCCTCGTAAATGTTCAAATAATAAAAAGCATCGCTGATTAAAGCTGCCGGATTGAGCCTGTTGATAATAGGACAGGTTTTTTCAATCAGGGATTTCATGTCGCCGATCATAAGGCCGGACAGGAAGCACAGAACAAGAGGTACGACGACCGTAAGCACGGTTTTACCGACCCCTTTGAGGTGCCCGGCGGCGCCGACCATGATGCCGAACGAAACGCCTAAGAGTGAGCCGATGCCCGAGATCATAACCATCCCGAAGAAATGCTCCGAAAAGTCGAGACCAAGCGCGAACTGCATGTACAAAAGCAGCATTACGACGCAAACGAACTGTATAAGAAAGCCGACGGCAAGGTCGATAAAAGCGAGCTTCATCCTTCCCGACGGAGATATGATGCGCCTTGCCGCAAGCTGCGATACATTGGCGGCGTTCTGCTCGCCGAGCATCTGTCCGGTAAAGGAGCCGTAAAAGCATGCCATGGCGATCAGGGCGAAGAAGTATTCGAGCATATTATTGTATGTTTTGCCGCCGAGCGAAACATTAGAGATGTGGTCGGTGTCGTCTCTCAGAGCGTCAAGGTACGCCTGAATGCGAGACATGACGGCGGCGTATGCCGCATCTCCCGTATCGCCGCCGGAGAGTGTATCAGAGGTAATGTCTTCGATTGCGGCAGCATACCTTTGATATGAATCGGCAACCGAGGAAAGCACGGTCTGGTCGAGCCCCGTACCGCCCACGCTAAGCTTCACGTCGTCCGAAACGTAGTAAATGCCGCAGACCTCACCGGAATCGAGAGCTTCAACGGCTGTCAATTCGTCCATGTAACGTACATTGAGCAGCTCGCCGTCAAGAGCCGTGAGCAGCTCCGAAAAGTCTTTGTTTTCTTTTTGTTCGACTACAGCTACGGGAATTTCTGTAAATGTCGGGGTACCGAGGCTGCCGAATGCGAAGTGATAAAGTGTTGCCAGCACTATCGGAAAGGCGAGCGACCAGAATATGTTGCCGCCCGTGCGGACAACCTGAAGCATCCTGTATTTGAATTCCAGCATCATATCCTCCTGTCTAATCCCTGAGATCCTTACCTGTGAGCTCGAGGAATACGTCATTGAGAGTCGGCTTTTCCGAATATACCGTGCCAAACGATATATCTTCGGACTCGAGGTAATGCAGTACATTTATGACAGAACCGACTACGGACGATTTGATCTTGAGCGAGTTGTTCTCATAGACCGCGGAGAAAACATTGTCCATGGAGCGTATGTGCGAGAGCTGCACATCCGTAAGAGCGATGGCCTCCACAGTGACGGTTTCCGCAGTTTTTATCATACCCTTGAGTTCATTGGCGGTACCGTCCGCTATGCAGCGGCCGTGATCAAGTATTGCGATGTGTGTGCAAATCTGTTCAACTTCCTCCATATAATGAGAGGTGTAGATGATTGTCGCACCGTCGCGGTTGAGCTCCTTGATGCCGTTAAGTATGTGGTTGCGGCTTTGAGGATCGACTGCAACGGTAGGCTCGTCCAATATGATCAGCTTCGGTTTGTGAGCTATGCCGCATGCAATGTTAAGTCTGCGCAGAAGTCCTCCGGATAACTGTTTAGGACGTTTTTTTCGGAAGTCTTCGAGTCCCGTGAATACGATTGCGCTTTCGACGAGCTCGGTTCGCATCGCTTTGTCCGTGACGTAAAGGCTGCAGAAATAATCAATGTTTTCGGTTACGTTAAGCTGTTCGAACACGGCGACGTTCTGAAAAACTACGCCTATGTCGCGTTTGCTTTCGTATGATGACGGTATCATCGGCTTGCCGAAAACTTCTATTTCACCGCGGTCGTATTTGAGAAGCGCGAGGATACAGTTGATTGCCGTCGTTTTGCCCGATCCGTTCGGCCCGAGCAGGCCGAATATTTCGCCCTCGCCAACCGTAAGATTCAGGTGATTGAGCGCCGTAAGATCGTCGTAGCGCTTGACGAGATTTTGTATTCTGACTGTTTCTTTCATGATATTTCTCCTTTATAACCAAAGTATACAGTCCCGGATTGCCGTCCGAAAGTGTGTTTCGTCATAAAGATATGTGACAATTGTAATATATCGACGGGCAGTGTAAAATAAACAATATGAATAAAGAATTGCGTACTATTGCGGACAAAGTGATGCTCACGGTTTACGGCCTCTTTTTTCTTGTATTCACGGGCGGAACGCCGCTGTTTATACTTTCTCTTTTTGCCGCGACAGGTTTGTCGTATCTGTCGGAACTGATGCGCAGCAGGTGGAGTGAGGCGGTATCGGCGCTCGCGTATATGGTTTTCGTATCGTTTTTTCCGGATGGGGTCGCTTTCCTGCCTCTTGTAAGCTATGAGCCGTGCAGGCGCCGTCTTTGGGCGATTCCGACCGTCGCTGCCGTTTTCGGATACGTCTTTGGCGGCAGACTCGAGATATCGGTTGCCGTAGTTGCAGGATGCGCCTTCTGCGCTTTGATTGCAGGTCGGGAGGCTGTACTCGAGAGGCGCGAAGACGAGGTGCTCGAGATCAGAGACGTATCGAGCGAACGGCGTATTAATCTTGAGCGGGAGAACAGGAAGCTCCAGATCGCTCAGGACAGCGAGATATATGCGGCGACTATGGCGGAGAGAAATCGCATTGCGCGAGAGATACACGACAACGTAGGTCATGTGCTGTCACGTGCAATTTTGATGACGGGAGCGCTTTCGACTATAAACAAGGATGAGGCGCTGAAGCGACCTCTCGCGGATATTGAAGCGTCCCTTGACGATGCGATGAATCAGCTGCGCGCGAGTGTACACGGTCTCTATGACGATTCGATCGATCTGCGTGAGGCCACGGAGTTGCTCGTGCACGATTTTCATTTTTGCGATATAACTCTCGATTACGACGTTTCGCGGTATGTTCCGCGCGATGTAAAATATTGCATTCTTACCGTACTGAAGGAAGCTCTTACCAATATTATCAGACATTCCGACGCGACGCGCGCCGCCGTGACCGTGCGTGAGCATCCGGCAATATATCAGCTGACGGTTGCCGACAACGGGACGACGGTTAACAAGGCGAAAAACAGGAAACATACAGACGCCCGGACGGCGGACGTGCGGGAGGCCGGCGTAAATACAATGCAGGAGCAGCTCGCTTCGGGCAGTGCTGCTGTCGGACTCGCGCAGGAGGCTGGCATAGGTCTAATCAATATGCGTGAGAGAGTCCTCGGTCTCGGCGGGAGATTCAGCATTTCGACCGATGACGGATTTAGAATATTTATGACTTTACCGAAGAGGGAAGAAGCATGAGAATTGCACTTGTAGACGACGACAGGCTTATAACGGCGGCGCTTACGACTATATTGGGAGCAGATCCTGAGCTTCATGTGGTCGCGTCAGGTTCGGACGGGGCGGATGCCGTCAGGATATGCCGCGAAGAAAAACCGGACGTGCTTGTAATGGATATTCGCATGGAGGGCATGAACGGACTTGACGCGCTGAGCGAAATACTTCGCGAGGACAAAACGCAGCGGGTGCTGCTCCTCACCACATTTACGGATGACGAATACATAATCAAGGCCATACGTGCGGGCGCGAAAGGCTACATGCTCAAGCAGGATTATACCGCTTTGACTGCGGCGATTAAGGCGGTTTATTCGGGACAGAGCGTTTTCGGCGAAGAGATCACGGCAAAAATTCCGGAGCTCATTACATCGAATCCCGGCAAACCGACCGATCCGGAGGCGGATTCTCTCACTGAGCGAGAAGCTGACGTCGCGTCGCTCGTAGCCGAGGGGCTTTCCAACAAAGAAATCGGCGAAAAGCTTTTTCTTTCCGAGGGCACGGTACGCAACTACCTTTCATCCGTGCTCGACAAGCTGGATCTGCGCGACAGGACACAGCTGGCGATATATTGTCTTACAGGTAAAAAATAGATGAACGGTACACCTTCGTGCCGCGAAGGTTGTTTTTGTACAGCTGATTTTGTTTATACTGTGTAGTGACAGATTTCTGAATTTATAGTATAATACTCTTGTATTATTAATCATTTATATTATATTAACTGTTATTCGAGGTGGAATTATGGAAAAAAGAAAGAAGCTGTCTATTGCTGTACAGATATTTATAGCTCTGGCTGTCGGCATCGCGGTCGGTCTGATATTTATGGTTGCCGGGTGGGCTTCATTCGCAACATCCTACATCAAACCGTTCGGAACCATTTTCCTCAACCTGATCAAATTCATCGTAGTACCTATAGTGCTCACATCAATTACAACCGGCGTCATTTCGATGAAGGACATCCGCAAGGTGGGGTCGATCGGATGGAAGACACTCGCGTACTACTTCTGTACGACGGCGTTCGCCGTGCTTATCGGTCTTGTCATAGCTAACCTGTTTAGAGGGACGTATACAGTGCTCACAACAAGCGGACTTGATTATCAGGCTGCGGAGCCGACGAATTTCATGGATACGCTCGTCAATATTTTCCCTAATAATATTATTGCACCTATGGCAAACGCGTCCATGCTTCAGGTCATAGTCATAGCGCTTTTCTTCGGCTTCGGCATCATACTTGCCGGGGAAAAGGGGAGGAAATTCGGTGAATTCATCGAGAGTGCAAACGACGTGTGTATGAGGGTCATGCAGATGGTCATAGCTCTTTCTCCTATCGGCGTGTTCTGTCTGATAGTTCCGGTGGTCGCGGAAAACGGCCCGCAGATTCTCGGCTCGCTTGCACTCGTTCTGCTCACGGCATATATATGCTACATTTTGCATGCCGGCATCGTGTATTCGTCGACTGTCGCGGGTATCGGTAAAATAAGCCCGCTTAAGTTTTTCAGAAGCGTATCACCGGCTATGATGATGGCGTTTTCGAGTGCGTCGTCGGTAGGTGCTCTTCCGCTCAATATCGAGTGCGTGCAAAAGCTCGGCGTCCGTAAGGAGATCGCAAGCTTTGTTCTTCCGCTCGGCGCTACGATCAATATGGACGGAACGGCTATATATCAGGGTGTTGCGGCGGTATTTATCGCCAAGTGCTACGGTATTGATCTTACTGTAGCGCAGATGGCCACGATCGTAATTACGGCTACTCTTGCATCGATAGGTACGGCTGGTGTTCCGGGCTCCGGTATGATAATGCTTGCGATGGTGCTCGAGAGTGTAGGTCTGCCGGTCGAGGGCATTGCGCTTATCGCGGGCGTTGACCGCATATTTGATATGGGCAGAACTACGGTAAATATTACGGGCGATGCGGCATGCTCGGTTATCGTCAACAAGCTCGAGAGCATCAAAGAAGCGCGCAGGGGCGCCACGACCTCGGGCGAGTCTTCAGGCGACGCCGAGTAGCCGTCTTACAACAAAAGAAGTTCGCTGATTGCGGCTTGGAATATAACGTATTGCATACGAAACCTATTTCTAAACACGGGGCAGCCTGCTTTGTCTGATGATAAACCGGGCTGTTCTGTGTTTTTTGACTTTTTCCGTCCGCAATGACGCAAGAGGTGTTAAAATATATCTGTCTTTGTGAAACGATCGACCCGCAAAAAGCGGGTCGGCGGATATATAACGGCGGTATGTACCGTAAGGGGGAGGACCCTATGAAAAAAATGATGGATGCTCTTGTAAAGCCGACCGCAGGCGTCGGATTGGAGCTGAGGCAGGTTCCGGTACCTGAACCGGGCCCTGGCGAGGTTTTGATCAGGATCCGAAAAACTGCTATCTGTGGTACGGATGTACACATTTATAATTGGGATCCGTGGGCGGCGGAGCATATAAGGCCGCCTATGGTAATCGGACACGAATACGTCGGTGAAATTGCGGCCCTCGGTGCAGGGGTTACGCATTTTCACATTGGACAGCGTGTCAGCGGCGAGGGGCACATAACATGCGGTCACTGCCGCAATTGCCACAGCGGCGATATACAGTGGTGCAGGGATACGTGCAGCGTCGGTGTGGATAGGGACGGAGCATTTGCGGAATATCTTTGCATACCGGAGAGAAATGTCATCGAAATAGATGATGGTCTTGACGAGGATGTCGTTTCGTTTTTTGACGCTTTCGGAAATGCGACGCATACGGCTCTGATGTGGAAGCTTGTTGGAGAGGACGTCCTTATCACCGGAGCGGGACCGATAGGCTGCATTGCGGCGGCGATATGCAAGTATGCCGGCGCACGCCGCGTTATCATAACCGATTTCAATGATTACCGCCTCGGGCTCGCGAAAAATCTTGGAGCCGATTATACCGTCAATATCTCCCGCGACGATCTTGGAGCCGTCATGAAAGATGCAGGTCTTAAGGAGGGCTTTGATGTAGGCCTCGAGATGTCGGGTGCCGGGGCCGCGTTCAAGCAGATGATTTCCGTCATGAGAAACGGCGGCAAAATCAGCCTGCTCGGCATATCAAACGAACCTGTTGAGCTCAACATGAACGATATCATCGGCAAGGGCCTCGCGCTTCAGGGCATCTATGGCCGCAAGATGGACAATTGGCATCAGATGTCATACATGGTACAGGGAGGACTCGACCTGCATCCTATAATCACTCACAGATTTGGTTATAAAGACTTCCAAAAGGGCTTTGATGCGATGAATTCCGGCAGGTCGGGCAAGATTGTCCTGACGTGGTCGGAATAGTTACAAGGGGGATATGATGAAAACTGCATTGGAAACTTATAAAAAAACTCTCGACGGCATAGTCGCCGACGGCGCGTTCAAGGAGGAACGCATTATAACGACACCGCAGTGTTCCGTAATAGACACGACAAAGGCTAAACGCGTGGTCAACATGTGCGCCAACAACTACCTCGGGCTTTCTGACAACAGCGACATCATTGAGGCTGCAAAGTCGAGCTACGACAGGTGGGGCTTCGGCCTTTCTTCTGTGCGCTTTATATGCGGCACACAGCAGATACACAAAGACCTCGAAAAGAAGATCTCCGAATTCCTCGGCATGGATGATACCGTACTTTACTCGTCCTGCTTTGATGCAAACGGCGGGCTTTTCGAAACGATACTCGACGAGAATGACGCCATTATATCCGATGAGCTCAATCATGCGTCTATCATAGACGGCGTCCGCCTCTGCAAAGCAAAGAAATACCGTTACAGGAACAATGATATGGAGGATCTCGAAAAGCATCTGAAGGATGCTCGAGGCAGCGGATGTGTACGAATCTGTATCGCAACCGACGGTGTATTCTCGATGGACGGATACATAGCGAACCTTAAAGCAATCTGTGATCTCGCTGACAGGTATGATGCTCTCGTCATGGTCGACGATTCACACGCCGTAGGCTTTATAGGTGATAAGGGCAGAGGAACGCCGGAGTTTTGCGGAGTACAGGGCAGAGTCGACATAATAACCGGCACTCTCGGAAAGGCTCTCGGCGGCGCGAGCGGCGGATATACGGCGGCGCGTCGGGAGATTGCAGACCTTCTCCGTCAGCGCAGCCGCCCGTACCTGTTCTCCAATACGGTAGCTCCGGCCATTTGCGCCGCCGCACTTAAAACCCTTGATATGCTGAGTAATTCTACTGAACTGAGGGATAAGGTTCACGCCAACGCGAATTATTTCCGCGAAAAGATGGAGGGTGCCGGTTTTGACCTTCTTCCGGGTGAGCATCCGATAGTGGCCGTGATGCTTTACGATAACGGCATAGCCGCCGAATTTGCCGGGCGTATGCTCGAAAAAGGCGTGTACGTAATCAGCTTCACTTATCCGGTTGTCCCTAAAGGCAAAGCGAGGATCCGTACTCAGATAAGCGCAGGCCATACTATCGCGGATCTTGATTTCGCAGTAAAGTGCTTCACCGAAGTGAAGAACGAGATGTTGCCCTGACCATCGGGGGCTATCGCTTCTTCGGTTTCTGCCTGCTTCGTCTCTGTGTAAAAGGGATGTCGAATGAAGCATCGGGAGCATCGGGAGAAGCGAGAAAAGCATCGCGAGAAACGTCGAGAGCATTGTATTTGCGTGACAGATTGCAGCTTCCCACTGCATTTGTTCTCCTTTTTCGGGTAAAAAAATTTTGCCAAGCAGCCGTATATATGGTATAATCACCTATTGCCAGGCAAAATCCGATCCGTTAGCTCAGCTGGGAGAGCGTCTGGGTGACAACCAGAAGGTCACAAGTTCAAGTCTTGTACGGGTCACCAGCTATAAGTCCGGAAAGTAAGTACTCTTAAGGATTACGAGCTTACCGGATTTTTATTTTCAGGGATTTCGGGCGGGCTGTTTCCCGATGTCGCCACTTTGTCGTCACAAGAGGAATTTCGATTCTGCATAGCACATTTCGTACGCAGCTCCATAGTACAACAGTACGCAGTTCCATAGTATAGTACGCAGCTATGCGCGCAAAACCTGTGACAGAGGATTAGGATTAAAAAAGGTTCCGGCCGCCCGGAATTGATGAGCGGTCACTCTCTAAAGTGCGCCTGCTCATCAGAATGCGCCTTTTTATCGGCGCCGCTCACGGATACGGCTCCGGGCGGCCGGAATTGATGAGCAGTACCTCTCTAAAGTGCGCCTGCTCATCAAAATGAGTTTTTTTATTGGCACCGCTCACGGATACGGCTCCGGGCGGCCGGAATTGATGAGCGGTTACTCTCTAAAGTGCGCCTGCTCATCAAAATGAGCTTTTTTATCGGCACCGATCACGGATACGGCTCCGGCAGGCCGGAATCGATGCGCGGTCACTCTCCGAAGAAGAGCTTAAGGTCGTTATCAACCGTGCCTATGCCGGCGATGCCGAAGCTGTCTACGAGCACCTTGGTGACGTTAGGCGAGAGGAATGCCGGAAGAGTCGGCCCGAGGTGAATATTTTTGACGCCGAGATAGAGGAGCGCAAGGAGAACGATGACCGCCTTTTGCTCGTACCATGCAATATTGAATGCAAGCGGAAGATCGTTGATGTCGTCGAGCCCGAAGATATCTTTGAGCTTGAGCGCAATCAGGGCAAGCGAATAAGAATCGTTGCACTGGCCGGCATCGAGGACTCTCGGGATACCGTTTATATCGCCGAGTCCGAGCTTGTTGTATTTGTATTTTGCGCAGCCCGCAGTCAGGATGACGACATCCTTCGGCAGCCTCTCGGCGAATTCCGTATAGTAATCTCTGCTCTTATGCCTGCCGTCGCAGCCCGCCATTACGACAAACTTTCGAATGGCGCCGGATTTGACGGCTTCGACTACGGGTTCGGCGAGTGCGAATACCTGCTCGTGAGCAAATCCGCCCGTTATGCTTCCCGTCTCAAGCTCCGTCGGCGGCGGACACGTTTGTGCCTGCTCTATGATAGCCGAAAAATCCTTTTTTTCACCATAGCCGCCTTTTATGTGTTTGCAGCCCGGGAAACCTGTCGCTCCGGTCGTCCATAGGCGGTTTTTGTAGCTTGCAGCAGGAGGCACGATGCAGTTTGTCGTCATGAGCACGGGCCCGTTGAATTTTTCGAACTCATCCTTTTGTTTCCACCACGCGTTGCCGTAGTTGCCGGCGAAGTTCGGATATTTCTTGAACGCAGGATAATAATGCGCCGGGAGCATTTCGGAATGCGTGTAGACATCGACTCCCGTTCCCTGAGTCTGCTCGAGAAGCATTTCGAGGTCGCGCAGGTCGTGACCCGATATAAGAATGCCCGGATTGCCGCGCACACCGATATCGACCTGAGTTATCTCGGGATTTCCATAGGCTTCGGTGTTGGCTTTGTCGAGAAGAGCCATTCCGTCCACACCGAATTTTCCCGTTTCGAGTGTCAGTGCTACGAGATCGTCAACTGTCAGGCTGTCGTCGAGAGTTGCGGCGAGCGCCCTCTGTAAAAACACATCGACATCTTCGTTGTCATGCATTAAAACGTTGGCGTGCTTTGAATATGCGGCAAGGCCTTTAAGCCCGTATGTGATCAGTTCGCGGAGACTGCGGACGTCCTCATCTTTTGTTGAGAGAACACCTACCGTTTTAGCTTTTTCATCGAATTCTGAAGGTGAGCCGTTCCAGAGAGCCGCTTCCGGGAGCATGGCCGTATCACCGAGATCGGTAATAAGGGAATGCTTGACGTCGAGCGTTTGTTTAACGGAAGCGATTATGGACTCCCGATCAAAATTCGCATTTGTTATCGTTACAAAAAGGTTCCACGTGACGAGGTGGTTGACATCTTTGTCGACAGGCCTGCCCGCGGCGCGAAGCGCAGTTGTGACGGCCGAAAGCCCCTTCGTTACATAGATAAGAAGGTCCTGCATGGCGGCAACCTCCGGTTTTTTGCCGCAGACGCCCGAAACGGTGCAGCCTTTGCATCCAGCTGTTTCCTGACACTGGAAACAAAACATCTTAGGATCAGCGATATTACTCATAATATAAAACCTCTCTTTCATCCTGCCCATATATCTTTTAGGTGATATTAGCAGAAACGGAAAAGAGGTTCCGTTGTTATAACAACAAAGATGCGTCGCGCGATTATTATATTACAGCAGGCACGGCGCATCGCATTTGCGTATGCCGGTCAGTAAAGGAGTGCGCCTACAAACATGTAGTATTCCGGAAGTTTGCCGTCCTTAGGCCAGAGAAGCTCGAAGCCGAACAGCTCTTTTGTTATCAGGGCGACATCGCCGCCGAGGGATTCCAGCGAGCGGGAGCATCTGTCGGGATGGCGGCACGGCAGTCCGAGAGGCCTCGAACATCCGAGGTCGCCGCATTCATCGCAACCGGCGAGGGCGAGCCGGCTCGAGCCGGGATGAAGAATCTGAAGCTCGTCGATGCGTCCGAGCAGGCGGCTGCGATGCGACCGGAAAAAGGAAGTGACAGACTCATGAGTTTCGCCGGACAAATCTATTTTATCGCAAACGATCGTTATTTTGCGAAATTGCCCGAGCCATTCTTCGGTATCGAAATCAAACGGCGGACACCCCCAGTTCTGTCCGTAATTGCGGCATTGGCGACACTTATTCATGAACACCTCGGTATTGACGAAGCGGTTCATGTATTCGTTCATCGCAAGCTCCCGTTCAAAAACGTCGATCTTCATATTTCATCATCTCCCGATTATATTATATATTTTTGTCGCGCGTATGGAAAGTCTGTTATAATCAAAAAAAGGATAATACAGATAATCTACAGGAGATGTATTGATGAGACATACCCACAGGTATCATGCGGCGGTTGCGGCAATAGCTGTAATAACATTGATTGTTTTGCTTATCCCTGCGCATCTTATATCGTTTGCCGAAGGTGAGGGAGGCTTTTCCGCCAACATCGCCGGTGCAGCCGAATCGCAATCTCAGATGTCGGAATATATGACGGCAGAAGCTTCATCGGACGGAAATCGCGTGAGCGTTAAAGCGACGGAAACAGGCGGTGAGATCTATTATTTCCTGCCTTCGTTTGCAAAACCTACAGACTTCAGGGCGGCCACTGATCAGGCCGTGAAGAGCGGCACGTACAGGATATGGGATGAGAAAAAAGGCACGTATATTGATCTTCCCGCGGATATTTCAAATTTCACAACTGATGAATACGGAGCTTATTCGGTTTGGATCAAAGAGGATGACAAACGACCTTATGAGGCTCATGTGTTTTACTCTTCCGGTGTTTCCTCCATATTTATAACATCTGATGATCCGACAAATTACGGAAGGGAATACATAGACAGCTCGCCGGATCATTCCAATGAGGCTGAGGGGTCGATGATAATGATAGAGCCTGACGGGATAATAGACTATAACGGAAGGCTCACTCAGATTAAAGGCAGAGGCAACTCTACATGGGCAGCTCAAAAAAAACCGTACCGAATCAAGCTCAAGAACAAAACGTCGCTTATAGACGGTTCGGATGCAAACAAAAAATGGGTTTTACTCGCCAACTCCGGGGATCCGATACTTATAAAGGATTACACCGTCAAAAAAATGGCTATGAAGCTCGGACTGTACAATACTCCCGATGTGTGTTTTGTTGATTTATACTATGACGGAGAATACAGGGGAAATTATACACTCGGTGAGAGGGCCGGATGTGACGGCGATATTCCGAACGGTTCGGCTGTCGAGGGAGAAGGCGCGAATGCTCTGGCAGATCACGCCACGGTCTCAGGAACAAACAGCTACGGTTATCCGTACCAATTTGTCGAAAACGTTCGTAATCCTGAGAATATAAGCGGTCCGTACCTCGTGGAGCTCGATAATCCGGGGTATGCTGCCGAACGCTCATGGTTTCAGACAAGTATGGGTTATTTTGCGGTCAAAAGTCCGGAGCATGCTTCGGAAGAAGAGATTAAATATATATCCGAGCTCATGCAGAAGGGCATCAGTGAGGGTGAAAAAGAAAACGGCACAATTTCGGATTACTTTGATATAGAAGCGTTAGCTAAAGTATTCCTGATCAATGAACTCGTAAAAAATCCGGATTATATAAGATATTCGAGTACATACTACATAAAACCGAAAGACGGGCAGACCGTTGTGGCCGGTCCGGTTTGGGATTTCGACAGGGCGTTCGGAACGCATTATCCCGAGCTGGGCGTCGATTATCAATCGCCTGCGGGGTGGGCGTGCGCCGATTGGTGCCGATATTTCAGAAACAAAGAGTTTCGCGAAGCTCTCGGATCGGTATATAATGCGGGGTTCAGAGAGGCGGCCTTAAATATGAGAGAGAGCTTGAATGCTTCCATGAGCGGGATTAAACAAAGTGCCCATATGAACACGATACTGTGGGGCGTTGGGCATACATCGAGTGATATGGAGTTTGCATCTGTTGAGAGCGCTCTGAACTATACAAATGATTGGCTGGAAAAAAGAATAAAGTGGCTCGATGCGGCCTTGAGCGATACGCCGTCCGTAGAGAGGCTGTACGGTCCGACGAGATACGAGACCGCTGTCGAGATCGCCAAGGCGTCGGATTCGGCAGGAAACGGAATTGTCCTATGCTCCGGAGCTGATTTTCCTGATGCGCTGGCGGCAGCTTCTTTGGCCGGTGCTTATGATTATCCCGTTTTGATGACGACATCGGAGGAGTTGCCCGAGATTGTATTGTCATATTTGCAAGGGCGAAGCCCTGAAAACATATTTATAATAGGCGGGACAGGTGTGATAAGCGGGAAGGTCGAGACAAAATGCCGGGAATTTGCGGACAGTGTGATACGTCTCGGAGGCAGAACGAGATATGAGACTGCAGAGGCGATATATCAATACGGCCTGATTGCCGACGGCGGGAAGAGTATATGGAAAGAGGGAGAAGCAATATTGGCTTCGGGAGAAAATTTTCCGGATGCGGTTTCGATAAGTCCATACGCGGCAAAGGAGGCTGTACCGATTCTGATGAGCCCCTCAACAGGAGCGACCGCCGATACTTCGGCGGTTATCGTCGGCATGGACTCGGTGGTAATCGTGGGGGGAACCGGTGTCATTTCTAAGGAGGCCGAAGATCGCCTGACCGATGAAGGCGTTCAAGTTACGAGGCTTGCGGGAGGGACAAGGTATGAAACCAATATGCACGTTGCTGAATGGCTGATGAACAAGCGCGGATTTAACGGAAGGGGGGCGGCGGTCGCAAGCTCTGCCGACTTTGCGGATGCTCTGACGGGAGCGTCTTATGCCGCGCATAAGAATGTGCCGCTTCTTATCGTGGCGGACGGTCATACATGTAATGCGGAAGCATTTCTTCAAAGCTGCGGATATAATCATATAGAGGTATTATGGTTTTTCGGCGGATTCGGAGCCGTTTCGCAGGATGCACAGAATGCTCTGACAGGAATATTTAACGTATAATCACAAAGGGAGGAGGAATATATGGGATTTTTTGATATCCTCGGAGCGGGGAATATCAACAAGGCGGTTGAGGAGTGCAGGTCGACGCAGGGCGCTTTGCTCGTAGATGTTCGCACGCCGGACGAGTACGCCGGAGGTCATATACCGGGCGCTGTCAGTATTCCGCTGCCGTTGATTGAAGCTATAGAAGACAGGGTTCAGGACAAGGATACACCCGTGTATCTTTACTGTCTTTCGGGCAGCAGGGCGGGATATGCCGCACAGGCGATGAGGCGAATGGGCTATACAAAGGTAAAAAACATAGGCGGAATTAAAGGCTATAAGGGTGAGAAGGAACTCGACTGATGTCGGATACATATAGGGAGAGACATGATGAAGACAGCATTTGTTAACGCTAAGGTTTACGTTGAAGCCGGGCATTTTGAAGAGGCTGTGCTGATCGAGGGCAACCGTATCGCGAAGGTCGGCCGCCGGGCCGATATTCTGTTGTCGGGAGCGGATGAGGTCAGAGACTGCGGAGGCAAAACCCTGATACCCGGGTTTATCGATACGCACGGGCACGTTTTTTCACTCGGCCTTATGCGTTCCGAAGTCCCGCTACTCGGGGCGACCAGTATAGAAGATATAGTCGACAGAGGGCGCAAATTTCTTTGGGCTCACCCGGATCTTAAAGCAGTACACGGTATGGGGTGGAACTATACCGATTTTACAGAGGGTGAAATCAGAAATATCAACAGGTATGATCTCGACAGGATTTCGACTGATATACCTGTAATCTTTGCGAGAGCGTGCGAGCACATGCTCGCGGCAAATTCAAAGACCCTCGAATTGGCGGGAATAACAGCTTCTACGCCCCAAGTGGCAAATGGCAGGTTTGAGATCGGCGAAAACGGCGAGCCGAACGGATGCTTCCATGAGGCAGCGATGGATCTCGTGAAAGTGCTTCTTCAGAACCCGACGGACGACGAGCTCGAGGAGATGGTCAGGAATTCGCTCCGCTATATGCTCTCGCTCGGCATAACTACCATTCAATCAAACGACATCGGAATAGATCTGCCTACAGATCAGATTCTGCGGATTTACGACAGGATATACGCTCCGGATCGCGAATGGTTTTTTCCCAGGATATACGCTCCGGCCGCATTCGACGAACCCGGGGAATTCCTTGAATTTATAGAAACGGCATACAAAATTCCGCGTCACCGCAACTTCACATGGGGCGGACTCAAGCTCTTCAAAGACGGCTCGCTCGGTGCGAAATCGGCTTTAGTAAAAGAAGCTTACATCGGTGAACCCGACAACTACGGCATTTGTGTTCTGTCGCCTGAAAAGGCGAAGGCATTTCTCGATATCGCCCGTGCCGGTAAAATGAGAGTTATGACGCATGTAATAGGCGACAAAGCAATGGCGGACATGATAGAAAGCTATAAGCCTGTACCTGAGGAGCTGCGCTGGGGACTTAACCACTGTCAGATATCGGACATGCAGATAATAGACGAAATGGCGACGAACCATATTCAGGCTTTTGTTCAGCCGATCTTTCTGAGATCGGATATCGCCGCAATGCAGGGCAAGATCCGCGAGGTGACGCAGAAGACGAGCTATGCATTCAAAACCATGATGAAAAAGGGCATTAATGTTTCCTTCGGATGTGATACTCCCGTTGAGGAGCCGAATCCGTTCGACAACATATTCTGTGCCGTAAACCGCTGTGATTTTAACGGCAGGCCGGAGGGCGGCTTCTATATGGACGAATCCTTTACGGTAGAGGAGGCTGTCGACTGCTACACTGTGAACGGAGCGTGGTCGCAGTTCAGGGAAAACGACCTCGGCAGGATTAAAGAGGGCTATATGGCTGACATGGTGCTGCTCGATAACGATATTTTTACTCAAAATGTATGTGAGCTTCGTGATAACCGTGTACTTATGACGATGGTTGACGGCAAAATCATGTATGAGGCACAATCCTCACGTGGTTGCGTGGATTAGGCAGCAACATTCTTGATGCAAAAAACAACAATATAAATATTATACTACAGCGATAAGAAGCAATCCGGAAGTTCAATTCGGACACGGTTGATTGCGTATAAAAACTGAAGTGCTCGATCTTGTGAGGAGTACTTCTTTTTTATTACCGTCAGTAGAAGGTGATCATTTTGTCAAATATATACCATATAAAGAGATGACGAAAAGATGACGAATTTCTCAGATCATGTATACAATTGTGCACAAAATTAAAATCGGGAGTTGAAAAGGAATATATTATGGTACAATATTGTGTTTTGAACAAAAAATATTAACTTTCGGTAAATTGTATTGAATCCGTCTGAAACAAATGATAGAATATTAAAAAATATAACTGTAAGTTAATTTTGAAGGAGGCAAAGAATGTTTAGGAAGTTAACGGTATTTGCCTTAGTACTCGTGATGACATTCGCTTTGATAGGATGTGGCGGTACTGATGGAGGCAATTCAGAAGGAACAGATGGAAACAAGACGTCGGGGAGTGACAGGATAGTCAAGTACGGTAGTAGGATGGCAAACGTACAAACTTTAGATGTTTGGCAGAACTCACTTAATTCCGTATTTCAGCTTTCAGATTGCGTAATGGACAGGTTGCTTGATAAAAACCCGGAAACTTTGGAGCTTGAGTGTAATCTGCTTGAGGATTTTCCTACTGTTTCTGATGACGGCTTATTATACACATTTAAGCTGAAAAAAGGAATCAAGTTCCACGATGGTTCTGATTTCACAACAGATGATGTCAAGTTCACATTCGAATTTTTTTATGCCAAAGATACTGCAAGCAATAATACATGGGTATGTGATGTCATAAAGGGTTGCGACGAAATGATGAACGGAACCGCAGAGGAGCTTTCAGGGTTCATGATTATTGACGATTACAATTTCAGCATTGAGATCAAGTATCCATATGCTGCATTTGAATCGATTCTGGCAGTATCAATGCTTCCGATCCTGCCGCATGAAGCGAGACTTGATGCGGGAGACAGATGGGGAACGTCGGTACTTGTAGGAACAGGTCCGTATAAACTTGAAGAGTTTACTCCTTCCGAATTTATCAAGCTTTCCGTTAACAAAGACTATCACGGAAGTGTACCGGATGTTGACGGCATAGAAGTAAAGAATATGGATGATTCTACTGCTCTGATGGAGTGGGAAGCCGGAAATATCGACCTTTGCGGAGTACCGACCGAACAGGTAGATGCATATAGAAAGAATTTCTCGAACAATTTCAGGGAGACGACTGTAGTCGGTTCGACCAGGTTGCAACTTAATATGTCAGTGGCTCCGCTTAACGATCCGATAGTAAGACAGGCTGTTTTTCTCAGCATAGATAGAGATGCTATAGTAAACGGATATTACAAGGGAAATGTAAAACCGATAAATGGGATTATACCTGAGGGTATTCCGGGATATAACAAAGATGCTCCGGATATTGAATATAATCCGGTAAAAGCTAAACAACTGCTTTCTGATAACGGCTATCCGAACGGTGTTACAATACAGGCACAAATTAGAGACTCTTCTACTGACTGGATTCAGGTGCTTCAGTTGATAAAAGAGCAGCTTGCGGAAGCTGGAATAACCATGGAGATTGAACAGCTCGACAGCGGTACATATCTTGATAGAAGAGAGGCTAATACGATGACTTGTTTTCTTTCAGATTGGTATGCGGACTATATTGACGGTGACATGTATATGTTCAGTTTGTTCTACAGTACGAATGCATTGCATAATTCTACGGGTGTTAATGACAGCTGGTATGATGAGGAAGTGTCAAGGGCACGTAGTTTAACTGATCAGGTTGAGAGAACAAAAATATACAGGGAGCTTGATAATTATCTTGTAAACGAATTGCGGGATTATGTTCCTTTATGTCAGGAAGTACAGTTCATGCTTTGCAGTGATAGGGTATCTGGAGTTTTTATGAAAAATGACCTCTTAATGACGTTCTCGCACGCATCCATCAAACAGCAGTAATGTAAATGAAAACGTGCAGTTATTATATATTGTATGTTTTCTTAAACGAAAGGGTGTAAAATGGCAAGGTATATAACGTTCAGGTTTGGGCAAACGGTAGTCGTTGTAATTCTTGTGACCCTCTTGACATTTATACTTATAAATGTCGCCCCCGGAGATCCCGTAACTATAATGCTGGAAAAAAAGGCGACTCCCGAAACGGTAAGACGTGTAAGAGAGCAGTTGGGATTAGACAAATCTTATTCCGAGCAGTATTGGAATTTTCTTAAAGGAGTGGTAACAGGAAACCTCGGGAAATCTTATTTTCAGAGAGAAGCAGTCGTGACGATTGTTCTGAGAGCACTTAAAGTCACTTTGAAGCTTGGAGGAATTGCTCTTTTTTTGTCTGTGGGCATAGGACTCCTTAATGGGACCATTGCCGCTGTATTTAGAGGTATGTGGATTGACAGATTTATGATGTTTATGGCAATGATAGGTATTTCGGCGCCTGTTTTCTGGATAGCCGTCATACTACAGTTGATTTTGGGACTCTATATGAAAGTACTTCCGATATCGGGACAGGATGCACCGGGGTGGATGGTGATGCCGGTTATATGCCTTGGCATAAGTCATGGTGCGTCAGCGGCGAGGCTCGTAAGGACAAATATGATTGAGGCTCTCTCGCAGGATTATGTGAGAACGGCGAGAAGTAAAGGATTGTCTGAAGGAGTAATCGTTGGAAAGCATGTATTGAAAAATGCAGGTATCTCGATAGTAACGCTTGTGGGTATGCAGCTTCGGTCACTGATAACGGGCGCGATGGTAGTTGAAACCGTATTCGGACTGAGGGGGCTTGGAAGTGTCTCATATTCTGCCGTAATGTCCAGAGATATACCTCTTGTTCAGGGATGTGTTCTATATACTGCGTTAGTATATGTATTTATTAATCTTTTGATTGATCTGATATACGGCTTACTTGATCCACGTGTCAGATTGTCATGAAATGAGGAGTAAACATGAAAATCCATCTGTTTAAGCGTAATTATGTGGCCCTTCATGACATCGGAATTGAACCGGATTTACAGTCCAAAACATTATATCAGGATGCATGGAAAAGGTTGAAGAAGAATAAGGTCGCGATGATTAGTATGGCGGTCATCCTGCTGATTACACTTATCGCGATATTCGCGCCGTTTATTGCACCATATGATCCATTCGCTACAGATACATATAACACTTTAGCATCGCCAAGCACAGTACATCTTTGTGGGACCGACAAGTTAGGGAGGGATGTTCTTTCAAGAATAATATATGGATCAAGGATTTCCTTACTTGTGGGAGTTGTATGTGAAGCAATCGCCGTACCGATAGGCGTTATACTTGGATGCATTGCAGGATATTATGGCGGTATTGCCGATATGATAATTTCGAGGATTATAGAGGTGTTGGGGTCATTTCCGTTTATCATATTCGCAATATGTGTCATGTTTATAATGGGGCCGGGCGTTATGAACGTATTTATTGCTCTGGGAGCGATAGGGTGGTTAGGCCATGCAAGGCAGATAAGAGCTGCTGTTATTCAACTGAAGGAAGAGGAATTTATTGAATCAGCTCTTGCGAGCGGCGCATCCGATTTCGATATTATAGTAAAGCACCTTATTCCTAATTGTTTGTCAACAGTTATAGTTATAGCGACTATAGACATCCCGAGCGATATAATGTTTGAAGCTACACTTTCTTTTATGGGACTCGGCATTCAACCTCCCGATCCGAGCTGGGGATCTATGATTAATGAGGCTAGAACAGTATTGAGACAGGTCCCGACATACAGCATTTTTCCGGGAATTGCGATAATGATACTTGTGCTTGCGTTTAATACGCTTGGCGATGGCCTGAGAGACGCGCTTGATCCGAAACTCAAGAATCTTTGAGAGGTAAACGTTATGGCAAGGGATAATTTATTGGAAGTAAAGAATTTGAAAACAACGTTCAAACTCGAAGATGGCATACTGACCGCGGTCAATGATGTTTCATTTACTGTCGAAAAAAATACGACGCTTGGGCTGGTTGGAGAATCGGGGTGTGGTAAGAGTGTGACCGCATTTTCAATATTGAGGTTAATACCGCCTCCGGGTAAAATCGAAATGGGAGAGGTGATTTTTGACAGTGAGGATCTTCTGAAAAAGAGCAAAAAGGAGATGCGCCGTATCAGAGGAAAGAATATCAGTATCATATTTCAGGAACCGATGACAAGTCTGAATCCGGTTTTTACTGTGGGGAGTCAGATTGACGAGGTACTTAGGCTGCATCTTGGACTTAAGGGGGATGCTGCAAGAGTAAAGACGATCGAATTGCTTAAAGAGGTCAGGATACCATTACCGGAACAAAGATATCGAGAATATCCTCACCAGCTTTCGGGAGGAATGAGGCAGCGTGTCATGATTGCCATGGCACTTGCATGTTCTCCTAAACTTCTCATTTGTGACGAACCGACGACGGCGCTGGATGTTACGGTGCAGGCTCAGATACTGCGTGTTATTGACGATCTTAAGCGTACGAACGATACTACGGTTATTATAATAACGCATGATCTGGCAATAATATCAGAGGTTGCCAATAAGGTGATCGTAATGTATGCCGGGCGTATAGTTGAAGAATCAGAGAGTAAGGAGATATTTTTACATCCTCGCCACCCGTATACAGAAGCCTTGCTAAAATCAATCCCATCAAGCTCTAAGCGTGGAGAAAAGCTGTATACAATATATGGTATGGTGCCGAACCTGCTTAAAGCTCAAAAAGGCTGTCTGTTCGCTCCAAGGTGTGAATATGCTGAGCGCAAGTGCTTTGAAGAAGAACCCGAGCTTATTGAAGTTGTACCCGGTGAAAAGGTACGCTGCCACCTGAGAGGAGAAAGAAATGAGTGATGTCATTTACAGTATTGAACATCTCAAGACATACTTCCCTGTGAGGACAAAAAGAATGATTGCACATGAAAAAAAGTTTGTTCGTGCGGTAGATGACGTGTCACTAAATATTATCAGAGGTGAAACCCTTGGAATTGTGGGAGAGTCCGGATGCGGAAAATCAACGCTCGGAAGGTCAATTGTGAGGCTTGTTGAGCCGACAAGCGGCAGGCTTACATACAACGGAATTGACATAACAAAGCTCGGACGTAATGCAATGAGAGAGCACAGAAAAGATTTGCAGATTATGTTTCAAGACCCTTATGCAAGCCTTGACCCGCGAATGACAGTCGGCAATATAATTGCGGAGCCCTTGGATTACATGAAGATAGAGCCGGACAAAGAAACTCGTCTACGTAGGATAGCAGAATTGATGGAGGTTTGTGGGATAAACAAGACCTTTATCAACCGTTATCCCCACGAATTTTCAGGGGGGCAGAGACAACGGATCGGTATTGCAAGAGCTTTGTCTGTGTTCCCGAAACTTATTGTATGCGACGAACCTGTCAGTGCACTGGATGTAAGTATCCAATCACAGATCATTAATTTGTTGATAGATCTGCGGAAAAAATATGATTTGACCTTGTTATTCATATCTCATGATCTGTCAGTCGTTGAATACATAAGTGACAGAGTAGCCGTAATGTACCTGGGTAGAATAATCGAACTGTCGGATACCGACGAATTGTTTATTAATCCTTTGCATCCGTATACGGTAGCGTTATTAGAGTCAATACCTCATATTGGCGAGAGAACACTCATGGGAGCAGCCGATTCGTTGAAGGGTGATATACCAAGCCCTGTAAATCCACCAAGTGGATGTGCTTTTCATACAAGGTGCCCGGATGCCTGTGATGACTGTACAAAGATTACCCCTGTTATGGTTGGAATTTCAAAAAAACATTTTGTATGCTGTCTGAAATATAATAAATGCAAACCTGATATTTGATATATAATACTTTCAGTAGTATAAAAATGAGAGGAGGGCATTTTGTGGAGACGAGTATACGATTTTTGCGCAAACAGCGCAATCTGACACTTGCCGAACTGAGTATGCGTAGCGGACTGACTACGGCACACCTTTCGATGATAGAGAGAGGCAAACGTCAGCCGTCAATGCAGTCAATACAGAAAATCGCCGATGCACTCCAAGTTGACAAGGAAGTCTTTTGGTGGAACAGCGTAACCAGGCCCATGTCAAAAGACGCAAACTATTCATTAGTGCATACAAGGGAGAGGGTTGTTTATAGCGGGCGTTACAACGATAAGCTCAGATATGAAGATATTACCGTGAATCCTTCATGGGATAAGATCAATAAAGTGAATATGAGCGGAATTATCGGAAAACTTAAACCTGGTTGCAATACAAACCCGTTTGCACCGACAAGCCACCGGGGGAACGAGCTTGTATATATCATATCAGGAGATATGATATGCGAGATAGAAAACGAAGAGGTTTGTATGACGACCGGCGATTCGCTTGTGATTGAGGCAGGTATGGCACATAGATTCAGAAATGAATCTGAACGGGATGTTGAAGTGTTAATGGTGCGCTTGATGCCGTAACAGTGATGAAGTGAGTCTTAATGCATGTTTTTTGAAACGCAACAGCTCCATATAACACGGAGCTGTTGCCGATACAGACATATGAACATGTATCTTTTAGTCGAGCCTTCGCATCGATTGCGTATTTTTCTATTGCTGGAAGGGGGCGGTGGTGATATTCAGAATGACCGGATCAGTTCATTTGCATCTGTATAAGGGAGGCTGAACTTTTCCGCGGTCTCCAACAGAGTAAGCTGTCCATCGTATGTCGTCAGACCTCTTCTGAGGTGCTTATCGTCTTTTAGTGCTTGCTTCAGACCTTTGTCGGCAATAGCGAGAGCAAACGGCATCGTAGCATTAGACAGGGTCACAGATGCGGTCTGAGCGAATGCGGAAGGGATATTATCAACACAGTAATGGAGCACACCGTCTTCATAATATACCGGATTTGCATGAGTCGTACTCCTGCACGTTTCAATTGCTCCCGCATCGTCGCAGGCAACGTCGATAATTATTGATCCTCTTTTCATCAATTTCAGATCCTCTCTGTTTATGAGGTGATCCTTCCGCGTCTTTGCCCATAAAATACAGTTCATTAGAACATCCGATTCTTTGAGGCAGTTTATCAGGTTTTCACGATTGGAAAACATGAATGATACGTTTTTCGGCATTATGCGCTTTGCATTCCTCAGCGCATCATAATCTATATCTATCATATTTACTCTGTTGCCGAATGCAGACGCTAATTCACACGCCCCCATTCCGGAATGGCCGCATCCTATGATAGTAACTACCGGAGCCTGCATACCACATACGTTTGCAATAAGCTTACCCGAACCTCCGTTGACAGTCTGGGCAAAATGAAGGGCGGCAAGGAACCCGCCTTTACCCGCAAGCTCGCTCATGGGGCTCAGCAACGGCCATTCGCCACGATCATCTGAAATATCCTCATATGCTATACTTTTGCATTTACTCTTTATCAATGCTTCTGTCTGATCCCTGTGTGCATTTGAATGGATATATGTAAATACGATCATATCCTCTCGGAGATATTTATATTCCTCAGGAAAAATCTCTTTGACTTTATATATGAGATCCGAGGATCTCCACACCTCTTCCGCAGTTAGACCTGCTTTTGCTCCCGCTTCTTTATATGCGATATCATCGTACAGACTTCCTGAACCCGCGTCATGTTCAACAAACACTTCGTGCCCTCTTCTGACAAATTCGGCCACTCCCGATGGAACGACAGCAACGCGATACTCATTGTTTTTGATCTCTTTTACAATGCCGATTTTCATGGTTGGTCTCCTTGTATTATTATAATGTTATACCGATGATAAGAAACCCGATGCATCCGACAAGTGCGGCTGTAAAAGCATAGGGCATCTGAGTCTTGACATGGTCGATATGATCTGAACCCGACGCAAGTGAAGAAAGTATTGTTGTATCGGAAATCGGTGAGCAGTGATCTCCAAAGCATCCTCCGCCCATTACGGCTCCGACTGCCGCATATACCACGGTTCCAAGCTTCCCTCCTGTGATTGCGAAGGCAAGCGGCATGGCAATCGGAAGCATGATGGCATATGTGCCCCAGGATGATCCCGTAAGGAAAGATATAACCGCACAGACAAGGAATGTAATGACAAGCAGCAGTAACGGCGTCATCCACGATTCGGTAATGTGTATTATATACTGTGCGGTACCGAGCTCCTTAGTTACAGAGTTCATGCAATATGCCATGGCGAGAATCAGAATGGCGGCCATTACTGACTTAATCCCTTCTATTGAAGTTTCCATCAGCTCTTTAATTGTGGCTTTTCGCTGCAAAATAATCATTAAAAACTGATAGACAACTGCGACGACAAAGGCTTCGAGCGTTTTTGCCGATCCTGTAACAATATATGTTCCCACAGTTATTCCAATAATTATAAATGCAGGCATCAGGAAATCAAGGAGAAGATTCGCTTTAGTTCCATCCTTAGGAGTAATAGAATCAAGTTCCTTGCTGAGAAGCGGCGTTGCTCCGTCTGCATATGGCTTTCCTTCTTCAAGGGCTCTTTTTTCCGCTTTCCTCATCGGCCCGTAATGAGGGATGACGCCGAAAGAGATTAGTCCGCAGAGGATCAGTGCGGCCCAACAATAGAAATTATAAATGAATGAATGTACAACAACCGTTTGCCCCATTTTAGCATTTGAAATACATCCGATTCCGACAAGCAGGCCTGCGACATATATCCCCCATGACGTAAACGGAATCAAACAGCATATTGGCGCCGAGGTCGAATCACAGACATATGCGAGATATTCACGTGATGCTTTCGCTTTGTCCGTGATGGGGCGCATTACATTGCCTACATACAGTGGTGAAAAATAATCGGAGAAAAATATAAATACGCCTAACAAATAAGCAAGTGCTTCTGCGCCTCGTCTCCGGAGATTTCTTGACATCACTCTATCGGCAAATGATTTTATTGCTCCTGACTTCTGAAAATATGCAACCAGAATTCCGATGAATACTTCAATAGAAAGAACCCAAATAAAGTCTCCGTTGCCAAGTGCATTCTGAAGCAGTCCCGTAAAGCCGGTAACCACGTTCTGCCCAAGTACGATAACACCGACAATCACGCCGATCAAAAGAGATAAAAACGCATCTTTTGTGACAAATGCTAGAATCAGAGCTATACAAACAGGGATTAATGAAATGATACCATATTCCATTTTTTCTCCTTTCCGCCCTTTTGAGGGCATAACATCTTTGCTGTTATATTAAAAGAGCAAAATATATGCCATCCCCGAAGTCAATAAGCGGAGCATCCCTATCTTCTTGTTTTTATATCTGTTCCCGCAACCTGTCGCATTGCCGAGAAGGCTTCAGCTGTAATTTTTACTGGCGATAAATAGTCTTTTTGTTCGTAAAAAGGCTAAAATTCGCCTTTTGGTTTTCCTCTCCCCTTTCCGAGCTTGTACCTTAGTGTCTGTCTCGGAAGTCCGAGCAGCTTGGCAGCTTTAGATTCGTTGCCTCCGCATTCACTAAGCGCAATTCTCGTCAATTGTTCTTCCATTTCATCGATCACAGCTTCATATTTGATTTCACCGGAGATGATTCTTTCATATATTTTGTTTATTTCCTCTTCATTTTTCAGTATGTGCTCAGATGTGCAGCCGAGTATCTTTTCCTGCATATATTCGAGCATATAAGCCGGGATATGGTCGAGGGTGAGCATTGTTTCATTACCTGCAAATATAACCATCGATTCTATAACATTTTTAAGCTCTCTTACATTTCCCTCCCACGGATAGGCAAAAAAAAGTGTTCTGACATCGGGAACGATAGTTTCTGCGTTTTTCCCGTACATTTTACTGAACAACCGCATATAATAATTGATATAAAGGGAAATATCCTCCTTCCTTTTCCTTAGCGGAGGAAGTGTCAAAAGACCGCCGGAAAACCGGTAAAATAAATCTTTCCTGATAATATTCGCTTCCATGGCCTTTACGGGATCTATATTCATTGCCGCAATGACTTTTACGCTGACCTTTACCTCCTTGCTTGCGCCGATAGGCATAAATGTGCCGTCCTGCAGCACTCTTAGAAGCTTTGATTGAACGTTGTACGGAATCGAATTGAGCTCATCCAGAAAAATAATCCCTCCGTCGGCTATCTGAAAAAGCCCCTTTTTATTTTCCGCGCCTGTATAGGTACCCTTAACTGTACCGAAAAGTATTGATTCAATAAGGCTTTCGGGTACCGCTGCACAATTCTGGATTACCACCTTTGATTTTGGAAGGCTTCTGTATGAGATCATAGCTTGAGCGAACAATTCCTTTCCGGTACCTGTTTCTCCATAAATCAGTGTGGGGTTCGGAAGCATCGCAAAAAGCTTTGCTTTTTCTATGCTGTTAAGCATATTTTTGTTTACGGTAAGAATGGAATCAAAGGTAATAATGCCGGCATCGAGTTGAAGCTTAGATACAAATTCATCAAAAACACGTTCGGCTCCCGTAAGCCCGCTGATATCGTTACGATCACCCGCATCCATCGACAGCTCGACGGCGGCAATGAGCTTCCCGCGCTTAAGGAGTGGAAAAGTTACATTATTGGTAAAATATACATGCCCCTCGTAATCTTCGTAATACTGACGCTTTTTAACGATGATCTTGCGTGTTTTTAGACATTCAACGATGCTGCTTTCTTCTCTCCTGATTTTCGGATATGCTTCAAAAAATGATTTGCCGATCATATCCGAAGCATCAAGCTTGGAACATTCATCGTTAAGATTTTCGTCATAACGCGTGTTATATATGATTTTATAGTTGATATCGACTATAAATATATAATCAAGACTGTTAATAATAAGATCACCGATATTAAACATTCAGGACGTCCCCTTTCAGATTGATGGTTCATACATATTGATTTCACCAAGTGAATTTGCAGTAAAGCATATCATAGTTGTAAAATCAAAAACCATAAGGCCGGTAGCTTTGCTTATCTTATGGGCAAAAGGCGGAAGATCGGTACACTCAAGAAGAATCGCCTTTATTTTGTCGTTGCCTGTGACCGCATTGATTGCTGTATCGATAATTTCGCTTTCAACTACGTCCATATCGCATTTTCGATCCGGTTCATCAAAGATCCTTTTCCATTCCTTCGCTTCTTCGAGGCCGAAGCATTCTACGTTTATTTCTTCAGTTATACCACATTCACGCATATGTTTTTCAGACAGAGAGCCCTTGTTTGCCGTTATCACCGCCAATGTATTATTTTTTCCGATAGCAGCCTGTATTGTCGAAGCAAGAAGCAGCGATGAGGAAAAGAAAGGTATGCTTATATTTGCAGCTACCCTCTGTTGGAAAACGGCATTGAATCCGCAACTTGTCGCAATCAGTTTGATCCCGTCTTTCTCAAGTGTTTTGCATATTTGGGTCATACTTTGAAGTACTTTTTCGTCGGGATGCGTTATTACGGTCTCCGCACATGCACCCGGAACTTCGACGAATCTGACGGGAAAAGGATATGTATTCGGATTAGTACTGTTGCCGGGCAGTGCTTCTAACTGTATAAGTCCCTTCGGAACCATACCTTTTTCCCATCTGAGAATCGCAATTTTAGGTTTGTTGTTGTCTGACATATCTAATACCTCCCATTATAATATATTGTCTGTAAATATTTATACGCAATAGTTATGCCATCTTTTTGTTCGCACATTTCATCAGATCACACAATTGCGGTCTGAACTGAAGCCGACACATAGAGAGTAGCCTGAAGCAGCATAATGTGCATTGATAAAACTTAAATTTATACAAAGGGGTAAGTATGAAGATAAAAAAACTTGCGATTTGAAATACCTCAGATTCGCTTTATTCGACAACCGCGTGGGACCGCGGAAACAAAGATTTCCCGGAACTCGGCAATAAAGCAAAAAAACTCTTAAGAGGAGTTTGGCACGGCATAGAAAGGTATTGATGTGTGTCTGTAAAAAATGTGCAGTGAAAACAATATTCAAAAAAAATACAGCCGATCAGCCTGCTTGATCGCCACATGAAATATTCGACCTTAAACTTAACAGAACAGCCGTATGCTGAACGATACGTACAGAGAGATAAGAAGCAGGAGGGAATTTTTCAACCTCCCCCCTGCTCTACAGTTTTTATTTGTTTTGCTTTCTCTTTTCTTCCTGAGCCTTAACCTGCTCCCGGATGTACAGTTCTATGCGGCGCTTGCGAATCGAGGCCTGCTGCGCCGCAAAAAAAGCCTCCATTTCTTCCTGGATATGATTCCTTATAGCTTCATCCGGATTGACAAGCTTTTCTTCGCCGACATCATCGACGGCATCGTCAAACGCGCTCCCGAGAAGGGTATCCTCCTTACAGGTCATCTCACGGACAAAATCGCCTATTTCTTTTACGAAGACAGGTTCTCCTTTATCGGTGATATATTTTGCCATAAACGCACCGATTTCCGGATCGGCATTGTCTGTCTGATTAAGAGTTACATTTTCATCTTTTACGGCTGCATCAAATGCTTCCTGAAGTAAATTTCTGTCTGCCATCATTTACCGCCCCTTCTAAATTATGAAAAATTTCACTTTATTGTTAATACCCATTATGATATACTACAATCAAAAAATAAGGAAAAATATATGAGGATTTTTGCTGTGTTATAAAACAGGGAGAAAGACATGAAGAGATTTTTTGTAAGCGTGATATCCTTTCTGGTCATTGCTTCGACGGTGTCATTAGGCGTAAGCGTTCAGAGCTTTGCTTATGACGGATACGAGCGGCAAGTATTCCGGACATTCGGAGCGGACAGATATGAAACGGCAATTCTTATAGCTGATGAGCTGAAGAGTCAATTGAAGGTAGATTTTTTTGATTGTATCGTAGTAGCAAGCGGAAAGGATTATCCCGATGCCCTCTCTGCAGGACCACTTGCAATAATGAAGCGGGCACCTGTTCTGCTTTGGTCACCTGAGAGAAATGAGACGATAAATACGTATATAAAGAATAATCTGATAGAAGGGGGCAGGCTCTACCTTGTAGGCGGTCCCGCGGTGGTCGGTGATGAAGTAACACAGGGTATAAACTGTGAAAGTAAAAGATTGTGGGGTTCAGACAGATATTATACGAACCTTGCCGTGATGCAGGAGGAAAATATAACCGGCAATGTTTCCGTGTGCTCGGGCAAGTCTTTTGCGGATGCATTGTCGGCGGCTGCTACAGGTACGCCGATCCTTCTTGTAGGCGATGAGCTTATGGCTGATCAGCGCGAGTTGCTCCAATCCAAGCTAAGCTGGATTTACCAGGATGGTGAGCCGGTAAATTATTATATATCGGGAGGTTTGGCCGTAGTCGGTCAGTCGATTGTCGATGAATTGCCGTATAAATGCGCGAACTCCGGAACCATGGAACGGATGGACGGGGTCAACAGGTATGACACCGCAATAAAAACCGCTAATGTATTCTATGGGCTTCAACATCTGACGGACGTCATGCTGGTATCAGGATCGAATTTTCCGGACGGCCTGTCCGCAAGTGTTCTGGCATACTATAGGAACAAACCTGTACTGCTCTCCGACAATCACGCTATGGGGCAGCCCTTCAATCTCATACATGGAATGGGCGTATCAGGCGTTCATATAATCGGTGGGCCGACGTTTATAGAGGATTTCGCCTCAGGGACTCAAACGGTACCGGATGGCCCATATAACGTAAACGGTACATACTATTACATAAAGGACGGCTTCGTTGTTATGAAACCGTTTATAGTAGACGGATATGAGGTTGTACCTAATGAACACAGCGGAGCTATTCCGTCTGAATACTCATGGATATTCTGAAAATGATATCATGAACGGTTGAGTGTAACAATTCCCATATATGGAAATTATTTCCTTGACAAGTAATAATTAAGCCTGTATTATGATATCATACATTAGTTGTGACAGCAGTCACATCCGGGCAGTCGGGGTCTTTAGACCCCGACTGCTTTTTAGTTACAGGAAAAGGAGAGTATTGAGAAATGAGAAAAAAACGATTGGCGGGCATTATAGCTTCGGTGCTCGCGGCTGCAGCTTCAGTGGTAAATCCGGTTTTTGCTGGAACGATTGAGATAAGCGATTCAACAGGCGTAAACGGCCTGTTCGATGTTGTCAATTCGGCGGGCGTAATGATCGCGTTTGCGCATGAAACAAAGGATCATATTGCAAAGGACGGCAGTATCTGGATCTGTGCAGATCCGCTGAAGCTGTCATTTTACTACGGAAATCATACGACCGTGGACGCAAAGGAGGTCATAAGCGGGGATCTGCTCAAGGAGGTTGCTCTCGGTCGGCGGTATATCGAAACGAGCGGCGTTTCAATAGGAAGAACAAACCCTGCCGGACTCGCACAGATCTACACGTGGATGAAACTGAAGGGCACAACATGGGGCGAAAGTGGCTTCGATATTTACCCCACCGGTGGAAAGGAAGAATTTGCACAGCTTCTGCCGAAGGTTGAGGCTTATGTGAAAGAGCAGTTTGAGTGTTTTGATGCGGGCGGAGAACTTTCTTACACACCTGACAGGAAGAAGTATCAGATGACCTTTAACGTGTGGCTGAAAGACCGGCCGAAGATTGGGAAAGCGTATATAACGAAGAGCCTCGATTCGCTTACGGAACTACAGCTTGAACTGCCGCAGATATACACGGTAAAGGGTGTGACTTTCGGAGTATGGTCGGAGCCGTCTCTTTCGGATGCGTCGCTTGCAGGTACGTTGACGACGGCAGATGACGGCAAAACTTCTGAGATAGAGCTGGAGGCGGGTCGCACGTATTATGTAAAGGAAATCAGTTGTCCCGATACGATAAACCGTTCCGAAGAGGTTGTCGAGGTAGCGGTAGCCGAGGGCGATCTGAGAGAAATCAGGATATCGGATAAGCCGAAAGCCGCGAAAAACGCTTTGTTGGTCAGGAAAAAAGCGACAAACGGAGCAGAAATACCTGTTGCCGGAGCGATATATGAAATCGCATATTTCGGAGCACGCGATACCTCCGAAAAGCCGCTCAGACGCTGGAGATTCACAACAGATGAGAAGGGGTGCATATCGTTCGGATATGAACAGTTTGCAGGCGGCGATGAGTTCTATAAGGATGCAGACGGTGATCCTGTTCTTCCGATAGGGAATTACACGACAAGGGAGATTGCTGCGCCCGAGGGATATTTCCTTTCGGAAGAAACGGTAAGCTCCGACGTTTCGCTTGTTGAGGGAAATGCCGTTTACAGCACGGCGCGCGTAAACGAAAAGCCTGTACCTGTAATTGCTACGAAGGCTTTGTTTGAGGGGGGATTTAAGTGCGGACAGGCAAAGGAAAACATGGTTGTTACAGATACCGTCAGCTGCAGATACCTGAGCGAAGGCGCAGATTATACGGTCAAAGGCAGGCTTATAGATGCAGAGGACGAAACGCTTCTCGCTGAAGCGTCGAGTACCTTTACCGCGGCAACTCATGATGAAACGGTTGAAGTTACATTTTTACTGAACGGTATAAGCCTTGCGGGACGCAGGCTCGTCGTGGCGGAGGAGCTGTATGAGGGCGAAGAGCTCGTATGTGTTCACAGTGATATGCAGGACAGGGAACAGACGGTATACGTTGCCGAGATAGTAACGACGCTGACGTCAGACGGCCGAAAAACGATCGCGCCGACAGGTGAGGCATCCGTTGTTGATGTGGCGGAGTACAGAGGACTCGATCCGGATGGTTCTTATGAGCTGAGGGGAACTCTGGTGCGTAAGGATACAGGAGAAACCGTAGCAGAATCGAGAACAGCGTTTAATGCGGACACAACATCCGGTACAGCGGAAGTGAAGTTCGATTTTGACGCATCAAAAATCGCAGGTACGGATGTCGTGGCTTTTGAAGAGCTGTACGCCGTCGATGGCAAACGTGAGTCGCTTGTGGCAGAGCACAGGGATATAAACAGCAAAGGACAGACCGTCAGCATCGAGTCTCATCCTCAGCCGCCGATCACAGGCTATCCGGGCGGCAAAGGACTGTTCACATGGCTGAGCCTGCTGGCGGCAGTCTCCGCGGCAGTGATCGTGTATTGTGCAGGGCGCAGTAAGGCGCGTCCGGTTTGAGCATGCGAAGACAAAGATCCGGCATCTGCCTTTTTTGTGATCGGCTTTACGGCTGAGGTGAAAAGGCAAATTCTACACCCGAATCGACTTTACGACTAAAGTGAAAAGGCAACTTCTACGGTAATCTCGTGCTTGCAATTTGAATGGGTGTAATATATAATATTTCTGCACGTTTTCGGATGTGCGCGCGGGCAGGATGGATATCCGTCCGATACCCGCAAACTAAATATTTTTAGTGAGACCGAACACGATCGTTTTGATGATCCAAGTAGGCACGACCGAAACAGATCCCTAGTGATCCGAGTAGGCAGAAAGGAACAGAAAATGAAGTCTTACATTGCAAAACCGGCAGAGGTTGAACGTAAGTGGTACGTCGTCGATGCCGAAGGTAAGACCCTCGGAAGACTGGCATCGGAAGTTGCTTCAGTTCTGAGAGGCAAGAAAAAACCGATCTATACTCCTCACGTCGACTGCGGCGACTACGTAATCGTCGTAAATGCCGAGAAGGTAGCGGTAACGGGCAAGAAGAGGCAGGAGAAGATCTATAAGAGACATACCGGTTATCCGGGAGGCCTCCGTGAGACCACGTTTGCAGAGCTTCAGGCCAAGAAACCGGAAGAGATTGTCAGACACGCTGTTAAGGGTATGCTTCCTGACGGAAGGCTCGGAAGACAGATGTTCAAGAAGCTGTACGTTTATGTGGGGCCTGAGCACAAGCATGCTGCTCAGAAACCTGAAGTGATGGAAGTTTAAGGGAAGGGAGGAATAGACAATGGCAAAAATGCAGTACCTGGGAACAGGCAGAAGAAAATCATCCATAGCTAGAGTCAGATTACTTCCCGGAACCGGAAAAATCATGGTAAACGGTAAGAGCCTTGACGAATTCTTCGGAATGGACATGGTAAAAAGAGAAATCGAAAGACCGTTTGCAATCGCGGGATGCGAGGGAAAGTTCGATGTATATGCCACCGTCATGGGCGGCGGATTTACCGGTCAGGCGGGAGCTGTAAGGCACGGCATATCGAGAGCTCTCGTCAAGGCGGACGAAGAGGCATACAAGGCTCCGCTCAAGGCGGCAGGCTTCCTCACCAGAGATCCGAGAATGAAGGAAAGAAAGAAATACGGTCTCAAAAAGGCGCGCAGGGCTTCACAGTTCTCAAAGCGTTAATCGAAACAACCAAAGCGTTAAATGATATAACTAAAACGTCAAACGAGATCCGCAGAACAACAAAACCCTTGCAGTCATATAGATTGCAGGGTTTTTTTGTGTTACAATAGCAACAAATATACTCAGCTTTATATGGAGGGACAAAATGTTATTTGTAAATCAGAACGATTACCCTGATATCCCTTATCCTACGGATATCGATCACCCGGACAGCAGCGATAATGACGGAACGATAGAGACGGCAGGCTGCGGGCTTTGTTCGGCGGTTATGATGGTTGACAGGCTCTGTATGAAGGGTCTGAATCTCGAGGAATGCAGGGATATATCTGTCGAGTGCGGCGCTAACCGTGAGCCGGGTACCGATATGAAGATCCTCGGGCCTGTCCTCGCCGATAAGTTTCATCTCGCCTATAAGGAGACGAGCAATACGGGAGAGCTTATTGAATGGCTTCAGGGAGGCGGTGCCGCGATAATCAATCCGGGCGGTGATCAGGAGGGCTACGTCGGTCTGTTCACGCACAGCGGACACTACATATTCGCAGACAGCTTCAGTAACGGCGAATTTATGATTCTCGATCCTTCATGGAGTGAGGAGAAATTTAAGACACCTGAGCGTGCGGGAAGGGTGCGCGAGGCCGGATGTATCGTTTATGCTACGCCTGAGGCAATCATCAGAGATACGGAAAACAGAAGACCGAGATATCACCTTTTCGCAAGAAAGGACGACACGATTTAGCGCAAAACGAAGCAGTGTCGGCAGGAGCAGTCCGAATTCAGCCGTAACGGCGCCGCGGGCTGCTCCTTTTGTCTTATCAGCCCGGATACACTCAGTCTAGATACACTCTGAAGTTTCGGGTACAGTTGAATGTGTAATGCGGGTTATAGATATAGGAGATGGCTATAACTCAAAATAGAAGTATAGTATTTGCTGCATATATCGACTATGTGCTATCATACGTTTATCGCAAAGAACAGAACTTCAGAAGAAAAAAGCTTACGCAAGCTTTACATATCGGCAGATATGCACTGACAAAGTTCGGATATGGAAATGTAGGAGGAATTATAGTATGAAGAATAAACTTATTGCGGTATCGCTTGCAGCGATCCTTGCGCTCACGGCTGCAGCGCTTGGCGGGTGCGGAAGCGGTAAGGATGCCGGTGGAGGAAAGTCCGGAAACAATGTGACGATAGCCGTACCTAACGATGCTACAAATGAGGCGAGGGCGCTTATGCTTCTCGAAGCCAACGGCTATATAAAGCTCAAAGACGGCGTGAGCATAACGGCGACGGTCAGAGATATAGAAGACTCGAACGGAATAGAATTTGAAGAGGTCGAGGCTGCGCAGATCCCGAACACTCTCAAGGACGTGGATTTCGGCATTATCAACTCTAACTACGCAATAGACGCCGGCAAAAATCCGGTCAAAGATTCCCTGATCATCGAGGGCAGTGCGGCCGAGTACGCCAACGTACTTGCGGTAAAAGAGGGCAACGAGAAGACAGACAAGACTAAGGCGCTCGTAGCCGCTCTCAAAAGCAAGGAGGTCGTCGATTTTATAAACGAAGAATATAACGGAGCTGTTGTCAGCGTCGTAGAAAGCCCGACGGACGGATACGATGCAGACGTAAACTACGATTCGCTCGCAGGTCAGACGATAAAGGTAGCCGCTTCGCCGGCTCCGCACGCCGAGATCCTTGCCGTTGCAAAGGATATACTTGCAAAGAAAAATATCACACTTGATATTGTGGAGTTTACGGATTATGTGCAGCCTAATAACGTTGTTGACGGCGGAGAACTCGATGCCAACTACTTCCAGCATCAGCCGTATCTTGACGACTTCAACAAGCAGAACGGAACAAAAGTCGTTTCAGTCGCAGCGATCCACAACGAGCCGATGGGTCTTTATGCCGGAAAGACGAGTTCGCTCGATGGGGTCACCAAGCTCAAGTAAACGAGAGCGCAGACTGATATGATAGAGATCCGGAACCTTTCTAAGACCTTTATAGCCCAGGACGGAAAGGTTGAAGCCCTTAAGGATATCGCCATCAGAATAGATGATGGCGATATCTATGGTATTATCGGTATGAGCGGAGCCGGCAAAAGTACGCTCGTCCGGTGCATCAACATGCTTGAGCGGCCTACAGAGGGAAAAGTAATAATAGACGGGACGGATATGGGGGCGCTTACGCCCAAGCAGTTGCGTGAGGCAAGAAGAGGGATAACAATGATTTTCCAGAACTTCAACCTCCTGATGCAGAAAACATGCCTTCAGAACGTGTGTTTCCCGCTTTTGCTGTCCGGGACACGCAAGTATGAAGCTGTAAAACGCGCAGCGGAGCTGCTCGAAATCGTCGGGCTTCCTGACAAGGCGAACGCGTATCCCGCCCAGCTTTCCGGCGGACAGCAGCAAAGGGTGGCCATAGCGAGGGCGCTCGCGACAAATCCTAAAATCCTCATGTGCGATGAGGCGACAAGTGCGCTTGATCCCAAGACGACGAATCAGATACTCGACCTCATCAAGGAAATAAATGAAAAAATGGGAATTACCGTCGTCGTCATAACGCATCAGATGTTCGTTGTGGAAAAAATATGCAACAAAGTCTCGATCCTCGATAAAGGGCGCGTGGCGGAGACAGGTCTCGTCGCCGGAATTTTCGCGGATCCGCAAACAGAGGCGGCAAAGAAGCTCGTATTTCCCGACAGGGGAGAGCAAGGACTTGCGACATATAAGCATGGCCGTGAGGTGGTGTCTGTTTCGTTTAACGACGCCGAAGCAACGGACACTCCTTTGATTGCGAAGCTTGCGAGAGAAGAGGGGATAGAGGCGTCGATACTCTACGCTTCCACAAGATCTGTGGGGAAGAAGGCTTTTGGAAAGATGCTGCTCGGAGTAGACAAGACAGGCAATAACGTTGAAAGGACGCTCGCTTTTATGAACAGTGTCCGGGGAGTCAGGGCGCAGATAGAAGATGAGGCGACGCTCAGAAGGGCGGTTGAGTAAATGTGGGAAAAAATATTTGATCTGCAGGCCTTATCCGAGGCTTTCGATATTCTAAAGACGGAGATGCCGATGGCGATGTGGGAAACCGTTTATGTTACGATCGCAGCGACTGCTTTTGCAGTGCTTATTGGAATGCCTGTGGGGATAATGCTCGTTACCGGCGAAGAAGGCGGCATAAGACCGCTTTCGGGACCTTTGATGAAGATAATAAACGTTGTCATAAACCTGTTGAGGTCCGTACCCTTCCTTATCCTTATGATACTCGTTTTTCCGCTGACGAGGCTTCTTATAGGGACTGTCGTGGGGACGGTTGCGTCGATAGTGCCGCTTGTCATTGCGTCCTTCCCGTTTGTGGCGAGGCTTGTGGAGAGCAGTATGCGTGAGGTCGACAAAAATGTCATAGAGGCTGCGGAAAGTATGGGCTCAACGCCGATGCAGATAATAATCCACGTTATGATACCGGAGAGTATACCGTCGTTGATATCAGCATTTACGATAGCTATAACTACTATATTGGGATATTCGGCAATGAGCGGTATAATAGGCGGCGGAGGTCTGGGCAAGATCGCAATCAATTACGGCTATTACAGATATAAATATCTTGTGATGTTCTTTGCGGTCATTCTTCTCGTCGTAATCGTACAGGTATTCCAGACAGTTGGCACTAAGCTTTCGGTGATTACCGACAAGAGGCTCAGGAAATAGCATTTGGCAAACTTCATTAATTATAAAAAGAAGCCTGACATCGAAAGAGCGGCAACGCGTAGTTTCTTGTGCCATTATTTAACAGAACATGTGCGGTCGGCCGAAAAACGATCTCTTAATGGTGTCATAGAAAGACTTTTCTCATGATGAAGCCTTTGATAAATTCATAAAGTTCTTCAAGATCCATGGAACCGTTTTTTCCGCCACCGGTAATGACCAGATTCCTGCCTACGATGATATCGTTAAGGTCGTAAAGCCCGAGTTTTTCAACATGCGCTTGTCTGTAAGAGTCGCTGGACAGCATGCCGGCGTGCTCCCAATACAGATTTGATCCGTCACCGCATAATATCGTGAAATCAGGATAACGAGTGACCTTATAGCCGTTCGCATCTTTAAGCGTGAGAGCCTGCTCATAGTGATACGGAATATTAAATGCCTCGAGTGCTGTTCCGATATTAGCCTCGCCGAGCGACCGTGTCCGTATACCTCCGGCCGTTTTGTTAATGTTCTCAGGAAGCGGTTTGTCATATTTTCGATACGGTGCCTTTAACCATATATCGAGCTCAGATTGTCGGAGGTCGGATTCGTATTGCGTCACTGTGCGGTATCCCACAGGAAGTCGGGCCCTGACAGCATTTTCATTGAAGGGGACGAACCGACCGTTTACCCGTCTGAGAAGACGGAGGTTAGTCTCGATTGCTTTTATCCTTGCGCGAATTATTTTTTGGCGCTGTATTTCAAATACTTCTTTTTCATCGATGAGCCGTTGAGAGGTAGAGGTGCGTCGCCCGTTAATATTTATATCCCTGAACTCATAAAAGCGCCTATTGCCTCTTAAGCATAGTCTGCCGCGCCCGTCGTTGGCGACGCTTCTTTTTAACTCGGAAAGTTCAGTTTCCATAATTTGTTTTTCTAATGCGAGTCGTGCGTTTATATTCATAATGACATTTTACAATAATTCCCAAATACGTTAAACGATTTTTTTAATTCCCCTTATACATTTTGCAGAGTTGTGATTTCATGCAGCTTATGCAAAGTTGATATGCGTTGCCTGTTGAAGCGGCGGCCATTTCGCAGTAGACTCGGGTGCTTTGCGGCGGCCATTTCGCAGCAGACTCGGGTAATTCTTCGTATGTTGATTCGCATCAGGAGAACCGCGTGGCTTTCTTGAATGTGATAAACAGCTTCTTTCTATTACGAAAACCACGGAAACGGTTTTTTTGTTGTACGAAACCGAAGAATGCAAGGCTTTTCGTACATATTACGAGCTATAGGGAACAAAAACTGTACGAATTGCACAGTTACAAATAAAAAAATGTACGAAGCATTAGATATCTACGATTTTCGTACACGCGAGTCATGAAAGTATCAATTATGAAATTATCAGTCATGAAAGCACAGGGCATGAAAGTATCAATCATGACAGTATCGGTAATGTATAATATAATTCGGTATAATGACAGTCGTGAGAGAAAAAGCAAGCAGAGTCAAGGGTGAAGAAATGGAAGCGGTGCTTGTGTAAGGAGTTGATTTTATATGAATTACCATGTTATCAGGTCACGCAGGCGCACGGTATCAATAGAGGTTACACGTGACGGCCGCGTAACTGTAAGGGCTCCGCTCCGGATAACGCCGCGGGAGATCGATTTGTTCATCAGGAGCAGGAGCGAGTGGATAAGCAGGAAGCTGCAATGTGCAGCCGAGTTGAATGCCGAAAGGGAGCCGGCGTTTACCGATGACGAGATAGCCGTGATGACCGCGCAGGCCAAGCGCATAATCCCGGACCTCGTGTCAAATACGGCGAAGACCATGGGGCTCACGTACGGAAAGGTGTTTATAAGACATCAGAGGTCGCGATGGGGCTCATGCAGCGCCAAGGGAAATCTGAATTTCAACTGTCTGCTCGTAAGGACGCCTCCGAAGGTCATGGAGTACGTCGTGATACATGAACTGGCGCATATCAGGCACATGAACCATTCTGAGGCGTTTTGGACAGAAGTGGAAAGGTACTGCCCGGAGTATAGGCAAAGCAGATCCTGGCTTCGCGGCCGCGAAGGACAAGGATTGATATATCGGCTGGGGTAATCGGGAAGGGTGCCGTAGAGAGTGGCACAGTCGATAGAAACGCAGTCGATAGGAGCGCCGCCGGGAAGGGCGCAGCCTGCGACGAATTAAGAAGCGGATTGCAGGGATTGCGCCTCATAAGCAAAGGAATCCTCGCAAGGCAAAGATTTCGAAGATTCCTGAGTTGTTTTGATTATTACGTGGATTGAAGTGCCGTATACCGAACGGCCCGTGCGATGGTGGGGCGCTTGTCAGCCCCTGCACGATTATTTTTTCTGTGGAGATGCGTAAGGCTGTTTATGAATATATTCTCTCGGCGGGCGTACGGTCAGCCTTGCGATTATATCGTTCTTGAAGGTGCCGCACAGATCGGCGGCCTCCTGAAGACTCATACCGTCTCCGTCGCCGTCCCCGTATATTATTACCCGGTCACCCTGCTTTACGTCAGGTACGGCGGTCGCGTCAACCATGCACTGATCCATTCCTATAAGCCCGGCGAACGGACATTTTTTCCCGCGGATGGTGACATAGCCGCGTTCGTACAGCCTGCGGGGATAGCCGTCACAGTAGCCGAACGGAAGTGTTGCGATAAGTGAACGACCCGGACCGGGAGCGATCCAGTGATATTCGTAACCCGCACCCTCGCCTGGCTTCAAAACGTGGACCTGTGTGACTCTTGTCTCAAATCTTATGGACTGCCGCACATCGACAAAAGCGTCTGATTCCCAGCTGTGCATGCCGAAGCAAAGTGAGCCCGGTCTGACCATATTGGAACGGAATTCCGGGCGGTCGACCGTGGCGACGGAATCGGCAATGTGAATATACCTGAAGTTTATTCCGGAATTACGCATGGCATCGCTGAAGTCGCAGAGGCGCCGCCACTGCATATTGTCGTTTTCCGCTCCGGCGAGCGCGAGGTGTGAGAACAGTCCTTCAACCTCGAGTCCCGGCAGAGCACATATTCTGATTGCCTCGTCGGGGTCACGCATACCGAGACGAACGAGGCCCGTTTCGACCTTGAGATGAACCTTTGCCGCTGTGCCTGCACGAAGCGCAGACTCGGAGAGAGCAAGAGCCTGTCCGTAGTCGATTACAGTCTGTGTGAACCGGTTTTTTACAACTATATCGGCAAATCGGTCCGGCGTATGGCCGAGAATGAAAATCGGACAGTCGGGGTATACATTCCTGAGCTCAATCGCTTCTGAAAGAGTAGCCACTCCAAGATACGTAACACCTGCATCCATAAATGTCTTCGCGACCTGTACGGCACCGTGACCATAGGCATTCGCCTTTATGACGGCGAGGATCGCGACGTCCGCTCCGATCAGTTCATGTATTGTTTTTATGTTGTGCGATATGGCGGACAAGTCAATTTTGATTACGGTATCTCTTATGTCCATTATCATTCCTCCATATATTATGCGATATGCTTTTATTTGCAGGCGTTTATCAAAGCGCGGAAAACGGATAGCTGCTCATCGTGATATTTCCTGACACTTGATTTATGAAGAAGTTCAGGGTGCCATTGCACGCCGCAGCAGAACTTCTTTGCCGGCGCATAGAACGCTTCGATCAGATCCTCATTCTGGGAAAATGCCATAGGCTCAAGGCCTTCGCCGAGTACCTTTACCGCCTGATGATGGAAAGAGTTTATTTCGAGCTCCGTCATTCCGGAAAGCCATTCGGCGAGCGGCGTACCGGGAATGATGTCGATCTTGTGGCTCGGTATGTAGTTCGGCTCCTTCTGATCGTGGAGAGTTAAAGTCGGATGCTGGGTCTCAAGATCCTGATAAAGTGAACCTCCGCAGAGCGTATTGATGAGCTGCATGCCGCGGCAGATGCCGAGGATAGGCTTATCGTGCGCGATGAGCGCTTTGGCAGCCGCAAATTCGTTTACATCTCGCTTCGGCGCAAGAAGTCCGCAGCGCAGGAGCGGAGTTTCGCCGTAATATGACGGATCGACGTCGGGACCTCCTGTTATGACGGCACCGTCGAGTCGTTCTGCTTCTTGTTCTATTACCTCTGAATCGTCAGTGAAAGGCATCATCACGGGGATACCTCCGGCCGCGAGAATCCCTTCCATGTAGCCCGGGACCATCCACCAGCTTGAAAGATTGTAATCGTAGAGCGGCGTAACGCCGATCAAAGGTTTTGGGGACATTGATAATTACCTCCTGATTAATAACCGTTGTTGCCGAACGGCCTTTACTCATCCCTGAGCATAGCTGAAAGCCGTGCGGCCGATGACAGATCGACCGTCTTTACTTTGACGACTCCGAGCCTGACAAGAGAAGAAAGCGAGGCTGAACCGCGGCCGAAAGCGATGAGAAATCGGTCCGGCCGCAGACTATGCTGATATCTGCGTTCTCGCGGGGATCCGCAATGCTTCGGATGTCGTCTCCAAAGCGTATCATAACTCTAAGTTCTCCATCCGTCAACGAGTCTCAGAACTTGAAATCGGCTGTCAGCTCATCTTCAGGAAAGTGTGCGTAATCCGTGTTTTTCATGAACATTTCGGGATTGAGTATTTTGCTCATGTTTTCGGGGACTGAGATGAAATATTTTGCTATGCTTTGTCCACCGTAATTACCGTCGATTCCGTTTTGACGAGTACGTGCGTGTAAGGAGGAACCGATTTTGTTATGAATGCGGAGCCTCCGATGACACTGTCGTGTCCGATGACCGTTCGACCCCCGAGCACGGAGGCGCCCGAGTAAAGCGTGACGTTGTCCTCGATTGTCGGATGACGCTTAACACCGTGCAGCGCCTGTCCGTCCTTTGTTGAAAGAGCGCCTATAGTCACACCCTGATATACCTTGACGCGTTCGCCTATCTGCGATGTTTCGCCTATGACGATACCAGTGGCGTGGTCGATGAAAAAGTATTTGCCTATTTCGGCACCGGGATGTATATCGACCCCCGTTTCCGAGTGGGCGAGCTCACTCATCATCCTCGGAATATACGGCACCCTGAGCAGAAAAAGCTCATGTGCCAGCCTGTATATCGTCGTAGCGTAGAGCCCCGGGTATGCGAGTACTATTTCTATCTTGTCGTTTGCCGCAGGGTCACCTTCAAATGTCGCATCGATATCGGTATCGAGATACTCTCTGATCGTCGGCAGTTTTCGGAAAAAATCCATTGTTATGCACTGGGCGGCGGTCTTGCGTTCCGACTTCGATGCATCGCTATAGCGAGGATCGTTCACGAGAACGATTTCTATCTGCTTGCGCAGGTGATACATCACGTCCTCGATCAAAACTGCGAGCCACGATCTGGCGGTGCGTTCGCGGTATGCGTTGTCTCTGTAATATCCGGGATACAGCAGCATCAGGAGCTTTTTCGTTATATTGCTGACGACGTCTTGGTCAGGCTGCCCGAAAAAATCCATGCGGTCTATCTCCCGCTTTTTGTCATAATCGGCGAGAATAGTATCGACAAGCTCGTCTACAATCTCGCCCGTATCGAGATCATCCGTCTCCATAAGAGGGCATCTCGACATATAGCTGTTGTTTGCCATGAATTACGTCACCTCGTTGATTTTGATAGCTAAATTGTAACATACAATTCATACCCGTTAAGCCGTCATCTAAAATTCAAACTATTCTAAAACGCCCATTGTAAGGCACTTTTTTTTTTGGTATAATCAAAACGGTTTGAAAAGAATAACGGGAGGTTACCAATGAAGGGCTATACAAGTGAAACGATCAGAAATGTTGCACTGCTCGGGCACGGAGGATGCGGCAAGACCACGTTCCTGGAGGCTGCTCTCCTACAGACGGGGGTTACGAAGAAGCCGGGCAGGGTCGAAGACGGAAACACCGTATCAGACTACGACAAAATGGAGATCGAAAAGGGATATTCTATCAATACCTCGGTAGTGCCTGTCGAATGGAAGGGAAGCAAGATAAACTTTATAGACACTCCGGGATATTTCGATTTCGTGGGTGAAGTCAACGCGGCTCTTCGCGCGGCAGAGGCTGCAGTCATAATGGTAGATGCCGGAGCAGGCATTCAGGTCGGTACTGAGCAGGCGTGGAAGGCGTGCGAGCGGTACAGTTCTCCGAGATTTATAGTTATAAACAAAAGAGACAAGGATGAGTTCGATTTCTACAAGACGTTCGGCGAGCTGAAGGAGAAGTTCGGAAGTAAGCTTGTTCCTCTTTCGTGGCCGCTTTCGGCGGAGATCGACGAAGAGCTGAAAGAGGCCATCGCCGAGTCCGACGACGCACTCATGGAAAAATATTTCGAGGGCGAGGAATTCACGGACGAGGAAGTCAAGCGCGGAATGGTCAAGGGCATCGCGGACGGAAATATAGTTCCCGTGTGCTCATCCGCATTCCAGATGGGGCAGGGGCTCGAGGGTCTTCTCGATCTCTTGGTGGAGTACGTTCCTACGCCGCTTCAGCACGGTCCTTACAAGGGCTTCAACAGCAAGAACGAGCCTGTGGAGCGTCTTTCCGTAACGGATGCTCCCGTTTCGGCGTTCGTGTTTAAGACTATAGCGGACGCGTTCGTCGGGAAAATATCAATAATGAAAGTCGTCACAGGCAAATTGGAGGCGGGCACCGACGTATATAATGAAAGAGCCGGCAAGTCGGAGAGAATAGGTAAACTCTTCTTCCTTAGAGGAAAAGAGCAGATCGACATCAATTATGCCGAGGCGGGTGATATCGTGGCTGTAGCCAAGCTTCAGTACACACAGTCGGGCGATACGCTCTGCGACAAAAGCGACATAATCAGGTATCTGCCTCTCGATTTCCCTTCGCCTACGTACTATGTCGCCATTCAACCGACTGACAAGAACGATGAGGAGAAGATGGGAACGGGACTGAACCGGCTGAGAGAGGAAGATCCTTCTTTTATTGTAGAAAGAAACGCCGAGACGCACCAGACTCTTCTTGGAGGCCAGGGTGACATACAGCTTTCGATCATTCTGGCAAAGCTCAAGGACAGGTTCGGCGTAGACGTCAGAACGGTTCCGCAGAAGATAGCGTATCGCGAGACGATCAAAGGGACTTCGGATGTTCAGGGCAAGCACAAGAAACAGTCGGGCGGTGCGGGACAGTACGGTGATGTCCATATCCGCTTCTCGCCTTCCGACAAAGAATTCGAATTTTCGGAGGAACTGTTCGGCGGCTCGATACCGAAAAACTACGTTCCTGCCGTCGAAAAGGGACTTGTGGAATGTATGAACAAAGGTCCTCTTGCGGGCTGCAGGGTAGTAAATGTCAAAGCGGTCCTCTATGACGGTTCGTATCACGATGTCGACTCCAACGAGGTATCATTCAAAATTGCGGCTGCGCTGGCGTTCAGGAAGGGTATTGTCGAGGCAAAGCCTTGTCTGCTGGAGCCTATAATGCAGGTCGAAATCATGGTACCTGATGAATACATGGGTGACGTCATGGGCGATATGAATAAGAGGAGAGGCAAGATCTTAGGGATGGAGCCGGTTCAGGGAGGCGGCCAGAAGCTTGTGGCCGTGGCACCTCAGGCTGAACTGTTTGATTATGCTCTCGGTCTCAGGCAGATGACTCAGGGCAGGGGAAGCTTTGAAATGAAGTTTGCGAGATATGAGGAAGTTCCTAAAGCGATATCCGAAAAGATAATAGCGGAGCATCAGGCGGAAGAAAGTAAATAATAAGCAATATTTTCATAGATAAAAGCCTCCGGCCGAATAGACCGGAGGCTTTTATCGGTATTCGGGGTAAAGCGTCACGGCAAATTGAAGGGTGTAATGCAGCGGATGCGGTTGTCGCGAGAGAGCGCATACAACGCGTCCTGACGCGCTTCGGTTTGTTCCGGTCCGTATTCACCCGGCTGAGATCGACCACGATCCGCCTCAAAAACGCGATACGGAGCAGACCGAAAGACCCTTTGACAAAGTAAGGGGAAGAGATTATTCTTTAATTGAGAACAAATGTTTGCAAAGGTATATATATATGACTAAGAAAAATAAAACGGTTTTTGTCTGTCAGGAATGCGGGTACGAGAGCCCCAAATGGCTCGGACAGTGTATCTGCGGCGCATGGAATTCTTTTGCTGAGGAGAAGCTGCCTTCAATAGATGTCGACGATGCGAGACGACGTTCGGGTACGGCGCACGGAGGCAAACCGTCTACGGCTACGCCGCTTCGCGATATACGCACAGGGGAATACTCAAGAATTGAGACAGGTATAGGTGAGTTTGATCGCGTGCTCGGCGGCGGAATAGTCAAAGGCTCGCTTGTGCTCATATCCGGCGAGCCGGGTATAGGCAAATCTACAATTATAATGCAGGCCGCGCAGAATATAGCTGCACGCGGCATAAAGGTGCTTTATATTTCGGGCGAGGAGTCGGAAGAACAGGTCAGGATTCGCGCAGACAGAGTCTGCGGTTTTATAAGCGAAACGTTGTTTATACTCTCCGAAACTAACATGGAAAACATCGCGGCTGTCTGCGATACTCTGAAGCCGGGTTTTGTCATAATTGATTCTATTCAGACGATGTACACGGAGGAGCTCGATTCGGTGCCCGGAAGCGTATCCCAGGTGAGGTCGTGCGGCAATGCTCTTATGAAGATAGGCAAGACCGGCAATATCCCCATTTTTATCGTTGCCCACGTAACCAAGAGCGGAGAGCTTGCCGGCCCTAAAATTGTGGAGCATCTTGTCGACTGCGTTCTCAGCTTTACGGGCGAGCGCGGTCACGATCTGAGGATAATCAGGTCGTACAAGAACAGGTTCGGAACTACGAGCGAGATAGGTGCATTCAGAATGGAGGATAAGGGTCTTGTCGAGATAAATGATCTTTCGGCAACGTTCCTCGACAGCACCGGTGAAAAGCCTGAAGGTTCGGTGGTTTCGGCGGTTTATGAGGGAAGCCGCCCCGTGCTCATGGAAATACAGGCTTTGACTGCACCGGCAAACGTCGGATTTGCGAGGCGTACGGCCGTCGGAATAGATTACCAGCGCCTTTCCATGATCCTCGCCGTGCTTGAACGGAAGGCGGGTCTTACGATGATCAATCAGGACGTATATGTCAATGTGGTAGGAGGCCTGAAGCCTGACAGCACATCCGTCGACCTTGCTACGGCGCTGGCGGTATATTCTTCGCTGCGCGGTGTCAGGTGCCCGCGCAGGGTTATAGCTCTCGGTGAAGTCGGACTGACGGGAGAGCTGCGGTCTACAGGCAATGCCGACAAAATAGCAGCCGAGGCTGCGAGGATGGGCTACGAGCAGATTATCGTGCCGTCGCGCACTGCTCAGCAGCTCGGAGCTGCCGTCGGCAAATGCCGCGTTACGGGCGCTGCAGACCTCACCGACGCGATAAACCTGTTCAGAGAATAGTGCCGAAGAGAAAAGCTGCTGTCGCACCGATCGCGAAAGTTATGCCGTTTGCAAGAAATGTTACGGCGAACAGTCTTTTACTTCTCCCGACAAATACGGCATAAAGGGCATACTCGGCGGCGAATACGACAAGCTCACCGGGTATCAGAACCTTCGGCGTATATGTGCACGATATAAGTATCAGGTTTAAGGATAGATTGGTTGCAACATTTGCAGCAACACAAAGAATACCGAAATCTTTCTTTTTCATATAGCCGAAAAAGAAGAATACGGCATATTCGACGGCGACGGTTATGATGCACGCGCCGATCATATTTATTCCGTTCATTTCCGATTTCCGAATCTGCGGACGATAAGCACAATAATTACGATTATCGCGGCAATGACGGCGCATATCGCAAGAATCAGGCCGCCAAAGGTGGCGGTAAAAGTGACGGGAGCCACATCGGCAAAGGCAGTCAGCGTGGCGAGCATAAAGCATGTCGATACTGCGAGGACGGCGACACATTTTTTCATAACGAATCCCTCCTTGTTCGTGTCATAGTGAGACATATAATCTTGTCGCTTATCAATATAGAGACGAAGCCGAAAAGCATCGTTACAAGAATAAGCAGATTCTGTACATACTGCGGCATTTCGGCGAGCAAAACGATCTGACCGAGAAAAGTGCCCGGCAAGAGTGCCGTTGCGGCAAGTCCGAATGCAAATCCCGGTGTCTCAGGCATCAGTTTGTAGAGAAGGTAAAGAGTGACGGGCATCGTAAGATTAATTGCGATCTGTCCCACGAGCGAAAGCGGCATGCTGTGAGCTCCGAAGGCGATAAGAAATGATGCGGGCAGTATGGAAACGCAGGCAGAGACGACTGCTGCGAACTTATCATATATAAACCCGCCGAGAACTTTCCCTATAAACACGGCACCCGTAAGAATGATCAAGTCAGATGAGCCCGCTATCCAGCTGAAGCTTACGGCAGTTCCTCCGAGAGCCCTTACAGCTATTGCAGCGGTCAGCAGTACGGCAGCCGCATAAGTGAAAGCGCTCATATCATCACGTGAAGCAAAACGAGCCTCCCCGACAATCGACGGCTTGCCTATAAGTGTAATCCGATCCACCGTGTGTGTCGGAAAAGGCTTTGGATCCTTGTTGAAATCCGGTTTTTGATATGCTCCGGCATGTTTCGGGTCCGATGTTTGCGAAGCGAAAAAATGAAGAAGACCGAACGCGACGAGCAACATAGAAAATACTGCGGAAGTTTCGGGATAAAGCCTTCCGAGTGTTACACCGAAGGCCCCGGGCGCGACGAATATACCGAGACTTCCGGCTTTGCCACCGGAATGCCGCAGAGTGTCAGCACCGGCGGAAACGTGGAAAAAGCAGTTCCCGACTCCTACCGCGACGGCCTTTGTAATTAACGGCAGCGGCAGCAGAGCAGCTGCACCTGAGATTATACACGAAATACCGGCGGTCATTTGCAGACGGTGCGTTTTGTCAATAAGCAGTCCGACGAGGCACTGCATCAAAAAGGCGAAAATATTATATACAGTTACGGCAACAACAAATTGGCCGGGGTCACTCCTGTCACGAAAAGAGAACAAAGAGGCGACACAGACAAAATCGACCAGAAAGTGTGATATGGAATTGACATACAGATGCTTTCTTTTCATGTAAACAGTATATCATACGGAAAGTGCAGTCGGAAAGGGGTCCGCAGGCAATTCGCATGGGGCGAACACCCGGCTGAATTGCGGCCGACAGGCGTACAGATGATTCGAAGTCGAGCAGAACGCGGCGGCTTGAAGCGCAACTGTCGATAAAAGAGGTGTCGCGCATCAAAATCGGTCGTTCTCGACTATAAGCATGTGAGAAATGCTTACATATCTCGCATTGCATAGTTAAGTATAAAAAAATGCTGCGTATGCAGCATCTTCTGACAGCCGGATGTGCAGCTATTTTATTTTGCTGAATTCCCGGTGTGATTCTTCATAGACATCACGATGCTCCTCTTTGAGATGAGCCTTGATGGCCTGAAAGCTTTTTTTGCTCATGACGTGTTCCATACGGCATGCATCATCGTGCGCGGTTTTGGAATCCACACCGAGCGAGATTAACCAGTTTGAGATAAGAACGTGTCTCTCGTAGATCATGCTTGCCGTCCGTTCTCCGGATTCGGTCAGGTATATAAAGCCTTCCTTTGTGACTTCTATGTCGCCGCTTTCGCGGAGCTTTTTCATGGCAACACTAACGCTTGATTTTTTGAAATCGAGGAAATCGGCTATGTCGATAGAACGCACCACGGGACGCTCCATGCTGAGGATCAGTATGGCCTCGAGATAATTTTCGGATGATTCATGTGTATCACTCACGGTGCACCTCCTGCTTAACGTTAGTCAAGATTAACTAACTCAAATTTTATCATATTTTGCGTAAGTGTCAATAGCAAAAAACGTCTGTTTTTCAATGTTTACGGAATTGAAATCGGAGATATGCGGGGTGTGATTCAAAAAAAACTAATAAAAGTTAGAAAAACCTAACCAAAAGGGGTTGACAAACATTTTAAGTTAGTATAAACTAACTATTGTCAGGAGGAAACTTTCTGAAACATGATCATACGACAATCTCATAATGATATCTCTTAATTCATTTTGCGCTTTGCCCCGTCTTTCTTTATATAGACGGGGCAATCACTTTTTTGAAAAAAATACCTGCCGTTGTTTTGACATCCGAACGCCCGAGCATAATGAAGCATATCAGAGAACGCTTTGCATCTTGCTGCTTATGCATGAAATATAAGGGGACGCGCCTCTGCATAAACTGTTCCGAAATTTGCCCTGCTGCAAGTGCAGCCCTTGAAAATCGTCAGGTAAATCGGTATAATTTTTACATCTAAGTGCGAGGAGGTACCGTAATGAATGTCGGGAAGCTTGGATTCGGCTGTATGAGATTGCCGTTGACGGATCAGGAGGACAGAGCATCCTTTGATGAGAAACAGGTGGAGCAGATGGTGGATATGTTCATCGAAAACGGCTTCACGTATTTTGACACCGCATATATGTACCATAATTATCAGTCAGAAGTGATGCTGAAAAAAGCTTTGATCGAAAGGCACAGCAGGGACAGTTTTACTCTCGCGGATAAGATGCCGTCTATGCTGCTGAAAAAGCCTGAGGATCAGGATTTTATATTTGATGAACAGCTGCGCAAGACGGGCGCGGGACATTTTGATTATTACCTGATGCACAGCATTACGGAGCCGAGGATCGAGATGCTCGAGGAGTTCGGTACATGGAAGCTTTTGCAGAGAAAGAAAGAGGAAGGCTTCATAAAGCACCTCGGCTTTTCATTCCACGACGGTGCGGAAACATTGGACAGACTGCTGACGATGCATCCCGAGGTGGAATTCGTACAGCTGCAAATAAACTACCTGGATTGGAACAACAAAAGCGTGCAGTCCGGCAGGTGCTATGAGACGGCTCGCAAGCACGGAAAAAAAATAGTCGTCATGGAACCGGTAAAGGGCGGTACACTTGCGGAAATACCGGAGGAGGCCGAAACGCTTCTGCGCGGTATCGATCCGGATGCGTCGCCTGCATCATGGGCGATAAGATTTGCGGCGAGTCTGGAGGGAGTCATGATGGTTTTGTCGGGGATGAGCACGATCGGGCAGATGAGAGATAACATCTCGTTCATGAAAAAATTCAGGCCGCTCAGCGATGAAGAAAAAAAAGCGATCGGACAGGTGAGAGAGATTCTGATCAATTCGAATACTGTGCCGTGTACGTCATGCAGATACTGCGTGGAAGGCTGTCCTGAGCATATAGACATACCGGCGTTGTTCGAGCTTTACAATGAAGAAATAAGACCTACGAGCAGAGCCGCATACGGCAGAGAGTCCGAGAACAAATATGCACGTCTGACGGAGGGTCACGGCAAGGCGAGCGACTGCATCTCGTGCCGCAATTGCGTAAATGCGTGTCCTCAGCATATCGAAGTGCCTGATGAACTTAAGAAAGTCGCAGAAGCCTTCGAAAATTAGATGTGGCGACGCGGGCGGTCGCGATTGCCGGGAGAGGCTTTGCTGATTGCGTGCGAAGCACGTTTACGATATAATATAAAGAAATGTATTTGGAGGAAGAACGTATGAACGCGGTAGGTAAAATAGGTAAACTGATCGTCGAATACCAGTACGAGATAGAAATCGCTCTTCTGGCTCTTTTGGCACTGATCGTTCTGGTTTGGATCATCAGACTTATCGCGAGAGCGGTTAAACGCCGGGATGTACTTACTGAGATAAGTTCACGGGTGGAGGATATAAATGCGACGGTCAACGACATAAATCGCAGGCAGGAGGCTTTGATTTCCGAAATGCCGGCGGAGTCCGAGCAACTTGAGACTCTGAAACAGCCTGAGACTCCTGAGCAGCCCGAATCTTCAGGGCAACCTGAGGTTCCGGAGCAGCATGGATTTTCGGGGCAATTTGAGACTACGGAGCAGCCCGAATCTTCAGGGCAGCCTGAGGTTCCGGAGCAGCATGGATTTTCGGAGCAACCTGAGACTTCGGAACAGCATGAATTTCCGGGGCAGTTCGAGACTCCGGAACAGCATGAATCTTTTGAGCACTTCGGAACGCGCGGATGGTACGAATTATCCGAGCATCCCGAGATATTAAGGCATCCCGAAATCTTCGGACGCCCTGGATGGCATGAAATGTCCGAGCCGCTTGAGGCGGAGGAATCTTCGGATGCTGCCGGATTTGTGCATGATGATATGGACGATGCGCCGACGAAGACGAGCGGATCATTTTACGCCGATGCAAAACCTCGGGATATATATGAGACGGAGGTCTCGGCTTCCGACTCGATATTGGAGCCCGGCGCGGAGCAATCTTATGCGTCCGCTTACTCATCTGTGTCGAAGTATTACAGCAGAGATTGTGCCACGGACAAGTTCGGAAATGTATATTCAGAAGAGGTTTTGAACGAGCAAATTCACTGATTTGGCGTTCCTTCAGGAGGAAATGATGTATTGCAAAAAATGCGGCAAGAGATTGGCGGACGGCGATAAGTTTTGCAGCTTGTGCGGAGCAAGGGTTGAAGGGCCGGATCTTAACAAAGGACTGCGCTCTGACGGCGACGGCAGCGAAGAAAAATCAAAGCCGGCATTTCATATGACCGGACTCAATTGGGATCTCGACGGATTTCCGCGGAAAAGCAAACCCTCCGACAATATAGATTTTAACTGGTCTTCGGTAATGGAGGAGAGAGATCTCCGCAGGTTCGAGGAAAAAGCCGAGGAAAACCGGGTTATGGATGAAGAGGATCTTTTTCTCAGAATTAAAGCGGACGAGTCCGCGCCGGGTGTAAGGTTTAGGGATTTTAACTGGAATCTCGGCTCGACGACAAGGATAGACAGAACGGAAAATATTGAGCCGTACCTTTGGAAGGAGGAAGACGTATTCATACCTGCTCCGCTGCGCGAGGCGGACGGCGAGGCGGCGCAGACAGCCCGGGAGGGTTCTGACGGTGAAGATCCGAACAGAGGCGTTACGGAGAGGATCGTACTCAAAGCCGCTCAGAAACAGCCAAAACACAGATATGACGCCGAAGAGGCGGCTGCGGCGATGGCGGAGGGGATCGCGGCGGCGCAGGCTGCTCCGAGGAAGAGCATAGATAAATTCTATACGTTTAATAAAAAGAACGAGGAATTCCAGCAGCTTCTCGATGAAGAGTATGAGAGACTGCGCAAACGTATAAAAGAAGAAAACGAAGCCGAGGAGATGATCGCCGCAAAGCAGGAAAAACTCGACAAGGCGAGGGAATCATGGAAAGAAAAGGAAATAAATGAACCGGAGCATCTTCCTGTTCGAGAGGACGAGGAGCCTGAGCTTTCGGGTGCTGAAGTATCAGTAAGCGGTGATGAGGCTCAGGACTCCGTTTTAGCGGAAGAAGATGAAAAAGAGGTGAATGTTTCCGAACCTGAGGAAACCGAAACCGTTTCGGAGGACTCGGGAGCAGATACCGAATGTGCTTCAGAAGCCGCGGAAGAGAATACCGAAAACGCGTCAGAAGCCGCGGAAGAGAATACCGAAAACGTTTCGGAAGACTCGGGAAATGATGCGCCTCAAGCGGACTTCGGAGATACGTCGGATACACAGGCGGACGAAGCGGGTGAACAGAACACCGACACTTCAGAGGATGAAGCTGTCGGTGATAACGATACCGATGTCGGGGAGGTATGTGCAACCGGGGAAGAGGACACTGAAAACGCGTCAGAAACCGGGGAAGAGGACACTGAAAACGCGTCGGAAGCCGCGGAAGAAGACATCGAAAACGTTTCGGAAGACTCGGGAAATGATGCGCCTCAAGCGGATTCAGGAGATATGCCGGATGCACAGGCGGATGAAGCCGGTGAACGGAACACCGACACTTCTGAGGATGAGGCTGCCGGCGACGAGGATACCGATGCCGGGGAGGTATGCGCGGACGCTGAGGATGAGCACGAGCAAGCTCAAAAAAACGAGGAAAAATGCGCTGAGGGAGAGCTCGCCGAAGATGTTACAGAAAAGGCCTGTCCCCCCAGCGGAGATGAAGCGGAAGAGCAGGATGGCGGATGTGCGGACGCAAAGACGGAGGACGAGAAGACCGGGGAGAAGAAGGAGGTCGATTCTGCTAAAGAAGAGACGGCAGGCGGAAGCGATAGGCCTCATTACAGCGATATCTTTGCTGACGACGATGACGACGACGATAATCCTGCTGAAAAAAAGTCGGGCAGGGCGAAGCTGATCGTTCTCGATATCATAATTGTAATACTTGTTGTTGTAACTTTGATCACGGCCGTAATGGCATTTTTCCCGGAGTCTGCGGTTGCGTCAAAACTGCGCAAGAGTTTTGATCAGATAACTTCGGTTATGCATTCCGATCGCAGCGAAAAAAACGGCAATACGTCGGCGAACACCGCGCTGCCGGCTTCGCCGGAGGCGTCTGCCGCTGACGATACGGTTGCGGGGCAGGCACTTAAAAGCCTCGCTTTGACGAGTGCGGATAATATAACCGCGATCTCCGCCGACGATACTCTTAAGTTCAAGGACACGTACGGCGTCAGCGCTTCAGGCTTCACGGACGGCGAGTGGCCCGGTGACGCTTCGGCAAAGAAGACTAGTGAAAAGATCGTATCGACGATGATAGAGTATTATTCGGCGTATTGCGAAAGGATGAACTCGGGCAGCGACAAGGTGCTTTCGATTATAGACAATTCATCCGAGCTCTACAAACAGGTCGAAGCCATAACCGAAGGAACCGATCCCCACTCGATAAGTTCTCTCTCTTTCGGCGATATTGTATCAGAAGGGAATTCGTATTACTCGCTTGTAAGGGTAACCGACAACATCGGAGGGAAAGAAACCTCCAGCATATATGTCGTGACTTTGAACGACAGCATGGCGGTTACGGCCATGACGGACGTTACCAGCAAGTGACGTACCCGGCAGGCGGCAGATGCGGATGCGCAAAATGTCGGGGAAACCGGAAGGGGCGCACATGGAACAGCGTCCGGCGGCGAAAGGCCTAAAGGGAGGCTTATTTGAAAGGCATAAATATAAAAAGAGAAAAGAACGGGGCTGTAAATGCGAACACAGGAAAGCGCGCATCGATAGTGATATTGATCGTTGTACTGGTTGTGATCGCATTTCTGCTTATGATAAACTTTATTACCGACTGGATGTGGTTCAGGGAGATGGGCTACACGAGCGTTTTTTTAACAAAACTCACGACACAGCTGAAGGCAGGTGTGCCTGTGTTCGTTATTCTTTCGTTGCTGATGATTATTTATATGAACATGCTCAGAAAAAGCTACTTCAGGAAGATCGTTTCGCACGAGATAACGAATGCAAAAAGGTTGAACTTTATAACGGCCGGGATATCCGTGGTGTTTGCGGGCGTCGTGTCGGGATATTTTGTCAAAGAACTGTGGTTTGAGTTTCTCGAGTTTGTGAACGGCAAGGATTTTAACATAAAAGACCCTCTGTTCGGACTCGATGTTTCGTTCTACATTTTCAGGCTCGATTTTCTCAGCAGACTTGATACGATGATGATCGGTTTTGTCGTTTTGTTTTTCGTCGTGACTCTTATATATTATACTGTATTGCTTATAGTGCACAGTCCCGATGTCTTCGAGGAGGATGAGGCCGTACCGCTCGGAGAGTCGGAGAACCGTACGTTCAGCCTGAAGAGCCGCAGGATATCAAGGTCAAACATATATCAGCTGTTTCAGATAGCATCGGTGCAGTTGTCGATAATGGGGATAGTGTTTTTTCTTATGCTCGGAGCATATTTTATGCTCGCGCAGTTTGATCTTCTTCATGCGCATACCGGGGTTGTTTACGGTGCGGGCTTTACGGATGTTCACGTAACGCTCTGGGTTTACAGGCTTCTTATGCTGTTGTCGCTCGTCGGTGCTTTGCTCGTAATACCGGCGGTGAGAAAGCGCAGCGTCAAGCGCATTGCCGCGATCCCCGCTGTCATGATAGCCGTTTACGTGTTGGGCATAGGAGCGGCGGCTCTTGTTCAGAATGTGATAGTTGCGCCGGACGAGATAAGCAAAGAATCGGAGTACCTTGCAAATAATATAGAATATACGCAGTACGCATACGATATAGACGATGTGGAAAGTGTTGATTTTGCTGCGGAAAGCAATTTGACCGCCGGTGATATCATCAGGAACGAACCTACGGTCAGCAACATAAGGATAAACGATTACGATCCCGTCAAAACTTTTTACAATCAGACACAGTCGATAAGGCAGTATTACAAATTCAACGACACGGATGTGGACAGGTATCTGCTCGACGATGATTATACTCAGACGTACCTTTCGGTCAGAGAGATCGACGAGGGAAAAATCAACGATACATGGATAAACAGGCACCTTAAGTATACTCACGGATACGGCGCAGCGGTGTCGCGTGTCGATACGATAACGTCGAGCGGTCAGCCTGATCTCATAGTCCGGGATATCCCGCCGGCAAGCTCCGAAAAGGAACTCGAAATAAGCAGACCGCAGATATATTTCGGTGAGCTGTCGAATGATTACGTAATAGTGGGAACGAAAGAGGACGAGTTTGATTATCCGAACGGGCAGGAAAACAAATACACCCGCTATGAGGGCGATGCCGGGATCAGGCTCAGTCTGCTCAACAGGCTCATGTTTTCGATAAGAGAGGGAAGTCTTAAGCTGCTCGTCTCATCGAATATCACAGGCGATTCGAAAATCATAATCAATCGAAACGTCGGCAAAAGGGTAAAGGAGATAATGCCTTATCTGAGCTACGAGAACGATCCGTACGGAGTCATAGCGGACGGCAGAATATACTGGATCATCGACGCATACACGACATCGTCGTATTATCCCTATTCCGAGCCGCACAGCGGCAAAACGGGAACGACTAACTATATAAGAAATTCGATAAAGGTCGTCGTCGACGCGTACAACGGAGGCGTCAGCTATTATATAGTGGACGGTGACGATCCTATAGCGAAGACGTATCAGAGCATATTCCCGAAACTCTTCAAGGGTTATGACGAAATGCCGGAGGCGCTTCGCTCACATATAAGATATCCGAACACTATGCTCGAGATACAGGCTGACGTTTACGGGCAGTATCATATGTCGGATGCGAATGTGTTTTACCAGAATGAGGACGCGTGGGAGGTTTCGCACGAAATATACGGAACGGAGGAACGTAAGCTCGTGCCTAACTATTTTGTTCTTCAGCTGCCGGGTGAGTCGGAGCCCGAGTTCGTTTCGATGTTGCCGTACTCACCGAAATCAAAGCAGAATATGACGGCGCTTCTCATGACGAGAAACGACGGCGATCATTACGGTCAGCTCGTGCTCTACCGCTTCCCAAAGAACAGGACGGTTTACGGCCCTATGCAGATAGAGGCGCAGATCGACCAGAATACGAAAATATCACAGGACTTTTCACTGTGGAGCCAGGCGGGATCAAAATACAGCAGGGGTACACTCTTTGTAGTACCTATGGACGATTCGCTGATGTATATAGAGCCTATCTATCTGGAAGCGGCCAACAGCGCTATCCCGGAAGTGAAAAAGGTCGTGGTCGCCTACGGCGACAGAATTGCTTATGAAAATACGCTTCAGGAAGCGCTCGTCTCGCTGTTCGGAGATGAGATCTCGGGCGGGATCCCGGGAGGCAGCGGAAATGACGGAGAAACGGACGGCAATACAGGTAATGCGGGTACTGACGGTGGCGTACAGGTGAATTCAGAATACGCTAAGGCCGCTCAGGATGCCTACAACAACGCGCAGCAGGCTCTTAAGAACAGCGATTGGGCATTATACGGCAAATATATGGACGAATTGGAGGAAAATCTCAACAAGCTCGTCGGTTCGAAAAATTAGGAGGAATCAGCATGTTAAAATTCGACATCGACAAAATGCTTTTTGTTATCCCGTCAGAGGAGCATTCGAACGGGCAGATCATCAAAGCTCTCAGGGAACATCCGGAGGTGCAGTATGTTTCCTTTGTCGGTATCGATATGGGAGGGCATGACACGGACGAAAAGATCCCCGTCGGACTGTTCATAAAAGATATAGACAAGATGCTGACTAAGGGAGTGCAAACCGACGGGTCATCTGTCGCTCTTCCCAAAATAGCCGTGCTGAATAACGCAAAGGTGGACATTATCCCCGATCTCAGCTGCAATTGGTACGTCGATTACAATTACAGAAATATCGACAATGCGACGGGGTTGCCGGTCGGTACTTTGCGACTGCCGTCCTTCCTCGTGCACAACGACAGCTTCAGGTGCGGTTCCAGAGTCATGCTCCGGGATTCCATGGATCTGTTCAAAGCCGAGCTGCGCAAGGCGCTTGCCGAGCATTCGTACGTGTTTAAGTGGATACGCGGAGCCGAATCGGTTGAGGATATAGAGGATTTTATAATTACGAGCGCGACAGAGCTCGAGTTCTGGGTCAAGACTCCGGACGACAAGGGAGACCGCGAGCAGCTTTTTACAGCACAGGTTCTCAAGGAGCAGTACTGGAAGAGAACATACGGTGAGGTGCGCACCGCACTCGAGGATACTCTTGAGATATTGGACAAGTACGGCTTCGGCGTCGAGATGGGTCACAAGGAGGTCGGAGGCGTAAAGGCAAGGATGGGCAATACAGGTCATTACGATCACGTGATGGAGCAGCTCGAAATAGATTGGAAATATGCGGATGCCATGCAGGCTGCAGATAACGAAAATCAGGTGAAATATGTCGTGAGAGATATCTTCACCATGCACGGGCTCGACGTGACGTTTATGGCAAAGCCGTTCCCCGGGGTCGCCGGAAGCGGCGAGCACACTCATATAGGACTTGCCGCCAGACTTAAGGACGGCACGGTAACGAGTATGTTCAGCCCGGTCGATATGTCGAAGGATTTTATGAATCCGATAGGCTACGGAGCGTTGATGGGACTGCTTAAAAATTATGAGGTCATCAATCCTTTTGTCAGTTCAAGCAATGACGCTTTCAACAGACTGAAACCGGGCTATGAGGCTCCTGTCTGTATTGTCACATCTCTCGGACATTCGCCTGAGGAGCCGAGCAGAAACAGAACAGTGCTTGCCGGACTGATCAGGGACAGATCGAATCCTCTGTCCACGAGGTTTGAGCTTAGGTCACCGAATCCTAAGAGCAATACATATCTTGTACTTGCCGCGTCGTATATGGCCGCGCTCGACGGCATCCGCGCCGTACTTGCAGCCGAAAAGACTCCGTCGGATCTCGAACGTTCGATATCAAAATCATACGGCACTGAGGATTTCTATCTCGACAGGGACCGCGAATACAGGAGTGAAAAGGAGGTTTTCGAGGACTACACTCAGGAAGAGCGTGACAGACTGTTCGGGCGAGCACCGGCCACCGTATGGGAGAACATAAAGGCGCTCGACAGCTTCCCCGAAAAGACTGCTGTTCTCAAATACGCAGGCGTTATGACGGATATCGTCCTCGAATCGTATAAGTATCAGGTAATATCGCAGTGGAAAACAGAGCTTCACGACAGGCTTATACCTAACAATATGGCTTTGATCAGAGGCTGTCACAAGCTGCACGAGTATGACGGCTTTTCAGATCTCGACGACAAAACATGGAAAGAGATCGACGAGATGCGCCACGAGATAGGTAAGGATACTCTCGATTATAAGTGCCTGCTGACACGGGCAAAGGAGGCACTCGATAACGACATGTTTGACGAGGCGTCGGAGCTCCAGAAAGAAATACAGGTTAAGACTGCCCGAATGCAGGAACTTTACGCTAAATACAGGAAGAATATCCTATGAAACCGGTCAAAGGCATCGTCGGTAAAATATTCAGCAGGTTTGTTATAATTGTCGTGCTGATCCTGATACAGACAGGGTGGATAGCCCTCGCGGTACTTAAGCTGGGTCAATACACGCAGTATACACAGATCGCATTTAATGTGCTGTCCGTGCTGATGGCTTTGTTCGTGGTTTATCGCGATGATAATCCCGCTTACAAGCTCGGATGGATACTTCTCATCGTGCTCGTACCGATACTCGGGAGTACGATGTATCTTTTTTTCGGAAACAAGCGGCCGTCGAGGAGCCTGAGCCGTATGATCGATCCCGTCACCTGCGCACACGAGGAAGATGCAAGGCAGGAATACGACCTCGGAGAGATAAGCAGCGACAGACTCATACACACTTTGCAATATATAAGTGATTATGGCAGATATCCGGCATGGTCGGAGACAAAGACAAAGTATTACGACCTCGCGGATAAGGCGTTTCAGGATATGCTCTTTGATCTTGCACGGGCAGAGCATTACATATTTATGGAATACTTTATTGTCGCCGAGGGGTATATGTGGGACAGGACATACGACATTCTGCGCAAAAAAGCGGAGAAAGGCGTTGATGTAAGGCTCATATACGATGATATAGGCAGTATAGACAGAGTCCCGTTCGGCTTCGCGGATCGGTGCGAAAGAGACGGGATAAAGACTGTCGTATTCAATCCCCTGAAACCGCTGCTGTCACTCGTGTACAACAACCGCGACCACAGAAAAATCGTCGTGATTGACGGATACATAGGGTATTCCGGCGGCTACAATATCGGAGACGAGTATATAAACAGAGTTTCGAGGTTCGGGCACTGGAAGGATACGGGCATAAGGCTTGAGGGTCGCGGCGTATGGAATTACACGCTTATGTTCCTGAACATGTGGAATGCCTTCAGAAAGACCGAGAGCGATTACGCGCCGTACAGACCGGACGTATACAACAAAGGACCGTTTTACAGCGACGGTATAGTCCAGCCGTTTTCGGATTCCCCGCTGGATTGGGAAAACCTCGGTGAAAACGTATATATGGAGCTGCTCAATCAGGCTCAGGATTACGTATATATATATACCCCTTATCTGATATTGGACAACGAAATGAAGACGGCTATGACGCTTGCGGCAAAGCGCGGTGTCGACGTAAGGCTCGTAACTCCGGGGATCCCGGACAAGCATCTTATATACAGGCTGACGAGATCGTACTACAGACCGCTGATAAATGCAGGGGTCAAAATATATGAGTATATTCCCGGCTTTATACACGCAAAGAGTTTCATTTCGGATGACAGAATCGGTGTGGTAGGTACGATCAATCTCGATTACAGAAGCCTGTTTCTCCATTTTGAATGCGGGACTCTCATGGTCGGCTGCGCTGCGCTGCGCGACCTCAAGGAGGATTGCGAAAGAACCTTTGCAAGGTCACGTGAGATTACGGAAAAGGACTGTTACCATACATTTATCGGCCTGCTGTTTGACAGCGTTCTCAGAGTAATAAGTCCTCTGCTTTAGGAGTCATATATGGCTTTAGCTGAATTTATAAAAGAATACACCCTTGCGGATACGGTTTCGTTCCATATGCCGGGTCACAAGGGAAGGCGAATATTTGAGCAGCTCGGTTTTTCCGGGCTTCTCGATATTATGGCGGACGGCGACCTTACCGAAATCGACGGCGCCGACAACCTGTTTCGACCGAAGGGAGTGATCCGCGAGGTGATGGATAAATACCGCAGGATATACGCGTCGCGCGAGTCGTTCCTGCTCGTCGGCGGGTCGAGCGCCGGAATAATAGCATCGGTAATGACATGCATAAGGCGGGGCGAAAAGCTCCTTCTTGCCTCAAACTGCCACAAATCGGCAATCAACGGACTCATTCTGGCGGGAGGAAGACCTGTATATATCGATCCGCAGATGATTTGCAAATACGGTATAAGCGGATCCGTATCGCCACAGGAAATTGATTCGGTGCTGGAGCGCGAGGGTGATGTGCGCGCCGTGCTCGTCACGAGTCCGAACTATTACGGAATATGCAGCGATATAGAGAAAATCGCCGAGACTGCGCACAGACACGGCGCCGTGCTCATAGTCGATGAGGCTCACGGCGCGCACCTTACGCTTACGGACAAATCTCTGTCGGCTGAGGCAAACGGAGCTGATGTAGTCGTAGTAAGCACGCATAAGACTTTGATATCGTTTACTCAGACTGCGGTTGCCAATATATACGGTGAAGGTATAGATACGGACCGCTTTGGCGAATGCCTTCAGATGATACAAAGCTCGAGCCCGTCGTATATACTCATGACCTCTCTCGACATGAACGCCGACATGATGCTGGGATGCGGCAGCGAGCTTGCTGATAAATGGTCCTCAGATATAACGTGGTTTTACGGCAGAGCGCGTGAAGTTCCGCATCTTAAAGCAGTTGCTCATCCGCTGCTCGACAAAACAAAGATCAACCTCGACATGAGCGCCTGCGGCTTAGACGGAAGAGCTCTGTCGGAGGAGCTTCGGAAGCGGGGCATATTCCTCGAGCTTTCAACGGGAAACATCGCGATGGCCATGACAGGCATAGGCAATGTAAGAGCCGATTACGAACGCCTGCTTGATGTTCTTCGGGGCGTAGCCTCGTCTCACGAATACGTCGGCTGTATAAATGCCCCTGATGTTTCAGGTGTTTACAGCCACGGAGAGACGCGTGACATACCTTCCGAAACCGAAAAAATCCATTATTCCGCGGCAGGCGGAAGGATATGTGCCGTCAGCGTCATCCCGTATCCGCCCGGTATACCTTTAATAGCGCCCGGTGAGGTGATAAGAAAAGAGGCCGCAGAATATGCCGCGTCACTCCTTGCGTGCGGGCAAAGTGTAATCGGTATGGATGACGACGGGAATATTACCGTCGGTAAGCTGTGACAAAACACACCACTGAAAAGCTCCGATGAACCGAAAACGCATCTGCCAGCGGGATGCGAAAGATTGAGCGTATTTGTTAAAATTTTAATGATTTTTTGAGGGTGCTGATGTATAATGTATCCGTATGATTATGATTCTATAAGAAAGGAAGGTTTCAGATATGGGTTCAACCGGCAGGCACCTGCGCAGTATTGATGCGGGGCATTATAAAAATACTGCGCAGTGTGCTACAGAAGCTATGCCGATTCCTGACATCGTTAAGATCAATATGTCTCAGCATATCGGCAAACCTTGTCAGCCTCTCGTAAAAGCGGGCGATGCTGTCAAGGTCGGACAGCTTATCGGAGATGTCGACGCATTTATCAGTGCACCGATACACTCAAGCGTATCGGGAACGGTAAAGGGCATAGAGACTCAGCGCGGCGCTATGGGCGGCTATGAGACACTCGTCGTTATTGAAACTGATAAGAAACAGGAATTATGGGAAGGGATTAAGGTTCCGGAGGTCGATGATCTTCAGGGATTTGTAAAGGCGGTAAGAGAGTCGGGCTGCGTAGGAATGGGCGGAGCTTCTTTCCCTACTCATGTCAAGTACAATCCTAAGAACATTGACGACGTACACACTTTGATCGTGAATGCGGCGGAGTGCGAGCCGTTTATAACTTCTGATCATCGCGCCATGCTCGAAGATACACAGGATATCATAGACGGCATGAAGCTGATAATGAAGTATGACGGACTTGACGAGGCATATATCGGTATTGAGGCAAATAAACCGGATGCTATCACGAAATTCGATGAGGAATTCGAGAAGCAGGGCCTTACCAATATGCATACTTTTACGCTTTTATCGAGATATCCTAAGGGAGCCGAGCGTGTTCTCGTTTATGAGATCACCGGTAAACATATGGCTGCGGGCGTTTTGCCGGCAGATCTCGGCGTTATTCTCTCCAACGTAACATCAGTAGCCGTCATCGGTGAATATTTCCGTACGGGGATCCCTCTCGTCAAGAGAAGGATGACCGTAGACGGTGATGCTGTTGCAAATCCGAAGAATGTTCTGGCACCTATCGGAACGCAGATCAGCGACGTCATCGCTTTCTGCGGCGGTTACAAAAAACCTCCTAAAGAAATCGTCATGGGCGGGCCTATGATGGGCAGATCGATTCCGACAGACGCCATGCCTATAATCAAGAATAACAATGCTATACTTGCCTTTTCAGAGGAACAGGCTACGATCCCGCCGGAAACACCGTGCATCAACTGCGGCAGATGCCATATGGCATGCCCGTTCAACCTGCTTCCGACAGCATTTGCCGATGCGTATCTCGACGCAGATGCGCAAAAACTCGCCGACCTGCAGGTCATGCAGTGCATGGAGTGCGGCAGTTGCTCGTTCGTATGCCCGGCCAGAAGACCTCTGTCCTTTATGAACAAGTTGGGCAAAGGACTCGTAAAGGAGGCTGGAATCAAATAATGGAAGAAAAAAAATATTATGATACATTGATGGTGGCTTCGGCTCCGCATATAGTGACAAAGTTAGATACGCAGAAGACCATGCTGTACGTACTCATTGCGCTTATACCGTCACTATGTGTCAGCGTATATGTGTTCGGGCCGAGAGTTCTGCTACTTACGGCTGCATGCATTATCGCAAGCACATTTTTCGAGTGGGGTTATGAGAAGCTTCTCAAAAAGCCAGATACGAGCAGGGATCTGAGTGCTGTCCTTACGGGAACGCTGATCGCGTTCAACGTACCTGCAAATTTCCCTGTCTGGATGGCTGTTCTCGGATGCTTCTTCGCTATCGTTATAGTAAAGCAACTTTTCGGAGGCATCGGGCGCAACATTGCAAACCCGGCTATTGTAGGGAGAATATTCCTTCTGCTTTCATTTACGACGAGAATGACGACTTGGCCGCTCCCGCACGGTCAGGTGGTGGCAGATGCAGCTACAGGAGCGACACCGCTCGGCATTCTCTCCGAAACGCCTATCGTAGATCTCGGCAAAGCCGACCTCCCGTCAAACCTCTCGATGTTCCTCGGGAATATCGGCGGTTCGCTCGGCGAGGTGAGCGCGCTCGCCTTGATCCTCGGAGGGATATTCCTTTGCTGGAAGAAGATAATATCGCCTGCGACACCGCTCGCGTTTATCGGAACGGTGTTCGCCGTCGCTTTCATCTACTATTCCGTGGTAGGGGGGGATGTGAGCGCGCTTCATATGGCACTGTTCCACATATGTGCCGGCGGTGTGATGCTCGGTGCGATCTTCATGGCGACGGATTATGTGACATCACCTATCATGCCGCTCGGGAAGGTCATAATGGGCATCGGATGCGGTTTCCTTACTATGGTTATAAGGTTGTGGGCAGGATATCCCGAGGGCGTTTCCTTTTCGATCCTGATCATGAACTTTGTGACGCCGTTGATAGATATGCTTTGCATCAGATTGACATACGGAGGAGGCAAGAAAAAAGATGAAAACTGATTCCACTTTCTATAAGTACATCAGACCGATCATCGTCCTGGTAGTGATATGCCTCGCTATTTCCGCAGCACTTGCCGCGACATACGGTTTGACAGAGCCGATTATAACTCAAAGAGCAATTGATGAAGCGAATGCCGCGAAGCAGCAGCTGCTCCCCGACGCTGACAAGTTTACGAATTATGACGGAAAGCTTCTTGCCACGGACGACGGCAAGGTCAAGATTATTGAGGCGGCCGTTGCCGACAACGGAACCGGCATAGTTTTCACAGTCGAAACGAAGTCGTTCGGCGGTACTCTTACCGAAATGGTAGGCGTCGATTCGGACGGAGCCGTAACAGGCATCGTCATCACCAGCCATAGCGATACATCAGGCGTAGGAACAAAGGCGATGACGGACGAACATCTTGGGCAGTACAAGGGCCTTTCGTCACTCGAATCGGTTTCGCCTAAAAAAGAGCAAAACGTAGATAACGTAACGGGCGCTTCCGTTTCATCTGCGGCCATCCATTACGGAGTATACGAGGCACTTCAGCAGTTCAAGGAAATGGGAGGTGTCAAATAATGGAAGAGCAAAAGAAAAGCAAACTTACTATACTGACTAACGGTATCATCAAAGAAAACCCGGTACTCGTATTGCTGCTCGGATGCTGCTCGGCGCTTGCGACATCTTCATCGGCGATAAACGGGCTCGGAATGGGCGTCGCTTTCACAGCGGTAATGATCATGTCTAACGTCGTAATCTCGGCAATCAGAAAGCTTATACCGGATAACGTACGCATACCGTGCTACATCGTAGTTATAGCGGGTTTTACTACAGTGATACAGCTATTTCTCAAGGCAAAGCTGCCGGCAATCGATAAGTCGCTCGGAATATTTATTCCTCTTATCGTTGTAAACTGTATCATACTCGGCCGTGCAGAGATGTTCGCCAACAAAAATACGGTGATCGATTCACTCTTTGACGGTGTCGGAATGGGTATAGGCTATACGCTCGTCCTTTGTGTGATGGGGCTCATCCGTGAGTTCCTCGCAAACGGAACGATATTCGATATCGAGATACTTACAGGTCACATTGAAGGCATAGGGCTTATGGGTCTCGCCCCGGGCGGATTCCTTACGTTCGGTATGCTCGTAGCGCTTGTAAATTGGATAACGAGAAATAAAGCAACGGAACAAAGAGATTTCGGCGAAGAGGATGCGAAGATTTTCGCAGATCTCAAGGCTAAGGAAAAAGCCGCAGAGGAGGCAAAGAAAAAAGCCGCCGCCGCTGCTAAGGCCGAAACAGAAGAGAAAGGAGCATAAGCATGGGTGCAGCTGCAATAGTAATGAGCATGATACTCGTTAATAACTATGTTCTTGCTCAGTTCCTCGGCATCTGTCCGTTCCTTGGCGTATCGAAAAAGCTCGATTCGGCGGCAGGCATGGGCGCAGCCGTAATATTCGTCATGGTACTTGCCACGGCGGTAACATGGCCGATTCAGCAGATCCTCGACAAATTCGAGATCGGCTACCTTCAGACAGTAGTATTTATCCTCGTGATCGCTGCGCTCGTACAGCTTATCGAAATGATGCTCAAGAAATTCATGCCCTCGCTTTACAGCGCTCTCGGCGTTTATCTTCCGCTCATCACGACGAACTGCGCAGTGCTCGGCGTCTGCATCGCAAGCATCGATGCGGGCTATAACTTCGGCCAGTCAATTGCGAACGCGTTCGGTGCGGCGGTAGGCTTCACTCTTGCGCTTGTACTGTTTGCCGGAGTCAGAAGCCAGAGGATGGTTAAGGATGACGGTGTGCCTGCTCCGTTCAAGGGCGTGGCTATTACACTTGTCGCCGCCGCCATCATGTCGATGAGTTTCACGGGTTTCTCAGGAATGTTCTCGTAAGGAAGGAGGAGACAGAAAAATGGCAATACCTATTTTATTGGTCGTAGTTGTCGGATTGGTCTGCGCTATAATGCTCTCCATCGCTTCCAAAGTGTTCTTCGTGCCCGTAGATGAGACGGCTGCCGCTCTGCGCGAGTGTCTTCCGGGCGCCAACTGCGGCGGCTGCGGCTTTGCGGGCTGCGACGACTACGCCGCAAGCATGGCTAAGGACAGAAGCGTACCTTGCAATAAGTGTCCCGTAGGCGGGCCTTCGGTAGCGGCAAGGCTCGCAGAGGTGCTCGGTGTGGAAGCCGGTGCTGCCGAAAAACAGGTTGCAGTCGTAATGTGTCAGGGCTCGAACGATGTTTCTAAATCACTGCTCGAGTATCAGGGTCCTAAGTCCTGCAAAGCTGCAAAGCAGCTCTTCGGCGGACTCAAGACGTGTCAGTTCGGATGCCTTGGACTCGGCGACTGCGAAGCGGCGTGTAATTACAATTCGATCAAAGTCGTAAACGGTGTGGCAAGGGTAGACAGAGACGCATGTGTCGCATGCGGAGCATGCGCAAAGGCGTGCCCTCAGTCGCTCATACGCATCTCTCCCGCAAGCAACATGGTTATATGCCACTGCTACAGCAACGATAAGGGCGCAGTGACGCGTAAGGCATGCGAGGTGGGCTGCATCGGCTGCAAGAAGTGCGAAAGTGTCTGCAAATTCGATGCGGTACACGTTACGGACAACCTCGCTTTTATCGATCCCGAAAAGTGCAGGAACTGCGGCATGTGCGCCAAAGTCTGTCCGACGGGTGCAATAAGAAATCTGAGGCTGCTCGCCAAAGAAAAGGAGGCGAGAGCCGCCAAATCAGCCGAAAAGAAGACGGCGTAGAAAATGCCCGATATCAGATAAATATAACAAAAAAGCAGGAGCGGATCCATGAAGGATCTGCTCCTTTTTTGTATAAGCGAAAACCCCGCGTTAGACGCGGGGATGTTTTTTTTCGCACCGCGAGTACGGTTTGTGCGCATGCTTTCTCGCAATATGCCCGCTTTCGTGTCTGTATTAAACGGCGCCATATTCGCGAGGTCCCGGAGTGATCGTAAGCCGCATTCAATTACAGCGGCATTGTCGCTTCTGAGAGCCACTGCGCCGCTTCCGGCGACAGGCGATTGCACAGAGCGTCGTAAACCCGCTTATGGTATGTATTCACATATTCGAGTTGCTTATCGGTCAGCTTTTCCTTTATTATCGCATCGCGTTCATAAGGACACAGCGTCAGATTATCGAATGAGTATCTTCCGTTCCCGTTGTCTGTGCATAGCATTTCGCTTTCTATTCTGATGCCGAATTCCCCCTCCAGGTATACACCCGGTTCGTCGGTCGTTATCATGCCCGGTGTTATCGGGGCAGTGACAGGACGCTTGCCGATATTGTTAGGACCCTCGTGTACTGAAAGAACGTGCCCAACCCCGTGGCCGGTACCGTGGTTGTAATCGAGACCGATTTCCCGTATAGGTTCGCGTGCTATACGGTCGAGCTCGTGACCTGTCGTCCCCGGGGCAAAGCTTGCAAGAAGAAGGTCGATGTGACCGCGGAGAACGGCGGTATAACATTCCCTCATTTTGTCCGTGAGCGCCCCCAGAGATATTGTTCTCGTTATATCGGTAGTACCCGTAGTATAGTGACCGCCGGAGTCGACGAGGAAAAGTCCTTCCGGCGCAAGCTCGCGGTCGGTTTCTTCGGTAGCTGTATAGTGTATGACAGCGCCGTTTTGCATATAGCCGGCGATAGTATCAAAGCTGAGCTCAATAAAACCGTCCTGTACGCGTCGCAACGACTCGAGGTAATCAGACGCGCTTATTTCTGTTATGTGCATCTTACCGATATTTCGCTTCAGCCATGAGATAAACTCGACCATCGCAACGCCGTCGCCGAGATGAGCTTTTTTCGTTGACTCAATTTCGGTTTCGTTTTTAACCGCCTTTAGCTCTGCCGCGGGCGAAGGTCTGTTTATGATGCGGCAGCCGTCAGGTATGGATTTTATCAGACCGTACGACACGCTCTTAAGATCGGCTGATATGGAAGAACCCTCAGGCAACTCCGCGATATCGTGCATTACAGCGTAATAATTGCGAACGGTAACATATTCCGGAAGTAGATCGGCGCTTACGGCATCATCGAATACATACAGCATGATGTCATTCTGTGTTATTAGGGAAAAGGCGAAGAAAACGGGGGTGCATTTCACATCATTTCCGCGCAGGTTATACAGCCATGCGTTTTCCTCGAGACTTGTTATGAGAAGGCGATCTGCGCCGCATTCCGACATTATCTCTCTGATCTCGGCAAGCTTTTGCCCGGTGCTTTTTCCCGTCGAGGAGACAGGAAGGGCATATACGGGTTTTCCTTGCAGAGAGGGACGGCTTTTCCATATTTCGCCGGCCAAGTCAATATCGTAAACCATATTGGAATTGTGGTTTACTGCGATTTTTCCATACGCTTCGCCCGTTTCATACGATACTACGCGTCCGTCGAAGGCGAGAGTCTTTTCGGAGCCGAGAATGCCGTCCAAATATTCTTCAATGGTGGACACGCCGGGATCGCCCGATTTCATGAGTTTGATGCCGCTGCCGTCAAGCTGGATGCCGGCCTGAAGAAAATATCTTCCGTCCGTCCACAGTTTTGCGTCATCTTTTGTTATGACGAGTGTCCCCGCCGATCCCGTAAAGCCCGACAGGAACTTTCTCGTCGAAAAATATTCGTTGATATATTCCGAACCGTGAAAGTCGCAGGTTGGCACGATGTAGACATCTATGCCGCGTTCTTCCATAAGAGTGCGAAGCGCAGCAATTTCCTTACGCATGTAATACCTCCTTTTTGATAGTCCTGCATATATACCACGATATGAAACCGACTAAAATACCGCTTATTATACCCGAAAACATGAGCACCGGAAGGTACATAAACATCCTGAGATCGCATACGATAAAGGATGCCGTGAGAAGCTGACCGATATTGTGGCATACGCCGCCTGCCATACTGACGCCGACTATGCTGAAAAGTCCCGTCTTCTTAAGCAGCCACATTACGAGCATGCTGAGAAGCCCTCCTGCAAGCGAGTACAGAGCGCCGAAAAGTCCCGAAAAGAGAAGCCCGACGATTGTTATCCTTATGATGTTTATGGCGAGGGCATATCTGAGGTCGAGCTCATAAAGGGCGACGAGTATAACTATATTTGCTATCCCGAGCTTGACACCGGGTATTGCCGCGGGATTCGGGATCATCACCTCAATGTACGAAAAGATGATGGCAAGGGCGGCAAGGAGTGCGGCGGCAGCGAGGCGTGTTGTTTTTTTACGTGATGACATCGACATCAGAGTCACCCCCCGTTATCTTTACCATGACTCTGTTGGGCAGGCATACGATAGCCTCATTGGTGCGCGATATCCTGCCTGTCTTGATACAAAGCCGATTTGAGCAGTCTGCTTCGCTCATTTGCACGGTATTGTCTTTTATGGTAATCTTATTCATGTGTCCGTTTCGACTGACCGTTATCTCGCGGTCTTCCGAAAGCGGGTATGTGCCGTATACACTGCCGTCAACGGTTATAACGACGTTCGCGCCCTCCTTGCCGGACGTTAAAGCCGCAAGCGACATTACGGCGCCCGCAAGTACGAGACAGACAAACAAAACGATATCGGCTTTTTTGATTATTTTTGACATATATTATCCTGATATGAGGTCTGGCATGCGTAAGAGGTTAGCCGCGTCGAATCGCATTCTTCTGATTGCGGCCGTCGCGATTACAATTATATCACAAACGGGATGTTCCCAAAAGAGAGAACCTGTGACCAAAGAGGCATATCACCTTGACACGATATGCAATATTACCGTATACGCGATGACCGACATGACAGAGAAATCCGCCGATAAAGTTATAGACGGCGCTTACGATATCTGTGAGTACTATGAAGGTCTGCTGAGCAAAACTGTCAAAGGCTCCGACATATATAACATCAACCACTCCGCAGGCAAACCCGTCGAATGTGATCCGGAAACGGTAAGCGTTATAGAAAAAGGCATATACTATTACGGAATTTCTGCAGGACGGTTTGATATAACAATAGGACATGTTACCGATCTTTGGGACTTTCATGCAGCGGAGCCCGAGGTGCCCGATGACGCCGAAATAAAAAAGGCGCTTGATCACGTCGGCTGCGAGCAGATAAATATAGAGGGAAATACCGTGACGATGGCCGATCCGGAGGGTGAGATAGACCTGGGAGCCGTAGCGAAGGGATACATAGCCGACAAAATGGCTGCGTACATCAGAGCACAAGGGGTGACCGGAGCCGTTGTGGATCTCGGCGGCAATCTTTCGGTAATCGGGTACAAGGACGGAGAAAGTACGGATGTAAGAGTCGGCATCAAAAAGCCGTTTGCGGAAACGGGCGGTCTCGCCGCCGCGCTGCCCGTACACGACAGAAGCCTTGTAACATCAGGTATATATGAACGGTGTTTCAGGGCGGACGGCAAGCTGTATCATCATATCCTCGATGTGAATACCGGTTACCCTGTTAATACCGATGTACAGTCCGTCACGATAATTGGTCCGGAAGACAAAGGTGCGGACTGCGACGCTCTTGCTACGGTGAGCCTTATAATAGGTCGCGAAGAAGCGACGAGGATGATAGAGGATATGGACGGTTTTGAGGCGGTGTTTATAGCGTCGGACGGAACCGTGACAAAGACCGGCGGCGTCGAAGGACTTGAGGTAAACTGAACCGCACGGCTATAGCCGGAGTTTTTTATTTATGACTTCCAGCGCTGCGACAGCTCTTTGATTACCGAGTCTATCAATTCGAGGGGGATCTGATTGTAGTAAAATATCAGCGAACGCACATTTTTGCCCGGAGAGCTGCCGTAATTCAGCGGTGACGCGTGAAGACCGAGCAGGGCGGCATCTTTGCAAAGCTCATCCGATGTGCGCCTGCTTTTTACTTTGATGAACATGTTGATGCCCGACCTCGTGTCCGTGGTCTTAATATGGTTTCTGCCGTATTTCGCGAATGATGCGAGCACTGCGGCGAGCTTCTGGGAGTAAAGCGATCTGAGTCTGCGTATGCCCGTGTAGTAATATCCGTCCTCCATGAACAAAGCGAGCGTAAGCTGCTCCGTTTTGGAACACGTTTGAGTATAGTCGCTCTTTATGGAAGAAAAGATGGATGCCATCTTCTCAGGAAGAATCATATAGCTTATTTTTACGGCAGGGAAAAGCGTCGACGAAAACGAACCCAAATAAACGACCCTGTCGCCGGTGTCGAGTCCCTGGAGAGCCGGTATCGGCTTGCCGAAATACCGCAGCTCGCTGTCGTAATCGTCCTCCAGTATTATGCTGTCGTTTTCCTTTGCCCACGTAAGGAGCTTGTAACGGTTGGCGACGGGCATAACGGAGCCTGTCGGGAACTGGTTGGCCGGGCTGACGTAGACGGCGGAGCTTATATTGACGGGGAGCCTGTCTATGATGATTCCGTCGTCGGCCACGGGGATCTTGCCGATACCGAAGCCGTTGTCGGTAAAAATCTGCTGTATAGGTACGTAGCCGGGATCCTCCGTACATATATGGTCGATACCCATTCTGCGCAGTATGCGGCAAAGATGTGCCGTGAGCTGCTGGATACCGGCACCTATGACTATACGGTCGGGGCTTGCTGTTACGCCGCGCGAGGAGTAGACATATCTTGATATTTCGTACCTGAGCGCCGCCTCGCCCTGGACGTCGCTTTCGTACAGCAGTAGCTGAGGGTAGTCGTTCAAGACCTTTGAAGTGCATTTTTTCCATTTCTGAAAATCAAATGCGGACAGATCGTAGACGTAATCGTTCGCCTGTTTCGCGTATGATGTCAGGTCAAACCCCTCGGGGCTTATCTGCTCAATAGTCTCCCCGACGGCGGGAAGCTCCGCAACGTAATACCCCGACTGCGGCCGGCTTATTATATATCCCTCGGTCAGAAGCTGTTCGTACGCAAGCGAAACTGTAGTCAGCGAAACACCGCTGTCCTTTGATATCGCACGCAGTGACGGGAGCTTTTCTCCGGCGGACAGGTTGCCCGCAAGGATTTCTCTTTTGATGTGCCTGTATAACTGTATATATAAAGATATACCGGAACTGTTATCTGTGCCTGCTACAAATGGCTTCAGTTTGAATCGCCTCCTGCAAGTGTATTTATATAAAAAGTTAAAATTGCTTATTTCAAAAGATACACTTTGATGATATTATAATACGTGTAAAGATAAAGTCAATGATCGATAGGTGAGTGATACCATGAAGAATGACAAGACATATAAGATCGTTATGACGGGTCTCATGATGTGCCTCGTGATGGTGGCAACGATGATAATCAGGATCCCAATACCTGCAACAGAAGGTTATGTCCACTTAGGTGACGCGGCGATATTCATGTCCGTACTTATACTCGGCAAAAAAGGCGGGGCATTTGCTGCCGGCATCGGCTCTGCTTTGGCCGATCTGCTTTCGGGCTACGCATATTACGCTCCGATAACTCTTGTTGTCAAGGCTTTGATGGCGCTTCTGACGGGGCTCGTGCTCGAGCACATGGAGAAGAGGGGCCAAATTGAAGAAAGCGTATCTCACCGCAGGCTCACCGTTATGGAAGTCGCCGCGATGGTTTCCGGCGGTGCGGTGATGGCTGCGGGATATTACATCGCCGAGTCTTTTATGTACGGAAGCTGGGTAACACCGTTAGCGTCGATACCGGCAAATATAGGACAGTTCGTTGCCGGTACGGTAATCGCTACGATACTCGCTCAGATGCTTTACAGAACGCCGGCAAAAAAATATTTCGCTATAAAATGACCCTTAGGGGAAGACTTTGATGACGGACATCATAAAAATCGATAATCTCGTATTCGACTACGGAAGCGATGACGTGAACGGACAAGCGGAACGTGCGATAAATGGAGTGAGCCTTGACGTAATGCAAGGCTCATTTGTTGCTGTTATCGGACAAAACGGTTCGGGAAAGTCGACGCTTGCCAAGAATCTGAACGGGCTCCTCCTGCCGACGGGAGGGGCTGTTTACGTTAAGGGCTGGGATACGAAGGATGACGAACATATCTGGGATGTGAGACAGACGGCGGGCATGGTCTTCCAGAATCCGGATAATCAGCTCGTTTCCTCGGTAGTCGAAGACGATGTCGCCTTCGGTCCGGAAAACCTCGGAACAGAGCCCGCGGAGATAAGACGGCGTGTGGACGAGGCTCTGGATTCCGTGCGCATGGGCGAATATAAGCGTAAGGCGCCGCATCTGCTCTCTGGCGGGCAGAAGCAGCGCATAGCGATAGCCGGCGTAGTTGCTATGCGGCCCGAGTGTATAATCTTTGATGAGCCGACAGCCATGCTCGATCCGCGCGGAAGAGCCGACATAATGAATATTATACGCAAACTGAGCGACGACGGGATAACTGTCATACTGATAACGCATTTTATGGATGAGGCCGTTCAGGCTGACAGGATTGTCATAATGGACAAAGGGAAAGTATTTCTCGACGGGACGCCCGAGCAGGTGTTTTCGGATGTCGGACGGATAAGAGCGATAAACCTCGACGTGCCGTTAGCGGTGGAGATAGCGGAGAACCTGAGGTCGCGCGGTGTAGATGTCCCGCGCGATATTATAACGAACGAAAGGCTGGCGGATTATATATGTCGGTACATGTAAGGAACCTCTCACACGTATACAGTCCGGGCATGCCCGGCGAGCAAAAGGCTCTCGACGATGTGAGTTTTGACATATACGACGGAGAAACGGCAGCCGTAATAGGTCATACAGGCTCGGGAAAGTCGACTCTCCTCCAGCATCTTAACGGTCTGCTCAAGCCGACATCGGGTGCAATAACGGTCGACGGTACGGATATAACAGATCCGACGACGGTCATGCGCGATGTCAGGCGTCGCGTCGGTCTTGTTTTTCAGTATCCGGAGTATCAGCTCTTCGAGGAGACCGTCGCACTTGATGTCGCATACGGTCCGAGAAATCTCGGACTTGATAAGGCTGATACTGACGAACGCGTCCGCAGTGCGATAGATCTTGTCGGGCTCAATTACGAAGAGATTGCGGACAGATCCCCGTTCGAGCTTTCGGGCGGTCAAAAAAGAAGAGTCGCGATAGCCGGGATAATAGCTATGCGTCCGCGCGTGCTGATACTCGACGAACCGACTGCCGGCCTCGATCCGGGCGCACACGGGGATATACTTTCGATGATACGCAAGATCCATGAATCGGAAGGGAATATAATAATTTTTGTAAGCCACAACATGGCGGACGTCGCTTCGATGGCGGACAGAGTTATTGTAATGGATCAGGGCAGACTGATAATGCAGGGTGCACCGGATGAGGTGTTTGCGAACAAAACGGCTCTGAACGAAATCGGACTTGATGTGCCGCCGGTTACGGATCTCATGCACACAATCAAAAACAGAGGCGCTGATGTTAATGCCGCCATTCTCGATATAAGAGCGGCTGAGGATGAGATATTCAGATTCCTGTCTTCACGGGCGCGGGAGGTGATCGAATGATAAGAGATATTACGCTCGGTCAGTACTACGCGGCGGAATCATCGATACACAGACTGGATCCGCGTGTTAAGATACTTGCCGCGGTGCTGTTTATAATTGAGCTGTTTCTCATAAAGGGGTTCACCGGATTGGGAGTGTGCGCCGCCGCTCTTGCGGTCGCAGTAGCTGTATCAAAGGTACCGCTTACCTTCATAATGAGAGGGCTTAAGCCGATACTTCTGATACTGGGATTTACTTTTTTTCTCAATATCTTTATGGTTCAGGGACACGAGATATTCAGATGGCATTTCATAAAGATCACGGTCGAGGGCATATATACGGCGGCCTTTATGGCGACAAGACTCATACTGCTTATAATAAGTTCGTCGCTTCTGACGCTCACTACTAAGCCTATAGCACTGACTGACGGAATCGAAAAGATCATGAGACCGCTTTCGGTCATAGGAATTCCGGCGCACGAGATAGCGATGATGATGTCGATCGCACTCAGGTTCATACCTACATTGCTCGAAGAAACCGACAAGATAATGAAGGCTCAGCAGGCGAGAGGTGCCGATTTTGAGAGCGGCAATCTGATAAGGAGGGCAAAATCCATGGTGCCTATATTGGTGCCTTTATTCGTAAGCGCATTCAGGATCGCTCAGGATCTTGCCATGGCGATGGAGTCGAGGTGTTATCGCGGCGGGAAAGGCCGTACGAGAATGAACGAGATAAAGTTCTCCGCTGCCGACTTTGCGGCACTGATATTAATATTTACATTTTTCGTGGCGATAATTGCAATGAGGATTTGGCTTTAGACACTATGAGACAGAGAAAAATAAAGAATATAGACGATAAACTTGATGCTTTTTCGGATATTATAATAGAGAGAGGGAAGTCACCTAAAGGAGAATGGAGAGATGTGTTTGCGGCTCCGCATAACTCGAAGCTGTACCTTGAGATCGGCTGCGGAAAGGGTATGTTCATAAACACCTCCGCCGTATCGGATCCGCAGGGCTGCTATATCGGCGCCGAGGGACTTCGCAGCGTAATAATCCGCGCAATAACGGCGGCAGACGCTGCGGAAGCCCGAAATATAAGATTTTATTCGGGGTATGTAAACGATATAAACAGTATGTTTGACAATGGCGAGTTGAACGGCATATTTCTCAACTTCAGCGACCCCTGGCCGAAAGCTAAGCACGCAAAACGCAGGCTGACGTGTGCGGACAGGCTCGTTCAGTATTCGTATGCTCTTTGCAGCGGCGGGTTTATAAAATTCAAGACTGACAGCGATGATATGTTCGAATTTACCCTTCGTCAGATAGGACAGATCGGAAGCAAAGCCGGCTTTAAGATATCGGAAATGACGAGGGATCTCGAAGCATCCGAATTCAGCGCCGGAAGCCCGAAGACCGAATATGAGCTCAAGTTCTCCGCTCAGGGCAAAACCATCAATTATATTGCTTTGATAAGAGTTTGAGTTTATAATTTTTATTGATAGCTATTACACTCTAACGAGGAGGTTTCAATAATGGGCGTAAACGAAATGGCCGCTCTGAACGGTAGAAAGATACCCAAGTCGGACAAGGTGTTCGGCATAAATACCATGGCAAACGAGATGGCAAAAGAAAAAGGCAGAGATGCCGTGGTCAACGCGACGATAGGCGCTTTGACGGATGACAGCGGGAATCTCATAGTCCTGTCATCGGTAGACAGGGTATTCAGAGGCCTTGAGCCGAAAGAATACGCGCAGTACGCTCCTATAGGCGGTACATCCGAATTCAAGGCTGCTGCGGTCAAAGCCGCTTTCGGCAGCTTCACTGCGAACAGATCCGTAAGAGTCGTGGCAACGATGGGCGGTACCGGAGGCATTAAGAATACCGTTTCGAACTACAGCTCTCCGGGTGAAAGCATCCTCACGACGGATTGGTGCTGGGGACCTTATTCACAGATATGCTCCGAGATCGGCAGAGGTCTCGAAACGTTTCCTCTGTTTACGGATGACGGGAAGTTCAACACCAAAGCCTTTTCCATGAAGGTCGCGGATATCATAGACAGACAGAACAGACTTGTCATTATACTGAACACACCCGCTCATAACCCGACCGGATACAGCATGACGAATGCAGACTGGGAGTCTGTCAGAGTATGCCTGGACGAGATAAGCCCGGACAAAAGGATAGCGTTGCTTATCGATGCCGCATATATCGATTTTGCCGGAGATGAAGACGAGGTCAGGGCGTTTTTGCCTATAGTGGACGCAATGCCCGAAAACGTGCTTCCGATAGTCGCCTACAGCATGTCGAAGACGTTTACGCTCTACGGTATGCGCTGCGGCGCAATGATATGCATGGCGCCGAACGACGAGATTGCCGACGAGTTTCAGCGTTGCTGCGAATTCAGCTGTCGGGCTTCGTGGTCCAATCCCGTCCGTGCCGCGCAAAGTATAATAGCGAAGATCTTTGCCGACCCGGATCTGTATGACGCCGTAGTTGCCGAAAGGGCCGGGATCAGGGATATGCTTATTCGCAGGGGCAGGGCCTTCGATCAGGCTGCAAAGGATTGCGGGCTCGTGACCGTGCCTTTCTCGGCGGGCTTCTTCTGTTCGATACCCCACGGGGATCCTGACGGGCTTGCAGCAAAGCTCCGTGAGGAGGGCATATTTCTGATACCGCTTGCCAAGGGCGTGCGTGTATCTGTCGCATCGATATCGGAGGATGTCTGCCGCATTTTGCCGGCCAGGATCAAAGCGGCGATAGATGCGCTGGATCGTCACGCTGAAGGCTGTTGATCACAGCGGGTCTACCGGAGGTCTGCAGCTGTCGATTTCGATTTTCGACCGCGCTTGACAACACAGTGGCCATCGTGGCATAATATCCAATCAGAAAAGAGGTTCCGGCGGACTCATTTTCGGTGGGTCCGCCGTTCTCAGACTATGCGGGCGTAGTTCAATGGCAGAACGCGAGCTTCCCAAGCTTGAAGCGAGGGTTCGATTCCCTTCGCCCGCTCCATTTTTCATGTACCGTTTTTTTTTTGAATTCCGAAACGACCGTGACGGAAATATCGTTCCGACAGATGATTGACAATTATGAACCGCAGTGATAGTATGTGGTTGATATAGGGGCAAGGGCGCAGTTCTTTGCTTCTTTTGTTTTATTCAGCATTATTTTCGTTAAAAAGAAAGAGGGACGAAAAATGGTCAAAAGACTTACTCGCGGGTGTACGGCTGTTGTGCAGAAGCTTCTGCCCGACGCCTTTATCTTCTCTATGCTGCTGACGGCAATCGTTTTTGTGCTCGCTATTCCGCTGACGCATCAGAGTCCGTTTGCAATGATCATTCACTGGGGAAAAGGCTTCTGGAACCTGCTCGGATTTTCCATGCAGATGGTGTTGGTTGTCGTATTGGGAAGTGTGGTGGCAAATTCGCCGTTAGTGATGAAATTTATAAAAATGCTGGCAAGAATACCTAAAAATCCGAGGCAGGCGGTTATTCTGGTGACGTTCGCTTCGGGTATAGCGGTTATGATCCAGTGGGGGTTCGGTCTCGTATTCGCCGCGGTTATAGCAAAGGAGGTTGCAAAGGTTGTCAGAAATGTTGATTTTCCCCTTCTCATTGCATCCGGATACTCAACCTTCATGCTCAGCATACTGACGAGTTCCATGGTGCTCAAGGCGGCGAGCAATCCCGATGAGCTTCTAATGCAGACGAGCAATATCGTGCAAGATGTTATTCCGATCTCTCAGACGGCGTACCATCCGTGCACCCTGCTCGCAGTCGGGCTGATGTTCTTTACGCTTCCGTTTCTGAATGCAAGAATGCATCCTTCGCAAAAAGAAACGATAGCGATAAATGCGGAGCTGCTTACAGATGAACCTGTAAAGGCGGAGCCGAAAATAAAGAATATGACACCGGCCGAAAGAATGGAGAACAGCCGATTGATAAACATATTGGCCTTTGTCGCGGGCGGTACGTATGTGGTATGGTTTTTCGCCATACAGAAACAGTCGCTCAACATTGATATGATGAATTTCTTATTGTTCATGTTCGGGATGCTGCTTCACGGTACGCCGATAGGCTTCGTCAAAGCTATAGGAAAATCGATCAGGAGCGGGGCGGGGATAATGGTTCAGTTCCCGTTTTACGCAGGGATAATGGGCATGATGACGGGCGTTAATGCTGCGGGTGTTTCGCTTGCTGCCGTTATATCACAGGGATTTGTTTCAATATCAAATACACATACGCTGCCTTTGTTTACATTCCTCAGCGCAGCAGTAGTCAACATGTTTGTTCCGTCCGCCGGAGGGCAGTGGGCGGTGCAGGCGCCTGTAATGTTTCCTGCCGCACAGAAGCTCGGAACTGATTACGCGATCACGACCATTGCGATGACATGGGGAGATACGTGGACAAATATGATACAGCCGTTCTGGGCGCTTCCCGCACTCGGTATAGCAAACCTGGGCGTTCGCGATATAATGGGGTATTGTGTTGTAGTACTTCTTTGGACAGGGATAATAATACTTGGAAGTCTTACCCTGTGGTCGTACGTGTTCATGTAACGGAGATGACGAGGTTAAAAATATGAATTCAAAAAGAATTATAACGGTTGCAACGACGGGAGCGTGGCCGAAAAAGACTGACAATCCGAATCTGCCTACACAGCCGGATGAGATCGCGGAGGAAATATACCGGTGCTGGAAAGCCGGCGCGGCGGTTGCTCATATACATGTGAGGGATGAAAACGACAACGACTCCATGAAGGTCGAAACGTTTAAGACCGTTTTGGACAACTTAAAAAATGACTATCCCGATTGTGATATAGTGATAAACCTGACCGCGGCGGGAGGAATTGCGAACTCCGAGGATGACAGGATGGCACCTTTCAAAACGCTGAGACCCGAGATGGCGAGCTTCGACTGCGGCACTATGAATTGGATGTACAAGGGTATTTTTAATAATAATCCGCAGTTCCTCGAGAAAATGGGGCATTCGATGCAGGAGTACGGCGTCAAGCCTGAAATCGAAGTGTTCGATCCCGGCATGATATACGATGCGAAGTATTACATCAAAAAAGGTATACTCAGGGAACCCTGTCATTTTCAGTTTTGCATGGGATGTGCCGGCGGGATAACCGCGACCGCCGAAAACCTTATATTCATGAAAAACATAGTGGAGCGTGAGATCCCGGGTTCTACGTGGAGCGCATTCGGAGTCGGCCGCGGCGCGATGGAAATAATGTACACCGCGATCGCCGCCGGAGGGAATATTCGTATCGGTATGGAGGACAATATCTTCTACCGCAAGGGTGTACCTGCGGAAAGCAATGTACAGCTTGTCGAGCGAGGACGCCGTGTTGTTGAGGAGTTCGGGTGCGAGGCGGCGACTCCTGACGAGGCGAGACAGATACTGGGGATAAAGTAGAGGATCTTCAGCTCAGGATAGGGCATACGCTCAAATCCGGCGTGTTCCGCGCTGCGGTTTTTGATTTATTTGTCGGCACCCTGCGATTTCGCCGCGTACTTTGTTCATCTTGCATATCGGTCCGTGAAACTGTATAGTAAATATGAGGTGACGAGATCATGATTCTATATTTTTCAGGGACAGGCAACAGCGAATATGTAGCCGGGCGGATCGGCGAAATGGTCGGTGACGAGGCTCAGAATCTTTTTTACAAACTCAAATCAAAGGACAAAACTCCGATAAGCTCCGAGAAGCCGTGGGTCATAGTGACCCCGACGTACGCGTGGCAGATCCCACACATTATAAGGGATATGCTGCTCGAAACGGAGCTTATCGGCAGCAGGAAGATATATTTCGTAATGACGTGCGGCGGCGAAAACGGCAATGCCGGAGAGCACAACCGCAAACTGGCGGAGACGTGCGGTCTTGAATATATGGGGACTGCAAGTGTTGTGATGCCTGAAAACTATCTCGCAATGTTCAGGACGCCGTCGGACGGTGAGGCGGCGGAGATAATCGCAAAGGCGACGCCCAGGATATCGAGGATCGCAGACCGGATCAGGAGTGAGGATGAGGTAGGTAAGGGTCAGATATCGTTCGTCGATAAGTTGAAGAGCGGCATCGTAAACAAAATATTTTATGAAAGAGTCATAAGTGCGGCAAAATTCCGTTTTACGGATAAATGTACGAGCTGCGGGCTCTGCGAGAGAATATGTCCTATGAGCAACATAATGCTCGTGGTGGGGCATCCCGTATGGGGGAAAAGCTGTACGCACTGCATGGCCTGTATCGCAAGATGCCCGGTATCTGCAATAGAATACGGTAAAAAAACGGAAACACGCAACAGGTATTATTGCGGGAAGAGCAAAAGAGGGTGAGGCCTTATGCAGCATAAGTGCATAGTAGAGGTGATCGACAAAAAATGTTTTGCCGATTATCAGGCAAGGTATCTTGCACCGTCACAGGCGGGACAGTGCTCTTTCTATGAAATCGGTGACAGATTTGTCTTTGAAAACTACGGCGGCGAGGATACTTTTTCGACGATGGGGTGTGGAACTCAATGCTCGGAGGCATGGGACTGCATAAGCAAATATGTATATACCGCCGTCAACGGAGGCAGCATCAAGGGAAACCGTACGAAGGACGAGCGCGTTATAATAGCCTGCTGCAGCGACGGCACGAGACCTGTGATATTCAGGATCACACGGCGTGATTACAAGGCGTTATATATAACGGGAGCCGTAACCGATAAGGATCACGGGGCGATTGCCGAAAGACTGAAGACATTCGGTCAGGTCGAGGACGTCGTGCGCAGGGAGGATAAAGGCTTCACGGAAATTTATCTCAGATCCGAGCTTTCGGATTATGTGATCGCCGAGGCCGTACGCAAGGCCGGCAATTTTTGCGCCGAGAGGATCGAGTAAAATCATAAAATGACCCGATGCTGTTCAGCTGTTCGGTGGACAGGTGAAGCTTTTCGTTCACATAAAGGTAAATAAAAAAGTTTAGTAAAGATGTGTATATAATCTATACAACCAATAAAGTCATATAGACCGTGCATAGTTGTGAAACAAAACCGTTATACCGGCAAGCACACAGTTCGCTCAGCGTAACTGATACTTTTTGTCCCGTAACACTCATTTATTTTATACTGAGCCCTGCAATCCGAAATGACGGATCGAATAAAATCGTGAATACGGCGTTTCCGTTGTCGTATTCGCATTTTACGGAGCAGGCTATGCGTTTTATTTCGTCGACGTCACGTCTGGAAACGGAGGCTGATCTGAACGCGTTGAAATCGCCGAGAGCATCGAGAACCGGAACAAATGTCTCTTTGACTCTGCTCAGGCTCATGGATTTTGTCATATCTTCATTCATGGCAGCGTAACAGGCTTCATAGTCGTGCCTGTTAAGACGCCTTATGAAATTCTTTGATCTCATGACTATTTCGTTTCGTGCTCGCGGGCCGATTCCGACCGATGCCCTGTTCCCTATATAAAGACCGACAAGGAGCAGGATCGCGGCCGTAAAATATAAGTTTCTTTTTTTCATGACATATTACCTGCCTTAAGATAATTATATATCAATTTCGACTTCGATCAACCAAAAAAATGAAAGGGAAATTATGAAATATATTGACAATATATGGTAAAAATGATACTTATAGATTAAGGTAAAGGATGAGGGAAGGAGAGTAAATGACGGAGAGAGAAGTTACATTTGATATCCAAAGGCATATCGGGGTTATAAGTAAGAATGATACGGGATGGAGAAAGGAACTCAACATAGTATCGTGGAATTCAGGTAAGCCGAAGTTTGATATCAGAGATTGGGATCAGGATCACGAGAGAATGGGCAGAGGCATTACGCTTATCGACAGAGATATGAAAAAGCTCGTCGAGCTGTACCGCGAGTATAAGAACAGAAAAGCGTTCGAAGACGCGGAGGAGGAGAAAGAGGCTCGCAGCGAGAGGCGCAAAAACACGCCGAGACCCGAATATCTCAGAAGAGAATCCGCAGCCGAAGACGTGTGCGGTAATGAAGAGGATGAATGTGAGCAGGATGACCTCGACATCGAGGACTTTGCTCAGCTTGAGGAGGAAAACAACGGAGAGGAGGCTCATTAACAGTCATTGTCCGGGACAACAGGCACTTTGTGTCTGTTGTCTTTATATTGTCCTGTGTGGTACAATGACTGCAAGACACAAATGTACAGGAGACGTATATATTATGAAAATAACTTTGATCAGGGAACCTAAGGGCAGACCTCGGAAGATTGATGTTCGTGACGGTATAACCGTAGCGGAAATATGCGACGGGCTTGAAGATATACCGTATACCATACTGTGCGCAAAGGTTGACAATAAGCTTGTGGCACTTGATTTTGAGCTGAATGATGGCAGCAGGGTGGAACTGCTCGATATGAGGACGCAGGCCGCGAATCTCATATACCAGGCAAGCCTGTCTTTAATATACCTCAAGGCTGTGGGCGATATTATGGGTTCGGTTAATGTCGAGATAATGAACTCGATTAACAAAGGGTTGTACACTGAGGTGAGATCCGAAAAGGAGCCCACGGAATCGCAGATTCGCAGAATATCTGAGCGCATGCGGGATATGATCGAAGCGGACCTTCCGTTCAAGAGCGAAATCGTTTCAAGAGAGGCGGCATTACGGTATCTGACGGAGGACGACAGACCGGAAAGAAAAAGGCTGATCGAATCGGCGCCTCAGGTAAGCAAGATCAGGTTTTTCGAACTCGACGGATACAGAGATTTTTTTTACAGCTACCTCGTCCCGTCCACAGGGTATATTAAATATTTTGAGCTGCGCAAGTACCGCCGAGGGATCCTTCTGAGATTTCCGCATCCGTCACAGCCGGACGTGATACCGGAGTACGTCGATGAATGTAAGCTGTATCAGGCCTTTGAGGAGCAGACGGAGTGGGACAGGCTTTTAGGTGTCAATTATGTGAGTGATCTCAACGATAAAATAGCTTCGGACAGGTACAGGGATCTCATACAGCTTTCCGAGGCTCTACATGAGAAAAAGGTCGCACAGATCGCAGATATGATAAAACAGCGCAACAAGAGAATAGTCCTGATAGCGGGGCCGTCGTCATCGGGAAAGACTACATTCGCTATGAGGCTTTGTGTGCAGCTTCGGGTGAACGGACTTGATCCGCTGTACCTCGGAACTGATGATTATTTCGTCGAGAGAGAGGATACACCGCTTGATGAGCACGGAGAACGCGATTATGAGAATTTGAGCGCGCTTGATACAAAACTGTTCAATAGCAATATAAACGATCTGCTGAAGGGACGCGAGGTCGATCTTCCTTCCTTTGATTTCATTACGGGCAAAAAGAAGTTCGGCAGGAGGCTTACAAAACTCAAACCTGACCAGCCGATAGTCATAGAGGGAATACACGGTCTTAACGAGAGGCTCACGGAACAGCTGCCCAGGAACGAGAAGTTCAAGATATACGTAAGCCCCCTGACACAGCTGAATATTGACAGTCATAACAGGATACCCACGACTGACGAGCGAATGCTCAGAAGGCTCGTCAGGGATTATCGCTTCCGGGGGCACTCCGCGAACGATACGATCAAAACATGGCCGAAGGTCAGGGCAGGTGAGGATGTGAATATCTTCCCGTACAGCGGAGAGGCCGACGTACTTTTTAATTCATATCACGTTTACGAGATCGCAGTGCTGCGCAAATATGCCGAACCGCTGCTGAAAGAGATAAAACCGGAACAGGCCGAATATGCAGAAGCGACGAGAATACTCCAGCTTCTCGAATTTTTCCGTACGATAGATGAAGACTCGTTTATTGTGAACAATTCTATAATAAGAGAGTTCATCGGCGGCAGCGTATTTGTGAGCTGAGGAGGCGGTGATGCGTGACAGGATAATCGGAAAAATAAAGATGTTCATCAAAAGAGATGCGCTCTTTTCGGCGGAAGCCGCGGCGATAAGCATAGCGGATATATATGCGATAATACTGTCGGGAGTCATAGATGCGCCCGTTATAATATCGGGCATGTTTCTGCTGTGCATCGCGACGGTATGCTGGTATTACGTCGGGCATCAGCAGGCTTCGCCGAAGGAAAAGCGCGTTGTTGCAATAGTCAAAACTCTTATTATACAGATATGCTTTGCTCTCATGATAGCGATGCTCCTCATTTTGCAGCTTACTGACAAAGGAACAAAGATGATACAGATCGCCTTTCCTGCTGCGGTTATTACGGCATCGGTCATACTCGTGCAGGGACGTATAAGAGCACACAGGGCGGGGAGAGCCTCCTCCCGCAGTCGTGACATACCGGGCAAAGCGACATGATCGAAGAATTGCGAAATGTTCCGGTAAAAGCATTTTGCGTCTGAACCGGTTCATAGTTATTATCGCGATCGGTAAAGGGGTGCAGGGCCGTGGGAACAGATAACAGAAGAGTGAAAGCGAACATTTTTCTGTTGATAACAGCAGCGATATGGGGATTCGGTTTCGTCGCTCAGAGATTCGGAGCGATGCTGATTGCGCCTTTTACGTTTAACGCGCTTCGTTTCGGAATCGGCGCATTATCATTGATCCCCCTGCTGATGTACAAGAAAAAAACAGATAAGTTTGAAGGCAAAGGCGGACGCAAGGACCTACTGGTAGGAGGGATCTTGGCGGGAAGTGCGATTTTCCTTGCCGCATGGCTTCAGCAGGCGGGAATGGAGTATACGGATCCGGTAAAGGCTTCGTTCCTGACCGCATGTTATATGGTGCTCGTACCTGTACTGGGAATTATAGTCAGGAACAAAACGACTCCGGCTAACTGGGCGGCAGTACTCCTGGCGGTTATCGGATTATATTTTTTGTGTCTCAAGGGTGGATTCGAAATAGAGAAGGGCGATATTTTGGAGCTTTCCGGCGCATTCTTTTGGGCGGCGCAGATTTTGATCGTCGATAAATTCGTAGACAGGGTGGATTCCGTCGCTCTGTCATTCGTCCAGTTTGCGGCCTGTTCGGTACTCTGCTTCGCCGTTGCGTTGCCGCTGGAATCAGTGTCTTCGGACAGTATCGGTGCCGCAATCATACCTGTTCTGTACGGCGGCCTATGCTCGGTCGGTATTGCTTATACCTTGCAGGCAGTCGCGCAGAGGGACGCCGTTCCGTCGCACGCCGCTTTGATTTTGAGCTCGGAAATCGTATTCGGAACATTAGGAGGCATCATATTCTTCAGGGAAAATCTTGGAATCAGAGGTTATATCGGATGCGCGTTTATCATTGCGGGAGTTTTAATTTCTGTAGTAAGAAGCGGCAGCAAAAATAAAATCCGTAAATCTCAATGACAGCCGATATTACAACCTGATATTACAATTTCATTTAAGCCGCCGACCGTTACGATCACCCGCCCGTCGATGCCGCGCAGGGCGGTCCTCTCTGCGTCCGAAATTTGACAAAATATTGATGAACGGTTATTATAATGATAACCGTTATTACTTTTAACGAAACGTGAGGAGCTCTGATACAAATGAAGTATTCCAGACAACGCAGCGTGATACTCGATATAATGAAGAACCGATACGATCATCCGACGGCGGATGACGTCTACGATACCGCACACAGGAGACTGCCGGACATCGGCATCGCCACGGTCTACAGGAACCTGAACCGACTCGCGGAATCCGGAGAAATCATAAGAATACAGGATCCTGACGGTCATGACAGATTCGACGGCCATACGGAGGAGCATTACCATATGAGATGTCCGGTATGTGGAAGACTGGAGGATCTTTATGCGGATGATCCCGGGAAAATCCGGGAGCTGATAAGGTCGGCAAAAAAAGTCTTCGGTATAGAGGCCAGGGACGAAGTTGTCTTAAGATCCGTGATAATGGAGTGCATCTGCGACGAGTGCCGGACGAAACGGAAAATCAACTGACATATAAATCGACAGCGGCCGTTCAGGCCGCTGTCGATTTTCGGGACGTTATTTGTGATTCTCGGGTCTATTTACGCTTCGGTGTTTCTTTTTTCGCGAGTTCGAGTTCGAACCAGAAGGTCGTACCTTCGCCGAGTTTGCTTTCGACTCCATAATCGGCATTGTGCAAAGTGAGGATTTCCCTGACGATAGAAAGCCCGAGTCCGGAGCCGTCCGTCGGTCTGACGTGGTGAGTGCTCGATTTGTAATATCGCTCCCAGACGTGTGAAAGCTCCTCAGGTGCGATGCCGTTGCCGTGATCCGATATTTCGATGCGCAGCTTTCCGCGCAGCTTATGCGGCTCTATTATTATCTGTTTATCCTCGCCGCAGTATTTTACGGCGTTGTTCAGAAGGTTTGATATAACCTGCTGTATTTTTTGCTCATCACCATCCACGATGAGCGGTTCGGTCGGAATTTCCCAATAGAATATATAGTCTTCCTGATCCGCAAGGATTTCATAAGGCTTCAGTATCTCGGTGATAAGCGCGCCTATGTCGAAACCGGTGCGTTCAAGCGCCGTTGTACGCCGCTGCATCCGGGAGAGGCTGAGCATGTCGTTGACTAAAGTATTAAGCCTGTCAGTCTCCTCAATTATGACGGCAAGATGCTTATCGCGCTTTTCGGGGTTATTGCCTGAGAGGTCGCGTATCATCTCCGCGTACGATTTTATCATGGTGAGCGGCGTCTTCAGATCGTGACTGACATTTGCTATGAGATCCTTCTGATAAAGGTTCGTTTTTTCGAGTTCTCTCGAAGCGGCGGTCAGAGTGCTCGCAAGCTCCGTGAGCTCTGAAAACTGCCCGCCGCGAAACTTTACCCCGTAGTTGCCCTTCCCCATTTCGGCGGCGGACGATGTAATATTCCTGATGGGGCGGCTTATCCTCGTAGCCATGAGATATGCCATTGTAAGAGCGAGAAACAGCGATATGAAAGTGATATAAAAGAGCTGACGCCTCAGTATCGCCACCGTCGACTGCACCGGGTAAAGCGGTGTGAACATATACAGTATCGTACTGTTGATGTCGTTGAGCTTATCATCGTCGCTGTCGGTCGCTCTGTTGAGGTATGTGGCATATATCAGCATCCTCATATTGTCGGTGCCGGGCACGATTTCCGATATGCTCTGCAGATTGAATCCTTTAAGCTTATACCTGAGGTTGGTTGCCTGCATGCTGTACAGATACTGCTGCGAAAAACCGGCATACAAGGGGACAAGCAGTGTTTTGCCGTTTCCTGTTTCTACTCTGATATACGTGTCGCTTGCGGCGCTTATTTCCGTTATCAGATCGCTGAGCTCCATGACATTGCCGGATTCCTGATACGCCTCGCTTATTTCGTGAGCCATGGAGCTGGCTTCCTTGAGTTTCATGTCCTCGTAAAAGCGGTCTATAAACAGAACCTGAAGAAACCACATGAGGAAAATGATCACTGCCGCAAAAAACAGAAAATAGGTGAACAGCCGTACTTTTATACTGTTCCTGTCCAGTTTAGTCTTCGTATTCAAACTTATATCCAACTCCTCTTAGCGTGACGATATAGTCGCGGTAAGGTCCGAGGTTGTTCCTGAGATTTTTGATGTGTGTATCTATGGTTCTGTCATCTCCGAAGAAATCGTAGCCCCATATGTCGGAGAGCAGTTTGTCGCGCGACAAAGCTATATTCCTGTTCTTTATCAGGTAAAACAGCAGCTCGTATTCCTTAGGGGTGAGTTCGACGCGTTCTCCGTCGACCGTGACGGTACGTGCGGCTATGTTGATCGACAGTCCGCCGAAGAGCAGCGTGTCCGCAGTATCTTTTTTGGAAGAATTGCGGCGTTCGAGAACGACATTGATCCTTGCCATAAGCTCCTTGGGGCTGAACGGCTTTACGACGTAATCATCTATGCCGAGCTCGAAACCGAACAGCTTATCATATTCCTCGCCCCGGGCGGATAGCATTATTATAGGAACATCCTGTATCTTTTTGATCTCCTTGCAGGCTGAAAAACCGTCGAGCTTAGGCATCATGATATCCAATATCACAAGGTCGTATTTGTTAAGCTTACAAAGGCCGACGGCGCCCATGCCGTCCTCCGCCTCCGTCACTTCATATCCGTTGAATTCTGCGTATTCTCTGATGACCTCTCTTATCTTTGCCTCGTCATCTACTACAAGAAGCTTGTACATCGAGGGACCTCCTTATTTTGATAATACACTGTTATTTTATCATATTTTTACGCTAGGAAAAAGGCCATATAAATTACACCCCGCACTCGCCCTACACCCGCAAAACGTATGCCGGACGTATACCCGCAAAGGCTTGCATAAAGGCTTGGCGTGCATTATACTGTATTTTGTGGAGATAGGCTCTTTTTCAGTACCTTTTACCCATAATTATGAAGAACTGCAGAAAGGAGGATGCATGTTCAACAAGCTTATAAGGACAATATTTACGATACTCGGCGGCATAGCAGGATATGGCTTTTTTTTGCTGGCAGATGCGATAGCAGGTTACAACGGTTTTTCGTTTGATAAGTCGTTTTCGGCGCTTCAGCAGTCGGCAATGTGCGCAGCACTGATTATTATTTTCGCTATTATTTTCTTTCGCCTTACACCTGTTATCAGACGCCTCGGTCATAGAACGGCAGAAAACATCGGAAACGATCTGCAGGGAGTATCGGGCAACGACATACTTGCCGGAGTCATCGGACTCATATTCGGACTGATAATCGCCTTTCTGATAACACAGACATACCGCGGCATCGTAAATCAGTACATCTATTCCGTAGTGGCGATCATAACATATCTCATAATGGGATTTTTGGGGGTGGTCGTCGCCAACAAAAAAGGCAAGGAAGTTGTCGCTCAGATGTTTACGACTCACAAACCGGGTTCCGAGTCCGAAAGCAAACCGAACGAGAAGTTCGCCATACAGGCGGGGCGCAGGCGCGGCAAGCAGAATTTGAGCCCGAAGATCTTCGATACAAGCGTGATAATCGACGGCAGAATAGCCGAGATAATGAAAACGGGATTTATGGAGGGGCCGATCATAATTCCGAGCTTTGTTCTCGTCGAGCTTAGGCATATCGCCGATTCGTCCGATACGCTCAAGCGCACGAGAGGGCGCAGGGGCCTCGATATTCTCAAAAAGATTCAGGATGAGTACGGAATAGAGATTTACAATACCGACGGCGAAAAAGCGCTCAAGGAGATACCGGAGGTTGATGTCAAGCTGCTTAAGCTTGCGCAGATCATGAACGGCAAGGTCGTGACGAACGATTTTAACTTAAATAAGGTTGCGGCGATCAACGGTGTGGAGGTCCTCAATATCAACGAGCTCGCAAATACCCTGAAGCCTATCGTAATACCGGGAGAAAAGATGACGGTTACACCGGTAAAACAGGGCAAAGACAGCGTGCAGGCGATTGCGTATCTTGACGACGGAACTATGGTCGTAGTCGAGGATGGGCGCAGGATGATAGGCAAAACCGCGGAGATTAACGTGACGAGCGTGCTTCAGACATCGGCGGGGCGTATGATATTCGGAAGGATAAAAAAATAGCAGATGTACAGGGACAGAAGCGTTACGGCAATAATAACCGCCGGCGGCAGGGGAAGACGTATGGGGTCGAGGATCCCGAAGCAGTTTTTGAGCGTCGGCGGGAAATCAATACTTGAGGCGACGGTAGAAAAGTTTTATTTTTCACCTATGACGGACAGCATCGTAGTTGTGGTAAACAGCGATTATGTGGAACATACCAAGAGCCTTATGACCGACAGGTTCGCGAAGCGTATAGACGTCGTCGCCGGCGGCGAAAGCAGGCAGGAATCGGTGTTCAATGCGATAAAGCATATCGAGCGAACTGCGGCTGATACCGACATTGTTTTGGTACATGACGGGGTCAGGCCGTACGTTTCAAACGATATAATAGAGCGTGTCATAATGGCGTCGGCGGAAGCCGGGGGCGCAGTGGCGGTAATACCTCCTAAAGATACGATAAGGAGCCTGAGGGGCGGGATGCTCGTACGCGATGAGCTTTTTTGCGTTCAGACTCCGCAGGGCTTCGAGGCCGGTGTCCTCATCGAGGCATACAGGAAAGCGATGGCGGACGGTTTTTCCGGTACTGACGACTCAAGCCTCGTGGAGCGGCTCGGCGCGCATTTCGATTTGGTAGACGGCTCGTATGAGAACATCAAAATAACTACTCCGGAGGATCTCAGGATGGAAAACAGGATAGGAACGGGTTTTGATGTCCATAGGTTTGCGGCGGACAGGAAACTGATACTCGGCGGTGTCGAAATACCGTACGAAAAGGGGCTGCTCGGCCATTCCGACGCGGACGTACTGACACATGCCGTCATCGACGCTATGCTCGGTGCGGCCGCTCTGGGCGATATAGGGCGCATCTTCCCGGATAGTGATCCGGCGTACAGGGATATATCGAGCATGGATCTGCTCATGAGGACGTGGAACACCGTGAGGGATCGCGGATACAGCGTCGTAAACGTCGATGCCACTATCATATGCGAAAAGCCCGGACTTTCTCCGTACATTACGCGTATGAAAGAGAGCATTGCTGATGTGCTCAGCATTGATGCCGGGAGAGTGAGCATTAAGGCGACGACTACCGAACAGCTCGGATTTACCGGACGCGAAGAGGGTATCGCAGCGCAGGCGGTCTGCCTGCTCGCGGGTGCGCCGAGATAAGACTTACAGCAGCCAGGAAGGTATTTTGTTTTATGAGAATGTCACAAATGTATATCAAAACGCTCAGGGAGGTGCCTGCCGAGGCGGAGATCCCGAGCCACATACTTCTGCTTCGCGCAGGAATGATACGCAAGCTCGCCTCGGGAGTATACGGATTTATGCCGCTCGGCCGGCGCACTCTGAGAAAGATAGAGAACATCGTGCGCGAGGAAATGGATAAGGCCGGCGGAGAGGAGATCCTCATGTCGGCAATACAGCCTGCGGAGCTTTGGGAAGAGTCGGGCAGATGGGATAAATACGGTCCGGAACTTTGGAGGATAAAGGACAGAAACGGCAGGGATTTTTGCCTCGGGCCGACGCACGAGGAGGTCTTCACCGACATAATAAGGGACGGCATTTCGTCGTACAGGCAGCTTCCGTTAATGCTGTACCAGATTCAGACGAAATACAGAGATGAGGCGAGACCTCGTTTCGGACTTATGAGAAGCCGCGAATTCATCATGAAGGATCTTTATTCCTTTGATGCGGACGAGGCGGGCCTCGATGCGAGCTACAAAAAAATGTATGACGCATACGATACGATATTCAGGCGCTGCGGACTGGACTGCAGGCCGGTCGCCGCCGACACCGGAGCGATTGGGGGCACCGGATCGCATGAATTCACTGCATTTTCCGAGATCGGTGAGAGCGATATAGTGTATTGCGAACAATGCGGCATGGCGGCAAACGTAGAACGCGCCGAGTGCAGTGACGATGCGCCGACGCCTGAGAGCATTGCGATGTTGCCGGCTGAAGAGGTTTATACCCCGGATACAAAAACGATCGAGGAGGTCGCGGCGTATCTCGGCATCGATATAGAACAAACAATCAAAGCCCTGCTGTTGCGCAAATATGACGACGAAGGAAACGAGGACGGTTTTGTCGCAGCATTCATAAGAGGCGACAGAGAGCTGAACATGATAAAGCTCGTCAATGCGCTCGGAATAGCCGAGCACCAGATCGAATTTGCAGACGAGCATGAGATGGGCGCCGTTACGGGCGCTGTCGGGGGGTTTACGGGACCCATGGGACTTCACGACTGTACCGTAGTGGTCGACAGTGAGCTTACGGGACTTCGGAACATGTGCGCGGGGGCGTGCAGGGCGGATCACCATGTGATTAACGTCAATTACGGACGCGATTACAAGGGGGACATCGTCAAAGATATCAAAGTACTTAAAGAGGGAGATCCGTGCCCGATATGCGGAGCACCTGTAAGACATACGAGAGGCATAGAAGTCGGACAGGTGTTCAAGCTCGGAACGAGGTATTCCGTTCCGCTCGGCGCGACATACAAGGACGACAGACAGCAGGATCACCCGATATGGATGGGCTGCTACGGCATAGGCATAAGCAGGACGATATCTGCCGTAATAGAGCAGCACCATGACTGTAAGGGTATAATATGGCCGGTATCGGTAGCGCCGTATCACGTAATAATCACCCTTGTAAAGCCTGACGACGAGGTGCAGGCATGTATGGCGGAGGATATATACGTGAGGCTGTGCGCGGCGGGACTTGATGTGGTATTGGACGATCGAAGTGAGCGTCCGGGTGTAAAATTCAACGATGCGGATCTTCTCGGGTTCCCTGTCAGAATTACTGTCGGGAAGCTCGCGGGAGAGGGTATAGTAGAGTATAAACTTCGCCGTGAGGCCGATAAGTCGGAAATCACGGCAGACGAAGCCGTTGCGAGAGCAATAGAGATCGTTGAGAGGGAGAGCATATAATGAAAAAAGTAATTATTGAGATGGAAAACGGCGAGGTCATGACCGGCGAACTGTACGAGGATATCGCGCCGATAACAGTTGAGAATTTCGAGAAGCTCGCAAATGACGGATTTTACGACGGACTTACGTTCCACAGAGTAATACCGGGCTTTATGATACAGGGCGGGTGCCCTCTTGGCAACGGTACGGGAGACCCGGGATACACGATAAAAGGAGAATTCAGTGCAAACGGAGTCCCTAACGGACTGAAGCATACGGCGGGTGTGCTTTCCATGGCGAGAACCTCGGCTCCGGATACCGCCGGCTCTCAGTTCTTCATAATGGTCGATGATGCTCCTCATCTCGATGGCCAATACGCTGCGTTCGGCAGGATAACCGACGGCTTGCAGACGGCGCTCGACATCGCAGATGTCGACAGGGACTATATGGATAAGCCTCTTAAACCTGTAGTGATAAAAAAAATAAGGGTGAAGTAGAGAGGGGATACCATGAAGATATACAATACACTTACGAGAAGAAAAGAAGAGTTTGTGCCGATAACCGAGGGCAAGGCTCTGATTTACGTGTGCGGACCTACAGTATATAATTTCATACATATCGGAAACGCAAGACCGATGGTTGTATTCGATACGCTCAGGCGTTACCTGCGCTATACCGGCTATGATGTCAAATACGTGCAGAATTTTACCGATGTCGATGACAAGATAATCCGCAGGGCGAAGGAGGAGTCCGTTACGGCGCCGGAAATCTCCGAGCGCTATATCAGAGAATACTTTGACGACGCTGACGCCCTGAATGTAATGAGGGCCGATGTTCATCCGAAGGTTTCGGAGATGATACCGGATATCATAGAGTTTGTTCAAAAGCTTATAGATAAGGGCTTCGCTTACGAGGCGGATGGAGACGTCTATTTTTCGGCACGCAAATTTCCCGAGTACGGCAAGTTGTCCGGTCAGAATATTGACGATCTCGAAGCAGGCGCCCGAATAGCCGTAGGCGAGGTCAAGCGTGATCCGATAGATTTCGCGCTGTGGAAAGCGAGAAAGGAGCCCGAAGAGATCGGATGGGAATCTCCGTGGGGAACCGGACGCCCCGGATGGCACATAGAATGCTCGACGATGGCAGGAAGACATCTCGCTCCTACGATCGACATACACTGCGGCGGAGAGGATCTTCAGTTTCCTCACCACGAGAATGAGATCGCTCAGTCCGAGTGCTGCAACGGTGTGACGTTCGCAAATTATTGGATGCATAACGGTTTTATAACGATCGACAGGGAAAAGATGTCGAAATCAAAGGGAAACTTCTTTACGGTAAGAGATATCCGCAAGCAGTACACCGGCGAAGAGATAAGGTTTTTCCTGCTTGAGGGGCATTACAGGGGTCCGATAGACTTCAGCCCTGAACATATGGAACAGGCGCGTGCGGGGCTTGCAAGAATCCGCAATTGCAGAAGCGATATAGGCTTTACGATTGCAAATGGAGCGGACGGCGGTATGTCGGGCGAAGAAAAGTCGGCGGCGGACGGCTTTGACAAATACAGGAAGTCATTTATCGATGCAATGGACGACGATTTGAACACGGCGGACGGCATCAGTGCGGTATTTGAACTCGTTACCGCGATCAATACGCAGCTTCGCGGCGGCGCAACCGTGGCCTTTGCAGCCGAAGCGCTCAGGGTGCTCAGCGAGTTGACGGACGTGCTCGGAATACTTCGTGAGGCCGATGACGGCGGCGTTGATGCCGGCATACAGGCGCTCGCGGACGAAAGACAAAGGGCGAGAGCCGATAAAAACTGGGCGAGAGCCGACGAGATCAGAGACGAGCTCAAGGCGAAGGGCTACACAATCAAGGACACTCCTCAGGGTGTGCAGATAATCAAAGACTGATATGACAGAACGGTCCACCACGGTGCTTGCCTTTATAGGTGACGCCGTTTATGAACTTTACATAAGAACACATGTGGCGGGAGGAGTAAACGGCAGCGCCGACATACTTCACAAGCGCGCCGTCCGATACGTCAGAGCAGAGGCGCAGGCATCGTCCGTCAAGGAAATGATGACGGGCTTTCTGACGGATGAGGAGATCGCCCTGGTGAAGCGTGCGAGAAATCATAAGGGGCCTAACCGCAGCAGATCGGCGGGAGCAGTGGAATACAAGCTCGCTACCGCTTTTGAGGCGCTTATCGGCGCTCTTTACCTCGACGGCAAAATCGGGCGTGCCGAACAGATCATGGAGAAAGCTGTCGCCCTGACGGACGGCAGAGGTGACAAAAGATGAGCAAAGCAGACAATCTTTTCAAAAAAATGTGCCGTGATATCCTTGACAACGGCTATTCTACCGAGGGGCAGATCGTCAGAGCGCATTGGGAGGACGGTACACCGGCGTATACTATAAAACGCTTCGGAGTCGTGAACAGGTATGACCTTGCCGAAGAGTTTCCGGCAATAACGCTGCGCAAAACGGCTGTAAAAACGGCTGTCGATGAGATGCTCTGGATATGGCAGAGAAAGTCGAACAATATACGCGATCTCAAGGGACATATATGGGATGAATGGGCTGACGGGTCCGGGTCGATCGGCAAGGCCTATGGCTACCAGATGGCGAAAAAATACAAATTTGCTCAGGGCGAGATGGATCAGGTCGACAATGTGATCTGGCAGCTCAGGAATTCTCCGCAGTCGAGAAGAATCATGACGAACATATATAACTTTGATGATCTGTCGGAAATGTACCTGGAGCCGTGCGCATACAGCATGACGTTCAATGTCACCGGCGACAGGCTCAATGCGATCTTAAACCAGCGCTCGCAGGATGTCCTTGCAGCAAACAACTGGAATGTCTGTCAGTATGCCGTGCTCGTAATGATGCTCGCTCAGGTGTGCGGTCTGAAGCCGGGGGAACTCGTCCACGTGATCGCCGACGCACACATATACGACAGGCACGTGCCTATGGTTGAGGAGCTCATATCGCGCAGCGGGTTTCCTGCGCCGGAGGTCACTCTCAATACGGAGATAAAAGATTTTTACGCTTTTACGCCCGATGATGTCATAATCCGAAACTATCAGGCGGGAGAGCAGATAAGAAACATTCCGATCGCCGTGTAGAGTCGTATATCCGGAATCGGTACGACGGGGAGGAAAAATGAAGCTTATACTTGCCGCTGACGAAAGATGGGGCATAGGCAGGGACGGAGGACTTCTCTGTCACCTGCCCGGAGATCTTAAGTATTTTAAGAGTATGACGATGGGAAAGACCGTGATAATGGGACGCGTCACGCTTCAAAGCCTGCCGGGCGGCAGAGGTTTGCCCGGGAGGCGTAACATAGTGATGACGCGCGATTGCGGCTTCAGCTCTGAAAACTGCGAGATAGCGCATACGGTTCGGGAGCTCGACGCGCTTCTCGAGGGTACGCCGGCTGACGACGTGTTCGTAATCGGCGGTGCTTCGATATATGAGCAGCTTCTGCCGAAGTGCGATACATGCTATATAACCAGGATATACGAAGATTTCGGAGCTGACAGGAGCTTTTGCGACCTTGACGGCGATCCCCGTTTTGATTGTGAACCCGTTTCCGACGTTCAGGAGGAGAACGGAATAAGGTACAGATTTTACGTATATAAAAGAAGATGAACAGACGCGATATAACAGCCGGCAGGAATCCGGCGGCGGAGGCGATCAGGAGCGGCCGGCCGATAGAAAAGGTAATCATACAGGACGGAGCCACGGGATCGGTCGGCAGGATAATATCAGATGCAAAACGGCGGGGTATACGCGTGGAATATGCGCCGAAGCGTGATCTCGACAGGATAGCCGCGGGAATCTCCCATCAGGGGGTCATAGCTGTAACCGCCCCTCATGATTACGCATCGCTTGAGGATATATACGCGAACGGAGAGAAGCCGGGACGCGAAACTCTGATCGTCATACTCGATGATATTGCAGATCCGCAAAACCTCGGCGCAATAATGCGTACTGCCGAGTGTATGGGCGCCGCCGGCGTAGTTATACCTAAGAAGGGCGGCGCGGGACTTACAGAAACCGTTGCCAAAACAAGCGCCGGAGCAATAGAGTACATGCCTGTTGCGCGTGTCGCAAACATAGCGAGAACTATCGATGAACTCAAGGAAAACGGTTATTGGATCGCTGCGCTCGATATGGACGGCTCGCGTTATCACGATGCGGATCTTACCGGACGGCTTGCAGTTGTAGTCGGCTCGGAGGGGAGAGGCGTCGGCAGGCTCATCAAAGAGAAATGCGATTTCGTTCTTTCGATACCTATGACCGGAAAAATAAGCTCGCTTAACGCATCAAACGCCGCAGCGATCGTCATGTACGAATCGAGGAGACAAAGGGACAGAAAAAATGACCGAAGGTAAACTCAACATACTGGCGGACGAGGCCGTGGTGCGCATGGCTCAGGAGGGCTCGGCGACAGCGTACGAGTACCTTATACAAAAATACAGAGAGGTCGCGAAAATAAAAGCTCGGACCTATTATATCGCGGGCGGCGACAATGAGGATGCTGTTCAGGAGGGAATGATAGGCATATTCAAAGCCGTCAGAGATTATGAGCCGGGCGCCGGCGCATCATTTTCGTCGTTTCTCGAGCTATGTGTGGACCGGCAAATCAAGACGGCTATGAGCGGAGCCAACCGACGTAAGCATAAGATTCTAACGGAATCGGTTTCACTCGTGCTGCAGGAGGGCGAAAGCGAAAACGGAAATCCCGACATTGCGCATATGATGACTGCCGGAAGAGAAGACGAGCCGGAGAATGCCGCTCTGATAAAGGAGGCCGTCGAATTGATGCGAAAAGCGGGGGAGGAGCGTCTCAGCCGCTTCGAGCGCAGAGTCTGGAACGAGATGCTGAAGGGCGAAACGTACAGGGAAATCGCCGACATGCTGCAAAAATCCCCGAAAACCATAGATAACGCAATTCAGCGCATCAAGAAAAAAATACGCCTTGACGTCTTCGATTATTGACATTCACAGCCAAAAATAGTACCATTAACCTATTATCGGGAAATTCCTGATTTTATTGTGCTGTTGTAGCTCAGTAGGTAGAGCACCTCATTGGTAATGAGGAGGTTCGGCAGTTCAAATCTGCTCAACAGCTCCAGATCGAAAAACGAATAAATTTCAATGTAAGGAGAGAAGACATGGCAAAACAGCATTTTGAGAGAAACAAGCCGCACATCAACATCGGAACGATCGGGCACGTAGACCACGGCAAGACGACGCTTACAGCGGCGATCACGACGGTGCTTCACCAGAGATACGGACTTGGTACGGACGTAGCGTTCGACCAGATCGACAAGGCGCCTGAGGAGAAGGAAAGAGGCATCACCATCTCAACGTCACACGTAGAGTATGAGACACCTAACAGACACTATGCACACGTCGACTGCCCGGGCCACGCGGACTATGTAAAGAACATGATCACGGGAGCGGCGCAGATGGACGGAGCAATACTTGTAGTAGCCGCGACGGACGGACCTATGCCTCAGACGAGAGAGCACATCCTCCTTTCCAGACAGGTAGGAGTACCGTACATTATCGTGTTCCTTAACAAGTGCGATATGGTAGACGACGAGGAGCTTCTTGACCTTGTCGAGATGGAAGTGAGAGAGCTTCTTTCGGAGTACGAGTTTCCGGGAGACGATACGCCGATCGTAAGAGGATCTGCGCTCAAGGCGCTTGAGGATCCTGCGGGACCGTGGGGAGATAAGATCGTAGAGCTTATGGAAGCGGTAGACGGGTATATACCTGAGCCTAAGAGAGACAACGACAAGCCGTTCATCATGCCTGTAGAGGACGTGTTCTCTATTACGGGGCGCGGGACAGTAGCTACGGGCAGAGTAGAGAGAGGAACGCTCAAGGTGGGAGAGGAAGTCGAGATCGTAGGGCTTACGGACGAGAAGCGGACGGTAGTCGTGACAGGTCTCGAGATGTTCAGAAAGACACTCGACTCGGCGGAGACGGGCGATAACGTCGGAGCGCTTCTTAGAGGAGTGCAGAGAGACGAGATCGAAAGAGGGCAGGTACTGGCGAAGCCGGGAACGATTCATCCGCACACGAAGTTCAAGGGACAGGTATACGTACTGAAGAAGGAGGAGGGCGGACGCCACACACCGTTCTTCAACGGATACAGACCGCAGTTTTATTTCAGGACGACGGATGTAACGGGCGATCTGAATCTTCCGGAGGGCACGGAGATGTGCATGCCTGGAGACAACGTAGTGATGTCTATTTCGCTGATAACGCCTATCGCGATAGAAGAGGGACTGAGGTTCGCTATTCGTGAGGGAGGCAGGACGGTAGGTTCGGGTGTCGTAACCGAAATCATCGAGTAATACTTCTCGATCGTCGTATAACCGTCATTTAAATACGGTATTTAAAGGACCTCCTGGGTTTACCCGGAGGTCCTTTGTACGATTCATGCAGCAGTCTGCTTAAATTCCGAAAAAGCTGTAAGGGTGCGCAGCCGCGCGTAAAAACCTGATTTCACGTCCTTAACGTATGTGATATACTGTTATCTGAACGGAGGACAGGATTTATGAATTCATTGACGATTAACAGAAAACGACTGTTCGTCGATATTTTGTTTGATATTCTCGGGGGCGTTTTTATAGCGGCGGGGGCGTATAATTTTGCCGCTGCAATGAATTTTCCGCTCGTAGGCTTTACCGGAATTGCGCTCATACTGCACAACCTTTTCGGACTGCCGATAGGTATCATGAACGTTGTACTCAATATACCCGTTGCGGTTTTATGTTATAAGATACTCGGCAGAATGTATTTCTTCAATTCCATCAAATCGCTTCTGATCACGTCGGTCATAATAGACTTTGTGGCACCGCACATACCCGTTTACCGCGGCGACGCTATAATGGCGGCTGTCTGCACCGGTGTGCTTTCCGGTATAGGTTATGCTTTGATATATATGAGGAGATCTTCTACGGGAGGCAGTGATTTTATTATTCTTGCGATAAAGGCGAAAAAACCGTACATGACTATCGGCCGTCTGTCGTTTGCGATAGATACGATAGTTGTCGTGCTCGGCACAATCTTTGTTGCGAAGAGCGTAGACGGGCTTATATACGGAATTATGATAAGCTATATTATTTCCATGGTCATAGACAAGACGATGTACGGAATGTCGTCGGGCAAGATGACGCTTATCGTAACGAGCAGGGCTAAAGAGATAGCGGAATGTATAGATGAGACGACAGACAGAGGCGCAACATTCCTGAAAGCGCAGGGCAGCTATTCGTCCGAGGAAAAAGACGTCGTGATGTGCGCGTGCAGCAACAAGCAGATGTATATGATCAAAGATGAGGTCCGCGGTGTCGATCCCGACGCGTTTATGATAGTAGTCGAATCGAGCGAGATCATGGGCGAGGGATTTCGAAAGCCGTTGGTGTAAATTCTTAATTATTTATGATATATGTCGACAAAACGGTGTGCAGAGGTTAAAATTAAAAGGCTTTGCTGAAAGCCCGCGCCTTTTTGAGCGATGCGCCAAAAATCGATCTCTCAAAGGCTGTATCGGATAAGGATGTGTGCAGCGGATAACAGATATGAGAAGCGAAAGAAATACTATACAAATAAAAAAGAAAAAGACTGTTTTCGGTAGATTTACGAGGTTATGGAGCGTAATACTCCTGCTCGGATCGCTTTTTTTCGCGGGACTGATCGCCTACTCGGGACTGCTTACGACGAAACTTCTGATTATAGCATGTGCCGTTATATTTGTTGTTTTTTTACTGCTTTTTCCGGCGCTTTGGTCCTTCAGATTTAAAAAGTCTCGCAAGGCGCTTGCATTTGTCATGTCGCTTCTGATAGGCGCCGTGTACGGCGTAGGCGGATATTATCTCGGGGGAACGCTCGATTTCATAAATAAAATATCATCGGTGGTGTCCATAACGAGGGATACGTACTACGTTATAGTGCGCGACGACGGGCAGTTTGAAGAGCTTGGCGATATAGAGGGAAGCCGTGTCATCTCTCTGAATGGAGGCGATTCTCTCCCCGAGGCGGAAAAAAAGCTTCAGGAAAAGGTGCAAGTGAAGCTTTATTCGGCGGAAAACAATAATGAAGCTGCGGAAGCCCTGCTGACAGGTGATGAGGATGTACTTTTCATGAGTTCCGCGAATTATGCCGGTCTGAACGGAAGCTTTGATAATTTTGATGACGATACAAAGATCCTTGAAAAGATAACAATACTGACGAGCGGGGGCGGTACAGCCAAGGGCGTGACAGTTACCGAGGAGCCGTTCAACGTTCTGATATCGGGGCTTGATACCGAAGGTGATATCGGTGAGACGTCAAGGTCGGACGTAAATATGATAATGACGGTAAATCCGAATACGAGGAGTATACTTCTCACCTCCATACCGAGGGACTATTATGTGGAATATCCTGATGTGCCCGGTGCCTATGACAAACTGACACACAGCGGGATATACGGTGTGGATGAAACGGTCGCCACGGTCGAGAAGCTGATGGATATAGATATAAACTACTATGTAAAAGTAAACTATTCCACGATAACGTCACTCGTCGATGCGATCGACGGAATAGATGTCGAGTCCGACTACAATTTCGAAACGCACGGTCAGGAATATTACCATTTTTCGGCGGGGATGAACCACCTTGAGGGAGCGGAGGCGCTCGCGTTTGCAAGGGAAAGACAGGCGTTCGAGGACGGTGATTTTCAGCGGAACAGGAATCAGCAGCTCGTACTCAAGGCTTTGATACAGAAGCTGACGTCGAGCCGTACGATACTGCTGAAATACGGGCAGATTCTGAACTCGCTCGAAAACTATATTGAGATCAACATGAGCGGGGACGAGATCAAAGCGCTCGTGCGCATGCAGCTTGCTGACATGTCCGGCTGGAATATAGAAACGCAAAGCATTATCGGAGGCATAGACACGCTGCCGTGCTATGCGATCGGAAATGAATACGCCTCAGTTGTGACGCAGGATCCCGACAGTGTAGCACAGGCGCGCGAGGCGATCATGAACGTCATGGGAATATACGCTCAGGAAAACCCGGAATGAAGCGGCGCATCAATGAGGCTGTATATACACTCAAACCCGAAGCATGATATAAGGGGCGTATCATGAAACAGATTGCAGTCTACGGAAAGGGCGGAATAGGGAAATCAACGATTGCCGCGAATATATCGGTAGCGTTTTCCGTGCGCGGAAAGAATGTACTGCAGATAGGATGCGATCCTAAGCGTGATTCGACACGTCTGCTTATGAACGGCAGACGCCTCGATACCGTTCTCGATTATATACGCACGACGGGTCCTCTTGATTACAGGTCTGAGGATATTCTCGGCTGCGGGGTAAACGGAATAGGTTGTATCGAGGCGGGAGGCCCGAAACCCGGAGTTGGATGCGCGGGGCGCGGGATAATCAGCGCCTTTGAACTCATAGAAAAGCTTCATATAAAAAAGGATTATGACATAATCGTATACGACGTGCTCGGAGACGTGGTCTGCGGAGGCTTTGCCGTACCTATACGACGTGAGTATGCGGATGTGATCCTTATTGTAACATCGGGAGAGTACATGTCTCTTTATGCTGCAAACAACATACTGCGCGGCATAGAAAATTATGATGACAAGCGGCGCCGCGTTGCGGGCCTTATATACAACAGCAGGAACGTGACGGGTGAGGATGAGCGCGTAAGACTCTTTGCCGAGGCGGTTCGCCTGCCCGTGATAAAGAAAATACCGAGAGATGATGCTTTTGCCAAGGCTGAACGTGAGCAGAAAACCGTCATGGAATATTACGCTTCGCAAAACACCGGTCTGTGCGGGAGTTTTTTTGATATAGCCGACAGGCTGATTGCAGGGACTGAGCTGTTCTCCGCGCATCCGCTGACGGACGGGCAGCTCGAGGAGCTTACTGCATATGGCATGGTGAGGACTGAACTCGGCGAATCACGCGGCACAGAACCGCCCTGCGGAAATCTACCGGATTTATCGGGCAAATATGAGGCCTTGCCCGGCGAAAATGAGAATTCGCCGCGTGAAGTTGCCGAGGGCTTGCCGGCTCCGGATATAAAAAAGCCGGCGAACCGAACGTGCAAAGAGCGGAGAGCATGCTCCCCGGCATATGAACCCGGATACCTTTCCAAAAATATCGTAAGAAATGAGCCTCTGCACGGATGTGCCTTTAACGGAGCCGTAAGCATGAGTGTGAATATCCGCGATGCGGCAGTTTTGGCTCACTCGCCGAAGAGCTGCATATATCTTTCTTATCAGACAATAAGCTCTACACCGAGGCGAAGACTTTATGAACGCGGAGTTCTTATGGGATCCGCCGAAATGCCGAATCTTTTTTCGACCGAAATGGATGATAATGACGTTGTATTCGGCGCTGCCGACAAGGTGACCGAAGCCGTAAAACGAATCGGCGATGATTTCGATCCGAGAGCCGTGATAATCGTAAGCTCCTGCCCGTCTGGCATAATAGGCGACGATGTGGAAAAGGCCGCGGCGCTTTCCTCCGCGGGGATGCCGGTCGTGACGATTAAGGCCGACGGCAATCTTTCCGGCGATTATCTTCAGGGTATGCTTATGACGTATACAGGGCTCGCCGAGCAGATAATCGACCCCTCTGTAGTTCCTGAGCAAAACACGGTAAATATAATATTCGAAAAGGTAGTCTGCCGTAATACGGAGGCGAATTTCAGGACGATAAAAGGCTTTCTCGACAAAATGAACGTAAGGATAAACTGCCGATTCCTCTGCAATACGTCATACGACAGGGTAAAAAGCTTCTGTGCCGCATCGCTCAATCTGCTCGCTTACAGGGACTATACCGGCAATATCCTCAAGGCCTTTTTTGAAAATAAATACGGGTGTAAGTTTTTCGATTATCAGTTTCCCGTCGGCTTTTCGGAAACCGTCAGATGGCTGAGAGGAGTCGGAGCATTTTTCGGGCGAACGGCAGAGGCGGAGAGGATCATTGAAGCGAACCGCGCGGAATATGACGAAAAGGTGAGAGTGTCGAGGAGCAGGCTCAGAGGGAAAAGGCTGCTTATAATTACATATAATTCGGATGTCGACTGGATTATAGGAGCCGCACTTGACTGCGGCATACGGATAGTGAAAATCTGCAAGCTCAATTTTTCGCAGGACGAAGGCTTCAGGACGACGATTCCGGAGGCGTCCGATATTATCGTAGAGGATAACTACGACCGCGGCAAAAGGGCATACGACATCAAAAAACTGAAGCCTGATATAGTGTTGTCAAATTACGAGTCTGCGGAGACCGATAATCGCTGCGTTTCCGACACGATACCGATGTGTCCCGACGTGGGCTTCTTTACGGGAATAGATACGGTGATGCGCTGGGGCGATCTTTTAGGGACCGAAAGAAAGGGAGAATGGGAGAATGATAAATACCTATTTGACAAATATTACTCCGGATAGTATATCGGGTATTATATTTGCTTTCGAAGGTCTCAAGGACACCGTGGTTTTGCTGAACGGGCCGACAGGCTGTAAATTTTACCATTCGGCTACCTCAGATAACCAGATGATACGGCGGCAGGAGTTCGACCCGCTGAATTACCCTCCGATATGGTATTTCGGACAGCCGCGCGTTCCGTGCTCGTTCCTCGACAAAAGAGACTACGTCTACGGCAGCGGCGAAAAAATACGCGAGGGTATAGAATTCCTGAGGAGCCGTCTCAGCTTTGCCCGTCTTATAGTCGTAAATTCTCCCGGAGCCGCACTGATAGGCGATGAACTTGAACGCATTGTCGGGGGATGTATTGATGACTGCCGGGTGATAACTGTAGAATCGCCGGGATACTCGAAATACGTGTGGGACGGATATTCTCTGGCATGCACAAAGATAATAGAAGAGCTTCTGCCGCAGCCGGGTATGAGAGAAAAGCGCATAAGGGATGCGAACAAGGGTAAATGTATCAACATCCTCGGACTTTCCATATTTCATAAATATTATCGCGGTTCGCTCGATGAGCTGAAACGCCTCCTGGAAATGTGCGGTATAAGTGTCTGCTGCCGCCTTGCGTGCGGAAACGACACAGAGGAGCTGTCGAGCCTCGGCGAAGCGGGGCTCAATGTCGTCGTCGATGCGCGCTACGGGCTTGAGGCGGCAAGGCTCCTGCGCGACAAGTACGGTACACCGTATATGTTATGCGACGGCACGCCGGTGGGCTTCGCCGCGACGGAAAAGCTGGTCGGAGCGATATGTGATCATTTAGGAGCGGCTCCGGATGATCGCAGCCGCTTCGTCACGGAATGCGAAAGAGCGAGAGCTCTCAGTTTCGCACATATTTCGCGGGTCAATTCGCTCACCGGACTGCCGAAGGGAACTCGCTTCGCCGTTCAGGGAACGGCCTGTGAATGTCTGGGGTATGTGCGGTTTCTCGTCGATTATTTCGGAATGACCGCAGACAGCGTTCAGGTGCTCGACAGAGAATGCGCATCTGATCGCGAAAATGATGCTTTGGACCTGCTCGTCTCGGAGCTTGAACGCACGGGAATGTCGGAGGCGATGGATCGCGACATATTGGATACGTCCGCTGCGCTTGTCTTTGCCGACGGGAATATAATAGCCTCGCTGAAGATGAGAGGTTCGGAGTTTACGGGGATAGAAACAGCTCTTCCGTCAATCGGATATATAGACGTGATACCTAAAACTCATTTCGGGATAAGCGGAGCGCTGCTGATCTGCGAACAGGTGCTGAACGGATTGCTGTATTGATACGGCACGTCGGCGCGCGGCGGGGTCGCAAAATATCTTGCACGTACACCGAAAAAATGTATTTCCGAAGCGCACGGCGGGTGATACGTCCCTTGACAAATAAATCATTTGACTTTGACAAAGCTATGATGTACACTTAATGAGCAACTTTATGCTATGTATTCAGAGTCGAGCGCGTTCGGCTCTGAATTTAAGTACTATAACGACGAAAGGATATCAGGACATGAGAGTCAAGGTAACGCTGGCGTGTACGGAGTGCAAGCAGAGAAATTACAATACTGTTAAGAACAAGAAGAACGATCCTGACCGCATCGAACTTAAGAAGTATTGCAAGTTCTGCCGGAAGGAAACACTTCACAAGGAAACAAAATAGGAGGACTTTAGGCATGGCAAACAATCAGCAGGCCGCCGGCAGGAAAAAGGAGAGCGCAGCAGAGTACTTCAAGGGAGTAAAGAAAGAGATGGGCAAGGTCGTATGGCCTACACGCCGCGAGCTCGCTTCGTATACCGTTGTTGTAGTTGCTATCTGCACCGTGTTTGCAGTGGGTTTCTGGCTTGTCGATATAGGCGTTCTTACCGCTCTCAAGAACATCCTCGGCATAACTTTAAGTTAGTGACGTGCGGGGGTACGGACAATGACTGAAGAAAGAGAAAAAAGCAACATATTCTCACCTTTGGAAGAAGAGGGGCTGAGAGGTGACGGCAGCGCAAAATGGTATGTCGTTCACACGTACTCCGGCCACGAAAACAAAGTAAAAGTTAATATCGAGAAAATGGTCGAAAACCGCGGTATGCAGGATAAGATCCTCGATATCGTCGTACCTACCGAAGACAGAGTTGAGATCAAGGACGGGCAGAGGAAGATCAAGACGAAGAAGATGTTTCCCGGCTACGTCATAATAAAAATGATCGTGACGAACGAGACGTGGTACCTCGTAAGAAATACGCAGGGCGTCACGGGCTTCGTGGGCCACGGTTCCGACCCTATTCCCCTCACCGACGAAGAGGTCAACCGCATGGGAATAGAAAAAGTGTACATCGATCTGGACGTCAAAGTGGGCGATACAGTACGTGTTATCAGCGGACCGTTTGAGAGCTTCATGGGAGAGGTTCTCGATATAAACAAAGAGAAACAGGTGCTCATCATCCGCATTTCGATGTTCGGGAGAGATACTCCGGTCGAACTTGAGTTCGGCCAGGTGGACAAATTACTGTAGTGCCTGACGGCCTATAGAGAAAGGAGTTTAGCATGGCAAAGAAGATCGAAGGCTATATCAAGCTGCAGATCGAAGCCGGCAAAGCTAATCCGGCGCCTCCGGTAGGACCGGCACTCGGACAGCACGGCGTGAATATCATGGACTTCTGCAAGCAGTTCAACGCAAAGACACAGGATCAGCCGGGAATGATAATCCCTGTTGTGATTACGGTTTATGCGGACAGATCGTTCACATTCATCTGCAAAACGCCGCCGGCGGCAGTGTTGCTCAAGAAAGCGGCCGGGCTCGACAAAGCGTCGGGAGAGCCGAACAAGAGCAAGGTGGCAACACTGACAAACGCTCAGGCGGAGGAGATCGCGAAGATCAAGATGCCGGATCTTAATGCGGCCGACCTTGAATCAGCAACGGCTATGGTCAAGGGAACCGCACGAAGTATGGGTATCGTTATCGAAGATTAGTTCATCCGGGAGGCTATGAGCATACGAAAGAAAATGTATGCTCCGCACTGCGAAAGTGCAGGCCGAAAGTACCGGTAAGGAGGTAGAAATGCCAAAGAGAGGCAAAAATTACAAAAATGCGGCCGCTGCCATAGACAGGGGAACGCTGTACGAGGTATCGGAAGCGATGGCCAAGGTCGTCGAGTCCGGAAAAGCAAAATTCGACGAGACCATAGAGGTTCATGTTAGGCTCGGTGTCGACGGAAGACATGCGGACCAACAGGTGAGAGGCGCGATCGTCCTTCCTAACGGAACCGGCAAAGAAGTAAAGGTTCTCGTATTTGCCAAGGGAGCCAAGGCCGAGGAGGCCGAAAAGGCAGGTGCCGATTTTGTCGGCGCCGAAGATATGGCGGAGAAAATTCAGAAAGAAAACTGGTTTGATTTCGACGTTGTCGTAGCGACACCGGACATGATGGGTGTCGTCGGAAAGCTCGGGCGTGTGCTCGGTCCTAAAGGACTCATGCCTAATCCCAAGTCCGGAACGGTAACGATGGATCTCGAGAAGGCTCTCTCGGAGATCAAAGCAGGTAAAGTCGAGTACCGTCTCGACAGGCAGAACATCATTCATACCGTCATCGGCAAGAGATCGTTCGGACCTGAGAAGCTTGAGCAGAACTTCAGTGCTCTCATGGAGGCCATAGTCAAGGCTAAGCCTGCTACGGCAAAGGGCCAGTACCTGAAGAGCGTATCCGTTTCCACCACGATGGGACCGGGCATCAGGATCAATGCGGCTGCGATAGGTTAAACGCGGCTGCGGCACAGACACAAATCAGAATCAAACACCGTAGACAGCGGGTGCCGCAAGGCTTAATTTCCCGCCGAGGTACAATACATAGATATTGTCCCCGTCTGCTATGGCGGGGTTGTTTGTTGAGTACCTTAATAATTCGGCGTATCCGGTACACGAATGCGCAGAAAGGAGAAAAACATGTCAGAAGCAGCAAAACAGCAAAAACAGATCGTTATCGACGAAATCAGGAGCAAGCTCGACGGCGCTCAGTCGGCAGTCCTTATAGACTATATGGGTATAACGGTAGAGCAGGCGGACAAGATGAGAAAAAAACTCCGCGATGCAAACATAGATTATACGGTATATAAAAATACCCTCGTAAAAAGAGCTATCGAGGGGACGGCTTTCGAGCCGCTCAAGGATGCGCTAAAGGGACCGGGTGCGGTTGCGATAAGCAAAGAAGACGCCACGGCTCCTGCGAGAGTTCTCAAGGGTCTGATAAAGGATTTCCAGAAGATGTCTTTTAAGGCGGGTGTCGTCGAGGGCAGTTTTTACGATGCAGAGGGTATAGAAAAGATAGCGAATATACCGTCGAGAGACGAGCTTATCGCAAAGTTCATGGGAAGCATACAGTCACCTGTGTCCAAGGTCGTAAGAACGTTCAGGGCGGTTGCGGACGCAAAGGCCGGGCAGCCTGAGGCATAGTAAACAAAGTCGGATTTTCAAAAAGGAAGATAAAGGAGAAAAAAATGGATAAGGATAAGATCATAGAAGCCATAAAGAACATGTCTGTTCTCGAACTCAATGAACTCGTCAAAGCATGTGAAGAGGAATTCGGCGTTTCGGCCGCAGCTCCTGTGGCGGTTGTCGGCGCAGCCGGCGGCGCGGCGCCTGAAGAGGAGCAGACGGAGTTCAACGTTGTCCTCGCTGAGATAGGCGCCGAGAAGATCAAGGTCATCAAGGTCGTCAGAGAGATTACCGGTCTCGGACTCAAGGAAGCGAAGGATCTCGTCGAGGGAGCTCCGAGCAATGTCAAAGAAGGCGTTGAGAAAGCTGAAGCCGAGGAAATCAAAGCCAAGCTCGAGGAAGTCGGAGCAAAGGTCGAACTCAAATAGAAGAACTTTGCCGGAATTTTTGGGGAGGCTGCCGCGACAAAAGCGGCGGCCTTTTTATGATGTCAATGTAAAACAATTACGGAGCTTTTATAGAAAAGGAAAGAGATCTCCTCTGTGATAAAATGAAGTTACAAAGCTTTCATTCAGCAAATCATCTAAGGAGATCTCTGGAGTGCAGAGTCTATCTTGACAAACTGATGCAAAATGCTATCATGTATTAAAACAAATACATTTCTTATCTGCCCGCTGTCGCTTTTATTGAAAGTTTTTTCTAAAAGAAGGGGGGATAAATATGAAGGCCTTTATTTTACGAAACAAAGTTTGTTATCACATCATCGTTATTGCTCTGGTTATTCTCATAAGCTTTTTCTTAAGTATTGCCAATTCATATGCCGCATTGCTCGGAGGTCATTTGATTAACGGTCCGAGAAACATATTATAATACATTAAATGTTGTCGCTGTGACTACGTTCTCGGACGCCAATAATATGCAGCAATCGTATACTGTTAATTATCTGTGGTGTAAGATTCATTTTAACAACAAATACAAATATGATACTTCTATAAACCATGATGCAGTGGCGGCGCACGAGATAGGTCATGCCTTGGGTCTTGCTCACAGCAATTCCAATCCGTACAGTATCATGTGCCAAATAAAACATAATCGTATCGTAACAAAGCCTCAATATGTCGATAACGAAGAGGTAGTATCAATTTACGGGAGGTATTGATTCATGAAAAGAAAGAAAATAACGGGCGCGCTCATACTCGCTTTCTTGCTTTTCGTTTTAACCTCGTGCGCAGGCTCAACCGAATCGGGTATTTCTTCAGGAAAGGCCGCCTCATCCTCTGAATCGGGCAAGGAAACCATGACGTCGTCAGCTTCATCCGAAACCGAAGATGAAAATGAAAATAGTATCGTATTGGCTAAAGTAGAAGCCGAGTACGCAATCGACGTCAGCGAGCCGAAGGTACTGCGCGATAATGTCAGTCACGTCTTTGTCGCGCGCGTAAAATCTATAGACGGATGCAGCAATACCGCGATGGACGGCACGTGGTATGAGACTCCTCAAACTTACGGCACCTTGGAAATACTGGAGACGTATAAGGGAGAGCTTCATTCCGATGCGCCGGTTTTTGCCGTTCATGGCGGAAAGGTCACCATAGCCGAGTTCGAAAAGGATGCGCCTGAGGACGTGATACGCTATTGGGAGTCAAAAAGGGCGTATGCGGGGCAGACAAACATAGATAAATACACGTGGTATTTTGACTCAAGCTGTCTTTTAGAGGGATTTGAGGTGGGTGGAATCTATCTTTTCTTTGCTGACTACAATGAAAACACGGACAGATATGTATTGGGTTATTACGAATACAGCACGCGAAGAATAAAGGATTACGACAGCACTCCTTACGTTCAGGATCCTGACACGGGGGAGTTTACGCCTTTGAGCGAGGTCGTAGACGCTATGCTGAAATGAAAATCCAACCCGAACAATCCAACTCCCCATCCCCGCAATTTCGGTGGTCGGGAGTTGGTTAGTGTAAAATAATTACGGAGTTTTTGTAGAAAAGGAAAGAGATCGCCTCTGTGATAAAATGAAGTTACAAAACTTTCATTCAGCAGATCATCTAAGGAGATCTCTATGGACAATAGTATACTACGAAAACTCGTTGAATGGGCAAAAGAAGAGGAGGTTCGTCGGCTACCGCACTCCTGACGAAATCTTTGAGAACGAACCGGATCGGATTTACGCCTGTGCTGTCTGATGGAATATTCAACTGTCAATGTTCAACTTGTTACTGCATTTGCGAACAAAAATTAGTTAAACAGAAATATCTCATCCGGATTATCTTTTTCTATTTTTTCAGTTTCTTATGTATTAAACTGTTTTTTCGTGTTAAATCAAGGCGGTCCGGTGGTGGTCAATGAACACTTGTGGTTTTTCTTACCGGTGGTCAAAGAAAGTTGCCCATCTATTGACCGCTGGACATAAATGTGATAATATATTAGACTGCCACGCGAATGTAAACTGTTAAATCATAAGGAGTGATGAAAATGCCAAGACCCGTAAAAGTAGGCAGAAAAGACCGGATGACCTTCGCCAAAATCAATGAAGTCAGCGAGATGCCGAACCTCATCGATATCCAGACGAAATCATACAAGTGGTTTCTGGATGAGGGCCTGAAGGAAGTTTTCGAAGACATCTCCCCTATCAGAGATTACGCCAATAACCTCACGCTCGAGTTTATCGACTACTCTCTGAGCGATCCTCCGAAGTATGAACAGGAGGAGTGCAAGGAAAGGGACGTCACCTACGCTGCTCCGCTGAAAGTCAGAGTCAGGCTTGTGAACAGCGAGACGGGTGAGGTCAAGGAACAGGAAGTCTTTATGGGAGATTTTCCTCTGATGACCAACAAGGGCACTTTCATATATAACGGCGCGGAGAGAGTTATTGTAACGCAGCTCGTTCGCTCACCGGGACCTTATTACAGTGTAGAAACGGATAAATCGAATAAAAAGCTTTTTTCATCGCAGGTAATACCTAACAGAGGCGCATGGCTCGAGTTTGAGACGGACTCAAACGAGATCATTTCCGTGCGTGTAGACCGCACGCGCAAGCAGCCGCTCACCACGCTGCTCAGAGCTTTAGGCATTTCCGGCAATCAGGAAATACTCGATATATTCGGTCCTGACGACAGGCTTATAAAGACTCTCGAGAAGGATACGACAACCGATTACGAGAGCGGTCTCAAGGAAATATACAAGAGGCTTCGCCCGGGCGATCCTCCGACTGTTGACAGCGCAAGATCTCTGCTCAACTCTTTGTTCTTTGACCCGAAGCGTTATGATCTCGCACATGTAGGCAGATACAAGTACAACAAGAAGCTCGGGCTGACGGGCAGGCTGGTCGATGTTACGGTTGCCGAAGATGTAGTCGATCCCATGACCGGAGAAGTGCTTGCGGAGAAGGACTCCGTCATATCGAGAGAACAGGCAAAGGTCATAGAGAACGCCGGTGTCGAATATGTCATGGCTTATGCCATGCACGAGGACGCGCACGAACGCGTCACGAAGGTTATAGGCTCGAGATTTGTCGACATTTCAGGATATGTCGGTTTTGACACGTCGGACCTTAGGCTCGGCGACAAGGTGTATTATCCGGTACTGATGGAGATACTCGATGCTAACAAAGAGGAAGAGGACATAAAGCGCGAACTCAGGGCGCGCAGGGATGAGCTTTCGCCTAAACACATCATAATGGCCGATATAATCGCCGCTGTTTCGTATATCATAAATCTGAATTACGGCATCGGAACGACCGATGACATCGATCACCTCGGCAACAGAAGGCTCAGGACGGTCGGTGAGCTTCTTCAGAATCAATTTCGCATAGGTCTTGCAAGGATGGAACGCGTCGTAAGGGAGCGGATGACGATACAGGATGTCGATATGGCTACGCCTCAGGCGCTTATGAACATAAGGCCCGTAACGGCTGCGATCAAAGAATTCTTCGGCAGTTCACAGCTGTCGCAGTTTATGGATCAGAACAATCCCCTCGCCGAGCTTACGCATAAGAGAAGGCTCTCCGCTCTCGGACCGGGAGGGCTTTCAAGAGAAAGAGCCGGATTTGAGGTCAGGGACGTTCATCATTCGCACTACGGAAGAATGTGTCCTATAGAGACTCCGGAAGGTCCTAACATAGGACTTATCGGTTCGCTCACCACATACGGCGTTATAAACCAATACGGGTTTATAGAAACTCCGTACAGAGTTGTCGACAAAAAAACGGGAATAGTAACCGGGAAAATAGAATATGTAGATGCAGATGAAGAGGAGCTCATGATCATCGCGCAGGCAAATGAACCGCTCGACGAGGAGGGGCATTTTGTGAACTCTAAGGTCGCGGCGAGAGGCGCGGGCGGCGAAATTGCGATGTTCCCGCGGGAAGAGGTGGACATGATGGATGTTTCGCCAAAGCAGGTCGTATCTGTTGCGACAGCAATGATCCCGTTCCTCGAAAACGACGACGCGAACCGCGCTTTGATGGGCTCGAACATGCAGCGTCAGGCGGTTCCTCTTCTTGTGACCGAGGCTCCTATAGTAGGAACCGGTATCGAGTACAAGGCGGCTCGCGATTCGGGAGTCGTAATGCTCGCCAAGAGCGCAGGCACCGTTGAATTTGTCGACGCCGAGAGCATCAGGATAAGAAGAGAGAGCGATAACGGACTTGACGAATACAGACTCCTCAAGTTCAAGCGCTCAAATCAGGGGACGTGCATCAACCAGCGTCCGATCGTAAGCCGTGGAGAGGCAGTGGAGCAGGGTGAGGTAATCGCCGACGGACCTTCCACCGATATGGGCGAGATCGCGCTCGGCAGGAATCTGCTTGTCGGATTTATGACATGGGAGGGTTATAACTACGAGGATGCCATTATACTAAACGAGCGTCTTCTGATGGATGACGTCCTTACAAGTCTTCATATCGTGGAATATGAATCTGAGGCCAGAGACACCAAGCTCGGACCCGAGGAGATAACGAGAGATATTCCCAACGTGGGTGAAGAGGCTCTCAAGGATCTTGATGAAGAGGGTATCGTAAGAATAGGCGCGGAAGTCGATGCCACCGATATCCTCGTCGGAAAGGTTACGCCTAAGGGCGAAAACGACCTTACCGCGGAGGAGAGGCTGCTGCGCGCGATATTCGGTGAAAAGGCGAGAGAGGTCAGAGACACTTCGCTTAAGGTGCCTCACGGCGAAACGGGCATAGTAGTCGATGTAAAGATATTCACGCGCGAGAACGGCGATGAGCTTAACCCGGGAGTAAACAAGCTCGTAAGAGTTTATATAGCGACCAAGAGAAAGATCAGTGTCGGAGACAAGATGGCGGGGCGCCACGGAAATAAGGGTGTCATATCGCGTATATTGCCTGAGGAAGATATGCCTTTCCTTGAGAACGGACAGAGCCTTCAGATAATGCTTAATCCCCTCGGCGTGCCGAGTCGTATGAATGTCGGTCAGGTGCTCGAGGTGCATCTCGGGCTCGCGGCGAAGAGTAAGGGATGGTATATTTCGACACCGGTATTTGACGGCGCAACGGAAAAGGACATCCGTGAGCTTCTCGAAGAATGCGGATATTCACAGACCGGAAAACTTCGTCTAAGAGACGGCAGGACGGGTGAGTACTTCGATAGCCCTGTAACGGTAGGGTACATGTATATGCTCAAGCTCCACCATCTCGTAGATGACAAAATCCACGCGAGGAGCACGGGTCCGTATTCGCTCGTAACACAACAGCCTCTCGGAGGCAAAGCGCAATTCGGCGGACAGAGGTTCGGAGAAATGGAGGTCTGGGCTCTCGAAGCGTACGGTGCGGCATACACGCTCCAGGAGATATTGACGGTAAAATCGGACGATATAGTAGGGCGTGTTCAGACGTATGAGGCCATCGTAAAGGGCGAAAATATTCCTGAGCCGGGCATACCAGAGTCGTTCAAGGTGCTTATCAAAGAGATGCAGTCGCTTGCTCTCGACGTCAGAGTACTTACGGAGGACAACGAGGAGATCGAGCTCAAGGAGGTTTCGGATTACGAGGAGCAGACGGGAATCGACAGCATAATGGATGTCGATAACAGGCTCGACAGCGAGGATAATTTGTTCATGAGCGGTTTCAGCGAAGAAGCCCCGGGAGAAAGCAGCATTGATTCTTCCGACAAGGCAGATGAGTAAACGGAAAGGGGCGAAGATCTTTGACTGATATTATAAACGCAATAAGAAAGCCGAATAATTACGAACTGAATCATTTCGATTCACTTCAGATAAGATTGGCATCGACCGATAAGATTTTGGAGTGGTCGCACGGCGAGGTGACGAAGCCCGAGACGATCAATTACAGGACGCTCAAACCCGAAAGAGACGGTCTTTTCTGCGAGCGCATCTTTGGCCCTATGAAGGATTGGGAGTGCCACTGCGGGAAGTACAAGAGGATCAGGTATAAAGGCGTAGTATGCGACCGTTGCGGTGTTGAAGTGACGAAGGCGAAGGTGAGAAGAGAGCGTATGGGACATATAGCCCTGGCAGCGCCGGTCTCCCATATCTGGTATTTCAAGGGTATCCCTTCACGCATGGGGCTCATCTTGGATATTACGCCGAGAAACCTCGAGAAGGTGCTTTACTTTGCTTCGTACATCGTAACTGAACCGGGAGATACCGGACTTATTTACAAGCAGATACTCACCGATACGGAATATAGGACGGCGAGGGAGCAGTTCGGAAACAGCTTTGATGCAGCCATGGGCGCCGAGGCTATAAGCAAACTGCTTTGCGATATAGATCTCGACGAATTGTCCGCTCTCCTTCGCGAAAAACTGCGCGGCGCGAACGGTCAGAAGAAGGTCAGGATCGTAAGGCGGCTTGAGGTCGTAGAGGCGCTGAGACTGTCAGGCAACAGACCGGAATGGATGGTGCTCGAGGTGGTGCCGGTCATTCCGCCCGATCTGAGACCTATGGTGCAGCTCGACGGCGGACGTTTCGCAACGTCTGATCTTAACGACCTTTACAGGAGGGTCATAAACAGGAATAACAGGCTCAAGAGACTTCTTGAGCTCGGCGCTCCGGATATCATAGTCAGGAATGAAAAGCGCATGCTTCAGGAGGCCGTCGATTCTTTGATTGACAACGGCAGAAGAGGCAGACCTGTAACGGGACCGGGGTCAAGGCCGCTCAAATCCCTGTCCGATATGCTCAAGGGAAAGCAGGGAAGATTCCGGCAGAATCTGCTCGGCAAGCGTGTCGATTACTCGGGACGTTCCGTAATAGTAGTAGGACCTGAGCTCAAGTTCTATCAGTGCGGACTTCCTAAAAAGATGGCTCTGGAACTGTTCAAACCTTTCATAATGAAAGAGCTCGTGGCGCAGGGCTACGCTCACAATATAAAAAATGCCAAGCGCATGGTAGAGAAGGTCAAGCCGGAGGTCTGGGACGTCCTCGAAGAGGTGATAAAAGAACATCCGGTAATGCTCAACCGCGCACCGACTCTTCACAGGCTCGGAATACAGGCGTTCGAACCGGTTATTGTTGAGGGCAAGGCCATCAAGCTGCACCCGCTCGTCTGCACACCGTTCAATGCCGATTTCGACGGGGATCAGATGGCCGTGCACGTCCCTCTTTCTGTAGAAGCACAGGCAGAGGCGAGGTTCCTCATGCTCTCGGTAAACAACATACTTGCGCCTAAGGACGGATCGCCTATTACGAGCCCTACTCAGGACATGATCCTCGGTGCCTATTATCTCACATATCCGGGTACCGCCCAAAAGACGCAGACTGTCAACGGCAAGGAAAAGACGATATATGCCATGGACGAGTTCACCGACAGGAAGATCGTCGCTGCCAACAAAGCTGCCGGACTTAAGCGCATTGCAGAAAAGGGAGACGGCAAAGTATTCACGGATGTGGACGAGATGCTCATGGCGTATCAGAACGGTGTTGTAGGAATACATGCCAGGGTCAAAGTCAGAATGTACGCCGGCGAGGATGACGCGAAGGGTCGTCTCGTAGAATCCACGGTAGGCCGTTTCATATACAATCAGGGACTTCCGCAGGATCTCGGCTATGTGAACAGGAAAAGGGATCCGTATTCGCTCGAGGTCGATTTCCTGTGCGGAAAGAAGAAGCTCGGTGAAATTATAAACAGGTGCTTCAGTGTTCACGCTAATACAGGCACCGTGATAATGCTCGACTACATAAAGTCTATGGGCTACAAATATTCGACAAAGGCGGCAGTCACGATCGGCATAGACGACATGAAGATCCCCGACAACAAGTGGGAAATCATAGACGAAGCGCAGGCGGAAGTAGACAGATATGAGAGAGCTTATCGCGCCGGGCTCGTATCAAATGCCGAAAGATATGACAAGATAATAGAATTGTGGAACAAGACGACCGACGACGTCGCCGACGCTCTCATGGATTCGCTCGACCCCGGCAACAATCTGAATATCATGGCTGCATCGGGAGCGAGGGGTTCCAAGAACCAGATCAGGCAGATTGGCGGGATGCGCGGACTCATGGCAAACGCTACCGGACATACCGTCGAAATCCCTATCAAAGCGAACTTCCGTGAGGGGTTGTCTGTACTCGAGTACTTCATTTCGTCGAACGGCGCCCGTAAGGGGCTTGCAGACACCGCTCTGCGTACTGCGGACTCCGGATACCTGACGAGGAGACTCGTCGACGTTTCTCACAACGTGATAATCAGGGAGCTCGACTGCGGTTCCACAGAGGGCGTCGAGGCGAGAGCTTTCACGGACGGAAAGGAAATCATTGAGCCTCTTGATCAACGTATACAGGGGCGCACCGCGCTTTACGATATAAACGATCCTAAGACGGGAAAGAAGATCGTGGCGGCAAACAGGGAAATCTCGGATGATGCGGCGAAGAAGATTGTTGCAGCCGGGATAGAGTCGGTATATATCAGGTCGGCAATGACGTGCCGCAGCAAGTCGGGCGTATGCGCCGCATGCTACGGCAGGAACCTCGCGACAGGCGAGGCCGTACGGATAGGTGAGGCGGTAGGCATCGTAGCGGCGCAGTCTATAGGCGAGCCGGGTACACAGCTTACGATGAGAACGTTCCACACGGGAGGCGTCGCAGGCTCCGACATCACGCAGGGTCTTCCGAGAGTTGAAGAGCTTTTCGAAGCGCGTAAGCCGAAGGGTCTTGCCGAGATATGCGAAGGCGACGGCGAGGTTATCGACATATCCGTGCGCAGCGACAACAAGACGGAGGTTGTCGTCAGAGGAGAAGAAAGCGGAGACAGGACATACATCATTCCTTACGGAGCAAGGCTCGCTGTTCGCAAGGGAGATACCGTCAAGGCCGGAGACAACATAACGAACGGGCCTCTCAATCCGCACGACATCATGAGACTCAACGGTGTTCAGGGGGTATATCAGTATCTCCTCAAGGAAGTCCAGAGAGTATATAAAAATCAGGGTGTTGATATCAACGACAAGCATATCGAGGTCATAGTGAGCCAGATGCTTTCGAAGTACAGGATAGAGGATCAGGGCGATACCGATCTGCTCCCGGGAAGCATGTATAACAGGCTTGAACTTGAGGAAGCCAATGCGTCCATGGAAGAACAGGGCAAGCAGGTTGCCGTCGGTAAACGTGTCCTCCTCGGTATAACGAAGGCTTCGCTCGCAACAAACTCATTCCTGTCGGCGGCATCATTCCAGGAGACGACGCGCGTGCTGACCGATGCCGCGATCAAGGGAAAGAACGACAGACTGCTCGGGCTCAAAGAAAATGTCATAATCGGCAAGCTCATACCTGCGGGAACCGGAATGAAGCAGTATTGCAATATTTCCGTCGACTACGGTGAAAATCAGGCGTATATAGATGATTATATGAGGAGGATGGCGGAGGAAAGAGCTGCGGAGTTGGCCGCTTCGAGAGCCGCAAAGGAAGCGGAACGCGAGGGCTTACTGGGCAGATCTCCCGATGATCCGGCTTATGTCTCCGCAGACGAAGCATTTGAACGGCCGCAAATCGCAGACGATGACAGCCTGCCGGAGGCTCTTTCGTCGATTATATATGATCTCGAAACGTCCGAGAGCTGAGCAAATTGCTTGCGCAGGCGCGGCTGATATGATAAAATATCATTTGGTTTTTGGTCAATTTGGCCCCGATAAGCTTTCGGGGCCGATTTGACTGTAAATATCAACAACTTTACAGAAAGGAGAAAAGGATGCCTACTATTAACCAATTAGTACGTCAGGGCAGGACCACGGCGGCGAAAAAGTCGAATGCACCGGCTTTGGGTAAGAGTATGAACTCGCTTAACAGAACAGCGACGAACACACACTCTCCGCAGAAGAGAGGCGTTTGTACATCGGTAAAGACTGTTACGCCTAAAAAGCCTAATTCGGCTCTTCGTAAGGTCGCCAGAGTACGTCTTACTAATGGTATCGAGGTAACAGCCTACATTCCGGGGATCGGGCACAACCTCCAGGAGCACAGCGTAGTTCTTATCAGGGGCGGAAGGGTCAAAGACCTCCCTGGTGTAAGATACCACATTGTCAGAGGGACACTCGACGCCTCAGGTGTCGCCAACAGGGGACAGGCCCGTTCAAAGTACGGTGCCAAGAAACCCAAGAAAAAGTAAGACAAACTATCGGATTGATTTGAGCTAACGGGAACAGACGAGCTCTTGATATATGTTTTGTATATTGAGCGCAAACGGCATATTTCAGGATTTTCATTTTTTTATGATCGCGCCGGGATATGTCGAGTACCCCCGACAAACTCGCGCATAGTCGTAGAGGCGGTGCGGGAGAGTAATCCGGCTAAAGCCGGGTGAAGCTTCAGTCATGTATTTTATGGAGGGAAGAGAAGTGCCAAGAAAAGGTAACACGCCAAAGCGTACAGTACTTCCTGATCCGGTCTACGGAAATGTCACAGTCGCCAAGCTGATCAACAGCATCATGCTCGACGGCAAGAAGGGTGTTGCGCAGAGCATCGTATACGATGCTTTTGACATCATAAAGGAACAGACCGGCGAAGAACCACTGGAAGTATTCGAAAAGGCAATGAATAACATCATGCCTGTATTGGAAGTTAAAGCAAGAAGAATCGGCGGCGCGAACTACCAGGTGCCTATTGAGGTAAGACCCGAGAGAAGACAGACGCTGGGCCTCAGATGGCTCACGGCTGCTGTCAGAGCCAGAGGTGAGAGAACCATGGACCAGAAGCTGGCCAAGGAGCTCATAGATGCATCTAACAATGCCGGCGCGGCCGTAAAGAAGAAGGAAGATACCCACAGAATGGCGGAGGCCAATAAGGCCTTTGCGCACTTCAGATGGTAATCGGAATTCTTACGCATATGGAGGATATGAATGGCTGGCAGAGAATTCTCGCTTGAAAACACGAGAAACATCGGTATCATGGCGCATATCGATGCCGGTAAGACCACGACGACTGAAAGAATTCTTTTCTACACCGGAAAGACGCACAAAGTCGGTGAAACGCATGACGGTGCAGCCGTTATGGACTGGATGGAAGAGGAAAAGGAACGTGGTATAACCATCACTTCTGCTGCGACCACTGCACAATGGAAGGGCAATAGGATAAACATTATCGACACCCCGGGCCACGTGGACTTTACGGTAGAGGTCGAAAGATCGCTGAGAGTTCTGGACGGTGCCGTAACAGTGCTTTGTGCAAAGGGCGGTGTCGAGCCGCAGTCCGAAACGGTCTGGAGACAGGCGGAGAAGTACGGCGTACCGAGAATGATATTCGTAAACAAAATGGATATACTCGGCGCAAACTACTTGCGTGTCATAGACATGGTTAAGGATAGGCTCAAGGCCAATGCCGTCGCGGTACAGCTGCCTATCGGAGCAGAAGACACATTTGTCGGTATCATCGATCTTGTAACGATGAAAGCCGAAATCTACCAGGATGAACTGGGAGAAAAATTTGAAATAACCGATATACCTGAGGATATGCTCGACATGGCGAAGGAGTGGAGAGATAAAATGCTCGAAGCCGTCGCCGAGTGCGATGAAGAGCTCATGATGAAGTTCATCGAGGGCGAGGAGCTTACGACGGACGAGATAAAGTCGACGATCAGAAAGCAGTGTATCGCGTGCGAAATGGTGCCTGTGTTCTGCGGATCGGCGTACAGGAACAAGGGCGTGCAGATGATGCTCGACGGCGTTGTCGATTACATGCCTTCTCCTGTTGATATACCGCCTATCAAAGGAGTAAATCCCGTGACGGGCAAAGAAGAAGAGAGGATTTCGTCGGACGAAGAGCCGTTTGCGGCTCTCGCGTTCAAGATAATGTCAGATCCTTTTGTAGGTAAGCTCGCGTTCTTCAGAGTCTATTCGGGAACGCTCGAGTCGGGCTCATACGTATATAACTCGACAAAAGGCAAGAAAGGCAGGATCGGCAGGATATTGCAGATGCATGCCAACAAGAGAAACGAGATCGAAAAGGTGTATTCCGGGGATATCGCAGCTGCCGTGGGACTCAAGGACGTCACGACGGGTGATACCCTCTGCGACGAGAAGAAAGAGATCATACTCGAGTCCATGGTATTCCCTGACCCCGTTATCGAGATAGCTATCGAGCCTAAGACAAAGGCAGGTCAGGAAAAGATGGGTATCGCCCTCGCAAAGCTGGCTGAAGAGGATCCGACGTTCAAGACTTACACGAACGACGAAACGGGTCAGACGATAATCGCGGGTATGGGAGAGCTCCATCTCGAAATCATAGTCGACCGTCTTCTTAGAGAGTTCAAGGTCGAGGCCAACGTGGGCAAGCCGCAGGTATCTTACAAGGAGACCATAACGGCCGAAGCGGATGTGGACAATAAATACGCCAAGCAGTCCGGCGGTCACGGCCAGTACGGGCACGTCAAGATCAAAGTATTCCCGCGCAAGCCGGGCGAGGGTTTCGAATTCATCAACTCAATCGTGGGAGGCGCCATTCCTAAGGAATACATCGGCCCTATCGAAGACGGAATCAGGAATGCGATGCAGAACGGACCTATTGCGGGATATCAGGTTGTCGACATGGGCGTTGAGCTCTATGACGGTTCATATCACGAGGTCGACTCGTCGGAGATGGCGTTCAAGGTTGCCGCATCGATGGCGCTCAGAGAGGCTGTCAGGAAAGCTAAGCCTGTACTCTTAGAGCCTATATTCAAGATAGAGGTGACCGTACCGGACGAATACATGGGCGATGTTATAGGGGACATCAGTTCGCGCCGCGGCAAGATTGAGGGCTCCGACATGACCAACGGAGCAGTTGCGGTAAGAGGCATGGTACCTCTCTCCGAAATGTTCGGTTATGCTACGGACCTCAGGTCAAAAACACAGGGCAGAGGCGTTTACGTTATGCAGTTTGACCACTTTGAAAAGCTGCCTGACAGCCTCGTAGACAAGATCAATCAGAGTAAATAGTTTTCTTTTGTAAAACATTTCTTCGGAGGAAAATAAAATGGCAAAACAGCATTTTGAGAGAAACAAGCCGCACATCAACATCGGAACGATCGGGCACGTAGACCACGGCAAGACGACGCTTACAGCGGCGATCACGACGGTGCTTCACCAGAGATACGGACTTGGTACGGACGTAGCGTTCGACCAGATCGACAAGGCGCCTGAGGAGAAGGAAAGAGGCATCACCATCTCAACGTCACACGTAGAGTATGAGACACCTAACAGACACTATGCACACGTCGACTGCCCGGGCCACGCGGACTATGTAAAGAACATGATCACGGGAGCGGCGCAGATGGACGGAGCAATACTTGTAGTAGCCGCGACGGACGGACCTATGCCTCAGACGAGAGAGCACATCCTCCTTTCCAGACAGGTAGGAGTACCGTACATTATCGTGTTCCTTAACAAGTGCGATATGGTAGACGACGAGGAGCTTCTTGACCTTGTCGAGATGGAAGTGAGAGAGCTTCTTTCGGAGTACGAGTTTCCGGGAGACGATACGCCGATCGTAAGAGGATCTGCGCTCAAGGCGCTTGAGGATCCTGCGGGACCGTGGGGAGATAAGATCGTAGAGCTTATGGAAGCGGTAGACGGGTATATACCTGAGCCTAAGAGAGACAACGACAAGCCGTTCATCATGCCTGTAGAGGACGTGTTCTCTATTACGGGGCGCGGGACAGTAGCTACGGGCAGAGTAGAGAGAGGAACGCTCAAGGTGGGAGAGGAAGTCGAGATCGTAGGGCTTACGGACGAGAAGCGGACGGTAGTCGTGACAGGTCTCGAGATGTTCAGAAAGACACTCGACTCGGCGGAGACGGGCGATAACGTCGGAGCGCTTCTTAGAGGAGTGCAGAGAGACGAGATCGAAAGAGGGCAGGTACTGGCGAAGCCGGGAACGATTCATCCGCACACGAAGTTCAAGGGACAGGTATACGTACTGAAGAAGGAGGAGGGCGGACGCCACACACCGTTCTTCAACGGATACAGACCGCAGTTTTATTTCAGGACGACGGATGTAACGGGCGATCTGAATCTTCCGGAGGGCACGGAGATGTGCATGCCTGGAGACAACGTAGTGATGTCTATTTCGCTGATAACGCCTATCGCGATAGAAGAGGGACTGAGGTTCGCTATTCGTGAGGGAGGCAGGACGGTAGGTTCGGGTGTCGTAACCGAAATCATCGAGTAATACCCCTGAACTGCCGAACCTGTTAAAAACCGATTCGGTGCATCAAAGGTACAGAAAAACATAGTTTATATGTAAAACAGTATTGATAAAACCGCTGTAGACATTGAAACTGCAATGGCTGCAGCGGTTTTGATTTTTGAGAAATATATTTGCCCTGTAAGTCGGACGTGATGAAACGGCAGCTGTATCCGGAGGTAACATGAAAACGGGGATTCACATAACTGTAAGTTACGGAATCCCCGGCTTTTGGTTTTGGTATCGCTTTTATTCATCAGCGGCAGTTCAGTTGAACATGTTATATCTGTCGGTTATGGCATAGAAGCTCTTCGTCTCGTATGTCGGCCTGTCGGTGTTAAGTGTAAAAGCGTTTATCAAGAGTTCTTTGAATGCTTTCATTTTTAATCCCCTCCATATATATAATACTATCGATATCATCTTACAACTATATTGTAGGCACCTATATCAAATTAGTAAAGCGCATGTTTATAATCAAAAGAATGAAAGCCTTTCATCATAAGAACGAATACCGGACTTATGTCACAGGCGATTCGAACGAAGGCAAAGGATGAATACAGTAAACCGACGTGCATGATAATCATTATCACTTTTTTCTAAAAACCTATTGCCTGACACAACATATAGTGATATAATCGGCGGTATCGCGCATATGATGTAGATGGGAGGATATAATGGCAATAGAAGATATAAGCGAAAATGCAAGGTTCGTGCTCGAAAAGAGGTACCTCGCCAAGGATGAAGAAGGGAATTTGATCGAGACGGTTGACGGCATGTTCCGGCGTGTCGCGGATACTATGGCGGCTGTCGATTCTAAATATGACAGCACGGCAGATACCAAGGCTCTATCGGACATTTTTTATGAACTGATGACGGATCTTAAGTTTCTGCCGAACTCGCCGACGTTGATGAACGCGGGAAGAACGCTGGGACAGCTTTCCGCATGCTTTGTCCTTCCGGTGGAGGACAGCATGGAGGGCATTTTCGATTCCGTAAAGAATGCCGCGTTGATACATAAGTCGGGGGGAGGTACCGGATTCTCGTTCTCGAGGCTCCGCCAGAGCGGTGCGGCGGTTCGGTCGACGGGAGGTGTCGCCAGCGGACCGATCAGCTTTATGAAGGTATTCAACGCCGCGACGGAGGCCGTTAAGCAGGGAGGCACGAGGCGCGGTGCAAATATGGGTGTTTTGAGGGTGGATCACCCTGACATTATCGATTTTATAAACTGCAAGTCCGACAATAAGGACATAACGAATTTCAATATAAGCGTCGGAATTACGGAGGCCTTTATGGAGGCTGTTGAAAACGAGTCCGATTACGATTTGATCGACCCGAAGACCGGTATGGCTGTGGGGCACCTTTCGGCGAAAAAGGTCTTTGATATGATCGTCGAACACGCATGGCAAAACGGCGAGCCGGGGATCATTTTCCTTGACAGGCTGAACCGCGATAACGTAACTCCGACCGCAGGTGAGATCGAGAGTACCAATCCGTGCGGAGAACAGCCGCTGCTCCCTTATGAAAGCTGTAATCTCGGTTCCGTAAATCTCGTCAGGATGCTGCGCAGGAATCCGGCGGGCAAGTATGATTTCGACTATCCGCTTATCGAGGATACGGTCAAAAAGGCAGTCCATTTCCTCGATAATGTTATAGATGCCAACAACTATCCGCTTGAGAAGATTGCCGAGATGACGAGGGCCTCACGAAAGATCGGGCTTGGAGTGATGGGTTGGGCTGACGCGCTTAATCTAATGGGCATACCGTATAATTCGCCGCAGGCCGTCGCACTTGCCGAGAGGCTGATGGGCTTTATAAACACGACAGGCCATATCGCGAGTGCGGAGTTAGCCAAAACGAGGGGCGGATTTCCTTTGTTAGGCGTTAGTACGCTCAAGGACGGCGAGCCTGTCAGAAATGCGACCGTAACGACGATTGCACCTACCGGCACGCTTTCTATAATCGCGGGATGTTCGTCCGGCGTGGAGCCCGTTTTTGCTTACGTGTTTATCAGGAATATAATGGACGGTACCGAACTTATAGAAGCCAATCCTGTGCTTGTTCAGGTTCTCAGGGATAGAGGCGTATACAGCGACGATCTGATGAGAAAGATCGCGCAGGAGGGTACGCTCAGGAACTGCACGGAAATACCGGAGGATATAAGAAAGGTGTTCGTCAGCGCTCAGGATATAACGCCTGAGGATCACGTGCTTATGCAGGCCGCTTTCCAGAGGCATACGGACAATGCGGTCTCAAAAACGGTCAATTTCCCTAATTCCGCGACACGCGGCGAGGTCAGAAACGTGTATATGCTCGCGTACAGACAGGGCTGCAAGGGAACGACGATATACAGAGACGGCAGCCGCGAGGAGCAGGTACTTAATATCGGTAAGGTGAACAGGGCCGCCGGCGCGGATGCTCAGGAGGCTGATCAGGCGGTGAGTGAAAACGCGTGTGAGCGCGGCAATGCAGCGCAGCACGGTAATGCCGCAGGGTACGGTCATATAGAGCCGCGCCCGCGCCCCGAGATCACGCAGGGCTTTACCGAAAAGGTCAGGATCGGCTGCGGCAATCTGTACATAACGACAAATTACGACGAAAACGGTATCTGCGAGGTGTTTACGAGCACGGGCAAGGCGGGCGGCTGCCCGAGTCAGAGCGAAGCGACGGCGAGACTTGTATCGGTCGCGCTGAGGAGCGGTATATCGATAAATGAGGTTTACGATCAGCTCAAAGGCATCAGATGCCCGTCGACGATCAGACAGCAGGGGATGAACTGCACGAGCTGCCCGGACGCAATTGCAAAGGTAATAATGAAGGTCAACGATACAATAGAGGCGAACAAAGCTCTCGGCCAATACCGTGTTGTACCCGAAGCTATATCCGCAGGTAAAACCGGGATAAAAAAAGCGGCGGGTGACGCGTGCGCCGGTGAGAAAACGTTCATACCGGCGAATTCCGCGGAGATACACTCCTGCCCCGAGTGCGGCTCGGTTGTCGAACACGAGGGCGGGTGCGTGATATGCAGGAATTGCGGCTTTTCAAAATGCGGCTGAAGCGCAGACGATGTACTGCGGATATCCGGAGCACGGGTTTCTTATATAAGTCCGCACTTGACGAGAAATTTCGCCGCCAGTACCTGGTCGCGCACGGCACGCGGAATATAAGAGGCATTGCTGAACAGGCTTTTGTTGCCCTTTGATTTAAGGTCGCGAGCTATATAAACGGTCGCGGCTTTTTTGTTTACCTGTTTTGCTATTTCTCGTATGGCATCGAGGCGGAGCTCTTTTAAGCCGGCGATTTCGTCGACAGCAACCGATGCGTCCACGACGCCGCTCAGGAGTGCTCCCAGGAACGCTTGGCGCCTATACAGAATCAAAGGGTCAAGCCCGAATATGCGGCCTGCAGCATCGGCTCCCTTGACTGTGCGCATGTCAAAATCGCGTTTGACGAACGAAAAGTATGAGCCGTCGTAAACGCCGAAGGCTCTCATAGCGTCGAGGTATCCGAGCCGCATTATGCGGCGGTTGTTTCCCCTGTCGAACACGAGAAAATTGCCGAGATCGATATTAGGCTGTATAAGGGTAATGTCGCGTTGCCGAAATCGGATCTCATCAGGGATAAATTTTCCCGGTGCTTTCAGATAAACGGCGATGACCTTGTCCGCACCGCGTTCCCAAGCCATGTGTATCGGAATGACGTTTTCGTATCCGCCGTCGATATAGTCTTTGCCGTCTATCCTGTACCGATGCACGGCGGGAAACGCGGAAGCGCTCGCGATGATATAGTCGTGCAGCCTTCCCTCGGGAATGTCCTCTTTCCAAAGATAGTGAGGCTTCATCGAAGGCGTTTCGACGGTCAGAAGCCCGAAGTCGACGTCGCTTTTTCTGATAATATCCTCGTTTATGTATTTTTTTGCGGTCCTCTGGAGACCTTTGCTCGTCGCACCGCCCTGCTTGAAAAATTCCTGAGCGTAATCTACAAGCTGAGCGTCGGCAGGCACATCGAATACCTTATCGGTTTCGATGCTGCGCCAGAGCTCGGACGTAAGGGGCTGATCACCCTGAGCAACCATGGCCCCGTTGAGGGCGCCGACAGATACTCCTACGACCATGTCTATCCTGATGCCGAGTTCGACGACGGCCTGCCACGCGCCGCACTCGTAAGCTCCGCGCGAACCGCCTCCGCTCAGGACGAGCGCCGTCTTTATACCCTCACGACCGCCCGCTAAATGGGCTTCAGTTGATATTTCGACCGATATGTCGCCGGCGGTAGGCGTATCGGACGCCTGTTCTGATGACGGAGCTTTGTTATCGGCCTCCGCGCCGAACGTTTCGTCGATCAGCGCGAGAGCTGCAACCGCCATATTTCTTTGCTTTTTCATATTTTACTGATCTCCGATTTATGATATAATAGCTTGGGTATCTTTGCAGATATCATATCACAGCATACCGGACGCGGCAACCGGCGGAAGAAAGGCATACCAATGGATGAGAGGCTAAAATCTATAGTGGAAGATAGCGACAATATCGTCTTTTTCGGCGGTGCCGGAGTGTCCACCGAGAGCAATATCCCCGATTTCAGATCTGAGAGCGGATTGTATCACGCAAAGCAGGTTTACGGCTACGCACCGGAAACGATACTGTCGGATGATTTTTATTACGGCCACAATGAACTGTTTTTCAGATATTACAAAGAAAATCTGATATACCGCGATGCCGAACCGAACGACGCGCATATTGCGCTCGCACGTCTTGAACGTGAGAGCAGGCTCAAAGCGGTCGTGACACAAAATATAGACGGACTCCATCAGAAGGCCGGAAGCCGAACGGTGTATGAGCTTCACGGCAGCGTGCTGCGCAATCACTGCGAACGGTGCGGCAAAGCATACGGACTCGATTACATAATTGATCCGGCCAATTGTGACGGTTTCGTTCCTCACTGTGGCTGCGGAGGCAGGATTAAACCCGATGTCGTGCTTTACGGGGAGATGCTCGATGAGGATACTATCAGCAGCGCGGTCGGCGTGATTGCGGACGCGGACGTTCTTATTATAGGAGGTACGTCGCTTGCGGTTTATCCGGCGGCAGGGTTTATCAATTATTTCAGAGGGCGTCATCTCGTCCTTATAAACAAATCGGAGACCTCATATGACGGACGTGCGGATCTCGTGATTTACGACTCCATTGGAAAGGTCTTAAAATACTGATGAATTTTCTGATTGTGAACGATGACGGAATCGATTCTCCCGGGCTTAGGGCGCTCACCGATGCCCTCGCCGCGATCGGAGATGTATATGTTGCCGCCCCTGCGCAGCAGCAGAGCGGCAAGAGCCAGTCGATCACCTTGATGAATACGGTCAGGATTGATCAGGTTCAGTATTACGGGGCTGTAAGGGCGTGGAAGGTATACGGGACTCCCGCGGACTGCACCAGAGCGGGCCTGCAGTTTGTACGGGATTTGGGCAAATCCGTCGATATAACATTTTCGGGTATAAACCTCGGGTATAATTTAGGTGCCGACACGCTGTACTCCGGTACAGTCGGAGCTGCGGCCGAGGCGACACTGCTCGGATGTCACGCGGTAGCGGTTTCGGTCGAGGGACATCACGCTACGCATTTCAAAGCTGCATGCAGGCTTGCTGTCGCCGTCATACCGCATGTGGTCGGGGAGCTTCCCGTGACGACCGTGCTGAACATAAATACTCCCGATCGCGAAGTCCGTGAGATACAGGGGCTCATTATCAGCTCTGCCGGTGATACGTTTTACGACGACCATTTTGAGGAGGTGTCGCCGGGAGAATACAGGAGAACAGGAGAACCGCGTGACTGCGGCGGGACCGGTAACGATACGGACACGGCCGCATCGTTGCGCGGATATGCGACGATAACACCTTTGATGTTCGATTATACGGATCGAGAGAGGCTCGATACGATTGAACGATGGAGGCTTAAGCTATGAATATACTCTGTCACTGTTTTGACAGTGCGGCAGATGAGGATAAAGAAATACTCGGAAAATTTTTTGCGTCGTGCGATTACCACGGCGCCGGATATACATACCTCGCAAACCTTATATGGAAGGACAGCTACTGCATTTGTTGGGAACAGTTCGGAGATTATCTGATCATAGCGGGTTCCGACTGCATGAGGGCCGATTCCGATATAGTAATTTCCATGCCGCTCACCGCGGACGGAAGGTACGATCCTCAGCGCCTCAGGGAGTCGATACTCGCGTGCAAGGCGAGATTTGACGATGCGGGTGTGCCGTTTGTTATAACTCGGATACCGGAACATCTGAAGTCGGTTATGAGAGATGCATTCCCCGGCGGGATAGAGCTCGTACACGACCGGGATGATGACGAATATGTATACCTTAAGGAAAAGCTGATAGAACTTTCGGGTCGGGCGCTCCACAAGAAAAAAAATCACCTCAATTTCTTTCTAAGGACATACGAGTATGAGGTGAAGCCTGTCACATCCGATATGCGTAAAGATATCGAGGCGCTTACAGCTCGTATAAAAGAGGCAAAAGAATACGATCCCGAGGAAACGGACAGCCTTGAGAGCGAATATAAGGCGATAGATGCGATAATCGACCATCTGGAAGACGAGAAAGTATACTCGGCTGCTATATTCATAAAGGGCAGATTGGAGGCGTTTGCGATAGGAGAGCGTTCGTCGGATGATACTGCAATAGAGCATTTCGAGAAAGCGAATGACGATTACAGGGGATTGTATCAGCTTGTTTGCCGCGAATTCTGCAAGGTGCTGCCGCAGGAGGTGATATATGTCAACCGGGAGGAGGATATGGGTCTCGAAAATCTGAGGCAGGCGAAGGAGGCTCTTAAACCTGATCATATGGAGGTAAAATATACGGCGCGACTTACAGGTGTCACAGTACAGTTATGATACCGCGGCATCGGGCGGCACATAAATAAAGTCATGAAGATCGGCAATATCGGCGGTAACGACGGCGTAAATACTGTAGGCGATGATGTTTGTACGTCGCCGGGACAGGCCGATATTGAGAATAAGATCTTTATATAAAGTTATATCGGGAATCTATTTTTCAGGAGGTAGTACAATGAGAGAAGTAGTAATTGTAGGTGCTGCAAGAACACCGATCGGGAGCTTCGGCGGAGCGCTCAAAAGCGTTCCTGTGCGCAGACTCGGCGCAATCGCGATTAAGGAGGCTCTGAACAGAGCCGGTGTTGATCCTGCAACAGTAGACGAAGTCATAATGGGCAATGTGCTCCAGGCGGGACTCGGACAGAACGTCGCAAGACAGATGATGATGGATGCGGGCATTCCTAAGGAAGTTCCGGCGTTCACGCTCAACAAGGTATGCGGATCGGGTCTGAGGGCTGTCGAGCTTGCGGCGCAGATCATCAAGGCCGAGGATGCAGATATAATAGTAGCAGGCGGCGCCGAGAGCATGTCGATGGCACCTTATGCCGTTCCTTCCGCGAGATGGGGAGCGAGAATGTTCGATACTAAGCTTGTCGACATTATGGTGAATGACGGCCTTTGGGATGTATTCAATAATTATCATATGGGCGTGACGGCGGAAAACATCGCCGAGCAGTGGGGTCTTACTCGCCAGCAGCTCGACGAGTTCGCGCTTTCATCGCAGCAGAAGGCGGAGGCTGCTATCAAAGCCGGCAAGTTCAAGGATGAGATCGTTCCCGTCGAAATTCCTCAGCGCAAGGGCGATCCTGTCGTCTTCGACACTGACGAGCACCCTAAATTCGGATCGACGATCGAGGGTCTTACAAAGCTCAAGCCGGCATTCAAGAAGGACGGGGGGATCGTAACGGCAGGCAATGCTTCCGGAATAAACGATTCCGGTGCCGCAGTAGTCGTAATGTCGGCTGATAAGGCGAAAGAACTCGGAATCAGGCCACTCGTAAAGATCGTAAGCTACGCTTCCGCAGGTGTAGATCCGAGCATCATGGGCACGGGGCCGATCCCTGCTTCGAGAAAGGCTCTCGATAAGGCGGGCCTTACGATAAAGGATATGGATCTCGTTGAGGCGAACGAGGCATTTGCCGCCCAGTCGCTGGCCGTCGCCGGTGATCTCGACTTCGATATGTCAAAGGTCAATGTAAACGGCGGGGCAATAGCGCTCGGACATCCTATCGGAGCATCAGGATGCCGTATCCTTATTACCCTCATCTACGAGATGATGAAGAGGGGTGATGCAAAGAAGGGTCTCGCGACACTCTGCATCGGCGGCGGCATGGGAACTGCTCTCGTTGTGGAGAAATAAGAACGGACAACCTAAGTTAATTCACAAAAATAATATCACGGGCTGCGGATCATTATTGAGACGCAGCCTTTTAGAAAGGACATAATGACGATACTCGTAATAGACGGTCAGGGCGGAGGCCTCGGAAAGCAGCTTGTAGGAGCGATCAAAACGAGCATTCCCGGCGCACAGGTGATCGCCGCAGGGACGAACAGTATTGCGACCGGCGCAATGGTAAAAGCGGGTGCTGATCGCGGTGCGACGGGAGAAAACGCTGTCGTTGTCTGTTCGGGTAAGGCCGATATAATAGTCGGAGCCGTCGGCATAGTGATAGCAGACTCGATGCTCGGGGAAATAACTCCGAAAATGGCGGAGGCCGTCGGGCGCTCCCGCGCCGTGAGAGTATTGATACCTGTCAAGCTTTGTGGTAATATCATCGTAGGCGTGGGAGAAATCCGAATGACGGCGCTCATAAAGGATGCCGTAGCCGAAATAAGGGCCCTTACAAACGGATGATGCGGCAGAAGCCGTGTCGGATTACCGGTTTGGTGTCCGGGACTCAGTTAAAATCTGATTTTAATGGTACCAGGAAGGTATCTGTTCATCGGAAGATGAACGGAGCCTTTCTGTTTTTTGTTTGAGGGAGGAACGGATCCATGCACCAGGACGTAATGAACGCGCTGACAGAGGCTTCCTGTGACGGAGGCTTTCACATCGTAGCGATAGACGGGGGATCCGCATCGGGAAAGACGTCGCTTGCGGCCGAGATAGCCGAGAGCTTTGAGTGCAATGTGTTTCATATGGATGATTTTTTTCTCAGACCCGAACAAAGGACAGAAGAGCGCTACGCCGAGGCGGGCGGCAATGTCGACCGCGAACGTTTTGAGGAGGAGGTTCTCGTGCCGCTTACCGAAGGGCGCGATGTGGCGTACAGAAAATTCAGCTGCAAGACTTTTTCCCTCGGCGAACCGGAAAACATAAGCTTTAGAAAGCTTAATATCGTTGAGGGCGTCTACAGCACACATCCGACTCTCGCGGCATATTATGACATTAAGATATACCTCGATATATCCGATCGCGAACAGAGGAAGCGTCTGGCGGCGAGGAACGGGAAAGACGGGGCCGCGGTGTTTTTTGAGAGGTGGATCCCGCTCGAACGCACGGCATTTGAGTGGTATAAACCCTGTGAGCATGCGGATATCGTAGTCAGAACAGGAGAAGAAAAATGAAAAAGAAACACGGTGTATTCAATACGGTATCGGCGGCGGTATGCCTTGCGCTCTGCATGGTGCTGCCGCTGCTCACGGGACAGATCCCGCAGATAGGAAGGCTGCTGAGCCCGATGCACATCCCTGTATTGCTCGCGGGGTTCATATCGGGTCCGGTTTGGGCTTTGGCTGTCGGATTTATCGCTCCGCTTCTGAGAGGAGCGATCTTCGGCATGCCGCCTCTCATGCCGACGGGACTTGCGATGGCATTTGAGCTCGCGTCATACGGTCTTGTTGCGGGTCTCATGTATAATGCTTTGCCGCAAAAAAAGAGCAGCATATATATTGCCCTTATAACGGCGATGACGGCGGGGCGGATCATATGGGGTTGCGCCATGGTGGCGATCCTCGGCGCCGGAGGAGATGGGTTTACGTTTACCGCATTCGTATCGGGGGCACTCACAGGGGCTGTACCGGGAATAATACTTCATATAGCGCTTATCCCTTTGATTGTAATGGCGCTCGAAAAAACGGGACTGACACATAAGACACTCAGATGATTTTATGATATAATTATCTCATGTCATACAAATGTTCAAACTGCGGGAGCAGTCTAAACTACATTCCGAGGACGGACAGTCTCGGCTGCGCTTACTGCGGCAGCAGGTTCCCCGTGAGAAATTTTGCCGTTAATGCGGGTGCCGACGAGTCGAAGGACGAGTACGGCGTAGTTTCGTTCATATGCAAAAGCTGCGGCGCCCAGATGCTTTCGACCGATGAGCAGATTGTGAGCTATTGCAGCTACTGTGGCGGAGAGGCGGTTCTTCAGAGCAAAATGGGAACCGAAACCCGTCCGAGGTTTATTATTCCGTTTCATATAACGAAGGAAAGCTGCAGGAAAATATACAAGAAAGGGGTATCAAAAATTCCGTACCTTCCCGGTGCGCTCAAAAAAGACGAATATCTCGAAAGGTTCAGAGGTATATACATACCCTACTGGAATTATGATATCGTCTTTAACACAAATACCGCCATCGAGGCGAAAGATTATCGCCGAGACGGAAACGAGAGAATAGAGTCGACATACAGGATCGATATGAACGTTGCGGGAACATATACGGGCGTACCATATGATGCGTCATCGTTCTTCGACGACACGATATCGGAGGCCATTATGCCTTTCGATAAGCGGGAGATTGTGGACTTTGATCCGGGGTATCTCGCCGGATTTTATGCCGACAGAGCTGATGTAGGCTCCGAGGCATACGAGGCGGCAGCCAAAGTGAGCGCGGCGAATGAGGCGTATCTCGAGGTCGGCAAAAAACTCAAAAAAAGCGGATACAAAACAGTCGTTCCTGAAGAGGACGATATGGTAAGTTCGCTCAGGCCCGAAGTCAAAGAACGCTTCCCCGTGCTTTTTCCGGTCTGGTTCCTCACGTGGAAAAACAGAGACAGAGTTGCGTATTCTATCGTGAACGGTCAGACCGGCAAGATGTCTGCCGATATGCCTGTTGACGGCAGAAAGTTTGCGTTGGGCACCGCTATAACGGCTGTGCTAATGTTTGTTCTGCTGACAGTTCTGCTGTCGGCAACAGCGCGCACGGCGCTCGGAGTATGCGACATCATTATGATGTGCGCGATGGCGTTATTCGGTTCGGAGTCTGCAAGAATAGCCAACAAAGAAAATCACGTATTCGATCCGGGTTGGTCCGTTAAGGGAAATAAGGTCGAAATGCCTGACGCCATAAGAGCGGCAAGGAGCCGTGGGCGCAAAGATAAAGTGACCAAAAACGTAGATTTCACATATCTGGCGAAGGTCATGGCGACTTTTGCGTGGGTTGCGCTACCGTTTGCGATTTCCCTCTATGGGGCAATTCCCGCATTTTACGGTTATATGCTTCCGTCAATGAAGCTCAAAATAGCTTCCGGCGTCACGCTTGTGGTCGTCGTGTTTCTCTTTACTAAATGTATGGCGTCGCTCAGATATGTCACCGAAAAATCGATGATGCTCCCGGCGCTGCTCGCGCTTGCGGGCGCTGTCATGGCGTTTGGCGTGTCGGTTTGGGATCCCGTCGCGGATATTTATTACTATGCGGCGGCTCTTACAATGGCTGCAATATCGGCGGTGACGGCTTTTTCGCTTATAAAATACTACGACCTGCTTTCGACAAGACCCGTACCTTCATTCTTTACAAGGGAGGGAGGAAATGATCGTGCGAAATAAAATTCTTTTGACCGTATCGGCTGCGATAATTGTCGTGCTGACTTCAGTCTGTGCATTTGCATCGCCCGATGCGGTGGTTGTCGACGATGCCGGGCTTTTTACCGATGAGGAAAAAGCCAGGCTGACCGAACAGCTCCAGAGTATGTCGGAATACGGCTCATTCGGGGTGATAACCGGATATTCGGAAGGGAAAACGACGGAAATGTGGGCGAAGGAGCTTTATGACGAACATTTCGGATCGGCGAGCGGTTCGCTGTTCGTCATAGATATGAATAACCGCATCATTCAGATATTCAGCCGCGGAATGGTTTACGACGTCATAACCGTCAGCAATGCAGAGGCTATAACGGACAATATATATAAAATGGCATCGGCGGGCAAATATTATGCGTGTGCCAGTGAGGCGATGCGTCAGGAAATGACGCTGCTCGGAGGAGGTAAAATTGCCAAGCCCATGAAGCATATAACAAACGCGTTGATAGCCGTATCCCTTGCTATTCTGATAAATTATATCATAGTTGTCCGTCAGAGAAGGCAGCATAAGACAGCTGCCGGTGAGGTATTTGCTGCGATGACCGTAGCCGGCGTAACATCCGCGGTGCTCAATACGACACTCCTGCGCCAGAGAAGATATAAACCGTCAAGCGGTGGAGGCAGCAGTTCCGGCGGAGGAGGCAGCTTCAGCGGAGGCGGCAGTTTCGGAGGAGGCAGCTCCGGCTCCGGCGGAGGAGGTGGAGGCCACAGTTTCTGACCCTGTCCGGTGAATATAACGTACACATGACGGCGAAATTACAGATGATAAAGAATGAGGATGAACCGATGATTTATTTCAGATCGGATTACAGTCAGGGAGCACACCCAAAGGTGATGCAGGCTCTCGCGGAAACAAACCTGGAGCATACCGACGGATATGCCATGGATCCTCACAGCGAACACGCCGCTCAGATGGTAAAGGATCTGATCGGTGTTCAGGATTGTGACGTATACATGATGGTAGGCGGTACTCCGTGCAATGTTACGGTGATATCGGCGGGCCTAAAGCCTTACGAAGCGGTAGTCGCACCGAGGAGCGGACATATTTATCGCCATGAATCGGGGGCAATCGAGGCGGGAGGCCATAGAGTAACAGATATGCCCGGTATCGACGGCAAGCTGACGCCGGAGCTCATAGACAGGTCGTGGGATGACTTTGAAGATGATCATACACTCATGCCTCACATGGTGTATATCTCTCAGCCTACTGAGAGCGGTTCGGTTTATTCGCTTTCCGAGCTCAAGGCTATAAGCGCAAAATGCAGTGAGCGCGGGATGACGCTGTATATAGACGGTGCGAGGTTGGGCTCTGCGCTTACGTGCCGCGGCTGTGATTTTACGATCAGAGATATTGCAGAGCTCTGCGACGCCTTCTACATAGGCGGAACCAAAAACGGGGCTTTGTTCGGCGAGGCGCTCGTTATCATGAACGATGAAATCAACGACCATTTTCGCTGGATGATAAAACAAAAATGCAGCATGCTCGCGAAAGGACGACTGATAGGCGTACAGTTTGAGGCGCTTTTAGAGGGCGGAGAGGAGAGCATTTACTATCAGATGGCGCGCCACGCAAATGAGATGGCGTATAAGCTGCAAAGGGGTATCGGGGAGATGGGGCTCGATTTCTTCGGGACGAGCAGAACTAACCAGATATTCCCGATATTGCCGGCTGAAGTGGTGCACAGGCTTGAGGAGGATTTCACGTTCTATGAGTGGGCACCGGAAAGGGACGGTATGATACCGGTGAGGTTTGTGACCGGCTGGGGAACAAAGGACGAAGAGGTTGACGCGCTGCTTGCGGCGATAAATAAGCTGATAGGCTGAGGAGCGTTTTCATCATAGGCAGATCCGCAGCGCCGGGGTGCATCCGCCTTATCATGTTTGCATCTGCGGCCTGTTTTTCTCGAGATGCTCCTCAAAGAATTCGATAAACTTCCGGGCTGCGGTCGAGACTGCTTCCCGGTTTTTTACTGTCAAAACGATATCGGGGCAAAAAGCGGGCTCGGTATGTCTTGCTGCGACCTTATACGGAGTTTTGTCAGTATAAGGCTTCCCGTAAAGTCCATGAAAAAGATCATAGTCTATTGAGTATAGGCGGGAAATCTGACAGTGGGAAAAGTGTCTTAAAAATGGTATAATATAGGCGGATGTTTAGAGCGATAAATCAGAAGTTGTGAGGAAAAATAATGGCACTTAAAACTCCCGCAGAATATATAGAAAGTCTGCACAGACTCAACACGAGAGTATATATGTTCGGTGAGAAGATAGATGATTGGGTTGATCATCCGATTATCCGCCCATCCATTAACTGTGTGGCGATGACGTACGCACTGGCGCAGGATCCGCAATACGCCGATCTGATGACTGCAAAGTCGAACCTTACGGGTCGTACGGTCAACCGATTTGCGCATCTTCATCAATCAACCGAAGATCTCATAAAGAAAGTGAAAATGCAGCGTCTCCTCGGTCAGAAGACCGCATCGTGTTTCCAGAGGTGTGTCGGAATGGATGCCTTCAACGCGGTCTTTTCGACAACGTACGAGATCGATGCCGCGCACGGCACAACGTATCACGAGAACTTCAAAAAATTTCTGATATACATTCAGGATAACGATCTCATAGTAGACGGAGCGATGACGGATCCGAAGGGCGACAGGAGCAAGGCTCCGCATGCGCAGACCGATCCCGATATGTACCTTCGTGTAGTAGAAAGGCGTGACGACGGGATCGTCGTTTGCGGCGCAAAAGCGCACCAGACGGGATCAATAAATTCCCATTGGCACATATTTATGCCGACGATCGCCATGGGTCCCGATGACAGGGATTATGCGGTTTCGTTCGCATGCCCGACAGATGCCGACGGCGTGTATATGATATACGGCCGCCAGAGCTGCGACACGCGCAAGCTCGAAAAGGCTCCGATAGATGTAGGAAATGCCAAATTCGGAGGCCAGGAGGCTCTCGTGGTCATCGATCACGTGTTTATTCCTAACGACCGCATATTCCTGAACGGAGAAACGGAATTCGCCGGTATGATGGTGGAGCGCTTCGCGGGTTATCACAGGCAGAGCTATGGCGGATGTAAGGTAGGCGTCGGCGACGTCATAATCGGGGCCGCAGCGCTTGCGGCTGAATATAACGGAGTCGAGAAGGCTTCCGCTATAAAGGATAAGCTTATCGAGATGACTCATCTCAACGAGACGTTGTTCTCCTGCGGTATTGCATGCTCATGCGAGGGATGTGCGACAAAGGCCGGAAATTACCAGATAGATATGCTTCTGGCAAATGTATGTAAGCAGAATGTAACGCGTTACCCTTACGAGATAGTTCGGCTTGCCGAGGATATTGCAGGCGGGCTTATGGTGACCATGCCGTCCCAGAAGGATTTTGAATCAAATCTTCCTGCCGGAAAAAACGGAGAGACGATCGGTGATATCTGTAATAAATTTTTTGCCGCCGTTCCAAATGCAACGACGGAAAACCGCATGCGTATCCTGCGATTCCTCGAAAACGAGTGCCTGGGCGGCGGGGCCGTAGGTTACAGGACGGAATCCCTTCACGGAGCGGGTTCTCCGCAGGCTCAGAGGATAATGATTGGACGGCAGGGAAATATCCAGGGTAAGAAGGAGTTCGCAAAAGCGATCGCGGGTATAAAGGACTGAACGGAAAGAACAGATAGGAATACTGTAACGTAAGCTTATATTATTGAGATTCAGGGAGAAATGAAATGAAAAAATTAGCGAAAAGATGCGAAACAGTGCCTCGTTCGGCTATCAGAAAAATGGTCGGGAAATCATACGGTCTCGACAATGTGATCAGCTTTGCCTTCGGGCAGCCCGATTTTACGACGCCGAAAAGAATAATAGACGCAGGAATAAGATCACTTGAATCAGGTGCAACCTTTTATACGCCGAACGCCGGGCTCGACATTCTGAGGGAGGCGGTGGCAAAGGACTTTGAACCTCGCGGAATGCACTACGAAAAGGATAATGTTATCATTACCGTCGGTGCCATGGAGTCGCTCACTCTCACCATGCTCGCACTCGTAGACGAGGGCGACGAGGTCATAATTCAGGATCCGTGCTTTGTTAATTACTATGGGATGATCAGCTCGGAGGGAGGTGTTCCCGTTCCCGTTCAGTCAAAAGAGGAAAACGAGTTTATGCTCGATCCCGCTGATGTCAGAGCCGCTATAACTCCGAAAACGAAAGCTATACTTATCAATTTCCCGACGAACCCGACGGGTGCCGTGGCTACGAGTGAAAACCTCGATGAGATCGCGAAAATAGCTGTTGAGCACGACCTGTATGTCATTTCGGACGAGATGTACAGGAAGCTGATATACACTGACGATGAATTCGTCAGCATAGCGCAGTCCGACGGTATGAGCGAAAGAACGCTTATCATCGACGGTATGTCGAAAGCATACGCTATGACAGGGTGGAGAGTCGGCTATACGGTGGGGCCGGAAGAGATCATCGCGAATATGGTCAAAATGCAGGAAAATGTCGTATCCTGTGTATTCGAGCCCGTTCAGATTGCGGCGCTCGATGCCCTTACGGGAGATCAGAGCGTGGTAGACGAAATGGTTGATCAATACCGCAGAAGAAGAGATCTTATGGTTAATGGGCTCAACAGCATGATGGGAGGAAAGATCACCACCCTTATGCCTAAAGGCGCCTTCTATATTTTCGCAAATATCAAAGGAACGGGCTTAAGCTCCGAGGAATTCTGCAACAGGCTCCTGGACGAAAAGCATGTCGTAACGGTTCCGGGAAGCGGTTTCGGGCCTAATGGTGAAGGCTTCGTCCGCATTTCCTATGCAATATCGGAAGAGCAGATAAAAGAGGGGCTGGATCGCATCAAAGACTTTGTCGACAGCCTTTAGCACATATTTGAAGAAGCGGTTATCAGCGGAAGTATACGTATGTAATCGGATGGTTCACTGAAGTATCGGATATCCCCATATGTCGTATGGAGTATCCGATTTTTTTCGGTTTAGTGAAGAGGTGAATTCCATATGCAAAGTTAAAATCCGATATTTTCATTTTCCCGTGCCTTGAAAAAGCGTCTTTGATTGTATATAATTAGAACGGACTATTTCGTGAAAGGAGATCTGCCATGGCAACGGAAGTCGGTATAGATCTGGGTACAGCCAATGTATTGGTTTATATAAAGAATAAGGGCATCGTTCTCGAGGAGCCTTCAGTGGTCGCGGTAAACAAAGACACCGAAGAGATCCTTGCTGTCGGAGAAGAGGCGAGGCAGATGCTCGGCAGGACACCTGCCAATATCGTTGCGGTCAAGCCGCTTCGGGACGGAGTAATCTCCGACTATGATATAACGGAGAAGATGCTCAAATATTTTATCCGCAAATCGTGCGGTTCGAGTCGCTTCTTCAAGCCGAGAATCATGGTATGTGTACCGAGCGGTGTCACCGAAGTGGAAAAGCGTGCCGTGCGCGAGGCTGCGACACAGGCCGGAGGCAAAACAGTCTATCTGATAGAGGAGCCGGTAGCGGCCGCCATCGGAGCCGGGCTCGACATATCAAAGCCTGACGGCGTCATGGTAATTGATGTGGGAGGCGGAACGACCGATATCGCGGTTATAGCGCTGGGAGGCATCGTCGCGAGTCAATCCGTAAAGGTCGCGGGAGACAAGTTTGACGAATCGATCGTGCGTTACATGAGGAGAAATCATAAGCTTTATATCGGCGAGAGGACGAGCGAGGATCTGAAGAAAAAACTCGGAACCGCAGCGCCGCGGGAGGAGACACTCGTCGCGGAATGCCGCGGCAGAGATCTCGTCAGTGGGCTCCCTAAGGTTGTCGAGATAACGAGCGAGGAAATAATGGACGCTCTTGAGGAGCCTTTGTATACGATTTGCGAGGCGTGTCATTCGGTTCTTGAGCAGACACCGCCCGAGCTTTCCGCCGATATCACAAACTCCGGCATCATGCTGACGGGCGGAGGAGCATATCTGTACGGGCTCGATCGGCGGATAGCGGCCAGGACGGGCATGGACGTGCACATTGCCGAAAATCCCGAGCAGTGTGTCGCAATAGGTACGGGCAAGGCGCTCAATGTCATAGAGGCCATAGAGAGCAACAAGCTCAACAGCCGCGAGCCGTATCTCTAAAGCATATTTTCCCCGAGGTCTCACGCGGCCTCGGTTTTTTTGTTTGATGATAAGGAGCCGTTTATGAGGATTAAGCTCATAGCTACTGCGACGTTCGGTCTTGAGGCTGTGGTCAGAAGAGAAATAGAAGCTCTCGGATACGAGATAATAAAAACGGAGAACGGCAAGGTGACGTTCTGGGGCGATGAGCGCGCGATCGCGAGGTGTAATATATGGCTCAGGACTGCCGACAGAGTGCTTTTGCTTATGGGAGAATTCGAGGCGTTTGAATTTGAGGATCTCTTTCAGCAGGTCAAGGCTCTCCCCTGGGAGCAGCTTATACCTCCGGACGGGAGATTTACCGTTACGGGAACATCGGTAAAATCAAAGCTCCACAGCGTCCCGGCGTGTCAGAGCGTTACGAAAAAGGCGATAGCCTCAAAGCTCGGCGAGATATACTGCATGGATACGCTGCCTGAGACGGGCGCCGCATACAACGTCAAGGTTACACTCCTAAGGGACCGCGTTACTTTGACCGCGGATACGAGCGGTGAGGGGCTTCACAAGAGAGGCTACAGGGCGGCTGCCGTCGCCGCACCGATCAAAGAGACACTTGCCGCGGCTATGGTTGAGCTTTCATTTTGGAACAAAGACAGATTGCTCGCCGACCCGTGCTGCGGCTCGGGTACGATCGCGATAGAGGCCGCTATGATCGGAAAAAATATCGCCCCGGGTCTTTCCAGAAATTTTGCGTCAGAAGGATGGGATATCATAAAGCCGGAGATATGGAAGGAAGAAAGGAAAAAGGCGTTTTCTGCAATAGATAACGGGGTGCGTCTTAGAATATCAGCCTCCGACAATGACGGAAGAGCTGTCGCCGCCGCTCGCAAAAACGCTCTCGAAGCCGGAGTAAGTGACGACATAAAGTTCAATGAGGCGGACATGACAGGGTTTGAATCGGACGAGCCGGGCGGTATAATCATAACAAATCCGCCTTACGGCGAAAGGATAGGCGAGCGAAAGCAGATTGAGAGAATATACGCGAAGTACAGGGAATTCTTTTCTGAGCATCAGGACTGGTCTTTGTTTATGATAACGACGGATAAAACCGCAGAAGAAAAAGTATTTGCGCGTCCTGCAGACCGCAGGCGCAAGCTGTACAACGGCAGGCTCGAGGTCTGCTACTACCAGTTTCACGGAAAGAAGTCGAAAAAATAACGCAGTATACCGGTATTTCGGGCGCAATATATAGCCGTGTCAGGGCAAGCGAAGCAGCGGCAAAATAAATATTGAAAAACTTTGAAGACAAATTGACAAAGGCGTTCACCCCGTGATATTATATCAGATGCTGTCACAATAAATCGCGGACGAAAGAAAGTCGGGAATTAAATAAAAAATCCTTGACATAAGTCATGCGAAGTGATAGTATAAATAAGCTGCCTCACGGAGACAGCATGAACCTAGAAAACCTCATAGCATAGAAAAAGTCAAAAGAAACCATAAAAAATTGGTAAGCAAAGACCGATACCGTAGAGGGTATCAGGTCCACGACAATTTCTCAAAACAGTAATTCTGAAAAGAATAAGCAAACGCAAAGCGTTTTGAGCAAGGTAAAATGATATTTTTCTCGTAAAGAGAGATATATACAAAACAAATAAGAGTTTGATCCTGGCTCAGGATGAACGCTGGCGGCGTGCCTAACACATGCAAGTCGAGCGAGAAATGAAGAGAAGAAACTTCGGTAGATTTTCATCATGGAAAGCGGCGGACGGGTGAGTAACGCGTAGGCAACCTGCCCCGTACAGGGGGATAGCCATCGGAAACGATGATTAAGACCCCATAAAGCGGAATATACACATGTAAAAACCGTCAAAGATTTATCGGTATGGGATGGGCCTGCGTCTGATTAGATAGTTGGTAGGGTAACGGCCTACCAAGTCAACGATCAGTAGCCGACCTGAGAGGGTGAACGGCCACATTGGAACTGAGACACGGTCCAAACTCCTACGGGAGGCAGCAGTGGGGAATATTGCACAATGGAGGGAACTCTGATGCAGCAACGCCGCGTGAAGGAAGAAGGTCTTCGGATCGTAAACTTCTGTCCAAAAGGAAGAAGGAAGTGACGGTACTTTTGGAGGAAGCCCCGGCTAACTACGTGCCAGCAGCCGCGGTAATACGTAGGGGGCAAGCGTTATCCGGAATTATTGGGCGTAAAGAGTGCGTAGGTGGTCACTTAAGCGCAGGGTTTAAGGCAATGGCTCAACCATTGTATGCCCTGCGAACTGGGCGACTTGAGTGCAGGAGAGGAAAGTGGAATTCCTAGTGTAGCGGTGAAATGCGTAGATATTAGGAGGAACACCGGTGGCGAAGGCGACTTTCTGGACTGAAACTGACACTGAGGCACGAAAGCGTGGGGAGCAAACAGGATTAGATACCCTGGTAGTCCACGCCGTAAACG
>CALIXS010000015.1 GCA_938046095.1 uncultured Clostridia bacterium
AAGCACCGACTGAAGCTGAATACGGAACAGAGACGAGAAGCTGTACCTTCTGTGGCCACGAACAGACACGAAAGAAGGACAAGCTGGCGCATAATCACATGACATATACACAGGAAGAGTTTTTGAGTTTCCTGGCTTCAAGTGCCGGCACATGGAAGTACTATGACAAAGACGGCACGCTTTGCTCCTACGACCCTGACGTCACCGTCCGCGGGGAATACGTCGTAGACGGCAAAGCAGTCTTCGGTGTAACGGGAGCAGCTCACTGGTTTGCATGCAAAGGCTGTGACAAATATAAGAATCACGAACTGCATCAGTACGGTCAGTGGACATATATCACTGATGATTCCTTCGGTAATATGATTTACAGCAGCGAATGTCTCGTCTGCTCACATCGTATACACCGTAAGGTTGCCAAAGGTTCATATCCTGTTATCGTTACCAATGGAAAGGCATTCTCCGGAGATACGGAAACTTTGTCGGGAAGCATCGGCCAGACTTTGAAGATAAAGGCTTCTGAGCCTATCGGCACGCTTGTCGGTAAAAAATTCGACCATTGGGAGGTAATCAAAGGCGGCATTACGCCCAAAGACAGATTCTCATCCGAAACGACCTTTACGGTAGTGGAAATTCCTAAGACAGCGGATAACCTTTGGAGTGATTATCTTATAGAAATCGAAGCCGTATTTACCGACTGCGACCACAACGGAACCGGAAGAATACACAGCGGTGCGATTTCACCTACCTGTACGGCAAACGGAAAAGAAGACGACACATTCTGTGAAAGATGTATGCAGGTGCTTGCAGAAGGTGCCGTGATTCCGGCAACAGGGCATGGTGAACCCGTCTTTGATCCTTCTAGTGTAAAAGTGGTTTACTGTAACCAGAAAGGTGCAGGTTATTCCGGTAACAAGGTGTGCCCTGACTGCGGTGAAATTTTAGAAAAGGGTGAGCCGACAAAGAAAATTCACATCTGCGAAAGCGATCCGTCCCAGCTTGAAACCCGAAATGCCAAAGCACCGACATGCTCGGATACCGGATATACCGGAGATAAATACTGCAAGGGCTGTAATACAAGAATGGAGAAGGGTAAAAAGATAGATAAGCTTACGCACACATTCGGCGAATGGACAGTCGTAGTAAAACCTACAACTGACAGGCAGGGAAAGAAAACTCGCGTATGTTCGAAATGCGGAGCAAAGGAAAACGCTCCTATCCCTCGACTTGGAACAAAATACTCCGTTACCGTCACTCCGTCGGAGCACGGCATCGTAGTGGCGAGCAAGCTTACCGAAATAGCCGACGGCGAGGAAATTACGCTTACCGTATTGCCTGACACCGGATATAAACTAAAAACACTTACCGTTACGGATTCAAACGGCAATAAAATTACCCTTACCGATGGTAAGTTTATAATGCCTGAGTCTAATGTGACAGTCGGTGCTGAATTTATAAAATCAGACATACCGATATCTGATGTAACATATACGGCTATAGGAGGAGGCGGAATCGTCTGGACAAAGGGAAGCAGTGATGCACCGACATTAACAGTAAAGAGAAGTAAGGACGACGAAACATGCTTCAGCCACTTCACCTCTGTTGAGATAGACGGCATTACCATGACTCTCGATACCGACTATACGGCAAAGGCAGGAAGTACGATCATAACGCTGAAGCCTTCAGCGCTTCAAAGCCTTGACGTCGGTATGCACATTGTCACCGTGAATTTCGACGACGGCAAAATGACAGCACCTCTGACAATCAACGCGGCGGGCACTCCGGGGGGCAACAACCCGGGAAGCAACAATACTCCGGGCGCTGATAACAAACCGGGAGGCACTGCGAACACAGTTTCACATACGGGCACCCCTGCTTCAAAATCACCGGAAACCGGAGACGACCATATGCTCGTTCTGTGGATAATGCTGATGTCGATAAGCATTATAGGTGCTATATCACTGACAACAGCTCAAAAGCGCAACCGGCTCGACGATTTTGAATAATACGGCACAATAATGATCCGGATACCGCAAATCGTCAATACTGCGGCAATACTGCAAAAGAGTTTCAAGTTTTGTGTAAACACCAAAAACCGATATAAGATTTGTTGAAAGATAGTGGGAGTCGAGCCGCCATTGGTGGTTCGGCTCCTTTGTCTGCATTATATCTGAGTCTCGTTTTCTGTCAAACAAGAAAAAAAGATGTTTACAAGGTCAAGCCTTTGACCGAAGGCAAGAAGAACATCATCTCCGCCCTGCTCGAGGAATATGATATCGAGGATTGGCAGACGAGGCCGCTTGCTGAAATCTCTCCGGTGCTCTATATCGATGCAGTTCAATTCTCTGTCAGAGAGGACAATCGAATCAAGAAACTTGCCGACTATGTGATTCCGGAGTCCACTCAATTAGCTACCGTATAAGGCTAATTTACAGACAGAATTTCACACACTCTCTCAATGCTTCCGTCCGTTTTTCATTTATTGTACTATGAAAATATTCTCTCTAAAAATATTCTTTGATGAATGTTTCTAACGACTCATATTCACCTGTTTCATTATTTTTTAATCGCAAACTGCTTTCAGCAGGCATACTCCTGAATACGGTTGATCCGCTCTCCGGTTGATATATTTCTCTCGAACCGTATTGGGCACCGTTTATTATATAAAATCCGGTTTCAGGATTACGTAAAGCAAAGAATAAATAAGTCTTACCTGCCTCCAATTCGATATCTCCTTCTTCAGCAAAAAATTTATAAAAGTTCTTCTCTTTGTCAATATTTTCCATGCCGGCTTCACGCCTGTGTTTATCATCATTTTGAATTAATTCCGGAGGAGCCCCTTTTTCATAATCAGAAATCGAAATTACACCTCCGGCTCTTCCGAACTTTATTGTATTGCCTTCGGTATCGCCTTTTATGTTTGCCAGAACTGTAAGCTGTCCGTATTCATAAGGCATAAAAGTGTAATGTCCCTCCGGAACAGTAGTACTGCACCCATCTATGCTATCGATCGTTGCTATAAATACATTACTGACAAAGTCACGTAATTCGGGAACACTTTCAATCCTGATAATTCTTTCTGAAACCGAGCTCACCGTCATCAAATTTTTCTCTGACGTTTCTATAGATACACGATAATCATGATAACTAATATCGGTTTTTCCGGTATCAGGCGTAACAGGTTTATTTTTATTATTTTGGCAAGCCGTCACAGATATCATCAGTATAATACACATGCATACAGTATAAAAACCAAAAATCTTTTTCTTTTTCATAGTGTTCAAACCTCCCTTTCACTATATCACTATTCTAATAGCTTCCGTACATGGAAACAATTTCGTCATTATCAATCTTTTGCGGTTTTTGAACTATGCGTCCATATTTTGTTTGACACATAATGCTATATGGATTGCTATTAGAATGCGCCAGTCCTAACACATGCCCGAGTTCATGTGCAGTCACGCCATCGTGATTAATTGAAGTATCATATTTAAATTTTTTCCTAAAATATATTTTTATTTAATAATATCACATAAATTATATTTATCAAACAATATTCATTTTATTGAACAATTGATATTCTTAGTTGTCAAGGCATATGTTACACTTTGAAAAGTATTCTGATACAACTTGGCTCGGGTTCTTGAAATTCAGAACGGTCTTTGCCGTAGTTCTGACTATTGCCGTCCTTTATCCGGTGGTGACCCAAGGAGGGAAAAAAAGACCGTCAGAAAGCCTCCCGCAAAGCGGGGAGTTTGTCGTCGGTACAGACGTAAAGCCTGAGAAAATCACGGAGTTTACATATACTTACGATGCTTCGACAAACCCGCCTAAGTATCAAAAGTACCGCTTTTACGTCGAAAACGGCAATTATATGTTTTATCACGAAAAAAGAGAAAGTGATCATTGGCCTTTAACGGAAAACGACATCACAACCTCCGGCTCCGGAGAACTGTCAAAGGAGGATTGGGCGTCATTTGTCAAGCTTATAAAAGGCGGAACTGTCACAAAAAGGAAAGAGCACATAGAAACGGGGTCTGCCGATCCGTGGATGTTTCTGTATTGAGAGTCGGACCTCTCCGAATATCAGGAGTTCTCTTTCGCCTCTCCGGGCATGGAAGCTTCCTTTGAGGATTTTTGCTCTGCACTGAAAAAACAGTATTCTCGTACGTAAAATGAGTGTGGAAAAATGACGATCATGATGTCCTTCTATTCTCCGTGCGAGATACTGCCATCTCCGGTTATACCGATCGTCTCACCGCTCATGGCACTTCCGAAACCAAACACAGAAAGGAAAAAATCCTTGTTTCTCGCGAGTATTTCTCTCGCATCGCGGACAAGCTGCCCCGAATGTATCGTCTGGTCCGAGGAAGTGCCGAGTACGGTCATTCCCTCTTTGCAGGCGAGATAGAGAGCTCTGTACTCGTGATATCTCTGCGTCACCACAATCATCCTCTTCACGGTGAAGATTTGCTTTGCTCTGATCATGGATTCATACGTCGAAAATCCGGCGTGGTCACAGAAAATATCCTCCGGCGGAACACCGGCCGAAATACAGTATTGCAGCATAACGTGTATCTCGTTATGTTCTTTTGTCCCGTTGTCACCGCTCAGTAGAAGCTTTGGCGCAAAGCCCTGTTTGTATAAATCTACGGCCGTATCAAGCCTCTCTCTGAGCATGGGGCTCGGTGTTTCTCTGTCCTCTATGCCTGCACCGAGAACCATTATACAGTCCGCGCCGAGTTCGGTCAGGCGATCTGCCGTTTCATCGGGTATCGCCGCAGACCCGGGGCTCATAGACCAGACGAGATGTTTGTCCCCCTGCTTCACTACATAGACGTTGACACACATTGCCGCAGTAAAAGCGAGCGTCGCCAATGCCGTCAATATCCAGAACATCCTTTTAAGTACTTTTTTCATATGTCATCTCTTCTTTTGCAAATGCAAGCTTGTTATGTTAAAATTAGTTGTAATTTATTATCCCCCGTGTATCCGGTCAAAGCGATGAAAACTATCAGAATTTCAACAGCCGAACCATATGACGTGATTGTCGGGAACGGCATATTAGGTGATATCGGAGCATTTGTCGCCGACGTATTCACACCTCGCAAGATCTGCATCCTGACCGACAGCCGTGTCAACGGGCTGTATTCTCAGGTAGTCATGTCATCTCTTATGGAACACGGGTTTCAGACGTCCAAGATAATATTTCCTACCGGAGAACACTCCAAAAATCTCAATACGTATGCCAACATAGTAGAGGCTCTGGCAGACGAGGATATCACCAAAAGCGATCTCATTCTGGCGCTGGGCGGCGGCGTTGTCTGCGACCTCGCGGGGTTCGTCGCCGGCACATACATGCGCGGCATCAAATATTTAATAGTCCCTACGACGATTCAGGCTGCCGTGGACTCGGCAGTAGGAGGTAAAGCGGGAATCAACCTGCTCTCCGGCAAAAATCTCACAGGTATTTTCTGGCAGCCCTCGCTCGTTGTCACCGACTACAGAACATTTTCCTCACTCTCAAAGGAAGAACTCCTCGACGGGACCTCAGAGGTCATCAAATGCGCCGCGGTCGCCGACGCAACTATAGTAGACCGGCTGCGCGAATACGATCACGAATACGTGCTCGACAGATGCCTTTCTATCAAAAAATCTCTCGTCGAGGCCGATGAACATGATCTCGGCATCAGGCAGCTTCTGAATTTCGGCCATACGATAGGCCACGGCATAGAGAAGCTTTCGGCGTACTCCGTATCGCACGGCGCCGCGGTTGCCAAGGGAATGATTGCGGAATCGCGCGGAGCGTACAGAACGGGACTCTCCTCTGTTGATATCTCCGGTCAGCTCGATGATATTCTTACATCGTTCAATTACGATACATCGTTCAATCACAGTGCAGATCTGATATATCAGCTTGCCCTCACCGACAAGAAGATACGCGACGGGAAAATCAATATGACCGTCCCTGAATATTTCGGCAAGTGTACACTGAAAAAGATTTCTCTACCCGATCTTCGCGAACTCATACACGCGGGACTTTTTCACGGCTGACGCATTTTATGCGCGCCTCGCTTCCCACTCCGCTTTCGTCATCGAATAGACGCGCGAGTCTCTGAGGCTCCCGTCATATATCCTGTATGTGCGCCTTATCGTCCCCTCATAGATGAAGCCGCATTTTTTAATCACACTCTGTGACCTTTTGTTCGTCTCGCTCGTGCATATGCCTATCTGATCGAACCCCTTGACATCAAAGCCGTAATCTATAACTGCACGTGCAGCCTCCGTCATAAATCCATATCCCCAATACCTTCTGCCGAGCCAATATCCGAGCTCCCGGCTGTTTGCGTGAGGCCTGTATCTGTCGTTTTCGAACGCGATCACTCCCATAAATACCCCCGTTTCCCTGTCCGTTACGGCAAACGAATCACCGGTCAGAAAAATACTGTTTATTATATCCGTTGATTCCTCAATACTCTCATGAGGCTTCCATCCTGCGGGCGGGCCCACTTCGGGATCCTTCGCAAGCTCGTACATTGCCGCGGCGTCATCTGTTGAAATGCGTCTCAGACACAAACGACCGGTTATCAACTTTTTGTTATCCATATATTTTCTCCGTGCATATCATCACTCCGTGGAGCTGATGATTTCTTTATTCGTTTTATCTATCTGGCTTACCTTCATCTTTGCGGCATCGTCGGGATCGACCTTTTCCTCGAGCGCGAGCAGTGTCGGGCTTAAGTATATCGTACTCAACGTTTCGCCGCGAAGAGTCACCTTACTGTATTCGGTGAAGTTTTCGCCTTTAATATAGTATGCGTCGCCCACCTTGACGACGCTGTCTATTTTAACGGGCTTGACACCCATTTTCATCTTCGTTCTCTCGAACGGGACTTTGCCGCCATATATATACCTGTCGCCGTACAGCATGTCATAGCCGAGCAGCTTCAACCCGCTCAGGAAGCCGCTGTCCGCATGGTCGGCATTTTGCTGGTACGTCGTTACCGTACCGCTGTGAATTCCGATTCGCCCCAGCACCTCTGCGGAAAGCTCATATGCGTGTATATCCATGTCAACCTTCTTCAAATCGTAATTGGCCCAGATGACATAAGGCGTTTCATAAAGATCTCGTTTGTATGTATCCTTTGTTATATCGAGTGCAGGTATATGGTCACCGTACATTACGAGAATAACCTTCTCGTCGTAGTCCGAAAGCGTCGTCGTAAGATCCTCCACGAATTCGTCCATCTCGTGTATCTGATTTACAAAATACTCGTACCTCCACTTCGTAGCCTCATCGGGCGCCGACGTAACGGTTATGTCCGGGTCTGCTATAAGCTGCTCGGGAGGATATTTCCCGTGTCCCTGGACCGAAACCGTGTATATGTAGTCGTGCGAATCGGTCGATTTGAGCGCGTCCATTATCTGACGCGTAAGGATCTCGTCCTTTGCCCAGTTTTTAGGGGTTTTCGGGACGTCCGACATGTATTCTACAGAAGTGAACGTATCATACCCTATATTGGCATACACCGTATTGCGGTTATAGAACATGGCGCGATGATTGTGGATGGCGTGCGTCGAAAAGCCGAGATTTTTAAGGTCAAACGGCACACTCTCGGCAACCTCCGTTTTCAGAATACCTTTGAACGGATATTCGCCCGGACCGAAAAACTTGACGGAAATCCCTGTCATTATCTCGAATTCCGTGTTTGCCGTACCCGCTCCGCACGCCGGAACCATAAGATATCCGGATGAAAACCGCTGCGAAAGCGAACGGAAGTACGGTATCGCATCCTCCGAGAGCTCTATATTATTGAAAAGCCGGGGATCCGTAAACGATTCGAGCTGCAGAAAGATTATGTTCGGATAATCTTCGTCGACATCCCCACTGTCAATGATGATGTGCCCGTTTGCGTCGAGCTTATCCTTCGGGAACAAAGCCGCGACGGCGCCCTGTGAATACCCGTCAGGCTTATGGATCCCCGTGTTGAGCCACGTGTTGATAAAGCAGTACGGAACTCCGAAATCCTCATACGCATACGCGAGGTTTCCGAAGAAAGTTGAGAGATATCCCGCCTTGACGAGCAGCGCAGCCCCTCCGAACGTCATCGCGGTTATCAGCACGACCGCGGTTATCGTCTCCCTGTATCTCACTGTCGGCTTTTCACCCTTATGCCTTACCCAAAGCAGCGTAACCCCTACGACTACGGCAATTATAAGCGTGGCGATAGCGGTAAGCTGCGCCTTGTTGAAGTAATTCGTGAGTATGGTGGCGGCGTCCGTCATCGCCGAAAGATCCTTTACCGTGAACGGAGTCATTCTCTCCATCAGTATTATGCCGTTCGTAATTCCCACAGCCAACCATATCGCCGAAATGACGATTATGAAAAAACGCCTTCTCCTGAACATGCAGGCGACGGAGAGTGTTGCAAATATGATAAACGCGTTATAAAAAAACACGACGGGGTGCTGCAAAAGAAATTCGATACCGCCGAAATACTTTCTTGCAAAAGTTTCTATTATGAGATTTAATACGACCGACCATACAAGGCAGAAAGGCAGCCCGTTTGCCAGATGCTTTCTGTAAAATGAATTGTTTTTCTCCATACTTTATTTCTCCGATACGGCACAGAATCCGTCGGCTATATCCGCAAAATCACGGAGGCTGAGCGTTTCCGGTCTTCTTGAAGCGTCTATCCCGCATCCTGCGAGAACATCTCTGACAGTTTCCCTGTCGAAGCCGCCTCCCGTCAGCGAATTGAGCAACGTCTTTCGTCTTTGAGCAAAGCCTGCTTTGACACACCTGAAAAACATATCCTCATTCACAGGTGTTACGACCTTTTTTTCTCCCGGCATGAGCTTCAGGACGCGCGAGTCCACTTTGGGTGCCGGCATGAACGACTCCTTCGGAACATCAACTACCGTTTCGACCTTGCAGTGATACTGCACAGCGACGGAAAGCGCCCCGTATGTCCTGCTGCCCGGCTCTGCCGTGATACGTTCGGCAACCTCTCTTTGCATCATTATTATTATGCTCTCGGCATCGACACTCTCACTGAGCAGCTTTATTATGATCGGAGTCGTTATATAGTACGGAAGATTTCCGACTATCTTTGCGCTCCTCATGCAGCTGCCGCGTATAATATCGTTGATATCGGTCCTGAGAACGTCTTTGTTTATTATATCTACATTATCCGCTCCCTCAAGATTGTCCTTGAGTATCGGTATAAGAGCTTTGTCTATTTCTATCGCGACCACCCTGCCTGCACATCTCGCCGCTTCGACCGTCAGCACTCCTATTCCCGGCCCTATCTCGATAACGAGATCCTCCGGACAAATCCCGGCCGCCCCGATCATAGCGTCTATCACGCTCTTGTCGGTAAGGAAGTTTTGGCCGAGGCTCTTCGCATTATGAAATCCGTATCGCGCACGTATAGCACGTATAGCTGCGGGTGAAAAAAGATCCATGCTTCCTCTCATACTTTTTTCCGTAAATTATCTGTTTCCCGATCAAAAGCCTCACGGCTCACGCCGAGTCCGTTAAGCCTTCCGAGCAGCGTTTTCGCATTTGCGTAGCCTATTCCGAGAGCCTCCCCGAGAGCCTCTCGCCTCTCGCGTGCACCGTCTTCCCCCGAAAGTCCCGCTGCCGCCAAATCCGCTTCCGTAAATTCCGCCCGTTTTTCCGTAAGAGAAAAGCTTACTTTTGACAGAGCTTCTCTTATATCCTGCGGCGAGGCGTTTTCGACTCCTGTGTCGCTGCCCGCCGTCGCTTTGCTCCGCGCTATAAACGCCTGTCCGGCGTCGGGGAATCTCCGAGATATCTTTTTCCTTATCTCTTCTCCGGCATGATCGGGATCCGTAAGGACGATGAGTCCCCTCATTCTGTAAGCCTCCTCGAGGCGCTTCCACGTCGCGCGTGTGATCCCGAAGCCGTGCGTCTCTATCGTGGCAGCATCAACAGCTCTCAGAACGGCAGCCGTATCATCGCGACCCTCCACGACTATGACCTCTTTTATAATCAGCTTCTGCGACATACTTATTCCTCCGGTGCATCTTCTTTCTCCGGTTCTGTCTCCGCGTCCGGCGATGACTCCGTGCCCGCTTCGTTTTCCGCCCCGAGTTCGGACTCAGGCGCCGCCTCGGATCGACCCTCCGCCGCCTGCCCTCCCGCCGCGGGCTGACCTCCCGTATTCGACTGTCCCGCCGCCTCTTTGCTGCCGTCGTCGTCTATAACGTACAAAACCTCTCCGGGTCTTATCATCTTGAGCTGCTTGCGCGCCTGCTCTTCTATATATCCAAGGTCGTTGACATTCTTGAGCTCGGCGATCAGATCCTCTTTTTTTTGAGTAAGCTCAGCATTCTTCGCCCTGAGCTCGTTCTGCTCAGCATGAAGGTCGATGATATTTTTGACCGAATATCCGCAGAACACTATCAGCACCGCCATTACGGCCACGACAAATATCCTTATCGGATTTATTTTCTTTTTTCTTTTCCTTTTTGTTGCTGCCATATTTCCGCCTCTTGCATGCGCTGCTCCATGCATGTACACCTGACTCCCAGATCTGTTATCCCCGTGTCGCTGCATTTGCTGCATTTGTATCTGACATCCGTATAATCTATATCAAAATCGTTTTCCGCCATTATGACAGCTCTGTCCGTATTCATCTGTTCCATCTCTTCGCTCAGCTTCCTTCCCGTACTCTGATCTCCGTTCGTTATCAGTGCGCGCGAAAGCTTCATTCCGAGCTCCTTTATCTTGTCGTCTATTTCCTTTATCTCGGGGAGTCTTTCATATACTTCCCGCCTTCTCTCCTCAGCCTCATCCTCGGCCTTCTGACGCAGCAAATCGAAGTATTCGTTCAGGACTCTCGCAGATACGGGCTTCTTTTCGTTGACGCCGCGCCCCTGCGTTTTCGCCTCCGATTCCCAGTTTCTGAGCACGCTGTCGACATACTTGATGTTCGGGTTCGATATCCCCGCCGTTTTTGCACATGCCTCGAGCACCTTGTCCATGTTATAGCCTATGTCGTCAAACCACGTATCCATTATGCGCTGCTCCTCTTCCGAAGGATTACGCGAAAAACCGAGTGCTTTCATAACTCGCCTGTACGAGAAGAATTTCCGGTCGTTGCTTTCGAGATGCGCCCTCACCTCGTCCGCCGTTCTTATCCCATCCTGCGCCCAGCCCTCTATGACCTTTGATATGTAGTTAAAACTCATCTTGTTCTTTCCGAGGCAGTAATCGACTGCCGCGTTTATGACCTCCGACGTCATTTTAAGATCGTCTACCCAAGAAATCACGCATTTCATATCGGATGACGACAGCGTCCTCGCCATCTTCGACTCAAGTTTTTTCATCAATTTGACGATCTCTTCGTTGCCGAACGAAGAAACCGGCCGAACCTCTTCTCCCTCGCGTACGTCTGGCGCGAACGCCTTCTCTTTGGTTCCCGCTCCGAAAAGCTGATCCCTCAGGCTTACGAACTCAACGGTAAAGTCGAGCCTGTCTTCGTCATCAAAGTATCTCTTGCGGATAGCTCCGCAGTCCTCCCAAAAGTCCCATGCGCCGTCTATCGTCTTTTCATCCGTCGCAAGCATTTCCGCCATGCCCGCCTTTGTCATTGCGGTATCGTTTGCCGCAAGCCAGCGCGCGTAAAGATACACCCTGACATAATCTCCCGGTGCCATAGGTATAAGCTCGGCTATATAAATATTTTCGATAGAAAGCTCTCCAAAATAAGTATTTTCGAGCTTCGGTCCGGTGAAATTCATCTCCTCGCCTTTCTGTCTTACGCCATATCGCTGAATTTTGTATACCGGTCTACCCACGTGAGCTCAAGCTTGCCTGTCGATCCGTTTCTGTGCTTCGCGAGGTTGACTTCGCATACGCCCGGCCTTTCGCTGTCAGCCCCGTTATAATAATCGTCACGGTAAAGGAATATAACTATGTCCGCGTCCTGCTCTATCGAGCCCGATTCTCTAAGGTCGGAAAGCATCGGTCTGTGATCCTGTCTCAGCTCAGGCGCCCTCGAAAGCTGCGAGAGCAGTATTACGGGACAGTCCATCTCTCTCGCCAGAAGCTTGAAGTACCGGGATATCTTGCTGACCTCCTGCTGCCTGCTGTCGCTCCTTCCCTCCGATTCCATGAGCTGCAGGTAATCGACGATTATGAGGTCAAGTCCGTACTGAGCCTTCATACGGCGGCATTTGTTCTTCATCTCCATTATAGAGATACCCGGAGTATCGTCTATCGTTATGTTGATGCGCGAAAGCTGATCCGTCGCCAGATTTATCCTCTGCCAGTCGTTTCTCTCTATCTTCCCCGTACGCAGCCTCGTCAGCTCTATATTGCTCTCCATCGAAAGAAGCCTCTGCCCGAGCTGATCCGCCGACATCTCGAGGTTGAAGATTATAACGCCGGCATCGCCTTTTTTGGCGGCATTGAGCGCCAGATTGAGTGCAAACGAGCTCTTTCCCATAGCGGGTCTTGCCGCTACGATTATCAGATCCGATTTCTGCAGACCGCTCGTCAGTTCATCGAGTTTATGAAAGCCCGTGGGCAGGCCTGTGATGCGCCCCTCCGACTTTATGGCCTTGTCTATCATATCGATGTTCTTGAGCATGACGTCTTTTATATGCGTAAAATTGCGCGACTGTTTTTTTGCTGCAATATCAAATATGCGCCTCTCCGCATTGTCGAGGATGTGACCGGCATCTTCGCTTTCGTTGAAGCTTTCGTCCTTTATCCGATCCGCCGTGCTTATGAGTCTGCGAAGCTGCGCTTTTTCTGATACGATTCTGGCGTATCCGACGGCTCCCGAAGCGGAGGGAACACCTGCCGGGAGCGAGGCTATATAAGCTCTGCCTCCCGCCGTTTCGAGCGTCCCGCGCTTTTTAAGCTCATCGCACACCGTAACTATATCTACGGAAACATTCTCCTTGAACAGGTTTATTATCGCCTTGTATATCTCCGAATGCGCGGCATCGTAAAAGTCGTTATCCACGACTATATCACTTATCTCGGACAAAGCGTCCTTGCTCAGCATACAGGCGCCGAGCGTCGATTGCTCCGCCTCTTTGTTGTGCGGGGGTATTCTCTCTGCCATCCTCTATACTCCTGATTTCTTATATGCTCTCCACTTCTATCCTGAGCGAGCCTTTGATCTCCTGATAAAGCTTAATATCCACATCAAACGTGCCGACAGCCTTGATAGGTGAGGAAAGCGCGATCTTCTTTCTGTCTATGTCCATTCCCAACTGATCTTTTGCGGCCTCGGCGATATCTTTGCTCGTTATCGAGCCGAACAATTTGCCGCCCTCGCCCGATTTCATTTTTATAACAAGCTTTTTGCCGCTCAGCATCTCCTTCGCTTTTTCGGCATCGGCTTTGCTCTCGGCTGCTGCAAGCGCGACCTGCGCCCTTTGCTTCTCAAGTATTTTGATGTTCGCAGGCGTCGCCTCGACAGCCAGGCCCTTAGGTATGAGCATGTTTCTCGCGAATCCGTCGCTGACCCTGACTATTTCTCCCGCCTTGCCTGTTCCGTTAACGGTCTTCTTCAATATCACCTGCATTTTTCTTCTCCTTGTTCAAAAGCTCCAGGAGCTTGTTTATCGTTACCTGCGGACTTTCTCCGACCTGCGCGCCCGCCGTGTTGAGATGTCCGCCGCCACCTATCTTCTCGACGATAACCTGCACGTTTATCTCTCCGAGTGATCTCGCCGATACGCATGTCACGCCGCTTTCGTTGCGACCCGCGACGAAGCTCGCTTTGACGCCCTTTATGTTTATCAGTTCGTCCGCCACTTGAGCGTTGATGACCTGCGCATCCTGATTTTTACCCTCACACACCGAGGTGGCGATTCCTCCCTCATAAAAATTCGCATTCGCTATTGCTCTCGCCCTGACCTTGAAAGTGCTCAGATCTGTCTGAAAGAACCTCTTGACCTCTGTCGTATCGGCGCCGGCACGCCGCAGCCACGCCGCAGCCTCAAACGTCCTCACGCCTGTCTTCACGGCAAATCTATTCGTATCTACCGTCATTCCCGCAAGAAGCGCTTCCGCCTCCAGCTTTACGAGCGACTTTTTCGGTATTACGTATTGGAGCATCTCCGTAACGAGCTCCGCCGCGGATGATGCGTATGTTTCTATATATGACAGCGTGGGATTTTCTATGTAATCTTCCGCTCTCCTGTGATGATCTATTACGACGATCCTGTCCGTCATGTTCAGGAGCTGAGGATCCTCGAGATAGCTCGGTCTTTGCGTATCCACGACGACGAGCAAAGTATCGCCGTTTATGATCGACCTCGCCTTTTCCGTCGATGCGAGGTTATACACCTGGGTATCCCTGACCTGATTGTAGACAGCCTGCATCGAATCGCTCACCTCGTCTATCACGATATGCGATTCCGTACCGCAGAACATACATATCCTGTATATCCCCAGAGCCGATCCGAATGAGTCCATATCGGCATGCTGATGCCCCATTATAAGGACACGGTCGGCCTGCTCTATAAGTTTGCACAGCGCGTGAGCGATCATCCTCGACTTTCCTTTGCTGCCCGTATCAATCGATTGCGTCTTACCGCCGTAATATGTTATCTCGTTGCCCTCTTTGACTACAACCTGATCGCCTCCGCGGCCGAGCGCCAGATCGAGCGCTGCGACGGAGTAATCCGCCGTTTCCGCAATATTATCTCCGCCGACACCTATGCCGATACTCAGGCTCAGAGGAAAATCCGTACCCGTTTCGATTTTCCTGACTTCGTCGAGTATGGTGAACCTGCTTTTTGTTATCGTATCGAGGTATCTTCCGTGCAGATATATGACGTACAGCGAGTTTTTGATTTTATCGAGCGTAGCGCTTATGTCCGCCGCCCAAACGCGTATTATGCGGTCGACCTTTCCTGTGACCGACATACCCGTATCCGGCTCTACCGTATCCTGAAACTGATCGTAATTGTCGATGTTTATCCTGCATATGCAGACCCTCTCCGAGTCGTAGCGCTGCTTCAGCTCCTCAAGCAGAGTAACATCACGGAAGAAAACGATTATATCGCCACTTTCATCGCCCTGCCCCGGATCCGTAACTACGGCAAACCTGCGGCCGTTGCGCTCTATGACGTACTTCCCGTTGTTCTTTACTGTCAGATCCTTTGTCCTTACTCCGGTCAGTGCGAAAAAATCCTGATCCTCGATATCGCGGTACAGAAAAACCTGTTCGATATATTTGTTCGCGGATATTATTTTTCCGGATTTATTCACTATGCACATGGGGATCGGAATATGCGATGACGCAATCCTGTCGAGCACTTCTTTCTTCATATCGATAACACCTCATTTGCAGCTGAGATTTTGAAAGCTTTTTTTGCGCACACAAAATGTATATACATTACATTATTATTTGGCTGTACTCTCATTAAACTATATTATTATATCATATTATTACTCTCTTCAATGTGACGATTTTTTATTTTGTACTGATCGCCCAACGGGAGTAACTTCCCAAAGTAAGTCCCGCAGCGGGACTTACTTATTCTGATTTATCACATTATACATACGTCGATGTATTGACAAGTGTATATGAGTGCAGCACCATATTGATAGATTATTCATACATATCACAGAAGTGTGACTCCCGAACAGGGTGAGACCGATGTTTTACCTTTGAGAGATATAATATGAAATATGAAACGGATCAATGAGGAATACATGACAACAGGCAAAAACCGCGGACTGTGAGGTCGGCGGTTTTTGTCTTTTGATGAGATGAAATTCTTTTTTTGACTCACGCTTTACGCAATTATAACGGTACTCTAAATTATCGTGTAGGTATTAAAAAGAAATCGAAGTACTTCAATCATATCAAGCCTTTACATGTTTTTTAACGTTTCGCATAACCTCTCATTTAGTTCGTCATACTCAATACAATAAAACAATGTCACAGCTACTACGTACACGATATTTCAGCCTCTTGCGGTTCTGAATATATCTATGAGCCTGTTAAGCTCCTCGCTGCTGTAATACTCGAACTCTATCGCACCGCCGGAGCCCTTCGTCTCAATGTTCACCTTCGTTCCGAACAGATCCTTAAGCTCGCCTTCGATGCTCACAATATCCCTGCTCTTCGCGCGTTTTGCCGGTCTGCCGCGTTTTTTCGGGCCGCGCGATGCGAGCCTTTCCGTTTCTCTCACGGAAAGACCGTCCTTTATTACGCGCTCGGCGAGCTCAAACTGGCGCGCTTCGGAGCCCGCCGACAGGATGGCTCTCGCATGCCCTGCCGAGAGCAGTCCTTCCGAAACCCTGCTCCTTATCTCCTGCGGAAGATTAAGGAGTCTGAGGGAGTTTGTTATATACGGTCTCGACTTGCTGACGCCCTTTGATACCTCGGTCTGCGTCAGTCCGTATACGCTTATCATCTTCTCGAGACCCTCGGCTTCCTCTATCGGATCGAGGTCTTCACGCTGCATGTTCTCTATGATGGCTACGAGCATATTCTCCTCGTCGGTGAAATCCCTTATAAGGCACGGCACCTCTTTGAGGTCTGCGACACGGGCGGCTCGCCAGCGCCTCTCTCCCGCGACTATCTCGTATCCCCTTACCGCCTTTCGCACTACGAGAGGCTGTATTATTCCGTGCTCGACGATAGAGGCGGCAAGCTCATCTATCTTTTCTTTGTTGAAGTTTTTTCTCGGCTGCCCGCTGTTCGGCTTGATGTCGTTTATCCCGATATAATGTACGGCATTCCCGTCGGCCGTTTCTTCCTCCGCCGATAAAACCGTCTCCTCCTCCGGTCTCCGTACCGACTCGCGATCGGCGAACAGAGCATCCAAACCGCGCCCGAGACCTCGCGATCTACCTTTTGCTGACATCATTCTTCCTCTCTCTCCAGAAACTCGCGCGCAAACTCTCTGTATGCCTCTGCGCCTTTCGACTTAGGGTCATATTCCGTTATCGCCATTCCGTAGCTCGGAGCTTCGGCGAGCCTTATGTTCCTCGGGATCACCGTCGAATACACCTTTGAGCCGAAATACTTCTTGACCTCCTGCACCACCTGGACGGAAAGATTTGTTCTGCCGTCGAACATCGAAAGTATTACTCCTTCTATCTCGAGGTTTTCGTTCAGACTCTTCCTTACAAGCTCGATAGTGCTCACCAGTTGACTCACACCCTCGAGCGCGTAGAACTCGCACTGTATAGGTATAAGCACGCTTTCGACGGCGGTAAGAGAATTTATCGTGAGAAGACCGAGCGACGGCGGGCAGTCGATAAAGATATAGTCGTACGCGTCCCTCACCTGGTCTATCGCTCTCCTCAGTCTTTTTTCCCGTCCCTCGAGTGCGACGAGTTCAATCTCGGCGCCCGCAAGATCGACACTCGCCGGGATTATATCGAGTCCTTTTATGTTGGTGTGCAAAATCGCTTTTTTCGTATCGAATTTATCTTCTATGAGCAGATCGTACACCGTATAGGCGAGAGTTTTTTTCTTTATTCCGATTCCGCTCGTCGTATTCCCCTGCGGGTCAATGTCGAGTATAAGTATTTTTTTGCCGAGCAGCGCAAGGCACGCGCCCAGATTGATGTTGGTCGTTGTCTTTCCGACGCCGCCCTTCTGATTAAATATAGCAATTGTCTTTCCCATATTGCTCCTCCGGATTCATCCGTAAACAAATTATATTACAATTATACACTCTCCTCATAAAACGCGCTACTTGTTTTATAAAAAAGAGATGTTTCACGTGAAACATCCCCTGACTGCAACCCTCTCTTACAATCTCACCTTATCGGATCCTTTGCCGGTGTTCCCGCCTTTCTCGGGAATGAGGCGGGCGTCGTTTTTACTTTTTTAATTACCACTGCGCAGTGATCTGTTTCGACACTCGACACCGGGCACAGGTCTTTATACTTTCTGATCGATGTGATCTCGCCTCCGAGCGCGTCTATAGCCTTTTTCGCGTCGGATGTTTCACGTGAAACATCCCCGCTCTTATACGATATAAATGCCCCTCCCGTCTTAACAAACGGCAGGCAGTATTCGGAGAGTACATCAGGCCGCCCGACCGCTCTCGAAACGCATATATCAAAACGCTGTCTGTACTTTTCGTCATGTGCCGTATCCTCCGCCCTGCCGTGAAGGACATCACAATTAGTTATCCCGGAGGATGTACAAAGCTCACTCACGATTTTGAGTCTCTTGGCGAGCGAATCGGCGAGAACAAATGTCTTTTCCGGCGATATTATGGCAAGCGGCACTCCGGGGAAGCCTCCGCCGGTTCCGACATCGATAACGGTCTTCGCGGGTTTCCACTCAGGACATCTTACCGGTATTACGGAGTCTATAAAATGCTTTGCAATGAAATCCGAAGGATTTTTGATCGCCGTAAGATTCACCCTCCCGTTCCATTCCAAAATCCCGTTCATATACGACGTGAAGCGTGAAAGCATATCGCTGTCAGCATATATGCCGAGCTCCCTTAGGACGTTCGCCAGATCATCTGTCGTTGCCATTTCTTCTCTCCCTTTCGAGATATACCATAAGTACGTTTATATCCGCCGGTGAAACGCCGGATATTCTCGATGCTCTCCCGACCGACTCCGGTTTGAGTCTGTCGAGCTTCTGAGCCGCCTCGATCCGAAGACCGCCGATCATGTTATAGTCTATACTCTCAGGTATTCTGTGAGTTTCCAGCTTTCTGAACCTCTCTACTTGAGCGGTCTGCTTTTTGATGTAACCCTCGTACTTGATCTCGACAGCTGCCTGAGCGCGCGCGTGTTGCGCCAGATCCGGTCGTTCCCTGTCAATTTCTTCCAGATTATCGTACGTGACTTCTGACCGCTTCAGGAGCTCCGCAAGCGATACCCTGCCCTGAACCGCCGAAGCACCGATATGCGCGAGGAACCCGTTTGCGGTCCGCATATCGACGAACGTTCTCTCGAGGCGCGCGCGCTCCTCCCTTACGGCCTCAAGCTTTGCCCGAGTCCTGCGGTAACGCTCTTCGGAAACGAGCCCGATGTCGTAACCCTTAGCTGTCAGACGTTCATCTGCGTTATCTTGCCTCAGAAGCAGCCTATATTCCGCTCTGCTGGTCATAATTCTGTAAGGCTCATTAGTACCTTTAGTTACGAGATCGTCGATCAGAACGCCAATATAAGCCTCGTTTCTTCCGAGGATGAACGGTCCTTTCCCATTTATTGACAAATGCGCATTAATTCCGGCCATAAGACCCTGCGCCGCCGCCTCCTCGTAACCGGAGCTGCCGTTGAACTGTCCGGCACAAAAAAGTCCGTCGAGCACACGTGATGAAAGATCGGGCTTCAGCTCGAGCGGATCTGTACAATCATATTCTATCGCATATGCCGGCCTTGTTATTACAATATTTTCAAGACCCCTTATAGAATGGTAAAAATCTCTCTGCACATCCTCCGGCAGACTTGAGCTCATTCCCTGTATGTACATCTCGTCGGTATCGAGCCCCTCGGGTTCGATGAAGAGCTGGTGGCGCGGCTTATCACTGAAACGGTTCACCTTGTCTTCTATCGACGGACAATAACGCGGCCCGATGCCCTCAATTTGTCCGCCGAAAAGAGCCGAACGACCGAAGTTTTTTCTTATTATCTGATGTGTCGTCTCATTCGTATAAGTCAGCCAGCATGATACCTGTTCCCTTTCGAGATGATCGGTCATAAAGGAAAAAGGAACGATTTCGGAATCACCCTTCTGCTCCGTCATCTGAGAATAGTCGAACGTCCGCGCGAGCGCACGCGCCGGAGTCCCCGTCTTGAACCTGCGCAGCTTTATTCCGTACTTCTCGAGGTTAGCCGAAAGCGAGACGGCGGGAGCAAACCCGTCAGGCCCGCTCTCGAATACGCTGTCGCCTATGAACACCTTTCCCTTGAGAAAGGTTCCTGTGCAGATTATAACGGCCTTTGCCATATAGACCGCGTGCGTTCTGGTCACCACCCCGCGGACTTTTCCGTCCTCTACTATTAGGTCTGTTATCTCGTCCTGCTTCATGTCGAGATTTCGCTGACGCTCTATTGTTTTTTTCATCTCGACGTGGTACATACGTTTATCCGCCTGCGCTCTCAAAGAGTGAACGGCAGGACCCTTTGCCATATTGAGCATTCGACTCTGTATGAAGGTCTTGTCTATATTTATGCCCATCTCACCGCCGAGCGCATCGATCTCCCTTACGAGATGACCTTTCCCCGTCCCTCCGATCGAAGGGTTGCAGGGCATCATGGCGATCGCCCCGAGATTTATCGAAAACATGATGGTTCTTGAGCCCATCCGCGCCGCGGCGAGCGCGGCCTCACAGCCCGCATGCCCCGCACCTATTACGGCAATATCGTATTCACCCATTAAATAAGTATTCATAAATAAGTATCCATAAAATCCTTTATTTGCCGAGGCAGAAACGGCTGAACACCTCATTTATAACGTCATCCTGCACCGAATCGCCGGTTATGAATCCGAGATGCTCGTATGCCGAGGCTATATCTATCTCTATGATCTCGGGAGGCAGGCCTTCTTCCGCCTGCCTGTACGCCTCGGAAAGAGAACGCGCCGCTTCGGTCAGCGCCTGTTTATGCCTCGCATTGGTCACTACCGCACCCGGCTTTTGCGAACCCGTAAGCTCTGCGGCTATCGCATATATCGCATCCTCCACCGCCCTTACATCGCAGGGATCCGTCATTGACGTGACGAGATACCTTACTGAAGATGATGCCGCATCCATTTCGTCCTTATCTATGCAGATGCCTTTATCGCTTTTATTATATAAAATAAGAGAGGATGCCGGGTTAAGTCCGTCTATAAGCTCAAGATCATCGGGCGCAAGACCCTGATAAGCGTCTATTATGAGCAAAACCACATCGGCTGAGGAAATAGTCTCCCTCGTCCTGTCTATCCCTATTTTTTCTACAACATCGTCGGTTTCACGTATTCCCGCTGTATCTGTCAGCTTGACCGGTATGCCGCGTATGCTGACGAATTCTTCTATCGTATCTCTCGTCGTACCGGGAATATCCGTCACGATCGCTCTCGATTCCCTGAGCAAAGCGTTCATCAGGCTCGATTTTCCGACATTGGGTCTGCCCGCTATGACGACGGAAAGCCCGTCGCGCATTATCCTGCCGGCATCCGCCGAGGCGATCATGTCGTCTATCTTTCCGCGAACAGACAAAAGGCTCTCTTTGAGTTTATCTTTTGTTACCTCTTCTATATCCTCATCCGGATAATCAATGTTTACGTGAATATTTACGAGTATGTCGGTAATCTCGGCCCGTATCGCGGAAATCTCCTCCGAAAACCTCCCGCGAAGCTGATCCATAGCCTGCTCGAACGCACCCGTCGTCTTGGCGGCAACCACGTCCATAACAGCCTCCGCCTGAGACAGATCAAGTCTGCCGTTCAAAAACGCGCGCTTTGTAAATTCACCCGGCTCGGCAAGCCTTGCTCCGTTTTGAAGGATAAGCGAAAGCGTTTCAGCGAGCGCGATCCTGCCCCCGTGGCAGTCTATCTCAACCACGTCCTCCGCCGTATACGTCCTCGGCTTAGGCATGTATACGGCAAGAACCTCGTCCGCTGCACCTTCTTCGGGGCGCGATATTATATGCCCGTATACGAGCTCGCGAGGCCTGCTTCTGAGCTCGCCGGGACGCGAAAATACGGCGCAGGCCGTATCAAGAGCCCCCGGTCCGCTTATTCGTATAATACCTACCCCGCCTTCACCTGTCGGTGTAGCGACAGCCGCGATAGTATCATCGTACATTTTTATCCTCCGCCGTAAACAAACACGGGGCCGCCCTTTTTGGCGGCCCCGGTCAATCATTTGAGTTCGATGATGACCCTTCTGTAAGGATCCAAGCCCTCGCTTCTCGTCGTAACACGGTCATCCTTCTGAAGTGTAGCATGTATGATCTTACGCTCATACGGATTCATCGGTTCAAGCCTGAAGCTGCGCCTCGATCTTACAACCTTGTCGGCAAGGCGAAGTGCAAGCTTTTCGAGACTCTTCCCTCTCTTGGCACGGTAGTTTTCGGCATCCACCACAACGCGCACATACTCTCCGCCGTCTCTGTTTATAACCAAGCTCGTGAGATACTGTATGGCGTCGAGCGTAATTCCGCGTTTACCGATAACGGTTCCGCTGTCTTTGCCGTCAAGATAGAAATAAAAATCGTTGCCGTCCGTCTTACCGGATACCTGCAAATCGAGACCCATCTCCCTGACGAGTCCTTCGAGAAAGGTTGCGGCAGGGTTTTCACCCTGTATATCCGTCAGAGCCGCAGAGTCGACGACTGGCACCACCGGCCCGGACTCTTCTATGATTTTATCATAATCGCGCTTTTCACGCTGATGATGCTGTCTGTGCTCATTTCGAACTCCGCCGCGCTCACGCCTTTCGCGTGATTTTTCCGTAAAGGTCGGTGTATACTCCGGCGCTTTGATAGGAGCCTTTTCCGGTCTTACCGGCCTTGACTGCGTACTTTCCGGTTCGACGGTCTTTTCCGGCTGCTTCGTCGATACCCTCACGAGAGCCAGCTTGGATCCGATGCCGAAAAACCCTTTGGAGGGCTGCTCCAGAACCTCTACATCTACATCATCCCGGGTCGCATCAAGCTCTTCGAGCGCAAGCTTTACGGCCGCCTCAACGCTGTCGCCCCATTTTTCGGTTACATCCATTATTATCCTTCCTCCAAAGCCCTATGCTGTCTGAGGCTTCCTCTTTTTTGAATCTGTTTTTTTCTCCTGCATATCCTTGCGCAGCTTGTTGAACCTCAGATTGAAAAATACCTGGGTAACCTGCGAAATGAACCAATATATCGCAAGCCCGGCAGGATACGTCTTCGCGAGCAGAACGATCATCAGCGGAAAGAGAAATTTCATTATCCCCATACCCGCGCCCATACCGGGCGCCTGCGCGTTCGTCTGCTGATTCATGGAAAAAGCAAAGAACGTCGCTATTCCCGATGCGATAGGGAGTATCCATTGATCCGGCTGACTGAGGTCCTTTATCCAAAGGAACGATTCGTGCACGGCAAATACCATTGTGTCATCGAGATAATTAAGCGGATACCTGAGCAAAGCAAACAACCCGCCGATAACGACAAGCTGAATCACCATAGGCAGGCATCCCGCTGCCGGGTTGAAATTCTCCGCCTTATACAGCTCAGCAATCTTCTGGTTCATCGTTTCCTTGTCGTTTGCGTACTTACGCTGGATCTCCTTGACCTTAGGCTGGATATCCGTCATCCCCGCAGTTGACAGGATCTGTTTCTTATAAATCGGATACATGCACAGCCTGACGATAACCGACAATATAACTATGGCAAGCCAATACCTGCCTAAAGCTGTATATAAAGCCGATAGCAGCAAACTGAACGGTGTTGCTAAAATTCTCATCTGATTGGGATTCCTCCGTCATGGCAGAGGGTCATATCCTCCGGGGCTGCCGGGATGACACCTCAAAATCCTTCTGATACCTAAATAACTGCCTTTGATTACTCCGTACTTCTGAAGAGCCTGTATAAAATACGACGAACATGTGGGATAGAAACGGCATGTTTTCGGAAAAAACGGAGAGATGCATTTTTGATAAAATCTGATCATAAGGATCATGATTCCGCTGATCAGCTTACTTACATACTTCATTTTTTCTTTATTATCCCGGTCTTTATCAGCGCCGATCTCATGGACGCCGTTACATCGCCGCACTTCTTTCCGTTTATGGAATTTCTGGCTATGAAAATAATATCATAGCCTACGTCGCAATCGTTCTTTGACAAACGATAGCTCTCCCTCAGGAGGCGCCTGGCTCTGTTGCGGCATACGCTGTTTCCCACCTTTTTGCTGGCGAGATAAGCGATTCTGTTGTACTCAAAGCCGTTCCTTCTGTAAAATACGACTACGTACCTGTCTCCGACCGACCGGCCCCTCTTGTAGAGGTTGTCAAAATCGGATTTTTTTCTGAGAATGTTCTTTGCCGGCATTGGCGTTAAGCAGTAAGTTTCTTCCTGCCTCTTGCTCTTCTTCTCTTAAGAACGTTTCTGCCCGCTTTGGTGGCCATTCTCTTCCTGAAGCCATGCTCTTTCATCCTCTGCCTGTTTTTAGGCTGAAATGTCTGTTTCATTTAAGGTCTAACCTCCTCTTTATAAATTCCGGCGCTATCTGAATTTCAACAGCGCATACGTTGTAATTTTATAATGCACATGTGATATTGTCAACTGCGGATTTTGTTTATAAAGTTATCCACAGGCTGTGGATAAACCTTTTTATAATTTATTTTTTCACGTGCGCATTTATCACTTGTTTTAGGATAACTATTTTTGTACAATGTTATTCAAGATACTTTCAGGGAGAGCATTTTATTTTGATGGAAAAGAAAGAACTGTGGGATCAGGTTCTCATTGATGTCAAAAAAAACACCAATGTGACGCAGACCACCTGTGATAATTTTTTTAAGCCTATCGTTGTTCGTGAGATAAGCGAGCAGCCTAAGATTGTTTATCTTACAGCCGACGCCGACCTTATCGTACGCGCTGTCAAACAGCGCTATTACAAGATGATAGAAGGCAGCATCAAGCGCATAACGGGTGACGAATACAAGGTTATAGTCAAGAGTACATCCGACTACTCCGAAGATCGCGTGGTATCGAAACCCGAAAACAGATCACGCGCCTTCGATGCAAATATAAGCTTCAAAAAAGAAAAAATATTCAACCCGAAATATACTTTCGATAATTTTGTCGTTGGAGAAAGCAACAAGTACGCGAACGCGTCGTGCATAGCGGTCGCCAAAAACCCTTCGGAAGCGTTCAATCCTTTATTCATATACGGCAAATCGGGACTCGGCAAGACGCATCTCATGAATGCCATCGGTATATACATGCTTGACCACAACAGCGATATAAACATACTTTACGTTTCATCCGAAACTTTTACAAACGATTTTATAAAGGCCATACAGGATAACAAAACGAGAGAGTTCAAGAACAAATACCGCAGAGCCGACGTTCTTTTGATAGACGATATTCAATTTATTGAGGGAAAGGAAAGTACTCAGGAGGAATTTTTCCATACTTTCAATGCTCTTTACGAGGAAAACAAGCAGATAATAATATCCGGCGACAGACCGCCGTCAAAGCTTAATGCTTTAGACGAGAGATTAAGATCACGTTTCGGATGGAATCTGATAGCGGAGATACAGTCTCCCGATTATGAGACACGCGTAGCTATATTGCTGAAAAAGGCCGAAAATATGGGCGTAAATGTTGACGAGGACATGCACAGTGTCATATGCCTCATATCCGAAAAGATAAAGGACAACATAAGAGAGCTCGAAGGAGCCTTTTCTCGTGTAATTTCCTTTTCAAAGTTTATGGATGAGCCTGTCGATGTCGCTTTCGCCAAAAGCGTACTAAAAGATATCATGGTCGGCTGTTCTACCGTAACACCGGAAAAGATAAAGTCGACAATATGTAAACATTATAAAATCAAAGTTACGGAGCTCGACTCGGAAACGAGAAAGGCAACTATCGCTTATCCGCGGCAGATAGCGATGTATCTTTGCAGAACTCTTACCGACTACTCACTGCCCCGGATAGGAAAGATATTCGGAAATAAACATTATTCGACTGTCAAGCATGCCTGCGACAAAATATATGAAGAACAGGCTTCTAATAAAGATCTCAAAGAGGAATTGGAGACACTTAAAGCTTTGATAGAATCATAAACATGTCAACAGCATTTCAAGGGTTATCAACACGTTATCCACATAATGCAGGACTATAAAAATCGGCTGAATTTAAGTGCTTGCACGCGTTATAAAAAGAATCCGCAGGCACTAATACTAATATTACTATATAAAATATATTAAAAAAGACAGATGCAGCGGAGGAAATTATGAAATTCACATGCGATCAGCAGGAACTTACAAAAGCTCTTAATGTAGTATCAAAGGCGGTAAGCGTAAGAACCACCATACCGACATTAAAAGGTATACTGATAAACGTTACGGCGGACGGAAAGCTTATAATGACAGCTTCGGATATGGATATCACGATCGAAAACACCCTTGATGCATCCGATACCGAGGCGGGTATAGTCGTAGTTCAGGCTAAGCTTTTCGGAGATATAGTAAGGAAGCTTCCTTCGGGAAATATAATTTTTGAATGCGAAGGAGAAAACATAACGATAAAATGCCTTAATTCGGAGTTTACCCTTATAGGCATGCCTGCCGACGAATTTCCGAACATAAAAAATACGGACGAATATGCGACCGAGCTCATATTTGATAAGGATATATTTACAACTATGATAAAAAAGACGGCTTTTGCCGCGAGCATAGACCAGAGCAAGGGAGTTATAACCGGAATACTTACAGATATAACAAGGGATGAAATCAAGATGGTAGCTATCGACGGGTTTAGAATGGCGATAGCAAAGGAAAAGTTAAAAAGCGACGAGGAAAAGACGGTAATAATATCGGCACGCATAATGAACGAAATCGTCAAGATAGTTACTGAAGCGAATGCTGAGGGCGACATAAGAATGATGGTAGACGGCAAGAGTGCGGTCGTCTTTGTCGGGAGTACAAAGATCATAATGAGGCTTATTGCAGGTGAATTTATAAGATATGATGATATTCTCCCTAAGACGGCTGCCGTAAACGTAAAGGTAAAAAGAACAGATCTCGCGGAAAGTGTCGAAAGGGCTTCTCTTTTAGCAAAGGAGGGAAAAAATAACCTTATCAAGTTCTCTATAAAGGATAATATAATAAATATAACCTCGAGATCCGAAGAAGGAAATGTAAAAGAAGAAATTTTGGCTGAAAAAACAGGCGACGATCTCGATATAGGCTTTAATGCAAAATATATCCTCGATATTTTAAGGGTAATCGACGATGAAGAAATAATTATGAAGTTCAATACGGGAATATCTCCGTGCCTCATAGTACCGGAAAAAGGGGATGCGTACGAATATCTTATTCTTCCTGTAAGAATAACAAATATGTGACATGTATATTAAGAGATTGGAACTGAGGGATTTTAGAAATTACGAATACCTCGATATTGAGCCGTGCGAAAAGGTGAATCTTATTCTCGGAAAAAATGCGCAGGGCAAAACGAATCTTCTTGAAGCATTGTACATGTCCGCTATCGGAAGATCATTCAGAACATCAAAAGAATCGGAGCTTATTAAATTCGGCTCTCAAAGCGGCAAGATAAAGGTATATGCCGTAAAAAATTATCTCGACGTCTCGGTCGAGATAATTTTGAACAGGAAAGGAATATCATCATCTGAAAAATTTGTAAAAAAAGACGGAAAATCGTTAAACAGAGCTTCACAGCTTATAGATAATATACTAATAGTTATATTTTCACCTGAAGATCTTAAAATAGTAAAGGATGAACCGGAAAAAAGAAGAAGATTTATAAACCGCGAACTCGTACAGATATCTCATTCGTACTATGAGAAATTCACCGGTTACTGCAGAATTCTCGCACAGCGTAACGCTTTTCTTAAAGGTGAATGTCAAGATAAAGATATGCTCGATCTATGGGATACTCAGCTTGCCGAGTATGGGTCTTACGTAATAAAAATGCGCGCGGATTTCATAAGAAAAATAAGCGGATACAGCGCTAAGATCCATTCAGGTATAACGGCAGGAGCCGAAAGCCTGGAGATAAAATACGAACCTGATCTTAATGAAGAGTCCGACAGGGAAAAACAGAAAAAAGAATTTTATGACGCTCTTAAAAAAGCACATCCCTCCGATATGAGAAACAGAACTACGAGCGTCGGACCTCATCGTGACGATATAGGCTTTTTTGTAAACGGTCTCGATATGAGAAGCTTCGGATCACAGGGTCAGCAGAGGACGTGCGCGCTTTCTCTTAAGCTTGCCGAGATAGATCTAATAAAAGAAGAAATGGAAGAGGACGCTGTTTTGCTTTTGGATGACGTTATGAGCGAGCTCGATGCGGACCGCCAGGAATACCTTATAAGTACGATGAAGGGCAGGCAGATGTTTATTACGACGACGGATATCGACGAAAGCCTAAAAGAAAAATTCAGCGAAGCATCCGTTTTCTATATCAACAACGGCAGTATAGACGGATAAAGGCGTATCGAAACTGCCTGAGTAACGCATTAGAATGAGAGTAAAAATGAAAAAAAGCCAAAAAAATCGCTTTACAGCGATTTTTTGTGTTTTATGGGGATTTTCAGAAATAAATCGAAAAACTTGCCAGATCGCGTGTTTTAATATATAATTTTGGAGCATATTACAGCTCTAATCGATTTGTTTTATACTTTCAGAAAGAGGGGTTAGAATGGGCGAATCAAAAGTCACGGGACAGTATGACGCCTCGCAGATCCAAGTACTGGAGGGTCTGGAACCTGTCAGAAAAAGTCCGGGCATGTACATAGGATCTACAGGCTCGAGCGGCCTTCACCATCTCGTATACGAGATAGTCGACAATTCCGTTGACGAGGCTCTTGCGGGATACTGTAAACGCATCATGGTAACTATAAATGAAGACGATTCGATTACGGTCGAGGACGACGGACGCGGAATGCCTGTTGATATTAACGATGATTACAATCTTTCGGGTGTTGAAATAATACATACAAAGCTCAACGCAGGCGGAAAGTTCGGCGGCGGCGGATATAAGGTTTCCGGAGGTCTTCACGGCGTAGGAGCATCTGTCGTAAACGCTTTGTCGGAGAGGATGATCGTCGAGATAAAGAGAAACGGCAGTCTTTATCGTCAGGAGTACAGCCATGGCGTATCGAAGAGTCCTCTTGAAATAGTCGGAAAAGCCGTTGGTACGGGATCCAAAACGACCTTTTGGCCCGATCCCGGGATTTTCGAGGATACACATTACGATTACGATACTTTGCAGCACCGCCTGCGCGAGATGGCATTCCTTAATAAAGGTCTGAGGATCACACTCGGGGACGACAGGAACGGTGACAGAAAAAAAGAGGTCTTCCACTATGAGGGGGGACTGATGGAGTTCGTAAAATATCTTAACAGAAATAAGGATGCTCTCCACGAGGATGTCATCCATTTTGATGTATCGCGCAAGGACAACATGGAGGTCGAGGTCGCGATGCAGTATACGGACTCTTACAGCGAACTCGTCCTTTCTTATGCGAATAATATCAATACGATAGAGGGCGGAACTCATCTGGCGGGCTTCAGGGCGGCCGTTACGAGAGTCGTAAACGATTATGCGAGAAAGAACAAGCTGCTCAAGGACAGCGATCCCGCTCTGTCAGGCGACGACGTAAGAGAAGGGCTGACGGGCATAGTTTCCGTCAAGCTGGAGAGACCGCAGTTTGAAAGTCAGACTAAGATCAAGCTCGGAACGAGCGAGGTCAGAGGTTTTGTCGAATCGGCAACTACGGATAACTTCACGGCATATCTGGAGGAGCATCCGAAAGAAGCCAAGGATATTATTGACAAGTGTATGCAGGCCTCGCGTGCCAGAGAGGCTGCGAGAAAGGCGAGGGAGCTTACGAGACGAAAGAACGCGCTCGATTCCACTTCGCTTCCGGGAAAGCTCGCCGACTGCTCCGAGAGAGATCCGGCATTGTCTGAGATATTTCTCGTAGAGGGAGACTCCGCAGGAGGCTCCGCCAAGCAGGGAAGGGATCGTCTGAGACAGGCCGTGCTGCCGCTCAGGGGCAAAATACTCAACGTCGAGAAGGCGAGAGCCGACAGGATATTGAGCTCCGAGGAAATCAAGAATATGATAACGGCGTTCGGCTGCGGTGTAGGTAAGGATTTCGACATAAGCAAGCTGCGCTATCACAAGATAATCATCATGACGGATGCCGACGTAGACGGCGCACACATAAGAACACTCCTGCTCACCTTCTTTTTCCGTCACATGACGCCTCTCGTAGAGGGAGGATATGTTTATGCGGCAAAGCCGCCGCTTTTCATGACAAAGCAGGGAAAAGACGTTTACTACACTTATTCGGAGCCGGAGCAGGACAAACTTCTGGCGAAGCTTCAGGAAAACGGAGGCAGGCAGAAAATAGATATACAGCGATACAAAGGTCTCGGCGAGATGGATTTCCACCAGCTCTGGGAAACGACTATGGATTACAACAACCGAACGCTGATACAGATATCCGTCGACGACGCTTCGCAGGCAGATGAGATATTTACGATACTCATGGGCGACAAGGTTCCGCCGCGCAAAAGGTTCATAGAGGAAAATGCGCGGTATGCCGAGGTTGATATTTAGGAAAGGGGGATAACATGGCAGATCTCATTGAAGATACAAAGCTCGAACAGCATGAGATATATGCTGAAATGAAAAAATCGTATATCGATTACGCCATGAGCGTCATTGTAGGCCGTGCTCTTCCTGATGTCAGAGACGGCATGAAGCCTGTACATCGCCGTATTCTTTACGGCATGGGGCATCTCGGAGTAACTCCTGACAAGCCGCACAAAAAATCGGCCCGTATTGTCGGTGAGGTAATGGGTAAGTATCACCCTCACGGCGACAGCTCTATCTACGACGCGATGGTAAGGATGGCTCAGGACTTCTCGATGAGATACATGCTCGTCGACGGTCACGGCAACTTCGGTTCGATAGACGGAGATTCCGCTGCGGCGATGCGTTATACGGAGGCAAGGATGACTCCGTTCGCTCTCGAAATGTTGCGGGACATAGACAAGGAAACGGTAGACTTCCGCGATAACTTTGACGGCGAAGAGCAGGAGCCCGCGGTTCTGCCGAGCAGGTACCCGAACCTTCTCGTAAACGGTTCAAACGGCATAGCCGTAGGAATGGCAACATCCATTCCGCCTCACAATCTCGGCGAGATAATAGATGCCACCGTCATGCTGATAGACGAGCCGGACAGCTCTGTTGACGATCTGCTGAAGACAGTCAAAGGGCCTGATTTTCCGACGGGCGCTCTGATACTCGGCAAAGCGGGTATGAGAGACGCGTACAGGACGGGTACGGGTAAAGTCAAAGTTCGTTCCGTCTGCGAAATAGAAGAAACGTCACACGGCAAAATGCAGATTGTCGTAACCGAGATACCCTATGCCGTAAACAAAGCGAGGCTTATCGAGAAGATGGCCGAGCTCGTCAAAGACAAAAAAGTCGAGGGCGTTTCCGCTATCAGGGACGAATCGAACCGTGAGGGAATCAGAATCGTTATAGAGCTTAAGAGGGATACCAATCCGCAGATAACGCTGAACAGATTTTATAAGCATACGCAGCTTCAGGACAGTTTCAGCATGATCATGCTCGCGCTCGTCGACGGACAGCCGAGAGTTCTCGATCTCAAAACGATGCTTACGGAATATCTTAAGTTCCAAAAGGATGTCGTGACGAGGCGTACCGAGTTCGATCTTGCAAAGGCCGAGGCGAGGGCGCATATCTTAGAGGGACTGCGCATTGCACTCGACAATATAGACGCCGTGATAAAAACTATCCGAGAGGCGTACAACGACGCGAAAGAAAAGCTCATGGACCGCTTCGGGCTCTCGGAGCTTCAGGCGCAGGCGATACTCGACATGAGGCTTATCAGACTTCAGGGACTTGAACGTGAGAAAATAGAGAACGAGTATGCCGAGCTTATGAAAAAAATAGCGTACTACAAATCTCTGCTCGCCGACGAAATGCTCCTCATGGGAGTAATAAAAGACGAGCTTCTCGAGATAAAAAACAAGTACGGTGACAAGAGAAGAACTAAGATCGTCAAGGATGAGGGCGAATTTGACGAGGAGGATCTCGTAGAGGAGGAAAGCGTCGCGATTACACTTACTCATCTCGGGTATATTAAACGTGTACCTGCTGATACATACAAGGCACAGCGTCGCGGCGGCAAGGGAATAACGGGAATTACGACGAGAGATAACGATTTTGTCAAGGATCTCGTTATGACCTCGACGCACGATTACCTGATGTTCTTTACCAACACCGGAAAGGCGCACAAAATCAAGGCGTACGAGGTACCTGAGGCAGCAAGACAGGCCAAGGGTACGCCGGCCATCAACTTCCTGAACCTCATGCAGAGAGAGAGGATAACCGCCGTGATTCCTGTAAGGGAATTCGACGAGGACAAATACCTCATCGCTATAACCAAGAGGGGACTCATCAAAAAGACATCGCTCGATCAGTTCGACACCAAGCGCACCTCAGGGCTTATCGCAATCAATCTCAAAGATGATGACGAGCTTATTGCAATCAAACAGAGTACCGGTGTCAACAATATCATCATCGTCACCCGCAAGGGCAAATGCATATGCTTCTCCGAAAAGGATGTCCGTCCTATGGGCAGGATCGCAGGAGGCGTAAGGGCAATAAAGCTCGAAACGGATGATGAGGTTGTCGCCATGGAGCTTGTCGAACCTGAGCAGCAGCTTCTCGTTGCTACCGAAAACGGTTTCGGCAAGAGGACGCCTGTCGAGGAATACAAAATTCAGGTAAGAGGGGGCAAAGGTCTTCTTACTTACGACAAGGCGAAATTCAAGAAGACGGGCGCACTCATCGGAGCAATGGTTGTAGACGAAGACGATGAGATATTCCTCATCAATTCCGAGGGCATCATTATCCGCATCAGAGCGGAGGAGGTCTCGGTGCTCGGACGCGCGACTCAGGGAGTCAAGATTATGAAGTTCGACGAGGGCACGCGCATCGTTGCGATGGCGAAGGCGATCAAGGAAGAGGATGACGGTGAAAAGCCGGCGGCGAGCGCGAAGAACGGCGGCGAGCAGATGACGCTTTGATTGCGAACGCACTTTTAATGCGGTATAATAAACCTGTATGTATCAAATATATACAGGTTTTTTGATGGAGGAAACAGTGGATAATCTAAAGATCGTTATTCCGGGCAAACCCGAGTATGTGACAATGATCAGACTTGCGACGAGCTCGCTGGCAGCTAAGGCGGGTTTTGATCTTGACGATGTCGAGGATATAAAAATGGCAGTGGCAGAGGCGTGCAAAAACGTATCGTGCCACGGCAGTGAAGGATTCAGCGACATGTATGAGATAGAATATACGATAGACGATGGCGTTTTTGAGGTTACCGTAATTGACGCCTGTGACAGACACACACTCGAAAAGCTTCAGAAGCCGTGCAGGCAGTGTCCTCAGGAGGGAGATATCGGAGCTATCATGATGCGTTCGCTCATGACATGCGTAGAGGTCGGCACGGACGATCACGGCCATAAATTCATAAGTATGGTTAAAAGGGCCGAAAGATAAGGAAACAAAATGGCTGACGAACTGTTCGAGGATTACAAAAAAAATCCGACAATAGAAAAGAGAAATGCCCTTGTCGAGAAAAATCTCTATATGGTCGATATTCTGATACGCAAATATCTCGGTAAGGGGGTAGATTACGACGATCTTTATCAAATAGGAGCGCTTGCGCTCGTTTCCGCCGTGGAAAGATTCGACCCGATGAAAGGCTTCGAGTTCAGTTCTTTCGCAACTCCCACAATCCTCGGCGAGATCAAGAAATATTTTCGCGACAAGCAGTGGAGCCTCAAAGTTCCCCGCAGGCTTAAGGAAATAGCCGCAAAGGTTCAGGACGCGAAAGAGGTATTGACGTCGCAAAACCACAGAGCGCCTACAGTAGAGGAGCTGGCGCGGCAGACGGGCTTTACGGAGGAGCAGATAATCGAGGCATTGGACGGCGCGCGCGCCTACGGTACTTATTCGCTCGACAAGACGTTTGACGATGCCGGCGAGGACGGGGATAATGCTTTTCTCGAAAAATACACCGGCTTCAGCGAAAAGGGCTACGATCGTGTGGAAACGGCGGAGATAATCAATAAGGTCGTGAACACCTTCAACGAACAGTACAGGTTTATTTTCCGCGAACGTTTTCTCAACAACCGTTCGCAATCGGATATAGCGAAGGAGCTCGGGATCTCTCAGATGACGGTTTCGAGAGCCGAAAAGAACATGGTCGGCAAATTCAGAGCGGAGCTGATGAGGAGTTAATCATGATAAACAGCAATATCAGGATCGGTTTCATAGGGTTCGGCAGCATGGGGCAGGCGATATGCGACGGGCTCATTAAGGCTGATGCGGCAGATCCGGGCAGGATGAGTGCCTGCGCCGGGAATTGGGACAAACTGCTCGACAGGGCAGAGGAGCGCGGGATTAAGGCGTGCACGACGGCCTCCGAGGTTGTCGACGGCTCGGATCTGATAATAGTGGCCGTAAAGCCCGAGCTTGTAAGGCCCCTGCTCGAGCCGATCAAGGATATGCTCATAGGTAAGGCCGTGATATCTGTCGCCTACGGATGCGATTACGATTTTTATGACGATTTTGTCATAGACGGAACGAACCATCTTTACGTCATACCGAACACACCCGTGTCCGTATGCGAGGGCATAATGATATGCGAGAAGAGGCACAGCCTGACCTCAGAGCAGATGAACGCCTTCCGCAAAATCTTTTCCTCTGTCGCAGTTCTCGAATTCGTGGAGACAAGACTGATGGAAGCGGCATGTGCCATAAGCGGCTGCGGGCCGGCGTTCGCCGCGCTTTTCATCGAGGCGCTCGGCGATGCCGGGGTAAAGCACGGCCTCCGGCGCGAGACGGCGTACAAGCTGGCGGCACAAATGACAGCCGGGACCGGCGCCCTGCAGATGTCGACGGGCAATCATCCCGCATCTATAAAGGATGCGGTCTGCTCGCCGGGAGGAACAACTGTACGCGGGATCGCCGCACTCGAGGAATGCGGCTTCAGAAACGCCGTTATAAAGGCGGTCGACGCCGCGATGCTTATGATGTTCTGAACCGTGCTGTTTCGTATGAGGAGGAAACGGCATCAAGGGTTCGTGGAACCGAAATCACAAAAATGGGTGTTTCGCATATCTTGCGCGAGCTGAAAGACTATTTTGATTCGACTGCGGCGATTTATCCGGCTGCGGAACGTGCCACGGTATATACCCGGACGCTTTGGACACGATAGTTTTTTCGAAACATGTAAAAAAATTTTGTAACGGAAGACCCCTTGTGAGCGGCTCGAGATTGCCGTTTACGAGGGTCTTTCCTTTATGACGTTCCCAAACATGCTTGAATTGTCGGCGTGCCAACTGTTATGCCGATTCATTTACAGCCGGCACGCGTCATGATATAATTATTATACGAGGATCAAAAGTGCCCGTCTGCGGGATAATAGGGAATCGGGTGTGAATCCCGAGCGATCCGGTCACTGTAAGCATGGAGTCCGCATGAGAGTCATGCCATTGCAATTGCGAGAAGGCGATCATACGGGCGGCGACGTGTAAGCCAGGAGACCTGCTTTTGATTCGGTGAGGGAGCTTCCGAAGAAAGTGAGAAATCGCCCGTTTGTACTGCGAAAAAGTAGCTGCTTTCTTCATGCGCGAAAGCAGTTTTTTGTTTTATTAAAGATAAAGAGAGGAGAAAAGACATGAATTTAGCGAAAAAGAAGATCTTGCTCATATTGCTCATGACTGCAATGGTATTTGCGGCCGTGGTCCCTGTATGGGCGGTGACCCCGAGTGATCCGTTAGACAATTCGACGACGCTCGCAGACGGAACGTACATGGCCGATACCGTCACCTGCGGCAAGGTCGCAGGCGGCACGAGCAAGGTAAAATTTTCCGTGGACAGCATAACCGTCAACGGCGGCAAGGCGACGGCAGTGCTCAGAGCGAGCAGCAAAATGTACACGAAGTTCATGGTCGGAGGAACGGAATATGAGACGCAGAACGACGATAACGGTTCCTTCGCGACGGTGCCCGTAAAGCTGAACGAGGAATTTGTGTTCAGCGGAACGACTACCGCCATGGGCAATGTTCATACTATCGATTACTTCTGCCTGATTACGGCAGGAACTCAGGCCTTTGAAGCGGGGAGATATAAAGCTGACGATCCGGGCAAAATAACTGAAGGCAACAAAATGTTCAGATGCACCGAAGCCGTACTTACGGTTGGAGAGGACGGTACGGCGATTCTCGATATGAGGCTCAGCGGCTGGGGCTATGATTCGATTTATTTCGGAAACAAAATCAGCGAGATGCCGTACGGTGCGATAACGCAGGGCAACACCAATAACCTGTGGACGGGTGAAAACCTTGCCGTAACGGAGGGCGTGCAGGGCGAAGATCCGCAGGACGGGCAGCAGGGATACAGGTACAGCATCAGCATTCCTGACATTTATGCATCCGCTCTTGTAGGTGCGCATTCAAAAAATTATGATCAGTGGTCGCACAAGGTTCTGCACCTTTTACCGTCCGATTTCAGCAAGATAAAGGACAGAAGGATTGCGGGCGAAAACAGATATGAAACGGCAATACTTGCGGCTGAAGAGCGCAGGGCGGGTATGGCCGGTCAAAAGTTCAGCGCCGTGGTTATCACATCCGGCATGGCTTATGCCGACGGGCTTGGCGGAGCGCGCCTCGCATGGGCAAAGAATGCGCCGATACTCCTTATCAACGAAGCGACAGAGGCAAGGGTAACGGAATATGCGAAGAGCGTACTGAAAGATGACGGAAATGTGTATATCCTCGGGGGAACCGGCGTGGTTTCCGACAGCGTCGAAAAATCGTTCGGCGGATATACCGTAAAGAGGCTCTGGGGTGCCGACAGGTACGATACGAATATTCAAATTCTCAAAGAGATAGGGCTGACGCATAAGAACGATGTGCTTGTATGTTCGGGAAAGGATTTTGCCGATGCTTTGTCGGCATCCGTGTTGGGACAACCGATTATGCTTGTGGGCGATGTGCTTACCGATAATCAGAAAAAGTATCTGGATGAGCTTGCGGGCGCGTCGGACGGCTCGCATGATACAGTATATACAACTGTAGGCGGCCCGGGTGCGGTATCGGAGGATCTCGAAAAAGCAGTTGCCTCTGCCGTAAGCACGTATGCCTCAACGGATCGTGTGTTCGGCGCGAACCGTTACGAAACGAGCGTCGAGCTCGCGAAGAAGGGCGTGTTTGCGAGCGGGACGGTAGTTCTTGCGGCCGGAGATAATTTCCCTGACGGATTATCGGCATCGCCGATCGCATACATAAACGACGCTCCGATACTGCTTGTAAACACCGGAAGAACCGATTATGCCAAAGAATACGTCGCATCAAACGCTGACGATTACAGTATTACGTTCGGAGGACCTACGATCATAAGTGACGGGGATGTCGCCGAAATAATGGGCCGATAAGAATGAAAGATCCGGAACGTGCCGGCTACAGGATTGTCGGCGGGCGTGAGCTTAGAAAGGGGTATACTACAGGATCATGCGCCGCCGCGGCCTCCGCCGCGGCGGCGTATATGGCCGTTTCGGGGAAGCAGGCCGATGAAGTGGCTATAACGCTGCCTGCGGGAGAAAGGGTCGTATTTGAGATTGCGAATGCCTCTATATTCGCTGAAGGAGCGCGCTGCTCGGTTAAGAAGGACGGAGGCGACGACCCTGATGTGACGACGGGGCTTGACATATTCGCAGAGGTGACACTCAGCGACAATGGCGTCATAGAGATCGACGGAGGTGATGGCGTCGGCAGGGTCACAAAGGAGGGGCTTCAGATACCTCCCGGGAAGCCCGCCATCAATCCGGTTCCGAGACGTATGATCGCCAAAAGCGTTCAGGAGGTCTTTGACAGCTTCAGCTTTGGCGGCGGAGCAAAAGTGACTATTTCCGTGCCCGGCGGGGAAGCTGTCGCAAAGCGGACGTTTAATCCGATGCTCGGGATAACGGGCGGCATATCCATAATAGGGACTACGGGGATTGTAGAACCTATGAGCGAGGATGCGATCGTCGCAACGACGAATATATTGATAGACAAGCGTTTTATCGAAGATCCCGAAAAGATACTGATAACGCCGGGCAACTACGGCAGTGATTTTTGCAGGGATCATCTGAAGCTCGACCTTAAGCAGGCGGTTCAGGTATCAAACTACGTCGGAGAAGCTCTCGATTACATAAGGTATAAGGGTTTTCGCAAGGTTTTGTTCGTCGGACACACGGGTAAGCTGATAAAGACGGCGGCCTCGATAATGAATACGCACTCGGGATACGCCGACGGCAGGATGGAGATCATCGCCGCCTATGCCGCGGCAAACGGAGCCGATACCCGGGCGGTCAGAGATATTCTGGGCTGTATCACCACAGACAAAGCTTTTGACGTAATAAGAGGCAGTTCGTTCGAGAGCGCGGTAAAAAAAGAGATTACGGACAAAGCGCTCTTTCATCTGAGACGCAGGCTCGGCGAGCAGGCTGAGCTCGAACTCGTGATGTTTACGACGGACAGAGACAGCATAATGAGGTCCGACGACGCCGAGGCGCTTATCGCCGAATTCAGAACGGTTTAGGAGGAACGGATAAATGGTATATTTTGTCGGTGCAGGGCCGGGGGCGGCCGATCTTATAACGGTGCGGGGCGCTGAACTGCTGAAAAAAGCCGACGTGATAATCTACGCCGGATCGCTTGTCAATCCCGCTCTTCTGGATTATGCCGGGGAAAAATGCGCGATACATAACAGCGCGTCTATGACTCTCGATGAAGTGACAGGTATAATGGAAAAACACCGCGATGACATCGTTGTGCGCCTTCACACCGGAGATCCGTGCATCTACGGAGCCATAAGGGAGCAGATGGATATTCTCGACCTTAAGCGCATACCATACGAGTCAGTGCCGGGTGTCAGTTCGTTTATCGGTGCCGCCGCGGCGCTAAGCGCCGAATTTACACTCCCGGGAGTAAGTCAAAGCGTCATTCTGACGCGCATGGCGGGGCGTACCCCCGTACCTGAAAGAGAAGATATTACAAGGATGGCATCTCACGGCGCGAGCATGGTGATATTCCTCACGTCAACGATGCTGCGCGAGCTGTCCGAAAAGCTGATCGAGGGCGGATATGCGCCGGAATCTCCGGCTGCTGTCGTCTACAAGGCCACTTGGCCCGATCAGAAGGTTATAAGGACAACCGTAGAAAATATCGGAAAGGCCGCCGAGGAGAACGGGATAAACAAGATGGCGCTCATAATGGTCGGAGGTTTCCTGGGGGACAGATACGAGCGGTCAAAGCTGTACGATCCCGCCTTCTCGCATCAGTTCAGAGAGGCGACAAAATGAAATCAGCTGCACTTATAGCCTTTACAGACAGAGGGAAGGCTCTCGCGCTCGAGATAGAAAGGTCTATGCCCGAGGTAATGTTTTACAAATATATCAAAGGATACGATCTCAAAACCTTTGTCAGCGATGCGTTTCGCTCGTGTGAGGCGCTGATATTCGTATCGGCAGCAGGGATCGCGGTAAGAGCTATAGCACCATATGTGACCGCAAAGGACAAGGATCCCGCAGTCATAGTCATGGACGAGCATGCCCTGCATGTGATTCCGATACTGTCCGGACATCTCGGAGGAGCCAACGAGCTTGCCGGAGTCCTTTCGGATATAACGGGAGCGGAGACTGTCATTACGACGGCGACCGACATCAACGATAAATTTGCCGTCGATATATGGGCGAAAGATAACGGTTTCATAATAGAAAATACGGATACGATAAAATACATATCTTCCGCCATACTGCGCAACGAGAAGATCGGTTTCAGATCCGACGTTCCGATACACGGAAAGCCGCCGCGTGAGCTTACCGCCGACGATGCCGATACCGGTATATACGTCGGCATAAGGACGGGCTCGAAGCCGTTTCGACGTACGCTTACGATCCGTCCGAGAGCGCTCGTCATAGGAGCCGGATCGAGGCGGGGAACTCCGTCCGAAGCTTTTGAAAAGGTTACGCTCGATGTGCTTGCTGAAGCGGAGCTGTCTCCGCTTTCCGTATGTGCCATGGCGACAATAGATATAAAGAGGGATGAAAAATGCCTTAAGGATTTTGCCGGGAAGTACGGCATCGGAATGGTGACCTACACCGCCAAAGAACTCATGTCCGCCGAGGGCGATTTTTGTTCGTCCGATTTCGTGCTCAAGACGACGGGAGCGGATAATGTCTGCGAAAGGGCGGCAAGTCTTGCGAGCGGAGGCGGGAGAAGTATAGTTGCCAAGCAGGGAGTGAACGGCGTTACGGTAAGCATATATGAGAAAGGGTGGTCTGTTCGGTTTTGAGCGGAAAAATATACGTTGTGGGTATAGGACCGGGAGGGTCGCAATACATGACACCACAAGCTCTCGAGGCGATCAGGGTCAGCAATACTGTCGTCGGATATACGGTATACGTTGATCTTTTGGGTGCCCTCGTCTCGGGAAAGGAAGTAATGACGAGCGCAATGAAGCAGGAGGCGGCGCGTGCCAAGATGGCGCTCGATGCGGCACTGCTCGGTAAATGCGTGTCTTTCGTGTGCAGCGGCGATGCCGGAGTTTACGGAATGGCCGGCATTATGAGAGAGGTTGCCTCCGATCATCCCGAGATAGAGATAATAACGGTTCCCGGCATAACAGCCGCCTTAAGCGGCGCGGCTTTGCTCGGAGCGCCTTTGATACATGATTTTGCCGTGATCTCGCTCTCCGACCTCCTGACGCCGTGGGATCTTATAGAAAAAAGGCTGACACTTGCCGCAAAGGCTGACTTTGTTATATGCCTGTATAATCCGAAGAGCCGCAGAAGAAAAGATCACCTCGACAGAGCCGTCGATCTCATCATGAAAGCAAGACCCGGGGACGTGTGCTGCGGATACGTCAGGAACATAGGCCGCGACGGTGAAAAGGCTTTCATATTGAGGCTCAGCGAGCTTAAGGGTAATGACGATATAGATATGTTTACGACCGTTTTTATCGGCAATTCCGCGACGCGTGAGCTGAACGGGAAGCTCGTGACGCCGAGAGGTTACAGGAATGTCTGACAGGATACTCGTAATAGCAGGAACGGCCGAAGGACGCGAACTGGCGGCGAAGGTCATCGAAGCGGGTCTTGCAGACCACGTTGATTTCAGTGTAGCAACGGAATATGGAGAAGAGCTCCTCAGAGGTGTAAACGTCTTGGAGGGCAGGATGGACGGCGAAAAGATGCTGGAGCTTCTGCATTCTAAAGGGTATAAGCTTATAGTCGATGCGTCGCATCCTTATGCCTCCGCCGTAACGGAGAACGCGCAGGCCGCAGCATCAGCCGAGGGAACGGAGTATATCCGGCTGTTGCGCGAGGAGTTGCTGCCGGAATCTGAGAACATAGAATTTGTCGATTCGCCGGAGGAGGCGTCGGCCGTTCTGTCGTGTTCGGACGAAAACGTTTTGCTGACGACCGGCTCAAAGGATCTTAAGATATTTTCATCCGTCCCGGGATTTTCCGAAAGGTTTTTCGCGCGCGTTCTTCCGTCGGAGGAGTCTCTTAAGGCGTGCGGGGAGGCGGGTCTTAAGCGCAATCATATAATATGCATGCAGGGGCCGTTCACACACGAGATGAACGCGGCTACGCTCAGGCAGTACGGCTGTCAGGTGCTCGTAACAAAGAGCAGCGGCAGGGCGGGAGGCTACGATGACAAAGTTCGCTGTGCGGCGGAGGGCTTCCGGATAATAGTTATAAAAAGGCCGACTGTCGAACAGGGCTGCAGCCTTGAGGAGGTATGGGACAAGATGAAAGAAGTCATGGGGGTCGGAGTATGAAGATAAAAGTCGTAGGGCTCGGACCGGGCGGTCATGCTCTCATGACGAACGAAGCCGTCAGCGCCGTGACGGATGCGGACATCGTCATCACGAGCGTGAACCGCGGCGATCTTTCGGAGCTTAGCGAAAACGTCGAATACGTCAGAGTGTCCGATATGACAAAGCGTCTCAGAGAGCTTCAGGGGAGAGTAAGCTCCGTGGCTGTGGTCGCATCCGGAGACACCGGTTTTTACAGTATTGCCGTGGCCGTAGGGAAGAGCTTTCCTGACGGCGATATCGAGTTTTGTCCCGGAATAACCAGCTTTTCCTGCCTTGCGGCGAGGCTTAAGACGTCTTACAGCGGTGCGGGGCTGATAAGTCTGCACGGACGGAGCGGAAGTATCGTTCCGTATGCCGCTTACAACAAAAAAATCTTCGTTCTTACAGGCGGAGCGACAAAAGTATCCGACGCGGTGTCGGCACTTTGCGAGGCGGGCATGGGCGAGAATCTCAGCGTAAGCGTCGGCGAAGATCTTTCCATGCCGGAAGAAAAAATAACGACGGGTACTCCGTCGCAGCTCGTCGGAATGTCATTTTCGGAGCTTGCAGTAATGATGATCGAAAACCCGAACCCTGCAGATACGTCGCGAACTGTTCAGGATGCGGAGTTTACTCGGGGGAAGGTGCCGATGACGAAGCGGGACGTGAGAGAGCTCGTGTGCTCGGCGCTCGAGATCAATCCCGCAGATACGGTATACGATGTCGGAGCGGGAACGGGCGCGGCATCATGCGCGTTTGCATACAAGGCACGCGAGGGTATGGTGTATGCGATAGAGCGAAACCCGGAGGGTATAGAACTCATAGATCATAACCGCAGGACGCTCGGAGCGTATAATGTGCGAACCGTCTCGGGAACGGCTCCCGAAGCTCTTTGCGGCCTTCCGCCGGCATCAAAGGTGTTCGTTGGCGGCAGCGCCGGAAGGCTCGGCGAAATTTTGGACGCCTGTAAAAGGGATGACGGTAGGCCGCAGACGCTCGTCGTTACTGCTGTAACGCTCGAAACACTTTCGGAGGCGACATGTGCATTCGGAGAAAGATGCATGGAGCCGGAGGTGACGTGCATAAACGTATCGCACGCAGAGAGGCTCGGCTCATATAGCCTTATGAAAGCTGAAAACCCGATATATATCATAAGAGGTAAAAGGTAATGATAAGAAAAATTCCGAGAGTGATGATAGGAGGGACCGGCAGCGACTGCGGCAAGACGACGGTAGTGTGCGGTCTGCTTCAGGCTCTCGTTTCACGCGGATACATGACGAGCTCGTTCAAGTGCGGGCCGGACTATATAGACCCGATGTTTCACAGAACCGTCATAGGTACGTGTTCCTCGAATCTCGATCTGTATCTGTGCGGTGAGGAGGAGGTAAAATACCTGCTCGCCGCAGGAAGTGCCGGCACCGATTTTGCCGTAATAGAAGGAGTAATGGGTATATACGACGGACTCGGATTTACCGATGACAAATGCTCAGCTAACGAAGTTTCCGCAGTTACCGGTACACCCGAGATACTCGTTGTCAACGTGCGGGGCAAGAGCGCATCGCTGCTCGCCGAGATAAAAGGCTATCTTGGGTTTACCGAAAACAGAATCAGAGGCATCATTCTGAACAGGTGCCCGGCCGCGATGTACGGATCATATCGCGATGCGATAGAGGAAAGGCTTGAAATAAAGGTATTCGGTTTTATGCCGACGGTAGAGGAAGTAACGCTGCCGTCGAGGCACCTGGGGCTCGTTACCGCCGCCGAGATAGGCGGCATCAAAGAGAAGCTTTTAAGGCTCGGCGGAGTGGCAGAGAAATACCTCGATATAGACGGAATTACAGATCTTGCGCGAACCGCGCCGAAACTGGAATGCAAAGATCTTTCTCCGAAGAACATCTGCGGGGGACGAAAGGTAAAAATAGCCCTTGCGAGGGACAGGGCGTTCTGCTTTTATTATGAGGAATGTCTCGATCTGCTGAGGTGCATGGGTGTTGAGATAGCGGAGTTTTCACCGATGGATGACGAGGCGCTGCCGGACGGGATATCGGGGATAATACTGGGGGGAGGCTATCCGGAGCTCTATGCGAACAGACTTGAGGCGAACGCCACCATGAGGCGTGCCGTCAGAGGAGCCGCAGACGCCGGTATGCCCGTATACGGCGAATGCGGCGGATTCATGTATCTGGGCGCGGATATCGAATATGACGGAGAGTTAAGGGAGATGTGCGGTGTATTCGATTCACATGCGCGCATGACAAAGGGGCTCGTCCGTTTCGGGTACAAGAGTCTCAAAGCGGAAAAAGACTGCCTTATCTGCTCCGCGGAGACGGAAATCAGGGCTCACGAATTCCACTACGGAGATTCGTCCGACTGCGGCGACATGTTCACGTGCGTAAATCGGAGAGGTCAGGAGACGAAAGCTTTTTTGCAGTATAAAAATACCTTAGCGGGGTATCCGCATATACACCTGTTTACGGATATATCGACAGCTGAGAGATTCGTCATGGCGTGCAGGAATTTTGCAGAGGAAAACGAAATATGATCCTTACTCTTCATGCCGTCTCGCTGGCGGCCGCCTTTGCTCTCGATGCCGTTATAGGCGATCCCGCGGCGATACCTCACCCGGTAAGGCTTATAGGAGCTCTCATATCCGCATCGGAGAGGGCGACGAGGAGGATATTCCCGGATACTCCTCGGGGCAGGGTACATGCGGGACTTTGTACGTGGTGCATAACGGCGTCGCTTTCGCTGCTTATACCCGCGACAGCGCTTATTCTGTGTGCAAGGATCAGCATATACTTCGCCTTTGTTCTCAACACATTCTGGTGTTTCCGGATATTGGCGGCAAAGTCGCTCAGGCTTGAGACGATGAGAGTCTTCGGGAGGATAGCCGCAGGGGATATTGCGGGTGCACGGAAGTATCTTTCGCGGATTGTCGGACGCGATACCGAAGACCTCGACTTCGAGCATATTGAGCGCGCCGTCGTAGAAACCGCGGCGGAGAATACCTCCGACGGAGTCATAGCGCCGCTAATATATATGGCCGTCGGCGGAGCCCCGTTAGGGATGCTTTACAAGGCGGTAAACACGATGGATTCGATGCTCGGCTACAAAAACGAAAGGTATATCGACTTCGGCAGGTATCCGGCAAAAATAGATGACGTGTTCAATTTTATTCCCGCAAGACTTACGGCTTTGGCGATGATAGCTGTATCGGGGCTTATCGGTCTTGACCGCAAAAACGCGTTCAGGATATACAGGAGGGACAAAACCAACCATCCGAGCCCGAACAGCGCTCATCCGGAATCGGCGTGCGCGGGGGCGCTCGGCGTTGAGCTCGGCGGCAGCGCGTATTATTTCGGAGAGCTGCACGTCAAAAGGACTATCGGGGATCCTCTGAGGGCGATAGAGGCGGAGGATATAATAAAGGCGAACAGGCTTATGTACGCGTCCTCGTTGCTGATGCTTGCAGTTCTGGAGGCAATTACAGTATGCATGATAATCCTGATATAAGGGAAAGACACGGCGGAAATATCTACGGCGTACGGGAGGGAGTTACAGATTTTTCCGCGAATATATCGCCGCTCGGTATGCCGGACGAAGTCAGAAGGGCAGCAGAGGATGCTGTAATGCGCTCCGACATATATCCCGACGTCGCCGCGGCCGCGCTCAGAAAAGCGGCCTCCAAAGCCACGGGGGTCGATGAGAATGCTTTTGCCTTCGGATGCGGAGCCTGCGACCTCATATACAGGATAACGCTCGCACTCAGGCCTGAGCGGGTACTTATAGAAGGGCCCGCTTTTTCCGAATACGAGGCGGCCGCCCGCCTTTCGGGCGCCGAGATCGCTTTTCACTTAGAACCCGAATCGTGCGGATTCAGAACACGGACGGACGCTCTTATCGGGGCGATAACAGAGCGTAAGCCCGATGTGGTGTTTGTCGCAACACCGTCAAACCCGGCGGGTACGGTGACGAAAACGGAGGATATGCTCAGAATACTCGCGGTATGTGAGGGGACGGGAGCGAAGCTTGTTGCGGACGTATGCTTTTCGCACTTTGTCCTTGGAAAGGCGTCGGAGCTTTACAGCTGTATAAGCTCCCGCCGGGGAGAGCTTCATAAAGGGCTGATTATAATAGATTCTTTTACCAAGATTTTTGCGACGGCGGGCATGAGGTTCGGCTTCGCGGCGTTCGGCGATACCGAAGACGCGAGGCTCGCGACGAACATCCTGCAGCCGTGGCCCGTGTCGACGGTCGCCGCCGCGGCCGGGATAAAATGCTTCGGGCTCGGCGCAAAGGCTGTTGAGGCGGCGAATTACACAGCCGTGCAGAGAAAGCGCATGACGGAGGAGCTTAACGCGATGGGTCTTAAGGTGTTTGACGGTGAAGCGAACTATATCCTGATAAAGGGCTCAAAAAATCTCACACAGCAGCTCCTGACCAAAGGCTTTCTTGTAAGGAACTGCGCGAACTATGCGGGGCTCGGTAAAGAGTTCATAAGAGTCGCTGTAAAGACGGCGGACGAAAACGGCAGGCTTCTGGCGGCGTTTAGGGAGATAATGCAATGGCAAAAGCGATAATGGTACAGGGAACCTGTTCAAATGCAGGAAAGAGCCTTCTGGCGGCAGGCCTTTGCAGGATATTCGCACAGGACGGTTACAAAGTCGCGCCGTTCAAGGCTCAGAACATGGCGCTCAATTCATTTATAACAGCCGACGGGCTTGAGATGGGTCGGGCGCAGGTCATGCAGGCGGAGGCTGCGGGGATAAAGCCCGACGTACGTATGAACCCCATCCTGCTCAAACCGACGAGCGATCAGGGCTCGCAGGTGATAATAAACGGAGAGGTGTTCGGCAACCTTTCGGCGGCGGAGTATTACAAGAAGAAAAAAGACTTCAGAGCTGCCGTCATGCGGGCATACGGGTCCCTTGCGGAAGAAAATGATATAATAGTGATAGAGGGAGCGGGCAGCCCGGCTGAAATCAACCTGATGGAGGATGACCTCGTAAATATGGGAATGGCCGCTATGGCGGGAGCACCGGTTCTCCTTGCGGGCGATATAGACCGCGGAGGCGTTTTCGCGTCGCTTGCGGGTACGATGCTTTTGTTCTGTGAAGAAGACAGAAAGCGTGTCCGTGGCGTTATAATAAACAAATTCAGAGGTGACGGGGGCATACTCGAACCAGGTTTGAGACAGCTTGAAAGTATAATAAAAGTCCCTGTCGTCGGAGTGGTTCCGTATATCGACATCGACGTCGACGACGAGGATTCTCTGACGGACAGGTTCAGCGCGGGCTCACCGGCAGAGGCCGTGGATATCGCTGTCATCCGCGTGCCCCGTATATCGAACTTTACGGATTTCAATGCGCTCGATTACATAGACGGCATAGGGGTGAGATACGTTAAAAGCGCCCGCGAGCTTGAAGAGCCGGACATGATAATACTTCCGGGTACAAAGAACACGATGGGGGATCTCGAGTGGCTGAGGCAATCGGGTCTTGAAGCTAAAATAAAAAGATACGCATCGTCGGGCAGGCCGGTGTTCGGGGTATGCGGGGGATATCAGATGCTCGGGCGGACTCTTTCCGATCCGCTCGGAGTGGAGCACGGAGGCGAAATGGCAGGTATAGGCCTGCTTCCCGTATCGACAACCTTTGAGGGCAAAAAGGTCAGAACGGCAAACGAAGGGACGCTGTCCGAGGTTTCGGGAATATTCGAGGGGCTTTCCGGCAAGAGTTACCGCGGCTATGAGATACACATGGGTGTTTCAGGCGCAGCGGGCAACATCATAAACAGTGGAAACGTCTACGGCACATATATACATGGCATATTCGACAGGGATGAGATTGCAAAGACGGTGGCGGAGGCGCTGTTTGCGGCAAAGGGTCTCGACGCTTCGGCGGTGCGCGCCTTTGACGCCGGGGAGTATAAACAAAGGCAGTACGATATCTTAGCGGATGAACTCAGAAAAGCCCTCGATATCGACTATATTTACAGTCTGATAAAGGAGTAACGATGATAAAGGATATCAAACCGGCGGATATAGAGAAACAGAGCTTCAGAATAATAAGCGAGGAGCTTGCAGGGGCGGGAAAGATTCTCGATCCGCGCTATGAGATGATAATCAAGCGCTGCATCCATACATCGGCGGATTTCGACTACGCAGGCAGTATGTACTTTACGGACGGAGTGACAGAGCGTATCGCCGAAGCTATGGGTGATGGGCTGACGATTGTAACAGATACACAGATGGCAAGGTCGGGCATAAATAAAAGGATTATAGAAAAGCACGGCGGAAGCGTACACTGCTTTATAGCTGATCAGGACGTGGCAGCCGAGGCGAAGGCGCGTGCGGTGACGCGATCATATGTAAGCATGGAACGGGCGGCGGAAATCGAAGGTCGCGTCCTCTTTGCGATAGGAAATGCGCCTACGGCGCTCGTGTCGATATGCAGCCTGTACAAAGAGGGAAGAATTGATCCGGTCGGGGTCATCGGCGCGCCGGTAGGCTTCGTTAACGTCGTGGAATCAAAAGAGATGCTTATAGCTTCAGGAATACCGTGCATCGTCGCGAGGGGGCGTAAGGGCGGATCCAATATAGCCGCGGCGATAGTAAATGCGATACAGTATGAATTTGAGCCCAGAGAGGGCATATAGGCGTAAGGAGGGTCAGGTGAGATGAAGAAACGCTTTAACAGGTTATTTGCAGGGATAGCGTGCGTATTCGCCGCGATGCTCATGATGATATTGCCGGTTGATACGCATGCCGATACGTATCAGGACGGCACATATACAGTCGGCTATACGTGCAAGGGTGGCAGCGGCAGAGGCGGCATAAGAGGAGTAGAGGCTCTTGTGGAGGGCGGTGCCTTGACGACGCTGTATATCACCATGTCGAGCGCCAACTACGATTATTGCTACGATCCCGTAAGCGGCACGAGGATCGAGGCTCCTGCGGGCGACGGAAATTCCGTATTTACGGTTACATATCCCGGGACCTCGTTCAGCTTTACCGCAGATACGACGGCGATGTCTGTGCCGCATGAGATTACATATACCGTTACTCTCGACATCTCGGGGATACCTGTCATACAATCGTCCGGGCCTTCGGCTCCTTCAGGCAATAACGCGGCGGAGCCGTCGTCGGGCTCCGAAGAGCAAGATTCCGGAAATCAGGGTTCCGAAGATCAGGGTTCCGGGGCACAGTCGCCGGCTACGTCGGAGCGGCAAACGCCTGACAGCGTCAAACCGGGTGATGCGGCGGAAACGGATACGAAGACTGTTGAAGAGCAGCCGTCCGAAACGGGAGATAAATCGAAAACCGCGGAGGGAAGCGCTGCGAAAAACGATGCCGGAAAAGACACGACGAAAGGAGCCGAAAATACCGCGGAGAAAAAGAATTTTATACACATTGGCGCGATAATCCCGATCGCGTGCACAATCGCGGCCGCAATCGTCGCCGTCGCTGTAATCATCAGAAAGAAAACGGGAGAAGGCAAATGAAAAAAACTCTTAAAAGAACGGCGCTTACTTTCCTGTCAGCTTTACTCATCGTGCCGCTCGCATTAAGCGGCTGCGGCAAAAAAAATGAGGAGAACTCAAATGTCCCGTCCTTCGACGGCCTGACATACGAAAAGACGGTCGAACGGGAGTATGCCGGACAATTTAATATATACAATTATGAGGGTGGCTATAAGTATCTCGAAATTGCCGAAAACGGCGGCAAGCTGCTTGTGGTTCCCGAAGGAGGGAAAGTGCCTGACAATCTTGAGGACGACGTGATCGTAGTGAAGCAGCCGCTCGGCAAAATATATATGGCGGCCACGAGCGCCATGGCTTTGTTTGATATGGTCGACTCCATCGAGGCGATCTCGTATTCGGGGCTCAAAGCCGACGGTTGGGCGATCGCGAACGCTGCGGCAGCGATGAATAGGGGTGAGATCCTTTATGCCGGCAAATACAATGCTCCGGATTATGAGATGCTCATAGACGGCGGTTGTTCGCTCGCGATAGAATCGACGATGATATATCATAATCCGGAGGTAAAGGAAAAGCTTGAGGAGCTGGGAATACCCGTAATTGTGGAGCGTTCGAGCTACGAGGACAATCCGCTAGGGAGAACGGAATGGGTTAAATTCTACGGTGCGATCTTAGGCAGAGAAGAAGAAGCGGCAAAGGCATTTGAAAAGCAGGCGGAGAAAATCGAACCCTTCAAGAATGCAGAAAGCACCGGCAAAAAGGTCGCTTTCTTTTACATCAACAGCCGCGGTAACGTCGTAACGTATAAGGCCAAGGGATACCTTCCGGAGATGATAAAGATGGCCGGAGGCGAATACGCGCTTTCGAACCTCGTCGATGACAGCAAACTTTCGACCATAAACATGACGATGGAGCAATTTTACGCCGATGCGGTGGATGCGGATATACTGATATACAACAGCAGCATCGCGGACGAGCTCGACACGCTCGATCAGTTACTTGCACTCTCGAGCGTGCTCGCGGATTTTAAGGCGGTAAAAGAGGGTAATACATGGTGTACGTCAAAGAGCATGTTCCAGGAAACAGATAAGATGGGGAGCATAATCGAGGATATGAATAAGATCATTACCGGAAAAGCCGGTGATGGAGCAGAGCTGGAGTATATACACAAGCTCGACTGACGGAGGATGAATGACTCAAAATCAAATAGAAAAAAACGAAAACTCAAGAGCAAAACGAAATGCCCGCTATGCGGCCGTATTTGTTTTTCTTCTTATTGCTCTTGTTGCAATAACCGTCTGGAATATCAATTCGGGGTCGGCGAACATATCCGTGGGAGAGGTAATCAAAGTACTGCTGCGGCGCGGCGGTGACGAAAAGGTCGCCGCGATAGTATGGCGGATAAGGCTGCCGAGGATAATAACCTCGGCGGTGCTCGGAGGCGCACTCGCACTGTCAGGCTTTCTGATGCAGACTTTTTTCGGAAATCCGATAGCCGGCCCGTTCGTTCTCGGCATCTCCGCAGGGAGCAAGCTTTTCGTCGCAATCACAATGATAGTTATGCTCAATTTTGTCAGCAGTATATCGGCATTTACCATGGTAGCGGCAGCGTTCGCCGGAGCGCTCATCGCTACGGGCTTTGTTCTCCTTGCCTCAAGGTCGATCAGGCAGATGTCGATGCTCCTTGTGGCAGGTATAATGATAAGTTATATATGCTCCGCAATAACGGAGTTCCTCGTTACGTTCGCGAGTGATTCTGATATAGTAAACCTGCATAACTGGTCGCAGGGAAGTTTCTCAGGTATGGATTGGGGTGATGTCAGGATGAGCGCCGCAGTCGTATTCGCTGTACTTGCCGTTGTGTTTCTCCTCGCCAAGCCGATCGGAGCATATCAGATGGGGGAATCGTATGCTCAGAGCATGGGCGTCAATGTAAAGCGGTTCAGAGTACTGCTCATCCTGCTCTCGAGCCTGCTGGCGGGATGCGTTACGGCGTTCGCGGGGCCCATATCTTTTGTCGGCATAGCCGTACCGCAGCTTATAAAGCTCGGTCTCAGAACGGCAAAACCGATACTCCTTATACCGGCATCTTTTCTCGGGGGTGCGGTCTTCTGCATGTTCTGCGATTATCTCGCGAGAGTGGCGTTTGCGCCAGTTGAGCTGTCGATCAGCACCGTGACCGCGATCTTCGGAGCACCCGTCGTGATTGTGATGCTTCTTCGCCGTCAAGGCGGCAGGATATAGGAGGTGACGTTCAAATGAGCGATCTTCAAATGAGCGATATATACTTTCGCACTTCCGATCTGGCCGTGGGCTACGGCGGAACGCCTCTGATAAGCGATATAGAAATAAATCTCTCCGCAGGAGAGATTCTGACACTCATAGGACCTAACGGATCCGGAAAATCGACTATACTCAAGAGCATAACAAAGCATCTGGCCGCGATCAGAGGGGACGCCCTCATCGCAGATGCATCCGTGAACAAAATGACGTTCAGGGAGCTGTCAAAAAAGCTGGCCGTCGTTCTCACGGAACGAATAAAGGGGGAACTTCTCACGTGTTATGATGTCGTTTCGACGGGAAGATATCCGTATACGGGAAATCTCGGCATTCTTTCGTCCGATGACAGAACAAAGGTCTATGAGGCCATGGAGCGCGTTCATGCAGCGGATCTCGCCGACCGTGATTTTTACGCGATAAGCGACGGTCAGAGGCAGCGCGTACTGCTTGCGCGAGCTATATGCCAAGAGCCCGAAATCATAGTTCTCGACGAGCCTACGTCATTTCTCGATATAAAGCACAAGCTTGAGCTGCTCGGAATACTACGTTCTATGGCGAAATCCGAGGGGATAACGGTAATCATGTCTCTACACGAGATCGACCTCGCACAGAAGATTTCGGACAAGGTAATGTGCGTCGGAGGCGACAGGATAAAACGTTTTGGAAATCCCGATGAGATTTTCAGGGCCGAGATAATAAATGAGCTCTACAACATAGAGAAGGGAACTTACAACCTGACCTTCGGCTCAGTCGAGCTGCCGAAGCCGGAGGGGACTCCCGACGTATTCGTAATTTCGGCGTGCGGCAGCGGGATAAACGTGTTTCGGCGCATGCAAAAAAAGGATACTCCTTTTTTTGCCGGGATCCTCTATACTAACGATATAGATTATCAGGTGGCGGTAAACCTCGCATCGAAAGTCGTCGGCGCGGAGCCGTTTATGCCTTTTTCGGAGGAGCAGTACGATGAGGCGCTTGAGCTTATGAACAGATGCAGTCGTGTAATAAATGCCGGGTTTCCCGAGGCTCCGGGAAGTGAGTTCCTGCAAATGCTCGTTGACAGGGCAAAGCGCGACGGTAAGCTTGAGGAATAAGGATCGGGGCGTGATCCGCCGGATCCGCCGCGCGGTATACGTAGCGGGGACATGCTAAATCGCATGACCGCTTTTGCCGTTACTATTGTCATTGTTATTGAATGAGATATCGTGATCGGGATTTTCCGCGCAGGTCTTTGCTGTATCGATCTCACGGTTGACTCCGAAGCGGTCGGTACTGCCGCATTCCTGCGCTTCTTTCAGTTTGAGTTCACCTACGGCCTGCTCTATCAGAGCCTGTATACGCGTATGGACGGTTGCCTGCTCGCTGCGCGGCATGTCTGCCGTTTCGATCGGTGTGAGCACGCGTATATATGCCGTCTGTCCCTTTGTCAGAACGCCGGAATCCTCGAAAATTCTCGATGTCCCCTGTATCGCCACGGGCAGTATCGGGACTTTTGATTTTGTTGCCAGTTTAAAGCTGCCTGCCTTGAATTCACGGACACTGCCGTCTTTGCTCCTCGTGCCCTCAGGGAAGATCGCCAGCGAAAAGCCGTCCTTGAGGAGCCCTATTCCCTCCTGAATGGTTTTGAGAGACTCCCTCGCATCGCCGCGAGTGATGAATATGCCGCGGATCGCTTTGATCCAGCGCCCGAGGATAGGAACCTTCGCAAAGTCCTTTTTTGCTATAAACCCTATCTGATGACCACGGAGGGCTCTGATGACCGCCATTACGTCAAAGGCACCCTGATGATTCGCAATCACGACGCATGGCCCTTCGGGAACGTTCTCGCAGCCGTCTATGACAAAGTGAATATCGTATGCGCGGGTAACGTCGTCGACCCATCTGCCCGTAAAGTCCGCTATAACGGCACGCTCCGTCTCAAAGTCGCCCGCAGTGCGGGGAGCATCTATTTTCGGCAGATCCTTGCAGTATTTTATAATAGTCCAGGCGAGCGGTGTCCCCTTGAGTATGTTGACAGCCTTCATTATCGGTGAAACCTCCGTCGATATTTTTCTCTTCAAATACTATACCATAAAACAAGTGGATAAATCCACAGGCAAGCTGTATAATCATAACAAGGGTCCCGAAGGATGCAGAGATGTAATAGAGAAAGCACGAAAAACATAATAATAAGGTATGCTATAATAGTTGTAGCCGCCGTTTTATTTGCATTCACGGCATATCTTGTCGCAACGGGGTATGCATCGCCTATCGACGATGCAGCTATGTCTAAGGCGTATGCGATGAGAACGGACATCATGACGGTATTCTGTATAGCTGTGACGCATTGCGGCGATAGTTATACCGTTACGGCTGTTATCGCGCTCCTGCTCCTGATACCGCGCACAAGAAAAGTGTACGGAATCGCCGTCGCACCGGCGGGCATCTTGTCGGTCGTGTTGTACAAGCTTGTAAAGACGGTGTTTATCAGACCGAGGCCGGAAATATTGCTCCGCCTTGTGACAAGTGCGGGCTATTCTTTTCCGAGCGGGCATTCGATGAGCGTGCTCGTCGTATACGGCATGCTCATATTCCTTATCAGAAGAAACTGTGCGGAGCGCAGGACCAAAAATGTGCTTTCGTTTGCAATAGGCGTGCTGATCGTTTTGATCGGCCTGAGCAGGATCTATGTCGGAGTGCACTATCCGACGGATATCATCGGCGGCTGGAGTCTCGGTGCAGTCGTGCTCACCGCGTCAACGCTCGTTTATGACAGAGCGATATCAGGAAAGGAAAGTTAGATGGCTGTTACGTGCAGGATGCTTTCGCGCCTCGAAACGACAAGAGATTTTCGGCTTGTTGCCGGCGAGGGAGGACTCGACAAAACGATAGACTGCACGGAAATTCTCGATTTTGAGTTCGATGACGCGGCGAGCGGATATCGCAGAGAAAGGCTTTTTGACGGAAACAGCCTCGTGCTTACGAGCTTTCTCTATGCTAAGGACAGGCCGGAACTTATCGCAGACTCCGTAAAAAGACTCATAAGCTACGATGTTCACGCACTTGCGTATAAGCCCGTCATATTCAAAGAATTGCCGCGGGAGGCCGTAGAACTTGCCGACGCGATGAATTTTCCGATTTTTGTTTTCGGGAAGGACTGTTACATGGAGAACATAATTCTCGAAATAAGAAATGTTGTGCTGCGCGACAGAGACGAATCTATAAAATCGCTTTTGATAGAAACGGTCATAGGCGGCAGTGATGAGGAGAATGAGATAGTATGCAGCATGGTAGACGAACGGGCGAGATTTATATCTGCAATATGCCTGAGCGTTGAAGATCCGCATGCAGTGAGAGAAAGCGTGCGTTTCGCCGCTGCCGGACCGTACGTGAAGAGGCGTGTTTTCCCCGGCGTTTACGGGCATTATCTCATAATGCTAATGGCACAGGAGGAGCCGGGCAGAGAGCATTTTGAGAAGATGTGCGTCGAAACGGCCGCGTTTTACGGGATTGATGCCGAAAAACTCGCCGCGGCGAACAAAGGCTGGAGCGTGATAAGCGAAGACAGGAGTAAAGGGACAGAGCTTATCCGTCAGGCTTATTGGGCGTGCAGGGTCGGAGAAATCGAAAATAAAAAAGTTATAACAAGCCGTGATATGGGTATATACGGATTGCTGACGCACTATGCGGGCGACGAAGCCGCGGCTGTTTTTGCGGATCGTTACCTCGCTCCCATAACTGAAGAGGAGGGAAGGGGCGGAGAGTTGATGCAGACGGCGATTGCCTATGTCAGAGCAGGCGGTGATACTGCGGCGACTGCCGAAAAGCTGTTCTGCCACAAAAACACGATAAGGTACAGGATAAATAAGATACAGGAAAAACTCGATCCTAAGGCCACCGAGGGCGAATTTTTTGTCGATCTGAGTGTGGCCGTTAAGATACATTTATTGAACGAAAAGCTGTAAAATGAGAGGAGAAATCATCATGAGCAAAATCTATGTATGCGGAGCATGCGGTTATGAGTACGATCCGGCAGTAGGCGATCCTGACAACGGAATCAAGCCCGGAACACCTTTTGAGAATCTTCCCGAGGATTGGGTGTGCCCGGTCTGCGGGATGGGTAAAGATGTATTCGAAGAGAAGAAATAAGAGGAATGCCTTTGAACCCGGTGCGCGTTACGCGTGCCGGGTTTTGAGATGTGGCAGGCGTTGTTTTTCGCAAAGGCGGGGTATATAATAACAAGTAGTTAGTTTCAACTAACCAAAAACAAAAACAGGAGTGAATATAATATGATAGATCAAAACGCCGTCATCGGACTGCTGATACCGTTTGCCGGCACGACGGCAGGAGCCGCCGCCGTTATGTTTATGAGAAAGGAACTCGACGACAGAGTGCAGCGCGCCCTGACGGGGTTTGCCGCCGGAGTGATGACGGCCGCTTCCGTCTGGAGTCTTATACTACCTGCGATCGAACAGTCGTCTCACCTCGGAAGATTGTCGTTTTTACCGGCAGCTGCGGGCTTCTGGGGCGGAGTGCTTTTTCTGCTGCTGCTCGACCGCGTCATACCGCACCTGCACATGTATGCGACCGAAGCGGAAGGGCCGAGAAGCGGGATGGCAAAGACAACGATGATGGTAATGGCTGTAACTCTTCATAACATACCTGAGGGTATGGCCGTAGGTGTCGTTTATGCCGGGCTCCTGTCGGGAACTGCGGAAATCACGGCAGGGGGAGCGCTCGCCCTCGCCGTAGGTATTGCAATTCAGAACTTTCCGGAGGGCGCGATAATCTCCATGCCGCTGCATGCGGAGGGAAAAAGCAGAGTCAGGTCATTCGCCGACGGGGTGCTTTCGGGACTTGTCGAGCCGGTCGGAGGCCTTATAACGATATTTGCCGCGAGTCTCGTCGTACCCGCGATGCCTTATCTGCTGAGCGGAGCCGCCGGTGCGATGATGTACGTTGTCGTCGAAGAGCTCATACCGGAGATGTCATCCGGAAAGCACTCAAATATCGGTACTCTGATGTTTTCCTTCGGCTTCACTCTGATGATGATGCTCGATGTATCACTGGGATGATATCATACTGAGGTGATACGGTATTGTACTATCGCAACAAAGCGATTTTTTGTTTTTTAACCAAAAGTTTCTCGCATACTTTGGACAAAAAGATAGTGCAAACGTCGTAAAGTCTGTTATAATGTATAATAGATGCAAGCATATAAGATACGTTTGGGACAGGCTCCAACCCCATAAGCAGTCCTAAAATGAATGAAGGTCCTAAATCGATCCATTTGCGGAGACTTCCCAAACGTACTTATTATAAATGCGACCACCGACAGTAATGTTGCCTTTATATTAGCAAAAGAGAGTATCGCGCCTTATCGGCTGATGCTCTCTTTTGCTGTATGCGTATCGGTGTTCAGTCGTGTTGTCCGAGCAGGACGCTTCCGGAAGCCCGATCGAAGAAGATACTCTTTGCTCCCGTATAAAGCGGGATTCCGTAGCATAACTTCGTTCCGTCCGGAAAAAGCCCGAGGCGTATCGCCGCTCTGCCGACTGAATACATGACTCTGTTGTCAATTCTGTTTGCAGAGGCGACAGTGACTGCGGAGCCTATCGCGATTCCGAGATCTGTCGCCGAAAATGAGCAGGAGGCGCCGGCCGGGATGCCATCTTTTATCATACCGGTACAATTACCGAAGCCGCACAGGTTGCAGCCCGGGACGCCGCTCGGCGAAGGCACCGCGGCAATCAGGACGGCGCAGTGACTCTTTCTGAGATTGCTCGCGTCGCGGGCGAAAAATTCGAGGTCGTATTCCGCACCCGCCTTTTCCATTTCGCGGGCGATGAGATCAAGGTCGTCTCCCGAGGCGATGAGCGTCATGATTTTGTCGAGTCCGTTAGCTTTTGGCGCGGTACGGGCGGCTGCCGCCATGATGTCGGCCGTTGCAAGCGCTGCGGATCTTTCGGATTCGTTCATGTTTCTTATCATAATGATGACTCCTTTCCCATAAATTATACCATGTGATATAATACGTAAAGAAAAAATGTTGGAGGACATATATGGAAAGAACAACGAAACCGGCGCTTTTGATAATGGCAGCCGGTATGGGAAGCCGCTACGGCGGGCTCAAACAGATAGATCCGGTAAGCGAGCAGGGCGAGATAATTCTCGATTTTTCGCTTTATGATGCAATGATGGCCGGCTTTGAGGACGCCGTGTTCATAATCAAAGAGGAGAACGAAGCGGACTTCAGAGCTTTGATCGACGGGCGCGCAGGAGAGCACCTTAATGTTCGTTACGCGTTTCAGAGGAATGACGATCTGCCTCCGGGATACACAGTTATGGAGGGACGCGAAAAACCGTGGGGTACAGGTCATGCCGTACTCGCTGCGAGAAATGTCATAGGCGGCCCTTTCGCAGTGATAAACGCCGACGATTATTACGGCGCTCATGCGTTTCAGACGATGTACGGATTTCTCGAGGGGGCGCACGACGTAGGAAAGTACGAATATGCGATGGCGGGCTTCAGACTCGAAAAAACTCTGACGGAAAACGGACACGTATCGCGCGGGATATGCGACGTGTCGGGTGACGGTATGCTTGTCGGCATAACGGAGAGAACGAGAATCATGCGCCGGGGAGGTACGATAGAGTATACCGAGGATGGCGAACACTGGAACGAACTCGATCCCAAAACCACGGTATCGATGAATTTCTGGGGGTTCACCTTATCTATGATGGACGAGCTTTGGGCGAGGTTTCCGGCATTTCTCGACGGTGCCGCAAAAGAAAATCCAATAAAGGGAGAATACATATTACCGGGAGTCGTCGATGAGCTGCTACGCGAGAACAAAGCCGAGGTGCGCGTCCTGACATCGCCTGATCAGTGGTATGGGGTCACATACAAAGAGGACAAGGAAAGCGTCGTAAGCGCACTGCGCTCCATGAAGGATAAAGGTTTCTACCCTGAAATACTCTGGAAGTAATGTACCCTGAGAAGCTCTGGAAGTAATGCTTGCAAATCGGCACTTTTGATGTATAATATTAGAGCGTGCTTTTCAGACAAGTGCGCAAAAAGTCTCTGCACTGCGGGAAGCAGTGCCGTTTATGTCCATAGGGAGGTGAAAAAATGGTAAATTACGAAGTCATGTTCATCATCGATCCTGCTTTGGAGGATGAGAAGAAGGACGCCGCGGTCGAGAGGGTTAAATCGGTCATTGCGTCCGAGGGTGAAGTCGAAAAAGTCGACGTATGGGGTCTTCGCAAGCTCGCATACCCGATCCGGAAGAAGAACGAGGGCTATTATGCAGTCATAGAGTTCAAGGCGGAGCCTACATTGCCGGCGGAGCTCGACAGAAGGCTTAAGATTTCTGACGACTTCATGAGACACATCATCGTCTGCAAAGACGCTGAGTAAGAATCGAGGTGCAGTTATGAACAGTGTTGCATTGATCGGAAGGCTCACGAGAGATCCTGAGGTCAGATACACGGCGGGTACGCAGATGGCGATATGCAGATTCAGCATCGCGATCGACAGACCGACGCGCTCGGGAGATGAAAAGAAAACCGATTTTCCGAGCATTACCGTTTTCGGCAAGCAGGCCGAAAACTGTGAGAAGTACCTGGCAAAGGGCAGAATGGTGGGAATTCAGGGACGCATACAGACCGGCTCCTACAAGAATAAGGACGGTCAGACTGTCTATACGACTGACGTTGTAGCCGACAGAGTCGAATTTCTCGAATGGGGAGACAGAGCTCAGGGCGGCGCGAGGCCTCAGAACAATTACTCATCTTCAGCATCGGCGCCATCATCGAACGATCAGGGCGGTCTTGACGAAGAAATGCCGGATTCGTTTCAGGCAATAGACGAGGATGTTCCATTCTAAAGAAAGGAGATTTGACATGGCAGAGAGAAGACACGGCGGCGGTATGAGAAGAAGAAAAGTATGCCAATTCTGCGCCGACAAAAATCAGGCCATTGACTATAAGGATGTAGATCTGCTCAGGAAATTTATATCGGAAAGAGGCAAGATCCTTCCGAGAAGAGTCACAGGTACATGCGCTGTCCACCAGAGAGACGTCATGACAGCGATCAAAAGAGCAAGGACAGTAGCGCTGCTTCCTTATGTAGCGGACTGATCCGATTCTGCTGTATATTTGGGGAAGCCCGGAGCAGGCCGCTCGGGCTTCTTTTGTTGTATTCATAAGCACGGCCATAATGCTAAGGTGCGGCCGCCATGCGCACAGATATGGCACTGTTGTCGCTTGACATATAGCGGGCACTGCTTTATCATGGTAGCGTAGTAAACTAAAATTCAGGAGTGAACAATGGAAATCATCAAGGGATCGACGGAGAGAAAAACCTTTATAGACGGCGAACTGAAAGCTTCGGTGGCATCGATAATAGACGATGTTCGTAAAAACGGTGACAAAGCTTTGTTTGAGTACAGCCGCAGGTTTGACGGCAGCATGCGCGATGTGCTGCGGGTATCGCCGCATGAGATCGAGGAGGCGTACTCAATGATGATGCCGGAGGAAATTGATGATATAAAAGCTGCGGCCGCAAACATACGCGCATTCGCAGCGGCACAGAAAGCATCTGTCGGTGAGGTTCACGATTTTGAACCGAGCAGGGGTATTTATCTGGGGCATCGGCTGATTCCCGTGAACTCTGTATGCTGTTATGTTCCGGGCGGAGGCTATCCTCTGTATTCGACAGCGTTGATGCTCACAATTCCGGCCAAGGTGGCAGGCGTAAAGCGTGTAGTATGTTGCTCACCGGCTGTAAAGGGTACGGGCATCATCAATTACAAGACTCTCGTTGCAATGGATATCGCCGGAGCTGACGAAATATATGCGGTCGGAGGTGCTCAGGCTATTGCCGCCTTTTCTTATGGAACCGAGACCATAAAGCCTGTTGACATGATAGTCGGACCGGGCAATCGCTACGTGGCGGAGGCTAAGCGTCAGTGCTACGGGCAGGTCGGAATCGACTTTGTCGCGGGGCCGAGCGAAGTGCTCGTGATAGCCGACGGTTCAGGCGATCCTGCGACGGTGGCGGCGGATATGCTTGCTCAGGCCGAGCATGACGTCAATGCCAAGTCGATACTTATAAGTATGGATCGCGATTTCGCCGAACAAACAGTAGCCGCAATAGAGAAAGAGCTTTTGACACTTCCAACAGCGGTGACCGCCGCCAAATCGTGGGAGGATAACGGCGAGGTTATTGTGGTCGAAGACCGTGCCGAGGCCGTATACCTCGCAAACGAGTTCGCTCCGGAGCATCTGGAGCTCAACGTATCGGATCCCGACTCATATTTTGACAGACTGAATAATTACGGCTCGCTGTTTATGGGTGCAAACACCGCTGAAGTGTTCGGCGACTATGCCTCCGGTACCAATCACACACTGCCGACGGTAAGGGCATCACGCTACACCGGCGGCCTTTGGGTAGGCATGTTTCTTAAAGTCTGCACCTACCAACGCATGACAGACGAGGCGTCGCGTGATATAGCTGTGCTTGCGTCGCGTATGGCGTATGGTGAAGGGCTTATCGGTCATGCGTGGGCGGCAGAGGCGCGGATGAAAAACAAACCCCCGAAGGCTGACTAACTCGAAGATCAGGCGGGGTTGGGATCAAGTGAGCCGAAGTTAGATGAAGATCGAGTAAATTTAAGATCGTGTGAGCTGAAGTGAGATCAAATGAGATGAACGTCAAGCAGACAGTAGCGACGTAACAGTAGCAAGGCGCCGGGCATAGAGTCAGGATTTTAGTATAAGCTTGAGGCCGGTGAGCGGTGCCTCTCTAAAGTGCTTTTGCTCACCAAAAATGACTACTTTGTAGGCGCTGCTCATGAAAACGGCTCCGTAAGGGCCGGACCGGTGAGCAGTGCCTTTCTAAAGTGCCTCTGCTCACCAAAAATGACTACTTTGTGGGTGCTGCTCATGAAAACGGCTCCGTGAGGTTTGGATTGGTGAGCAGTGCCTTTCTAAAGTGCCTCTGCTCACCAAAAATGACTACTTTGTGGGTGCTGCTCATGAAAACGGCTCCGTGAGG
>CALIXS010000016.1 GCA_938046095.1 uncultured Clostridia bacterium
GTATTAAAAAATTAGAGGGAAAGAAATAATTATTTTAAGTAATTAATAGATAAATATATATTTATCTATACCGCTCTAATTCTATCATTTATCAATTCAATAAACGCTATTGCTGTTGCTCCTACCATTGGCAGTCCGTATGGATTTAATAGAAATCCGATGACCAATGCTTCTATCCCTGCTTTTGTATCGTGCAACATAAAGAACGAACCTAATGTCACAATCACACAGATTGTCATTATGATATACAGTAGCGCCGTTCCTATGCCAAGCAAGAATGTCAGAAAAGCTGTCAAAATTGATAAGATAATACTAATCGGAAATAAGCTGAAACCTGAAACGGTCTCAATTTATCTGCGTTTTTTCATAATGTATTTCAGCTTTGGAGACTCGATTACTTCATCAATTTTGAACCCAAGTTTCTCATAAAGCTTCTTTGCATTTTGATTATAATTAAAAACTGTCAAAGTAATACTTTTGATATTGCCATCTTCAAAAATGGAATCCACAAATTCGTTCAGTGCCGCTGTCCCCAAACCCAAGCCGGTTTTTCGGGGGTTTAATACAAATCTTCCTATGTGTATGTTATCTTTATCGATTCGTACTTTTTGTATCATCCCGATGAATTTGTTTTCATTGAAGATCGAAAATACATTTTCCAATTCTTTTATTGTGTCGTAATTCAAAGGGTAAGATATTTGGGGGCCCATCCATTGCTCTTGAAACTCTTTACCTTTTTTATTGGACCATTCGCATAAAAGTAAAGCATTTTTTTGATTTATCCCTTTTTCATATCTAATGCTCATATTCAATCCTCGCAAATCAGGTTTGCCTAATGATAACATATATTTATGAACGAAATCTATAACGCATGGCAACCCATAGAAGAAATGAAACCATAAACCCGACGTATTTCGTGGATGAGAATTTTGGTTCTAAGAACCTTTACAAGAGCGTAGAGGTTATATAAACAAGGTTTACAACATTGCGGAAGCAGAGAAAATATAAGTTCATGCTCTCCTTCGCCGGTGAGTGACAAAACGTCGATGATATGATAAAATCATAGTTTAGAAATCGTGTGCCGCACCTGTACGCCGGCATGAAAATAGATTTGGGAGAAAAGAATGTTTGATAAGTTGGATTTTATACTCGACAAGTACCGCGACATGTCCGTCAAGGTATCCGATCCGGAGGTCATAGCGGATCAGCCGACATGGCAGAGGTACATAAAAGAGATGGGCGAGATGGAGCCTATCGTAAAAAAATACGAGGAGTACAAGAAAACGAAGCAGCAACTTGCGGATGCGAAGGACATCGTAGAAAATGAGTCAGACGAGGAGTTTAGGGATCTCGCCAAGTTGGAGATATCAGATGCGGAGGAAAGTCTCGGCACGCTGACGGATGAGCTCAAGGTGTTGCTTTTGCCTAAAGACCCGAACGATGACAGGAACGTCATTTTAGAGGTCAGGGCGGGGACGGGCGGCGAGGAGGCCGCACTGTTCGGACAGGATCTTCTGCGTATGTACATGAGATATGCCGAGCGCCGCAGGTGGAAGACAGAGCTGCTCGATATGAACGATACGGGCATGGGCGGCATCAAGGAGGCCGTACTCATGATAAAGGGCAAGGGCGCCTACTCGCGTCTCAAGTACGAGAGCGGAGTACACAGGGTGCAGAGAGTCCCGGAGACCGAGTCGAGCGGACGCATCCATACGTCGGCGGCTACGGTTGCGGTGCTGCCAGAGGTCGACGACGTGGAGGTCGATCTCGACCCGAACGACGTAAGAGTCGACGTTTACAGAGCATCGGGCAACGGCGGACAGTGCGTCAACACGACGGATTCGGCGGTCAGGCTCACGCACATACCTACGGGGCTCGTCGTGACGTGTCAGGACGAGAAGTCGCAGATAAAAAACAAAGACAAGGCGTTCAGGGTTTTGAGGTCGAGACTTTACGATCTTAAGGTTCAGGAGCAGCAAAAGGAAATATCGGCGGAGAGAAAGAGCCAGATAGGAACGGGCGACAGGTCGGAGCGTATAAGGACGTACAACTTCCCGCAGGGACGGTGTACCGACCACAGGATAGGGCTTACTCTGTACAGGCTCGATGCCATACTCGACGGCGATATCGACGAGATAATAGACGGCCTTATAACGAGCGACCAGGCCGAAAAGATGAAGGCGTTCTGATACGGACATGAAGACGCTTCTTTTGACTGATTCGGCAGATGATATACGAAGAGCGGCCGGAATAATAAGGAGGGGTGGACTTGTCGGATTCCCGACGGAAACCGTATACGGACTCGGTGCGGATGCGCTTAATGCGGATGCGGTGAGAAGGGTCTATGCGGCAAAGGGCCGGCCGTCCGATAATCCCATGATAGTTCATATTTCGGACAGGGATGAGCTCGGAGGGCTTACTGCCGAGGTCACGGCCGATATGAGAAAGCTTATGGACGCGTTCTGGCCGGGTCCCATGACGATGATAGTGAGGCGTGATCCGAAGATTCCGGACGTCACGACCGGTGGACTCGATACGGTCGGCATCAGACTGCCGTCGAACGAGGTCGCGCGGAAGCTTATAAGGCTTTCGGGCTGCCCGATCGCAGCGCCGAGCGCCAACATATCGGGGAAACCCAGCCCTACGACGGCCGAGCATGTGATAAACGACCTCGGCGGCAGGATAGACGCCGTAATTGTCGGGCGGGATTGTGACATCGGAATAGAATCCTCCGTCATAGACATGACCGGAGATGTACCGGTCATATTAAGACCGGGCGCGGTAACTGCAGAAATGCTTTCCGTCGTCCTGGACAAAGAGGTGCGGTTTGATTCGGCGCTGAAGGTCAGACCGGAGGTCATAATAGATCCGGAGGATGCGGTGAGTTACCGCAGAGAGCGAAATTTGTGCGCGCGGGCGGACACGGCGTTTCCGTGCGGTGATAATGATGCTGCGGGCTGCGGCGGTGAGGGCTTCAGGCCTAAGTCGCCCGGCATGAAGTACAGGCATTACGCGCCAAATGCGGCGATGACGGTATACGACGGCGCTTCGGACTCCGTGCGCGAGGCGATGCGCGAAGACGCGGACAGGCTGCGCGCAGCCGGAAAAACAGTGACCGTAATAGAGCTTGATCGCAGCCCGGACGGTGAGAAAAGAGCCGCGCACGATCTGTTCGCGGCGCTTCGCGGGGCGGACGAGAACGGTGCGGATGTGATACTGATAAACGCGCTGCCCGAGGAAGGGCTCGGGTTCTCCGTCATGAACCGGGTGCTCAAGTCGGCAGGTTACAATATAAGAAAGGTCTAAATAAGAAAGGTCCGAGGGTAAGAATATGATTATAGCATTCGCAGCCGACCACGGCGGATATGAACTGAAAGATGCGCTCAAAAAACACGTTATAGACAGAGGGATCAAAACGATAGACCTCGGAACGCACTCGACGGAGCCCGTAGATTATCCGGAATACGGAAAGCTGTGCGGACAGGCCGTTGCGTCCGGAAAGGCGGATTTAGGAATTGTCTGCTGCGGTTCGGGAATAGGCATTTCGATAGCCGCGAACAAGGTGCACGGTGTGCGCTGCGCGCTTTGTACGTCGGTCGTGATGGCAACGCTCGCAAAACAGCACAATAACGCAAATATGCTTTCGTTCGGGGGCCGTATCGTGACGCCCGAGCTCGCGTGCGCAATGGTCGATGCGTGGCTGGACAGCGAATGGCTCGGAAGTACCGCGGAACGCCACAAAAGACGCGTAGCGATGCTCGACGAGATGTGAGTTTTGTTTATAATTTTGAAGTTGATACAATCAAAACCGGGAGGTGGCTATGGGAAAGGTTTACGTATTTGATCATCCGCTTATACAGCACAAGGTTTCGCTTATGAGAATGAAGGAGACGAGCGTCAAGGACTTCCGTCAGCTTGCAAAGGAGGTCGCCATCCTGATGGGCTTCGAGGCGACGAGAGATCTGCCTCTCAAGGAGGTAAATATTGAAACTCCGATGTGCAAGGCTGTGGTCAGCATGCTCGACGGGGAGGACATCGCTATCGTCCCTATCCTGAGAGCGGGACTCGGCTTTGTCGACGGCATGCTCGAGCTTGTACCGAACGCCAAGGTTGGACATGTCGGCCTTTACAGAGATCCCGAAACGCACGAACCGATAGAATATTACTGCAAGCTGCCGACGGATATCGACAAGCGCCGCATCTTCGTGCTCGACCCTATGCTTGCCACCGGCGGCTCCGCTATCGCGGCGATAGATTTCATCAAAAGGCGCGGCGGCAGGGACATAACGTTCATGTGTCTCATAGCCGCTCCCGAGGGTATAAAAGCGCTTCAGGACGCACACGACGATGTTGACATTTATATCGCGGCGAAGGACGAGAGGCTGAACGAAAAGGCTTACATTCTCCCGGGGCTCGGAGACGCGGGAGACAGACTTTACGGCACAAAATAATTCAAGCATCAGAAGGAGTTAATCAATTCGATGAAAAATTTCATTCCGGACAACGTCAGCAGATATGACAATGTTTATGACGTACTGAAAGAGAGAGGCTTTATCGAGCAGACGACGGCAGACGAATCGGTAATACGCGATCTGCTCGGCAAAGAGAAGATCAGATTTTATATCGGTTTCGATCCGACGGCTGACTGCCTGCATGTAGGTCATTTTATGCAGGTCATTATAATGATGTATATGCAGAAGTTCGGACATACGCCGGTGGTTCTCCTTGGGGGAGGCACGGGTATGGTCGGAGATCCGACAGGTCGTACGGACATGAGAAAGATCATGGACGTGGAGACGATCGACAGCAACTGCAGGCAGTTCAAAAAGCTGTTCGACAGGTACCTGGAGTTCGACGAGGATTGGAAGTACGAGGGCAACCGCGGCGTGTTCGAGCCGGGAAAAGCAAACAAAACGCCTGAGCCGGGCAAGGCTATAACCGTCAATAACGGCGAGTGGCTGAGACCCCTCAGTTTTGTCGAATTTGTGCGCACCGTCGGAGCGAGCTTCAACGTCAACACGATGCTGAGATCCGAGGCGTTCAAACAGCGCATGTCAAGAGAGGGTGGCCTGACGTTCTTCGAGTTCAGCTATATGCTTATGCAGAGCTACGATTTCATGGTTATGGCAAGGGATTTTGACGTAAAGATGCAGTTCGGAGGGAACGACCAGTGGTCGAATATAATAGGCGGCGTAGACCTTACGCGCAAGATGACCGGCAAAGAGGTATACGGCATGACCTTCTCGCTCCTTACGACGAGCGAAGGAAAGAAGATGGGCAAGACCCAAAATGGCGCACTTTGGCTTGACGGCACGCGTACGTCACCGTACGAGTTTTTCCAGTATTGGAGAAATGTCGTCGATGAGGATGTCAACAAGTGCCTGAGGATGCTTACATTCCTTCCTATGGAAGAGGTGGAGCGCCTGTCTTCGCTCGAGGGTGCGGAGATCAACAAAGCAAAAGAGCTGCTCGCCTATGAGATAACAAAACTCGTTCACGGCAGGGAAGAAGCGGAAAAGGCTCTCGAAGCGTCGCACAGCGCGTTCGGGGGAGGAGCGGCATCAGAGAATATACCGTCGATCGAGCTTTCCCGCGATGTGTTCGCGGGCGAGGGCAAGGGTCTCGTATCTCTGATCAAAGAACTCGGGCTTGTACCGAGCAACGGGGAGGGTTTCCGGACGATAGAGCAGGGAGGCCTTTCCGTAAACGGCGAAAAGGTAACAAACCCTAAGACTTTTGTGACCGAAGCGGACTTCGCGGATGATGTTCTTCTCATCCGGAAGGGCAAGAAAAAAGTTATAAAGGTCGTCATAAGATAATAAGAAAAAGGATAAAGCATGAACAACCCGAAATTTGACGGTATAGACCATCCGGTCAGAGAGGTTACGGACCTCAAGGACATAATAGTATCAAGCTCCGAGCTTTTTGCCGACAAGGCGGCGTATTTGCAGAAGGACAGGCCGGGCGGTGCGTTCAGGCCCGTTTATTACAGACAGGTAAGAAAAGACATGGATGCCCTTGGAACGAGATTTATCGATCTCGGACTGAAGGGCAGGAAGATAGCCGTCGTGGGCGAAACGAGCTATTATTGGTTTCTGACGTATTTTGCCGCTGTCTGCGGCACAGGCTGCATAGTGCCGCTCGACAGGAATCTGCCGGCGGATGAGCTGAAGAGCCTGATACGCAGATCAGGCGCCGACGCTATAGTTTTCAGCAGAAAATACTCGAAGACGGTCGATGAGCTTCGCGGCGCGGATAACGATATTAAGCATTTTATTTCGATGAGCAGCGACGAACACGACGGCGATACGCTTTCGCTCGAACGATTGATAAGTGAGGGTGAAAGTCTTCTCGACAGCGGCGACCGGCGTTTTGCCGATGCGGTTATAGACCCGGATCAGATGGCCTCGCTCATATTTACGTCCGGCACCACGGGCAGAGCAAAGGGCGTAATGCTCTCGCACCGCAATATCGCCGCAAACGTGGTGAACATGTCGAGACGCGAGCGGCTCGGAGAAAACTGGATCGTTCTTTCCATACTTCCGACGCACCATACGTACGAAAATACATGCGTGGACTGGACTACGTTCTATCAGGGCAAGACGCTGGCGATATGCGAGGGAATCAAATATATACTCAAAAACATGAACGAGGTGCATGCAAACTGCCTCGTAGGTGTTCCCCTCGTATTCGAAAAGATATACAAGGGCATGATGAAGCAGGCGGATGCCAGAGGTGAGGGCGAAAAGCTGCGCAATGCCATCGCGCTGTCGAGGCGCCTGAAATTATACAACAGGCCTGCCGTCACAAAGAGGATGTTCAAGGCGATACATACGGCGCTCGGCGGAGAGATGAAGATGTTCATCGCGGGCGGCGCGGCGATAAACCCTAAGGTCATAAGAGACTTTGAGGCGATGGGTATTCCTATGATGCAGGGCTACGGCATGACGGAAAATTCACCGATCATCGCCGTGAATCAGGACAATTACAGCATCGCGGAATCCGTCGGAAGGCCGATGCACGGTACTGAGGTCAGAATTGTAGATGCGAATGATGAAGGTATCGGAGAGATAATCTGTAGGGGGCCGTCCGTCATGCTCGGTTACTACGAGGATCCCGAGGCGACGGCCGAGGTCATAAGAGACGGCTGGCTCTATACGGGCGATCTCGGCTATATGGATGAGCGCGGCTTCCTTTACGTTACGGGTCGTAAGAAGACCGTCATCGTAACAAAGGGCGGCAAAAACATCTTCCCGGAAGAGATAGAAGAGGTCATCAAGAAGAATCCGCTCGTAAAGGAAACCATCGTACACGGCGTAAACGACAAAAAGATCGGAAACGTTATCGTGGCCGCGGATATACAGCCTAATTACGAGCTGCTCGCCGAGCAGAAAGGCGAGATGACGGACAGCGGGGTATATTATTTCTTCCGCGATCTCATAGACGAGATAAATAAGACTATGCCGCCGTACAAGGCAATAAAGCGCATAAACATACACAGAGAGGATTTTGCCATGACTACCACGGGGAAGGTTAAGCGCTACGGAAATTTCGTTGAGGGCGAGGAAAATGACGGAAGTCCTGATTTCATCGAAAAAAAGGCCGCCGAGAAAAAGCGTGCCGACGATGTCATACGCAGCATCGCCGAGAGCGATGATCCGCTGCTCAGATACAAAACGGGCAGAGCTATAACCGACATAAAGCAGATGTTTGAGACGAGTGTAGAGCTGTACGGCGACAGACCGGCCTTCCGACAGAAATTTGCCAGGGGTGAGAGCTATTCCGTAATCACGTACAAACAGGCGCTTGCCGACGTAAACGGTCTCGGCACGGCTTTGATAAACCGCGGACTGAAGGGCAGACGAATTGCGATAATAGGTGATACGTATTATCAGTGGGAATCCTCATACCTTGCCGTCACGGGCGGTGTGGGCGTTGCGGTTCCCCTCGACAGGGAGCTGAGCGCAAAAGAGCTTAAATACCTTATCAAGGACGCGGGGGTTTCGGCCGTTATGTTCAGCAGGCGTTACGAGAATCTCTTCAGGGAGATGAAGGATAGCGAAGATACTGATCTCGAAGTGCTTGTGAACCTCGACTCCGACAGCGGCAAAAACGGCGTCCTTTCGTGGAGTGAGCTGATTGAGGAGGGCAAAAGCCAGGTCGCTCAGGGAGACAGGCAGTTTATAGATGCCGAGATCATCGCCTCCGACATGGCGGTGATACTGTACACCTCGGGCACGACAGGATTTGCCAAGGGTGTAATGCTGAGCAACACGAACATATGTGAGGATCTCATGACAGCGCCGACGATATTGAACGTAAATCCGGAGGATATTTTCTTCTCGGTGTTGCCGGTGCATCATACATACGAATGTACATGTGCATTCCTGATGCCGCTTTACAAGGGTGCGTCGATAGCTTTTTGCGAGGGACTCAAGTATATAACAAATAACCTGAAGGAGGTCAGGCCGACCATGCTTCTCGGTGTACCGGTTCTGATAGAGACGCTGTATAAGCGCATCTGGAAGACGGCGAAGCAGGAGGGCAAGGACAAGCTTCTTCGCAGGGTAATGGCGATCAATGCGAGAACGAAGAAGATCGGTATCAACATAGCAAAGCCGCTCGTCAAGGATATAACCGATGTATTCGGCGGCAGGATGAGGATGCTTATTTCGGGCGGTGCGGCGATAGACCCCGCGATACTGTGGTTCTTTAACGATATAGGGATTCAGGCGGTTCAGGGTTACGGCCTTACGGAATGCTCTCCTATGGCTGCTCTCAATCCTGATGTTGAAGCCGACATGAAGCTGTCCTCCGTCGGACACCTGCTTCCGGGAATGGACGTAAAAATAGCGGATCCCGACGATGAGGGAGTGGGCGAAATAGCGTTCCGCGGCGGAAACATAATGATGGGCTATTACAATAATCCCGAGGCTACGGCGGAGGTTCTGAGAGACGGCTGGTTCTATACAGGCGACCTGGGATATGTGGATGCTGACGATTTCATTTATATAACGGGCCGCAAAAAGAACGTAATAATCACGGATAACGGCAAGAACGTTTTTCCTGAGGAAATAGAGTACGAGCTTTCCAAAATCCCGTATATAGCGGAGTCTATGGTATGGGGCGATACCGGCGGCGACATTAACAGCACGACTATCGCAGCGACCGTGCTTCTCGATGGGGACGAACTTGGCGAGGAGCTCGGGGAGTCCTATACGGATGACGATGTCAGGGAGCTTATATGGGGAGAAATCGACAAAATAAACGACGAGCAGCCTTTGTTCAAAAAGGTGAAGAAGCTCGTTATAAGAAAGAGGGAGTTCGATAAGACGACGGGACGCAAAATCAAACGCTTCGTCGATTCCAACAAGGAGGAATAGAGATGCCCGAAAGATATCCGAAGCTTTGCATCGACCTCGCCGCGCTCGGGCATAACGTAAGATATGCCGTGGGCAGATGTGCGGAGATGGGCATAGACGTGGCGGGCGTCATCAAAGGTACATCGGGCCTCATCGAATGCGAAAGAGTTTTTGAACGCGGCGGTGCCGCACAGATTGCCTCCTCGAGGATAGAACACCTCAAGGCGATCCGCGAAGCCGGGACTGACAAACCTCTTATGATGATAAGAATCCCTATGATCTCGGAGACGAGGGATGTGGTCCGGTACGCCGACATCTCTCTCGTCAGTGAGGTCGATACTATGAGGGCGCTGGACGAGGCGGCAAAAGCCGAGGGAAAGAAATTCGGTATAATAATAATGGTCGAAGCGGGAGACCTCAGAGAGGGCTTCTGGGACAGGGACGAGCTGACCGAGGCGGCTTTGATGGCAGAGAAGGAGCTTGACGGGCTCGAGCTCCTCGGGATAGGCACAAACGTAGGCTGCTACGGTTCGATACTTCCGACAGCGGCAAAACTGAACGAGCTCGTTGAGGCTGCAGAGGATGTAGAAGCAAAGCTCGGCCGCAGGCTCAGGTACATATCGGGCGGCGCGACATCGAGCTTTATGCGTGTGCTCGACGCAGATATGCCGGAGAGAATAAATCACCTGCGCATGGGCGAGGGTATTTTGCTCGCAAGGGATCTCGACGTGTTCTACGGATACGATATGAGCATGATGCGTCAGGATGTCTACCGGCTGTTCGCGGAGATCATCGAGGTCAGGGACAAGCCTACGCACCCGATCGGAGAGGTCGGCGTCGATGCCTTCGGACATAAGCCCGTGTATACCGACAGAGGCATCAGAAGGCGTGCTCTCGCGGCGATAGGCAAGGTCGACATCGGAAATCAGGATGACATATTTCCGATCGATGCGGGAGTTGTGATACTCGGCGGCTCGAGCGATCATACGATACTCGACATCGAGGACGCCGTGCGGGATATCAGAGTCGGGGACGTTCTGGAATTTGCGGTCGATTACGCCTCGCTTGTATACCTTACGAGCTCTTCAAATGTGCATATAGTCTATAAACATTGACATATTAATATTTCTAAAGTACAATAACACGATTGGAAACCTTTGAAAGGAGATTATTACATGGCAGACGAAATACTGCTTACTCAGGAGGGATACGATAAGCTTGAGGCCGAGCATGATGAGCTCATATCGGTAAGACGCAAGGAAGTATCCGAAAAACTTAAAGAAGCGAGGTCGTACGGAGACCTTTCCGAAAACGCCGAATACGATGCGGCAAAGGAGGAACAGGCCGAGGTCGAGGAGAGAATCCTCAAATTAGAGCAAATGATGAGAAACGCCAGGATCGTCACAGAGGATGATGTGGAAGGCGACACAGTCAACGTCGGGCTTACCGTTACCGTAAAGGAAACGAAGAAGAAGACGACCGCGCAGTTTATATTGGTCGGTTCAAACGAAACCGACCCGTTCGCCGAGCCGTCAAGAATATCGACAGATTCCGAGATCGGCAAGAACCTGCTCGGCAGGAAGGTCGGCGACAGGGTGGAGATAATCGTCCCGGACGGTGTTCTTCACTATGAGGTAACTAAGATTTCCAGGTAAGGGTGGATAAAATGGATCAGTCAAACGATATCAACCAAAACGAACAGCGTCAGATCAGATGTGACAAACTCGAAGCGCTTCGCGAGGCCGGGCGCGATCCGTACGTTCAGGAAAGATGGGACGTTACGGCGCACAGTCGCGATATAAAGGAAAATTTCGATGCGATGGAGGATGTCGAGGTTTCCGTTGCCGGCAGGATAATGACAAAGCGCGTGATGGGCAAGGCAGCCTTTTTTGATATTCAGGATAAACAGGGACGAATCCAATGCTATGTAAAGGGGGATGATATCGGCGTCGAGGAATATAAGTGGTTCAAAACATATGACATCGGCGATATCGTAGGCATATCCGGCAGAGTCTTTAAGACTCAGACCGACGAGATTTCAATACACACGGAAAACATCGTCCTTCTGACAAAGTCTCTTCAGGTGCTCCCCGACAAATGGAGCGGTCTTCAGGATATGGATCTGCGCTACCGTCACAGATATGTCGACCTCATAATGAATGAGGATATCCGCGAGGAGTTTCGCAAGCGTTCGCTTATAATACGGACGTTCAGAGAGGTACTTGAGGACGATTACGGCTTCCTGGAGGTTGAAACGCCTATTCTCCAGACGGTTGCAGGGGGCGCCAACGCGAGGCCGTTCAAGACGCATCATAACGCCCTCGACTTTGATCTGAACCTTCGTATTTCACTCGAGCTGCCGCTCAAACGGCTCATAGTCGGCGGACTCGATCGCGTGTACGAGCTCGGCAAGGTGTTCAGGAACGAGGGAATGGACAAAAACCACAGTCCTGAGTTTACATCCATGGAGTGCTATATGGCATACGGCGATATGGACAAGGTCATAGACGTCACGGAGCAGATCGTCTACAAGTGCGCCATGGCTGTCAACAATTCGCCGATAATAAGATATCAGGGCAAGGAGTTCGATGTTACTCCGCCGTGGAACAGAATTGATATGACAGACGCCGTGCGCGACATCGCGGGCGTGGACTTCCGCAGGACAGATACTGATGAGGAGGCGAGAGAGGCCGCCATAGCAAAAGGCATGGATCCCGCACAGGTAAAGGAATGGACGCGCGGCAAAATAATAGCTGAGATGTTCGAAGAATTCTGTGAGGCCGAGCCGGGCTTTCTCGACGGTCCTTGCTTTATCACCGGTCACCCGGTCGATGTTTCGCCGCTGTCTAAGCGTAACAGCGAAGATCCCCGTATTACGCGGCGATTTGAAGCATATATCAACGGCTGGGAAATCTGTAACGGCTTTTCCGAGCTGAACGACCCGATCGACCAGTACGAGCGCTTCGTCGAACAGCAAAAAGAACTCGACCTCGGTATCGACGAAGAGGCTCACCCTATGGACCTCGATTTCGTCAACGCTCTTGAGGTCGGAATGCCGCCTACAGGCGGGCTCGGCATAGGTGTCGACCGCATAATAATGCTCGTGACCGACGCCGCAACTATCAGGGACGTACAGCTCTTCCCTCTGATGAAGCCGCTTGATGATGTAAACAAAAAAAATGATGTAAAAAATCAGGCGGCCGCAGCAACCTCAAACGATGTAAAAGTGGAGCCTGAGAAAATTGATTTCTCTAAAGTAAAGGTTGAGCCTTTGTTTGAGGAATTCGTCGATTTTGAGACTTTCTCAAAGAGTGATTTCAGAGCGGTTAAGGTGAAGGAGTGCTTCGCAGTTCCGAAGTCCAGGAAGCTGCTTCAGTTTACTCTGGATGACGGTACTGGCACGGATAGAACTATTTTGAGCGGTATTCACGCCTTCTATGAGCCGGAAGAGCTCGTTGATAAGACACTGATTGCAATCACCAATCTGCCGCCGAGAGCTATGATGGGAATCGAATCCTGCGGAATGCTTCTATCAGCGATTCACGAGGAAGAGGGAGAGGAAAAGCTCCACCTTCTGATGATTGATGACTGCATTCCGGCGGGGGCAAAGCTTTACTAACACTGATATGTACCTTTTTGCCCTGTAAAAAGTGATGTACTTTTTTCCGTAAGATGTGTTGATAGATCTGCAGTCAAAAAGAGCTCTGCTAAAAGAGGGCTGCCTATTGACAGCCCTGCTTCTCATGTGCCAAAATACCGACACCGATAAACCGTTGATTTTTCAGTAACCCTACACGATATTCCATCATCGATCCGGAGGATTTATACAGAAGCATTTCCATTATCAAAATTTCCATTCACAATTATTTTGCTGAGTGTGATATAGTTTTGAGAATAATCCACTATGCGCAAGCAGTTCTTCACTTTTTCCTTCTTCTGCAACCCTTCCTTGTTCCAATACTACAATATGGTCTGCATGAAGAATGGTACGAAGCCTGTGCGCTATAACTAAAACGGTTTTTCCGACTACAAGTTGATTAATGGCTTGTTGAACAAATACCTCATTCTCAGGATCGAGAGACGCAGTTGCTTCATCGAGTATTACAATAGGTGCATCTTTAAGTAAGGCTCTGGCTATTGAAATACGCTGTCTTTCTCCGCCTGAAAGCGTCGCTCCGTTTTCACCGAGCATGGTTTTATACCCATCCGGCAGTTTTTCTATAAACTCGTCGCAGCAAGCCGCCTTTGCGGCAGCTCTGACTTCTTCCTCGTCGGCATTCGGTTTTCCGATGCGTATATTATTTTCTATAGTGTCATTGAAGAGAATAACCTCTTGAAATACGAAGGAAAAATGCTGCATTAAATATTCGGGATCAAGTTCTTTTACATTTACACCTCCTACATTCACTGTTCCGCCATCTGTATCCCAAAATCTTGCCGCTAACTTTGAAATGGTACTTTTGCCGCTGCCCGAAGGCCCTACGAGTGCTGTTATTTGTCCGGTTTTTGCTGTAAAATTCACTCTGTCAAGTACGGTTTCCTCACCATAGGCAAAACTCACATTATCAAAAGATATATCTGTATTTTCGATCGGAATGCTTGTTTCTCCGGTCATCGCTTCACTCTCCATCAAAGCACGAAGCCGCTTGGTAGAAATCCGTAAATACAGTATATCCGGCAATAGTGTTAACACTGTAAGAATAGGACCGTAAATTCTGCTTGCAATTAGTAAAAACATCAGCATAACGAGAAAATCGATCCGTCCTGATGTCAACAGGTGTACACCTACAAAAGCTGTAACGCCGATACCCGATCTAAGAAGCATTGATGACAATGCCATAATTGAACCGGAAACAAGTTCTATGCGAATCGCCACTGACCGTAATTCTGTAAAAGCATCATCAAGCTTTTTATATTTTTCTCCCCCAAGATTGCAGGAACGTATCACTTTAATACCGTCGAGATATTCCTGCGACTGTTTTTCTGCTGTAAGCTTTGCGGAAATATGTTTTGAAAATAACCGATTTTGTAACTTGCGGCTCATCCAAAAGATTAGTGCTGCAAGAGGAAGCATAGCAAATATAGATAATGCCATTCGCCAATCAAAGAAAGCAAGACATATCAAAACAAACGCTGATGATGATACATTCGCAAGAAGCTGGGGCACAATATTAGAAGTCGCTGTTTCGATATTTGTGCAATCCGTCATAATGTTAGAGGACAACTCACTCAAATCTCTTGCATTGAAAAAACTCATCGGTAATTTTCGCATCTGCTCCGCTACGCGAAGCCTTGTTGCCTCGGATTGATTATAAGAGGATACATAGGTTTTCATATAATCGTGTTTTGAAAATAAGAAAACTGCGATAAAGGCTATTATACCGATCCCAAATAATATCCAAATTTTATTCCATGAAACGTCTTCTCCTGTTAGAGGTTTCAGAACTTCTATGAAAAGTTGGATTGTAATCATGAAAGGAAGCATCAGTGAAAGACTTGTAAAGAAGCAGGCTATTGTTGCATTTCGCAGTCCTTTTTCCGCACTTTTATCTAATAACAAAGAATTTCTAAACATTTTCATGAAATAACCGTCTCCTTTCCAATGCCCCATTCAAGGGATTGTGTGTATCTCGTCCACATATCTGAATACACCCCATTTGTCTGCAAAAGAGCCGAATGCGTTCCGCTTTCAACAAGCTTGCCCTTATTCATCACCAAAATGTTATTCGCATCCTTTATGGTTCCAAGTCTATGGGCTATAATAATAACGGTTCTACCCTCCATGAGTCTGCGTAAAGCCATTTGTATGAGTCTTTCGTTTTCAGGATCCGCAAAAGCTGTAGCCTCATCCAAAACTAAAACAGGTGTATTTCGAATAATCGCACGAGCAATAGATATACGCTGAGCTTCACCTCCGGATAAATGAATTCCTCCTTCTCCGAGTACCGTGTCATATCCATTCGGAAGATTAGTAATAAACTCATCGCAGCAGGCTGCTTTTGCCGCTGTTATAACCTCTTCATCCGATGCTTCAGGGAAACCTATTTTGATATTATCCCGAATGCTTTGATTAAAGAGATATACATCCTGAAAAACAAAGCTGACTTGACGCATCAAGTCTTGTTCTGTCATTTCGCGTATATCCACATTTCCTATACATATCCTGCCCTTTGATACATCCCAAAACCGGGGGATCAAGTGAGCTATAGTACTTTTGCCGCCTCCGGAAGTCCCGACAATAGCTGTAACTTCTCCGGCTCGTGCAGTAAAACTTACATCAGATAAAGCAAGATTATCATCCCCGCTATATGAAAACGACACGTTTTGAAATGATACTGTTCCATCATCGGGTATTTTCCCTTGCTTTGTCTCGGCTAACTCCGGCAATGCCATTATTGCATCAAAACTTTCGACACCACCGGAAACTCTCATGCTGGAAGAAGACACATACAGAAATTTATGAAGCACCGAAGCTATAGCAGGCGCAAGTAATAAGTAAAAAATGAAATTCAATAAAAAGTCATTATAGTCTTTTGTTACTTTGCCGATTAAAATTCCCACAGGAATAAGAAAAAGATAAATATTGTTAATAAGCGCCATAAATGAGGCGGTTGAGTTTTTCCATTTTAGTGTGTAGGTCAGCATAAATTTTGTATATGCCGTAATCGCGCACCGCAATTGTCTAAAAGAATGTGCTGTTTGCCCAAAAGCCTTAAGCACCGGCATTCCTCTTACATATTCCACTGTAGCCTCTGTCATATCCGCTGTGTTTTTTTGCAGTTTTGACATGAGTTCGGAATTTGAAGAACCCATAGAAATCATCTGAATACCGAAAGCTGCCACAACTGCAACAAACGCGGCAAGGCCGAAGCGCCAATCAAATACGAACAGAACTGCGAGCAGAACCAACGGTGCAACAAAAGCAGCCACCATATCCGGATATGTATGGGCTATGAAGTTTTCCATTTGTTCAATATCCTGATTTAATACTTTGCGAAATCGTCCGCTTCCAATATTAAAATGGAAACCGAGCGGAATCTTTGCAATATGTTCCGTTAATATAGTTTTGAGTTTGTATTGCGTCCCGAACGCAGCAAGGTGTGCACATATCGAAGAACTGAAAAATAAAATCACATCAGATGCAATACCTATAACCGCAATAATTCCGTATCCTAAAACTGATTCAATATTCAGCTTCGTAAATTCGGGATAGACAGAAATTACATCACGAATGATATAATAAACGGCAACATAAGGAACAAAAGAAGCGATTGCGGCCAGAGCCGCAAGAACGCCGCTGACCGCAAGAAGCCGTTTGTGATCTGTCGCCAGTTCGAAAATGCGCGACATACCGTTTTTTGCCTTCTTTTCTTTCATCACTTCGTCTCCTTGAGTAATCCCGCTTTCACAAGATGTTTTTTGAAAACAGCACGGGCCAGTACCGTCCCCAATATAGCCGTGACAATTGTAGTAACCAAAGCTAAAGCAAGGTACGGACCACTGATAAATTCAACTAAGCGAGACATAAATTCCCCGTTGATACTATTCCCCTCGGCAACTTTAAGATAATAATCTTTCATGACAAGAAACGGGATATAAGAGCCAATGGCCGTCCCAAGCATTAAAACACAATAACCGATAACCTCGCATGTATAGCTCTTATAATGTCCGCTTCTTGCGATCAATTCCGCAATAACAGAACCTGTAATTACCGCTGCAAGTATTGGCCAACCGCTGCCCATAACGAACATGACCAGCCCGAACAAAACTCCGAACAATATAATTGTACCGGTTTTAGGCGCTTTTGCCCGAAGCAGCATATATACAGAGGCTGCAACGAAAGAACCTAATGCAACACCAAACGGTAAGGTATAAATGGTCATACTCATCACCATAATGCATGCCATAAAAAGTATGATGAATATAACGGTGAAAATGCCGAGATTGATAAAATCACGGCCGCCCGGTTTGGTACCGGAAGTAGTTTTGTTTTGATTCATTTGAAATCCTCCTCACTTTTTGTTTTGAATTTATCTTGATAAGGATATGATTCGCGTACAGGCAAGATTCAGAAATTCATTATCATGAGAGATCACAATAATAGTTTTTTTCTTTGAAAGTTCCTTTAACATATTTGCCACGCGATTCATATTCTCGAAATCAAGCCCACTTGTCGGCTCGTCAAAAAAGAGTATCTGTGCAGGAGATAAAGCCGCAAGAGCTACACATAAACGTTGCTTTTGCCCGCCGGATAAGGAGAGTGGATGTCTATCCCGGACGCTTGTAAGTTCCAGAGATGATAAAATCCTTTGCACATCTTCCCAATTTGGTATTTCACCGGAAGCGGTAAGTGCCGTTTCTCCAATTACGCTATCGCTGAAGAGCTGATAATTAGGATCCTGCATTACAAGAAAAGCAAATTGTTTTCTCATACGAATATCCATCAGTTGCCCCGAAAAATAAATATCTCCCGTTTTTTCTTTTATAAGTCCGCAGACCGTTCGCGCCAAGGTCGTTTTCCCAATACCGTTTTCCCCGATTATTCCAACAATATCCCCGTGATCTGCCGAAATGTTGATGTTTTCCAACACAGTCTTTTTCCCTCGTTTAACCGAAAGATTTCTTATCTCCAATGCGGGGATTTTAACGGGACAGCTTGCAGGAGAAACTGAAATGTCAATATCCCATAGCGTGCGCAGTCCCATATGATTAAGAGATTCCACAGGTACGGCTGCAAGCTGATCCATATCATAATATCCGGTCAGTCTGCCTTCATGAATCAATGCTATTTGATCCGCAACATCACGAAGATAATAAAGCCGGTGTTCGGAAATCAGTAAAGTCTTTCCGCTGTTTTTTAACTGCAAAAGAAGACTTCGAAGTCTTAAGGTTGCGATCCTGTCCAGATTCGCGGACGGCTCGTCCAAAACATATATTTCGGGAGATAAAGCATAGGTGCTTCCAAATGCAATTTGCTGTTTCTCTCCGCCTGAAAGTGCAAAAATATCTCTTCCGCACAAACTCTCTAAATTAAGATTATTTACTGTCTGTTCATAGCGATAGTGCATTTCTTCATATGAAATCCCACAATTTTCCATGCCGAAAACAATTTCACTGTCTGTATCCGTGTTGAAAAATTGTGTTCTTGGATTTTGAAACACAGAGCCGATTTTTGTGGCTAATTCATGTGGTTCTCGTCCGGAAATATCTTCTCCGTCTATTTTTACAGTTCCGGAAAGTTCACCCGGATAAAACCCCGGAATTAATCCGTTTATAAGCCTTGTGATAGTCGTTTTTCCGCATCCCGAACTGCCGGAAAGCACTACACATTTACCTCTATCTACTTTAAGAGAAATATTCCGCAGCGCCTCCGTTTCCATTTCTGCATAGCGGAAACTGACCTGCTCCAACTCGATCAATTCATCACCTCCCGACAATTATCCGCAACGGCAGAATGGTCCTCTGTCAAGATTTCGGACAGTAATTTTGAGAAAATTCCTGTCCGTTACG
>CALIXS010000017.1 GCA_938046095.1 uncultured Clostridia bacterium
TGTAGACGACCTCCGTGAAATTATCCCTGCGCTCTGCCGCCGTAAGCTGATCGGCCTTTTCGCGGCACAGGCGCTCTCTGTCCTCGAACATCTCCTCCGTAACATCCGTCCTCTCAACAAAGAACGGAGCCACGTACTCCATATCTTCGCCGTCAAGATATGCATCGATGCATTCCGACACCTTTCGCGCATCGGCTATCGCCTCTACGGCAATCGAAATCTTATCGTTGCCGCAATCACCTCCCGCAAACACGCCCGGTACGCTCGTCATATACGTCTTAGGGTCGTATGCAACAGCGCCCTTTTTCGTCTTGTCAAGATCGAATGCACTCGCGTCAACAGCCTGACCGATAGCCAGGATAACGTTGTCAACATCGAGTGTTTCGGTCTTCCCCTCTACCGGGACGGGCTTTCTTCTTCCTGACGCATCAGGCTCTCCGAGCTCCATAACCTGAAGGATTACCTGCTTTACATGACCTTTGCCGTCCTTTTTTATTTCGATCGGATTTGTCAGGTTTTTGAAGATAACGCCTTCTTCTTCAGCTTCCTCTATCTCTATGCCGTCCGCAGGCATTTCGTTTTTCGTCCTTCTGTAAATGTTATATACCTTTTCGGCGCCGAGTCTGACAGCGGAACGGCAAGCATCCATGGCTGTGTTGCCGCCGCCTACGATAGCTATTTTCCTGCCGAAGTCGATGTGCTCGTTTCTGACGATCCTGCGCAGAAAATCAATACCTCCGATCACGCCGTCCGCATCCTCGCCCTTGCAGTGTACACCTGTAGACACCCAGGCTCCTATGCCCACAAGGACCGCATCGTAGTCGGCCCGTACAGTATCAAAGGAAATGTCCTCTCCTATCTTCGTATTGGGGATTATTTCAACGCCCATTGACTCGATTATATCTATCTCCGCGTCCAGCACCTCTTTAGGCAGTCTGTATTCCGGTATGCCGTAGCGCATCATTCCGCCCAGCTTCGGCATTGCGTCGAAGATAGTCACATCGTGCCCTTTCTGCCTGAGAAAGTACGCGGCCGAAAGCCCCATAGGGCCTCCTCCGATGATGGCGACCGATTTGCCCGTCAGCTCAGCCATATCCTGAATGAAGTTTTCCTCGCTTGCAAGGTCGTAATCTCCGGCAAACCTTTTGATCGCGGCGATGCTTATCGGTTCGTCGACAAGACCTCTTCTGCACGCATCTTCACACGGGTGAGGGCAAACTCTTCCGATTGATGCGGGAAGCGGGATCCTGTCTTTTATAAGCTCGTTCGCCTTCTCAAACTCACCGTTTGCTACGAGGCCTACATAGCCCTGACAGTCCGTACCCGCCGGGCATGCTTTCATGCAGGGAGCCTTGCAGTCTCCCGTGTGATTGCTTATAAGAAGCTCAAGGTTTGTCCTTCGCGACTCTATTACCCTTTCGGTATCGGTCATGATAACCATACCGTCCGTTATTTCGGTTGCACATGCCTTCCAGAGCTTAGGATTGCCCTCGAGCTCCACGACGCAAAGTCCGCAGGCGCCGTATATCTCGGTCCTCTCATCGTAACAGAGAGTCGGGATAAAGATATCGTTCTCCCTTGCGACCTCGAGGATCGTCTGACCGGGAAGACCCTTTACTTCCTTCCCGTCTATATTAAGTCTGTACTCTTTCATCGAATCCTCCTAATGTCTCACGATAGCATCAAATCTGCAGTTTTCCTGACATCTGCCGCATTTTATGCATATGCTCTGATCTATCTGGTGCTTCTTCTTTACGGCTCCCGCAATAGCATTTACAGGGCATCCTCGCGCGCAGGCCGTACAGCCTACGCACTTATCCGTGATTTCAAAGCTTATAAGGGCGCGGCATGATTTTGCCGTACATTTGTGATTGTAGATATGATCCTCGTATTCGTTGCGAAAATACCTGATCGTTGTGAGAACAGGGTTTGGCGCTGTCTGTCCGAGACCGCACATGGATCCGTCCTTTATTTTGTCCGCGAGTTCTTCGAGAAGCTCAATGTCTCCCTCTTTTCCTTCGCCGTTCGTAATTCTCTCCAAAATTTCGAGCATGCGCTTGGTGCCTATGCGGCAGTAGTTGCATTTGCCGCATGATTCCTTACGCGTAAAGTCAAGGAAGTATCTCGCCATGTCTACCATACAGGTATCCTCATCCATGACGATCATTCCTCCCGAACCTACGATGGCACCCGTTTTGACTATATCCTCATATGTAACGGGAGTATCGGCAAGCGATTCGGGTACGCACCCGCCGGACGGTCCGCCGAGCTGTACAGCCTTCAAGTGCCTGTTGTTCTTTATTCCGCCGCCTATGTCCTCGATGATCTCCCTTATGGTAAGCCCCATAGGAACCTCGGCAAGACCTGCTTTCTTTATCTTACCTGCAAGAGCGAACACTTTTGTACCGTTCGACTTTTCGCTTCCCATCTGCGCAAATGCTTCCCCGCCGTTTACGATGATCCAGGCGACGTTTGCATACGTCTCGACATTATTTATATTGGTCGGCTTTTTCCAATAGCCCTTCTGCGCAGGAAAAGGCGGTTTGAGCCTCGGCATGCCTCGCTCGCCCTCGAGCGAGGCTATAAGCGCCGTCTCTTCGCCGCAGACGAAGGCGCCCGCGCCGGCTTTTATCCTTATATCGAAATCAAATCCCGAGCCGAATATGTTCTTGCCGAGATAGCCGTTTTCTCTCGCCTGCTCCATAGCGATCTCAAGGCGCCTTATAGCAAGAGGATATTCGGCACGGCAGTATATTATGCCCTCCGTAGCGCCCATCGCATAGCCGCCTATGATCATGCCCTCGAGCACCGAATGAGGATCGCCCTCGAGCACGGCTCTGTCCATGAATGCACCGGGATCGCCTTCGTCCGCATTGCAGACGACAAATTTTTCGTCGGCGCCGTTTTGCTTCGCGGCATTCCATTTGAACCACGTCGGGAATCCCGCGCCGCCGCGGCCGCGCAGCCCCGATGCCTTAATGACCTCGATAACCTCTTCAGGCTTCATTCCTGTTACGACCCGTTTCGTGGCGTCGTAGCCGCCTACCGTAACGTAATCGTCTATCCTCTCCGGATTTATCATGCCGCAGTGCCTCAGGACGACCCTCATCTGTCTGTTTATAAAAGCCTTGTCCTCATCTGAGATGACAAGCTCTTTTACCGGCTTGCCGCCCTTGATGTGTCCGTCAACTATCGTTCTTACGTCTTTAGGCTGCACCTTGACATATCTCGTCATATCGCCGTTATCGTCATATACGTCAACGATCGGCTCAAGATAGCACGTCCCGACACATCCCGTGTAGTCGAGCTCGGCCTTAAGCTTTTCGGCTTTTATTATTTTCCTGAATTCTTCTTCCGTCTTTTTGGCACCTGAAGCTATACCGCAGCTGCCCTCACCTATCATTATCTTCATTGTTTTTTCGTCTCCCCGGATGCTTTTGCAAGGTCGTCAAGAATTTTGACGGCTTTATCCTTGGTAAGGTTGCTGTACGTCTCATTTCCTTCCGATGTCTCAATCATCATGACCGGTGCCAGCGAGCAACATCCGAGACATGCGACGTAGTTGAGCGTAAAAAGACCGTCAGCAGTAGTCTCACCGCTCTTGATATTAAGGTGCTCGCTTACCGCCTCACCGATCGACTCCGATCCGTTTACATGGCACGCGGTACCCTGGCACATCATGATGAGATGCTTTCCGACAGGCTGCAGTCTGAACTGAGCATAAAAAGTAGCGACTCCGTATATTTTTGCCGGAGCGATACCCGTCATTTCGGATATATAATTTATGGTGTCTAAAGAAAGATAACCATATATGGCTTGCGCCTTCTGCAGAATAGTAATCAGACTCCCCGGCACCTTCGCGTACTCTTCGAGCACCGGCGCCAGCTCCTTAAAGTCCGATTTTTTTCCGGCAGTTTTTTTTGCGCACATAAAAAACCTCCTGTCATTTTGCGATGCTTACAAGATTAAACACATCATTATTATACTCGGGCAGGCGGTTAAAATCAATTTGTAATTTTTCCCGGAACCCATGAAATCAACGATATTTGATGTTCACAAAATGCAGAGTCGGTTTCGTTTCACCTTTCGCCGTTGCGATTCTTTTTCGGTTCGATTTCCGCCATAAGCAAAGCCGCGAACATCAGCAAAGCACCGACGGCCGATTTCGGGCTCATTCTTTCGTGTGCTATAAACAGCGCGACCACCTCGGCAAAAACCGGCTCCATAGTGAAGATTATCCCGACATGTGATGCGCTCGTGTATTGCTGAGCTACCGCCTGTATAATAAAAGCTGCGCCCGTACAGAAAAGCGAAAGGAACACGACGGCAAAAATAACGGACGGCGAACGGGGAAGCTCGATTCCTCCGGCCGGAAACGACGATATCAGCATAAACAGTCCCGTAAAGCCGAGCTGATACACCCCGAGCTGAAATGCATCGACCTGCGGTTTTTGCACCGCCTTATCTGTCATTATCAGATCGCACGCGTAGAAGAAAGCGCACGTCAGGCAGAAAAAATCCCCCTTAAGGTGAGCCGAATTGATACCGAAATCGTCCGTCATCGTCAGAAGCATAACGCCCAGAAGGCTCACCGCTGTAGCTATGAACATCCTCCGCCGCACCTTCTTCCTGAATATGAGAAACTCTATTACAGGTACAAATATGACCGTAAGAGCGCACAGAAAAGCGGAATTCGAAAGGCTCGTATATTTTACGCCAAAGGTCGCTCCGACATATACGAGATAGAGTGCCAATCCCACCGCCGCACTGTAAAGCAGTGTCGATGCCGAAGGATGCGCAATCTTTCCGAAAAAGAAAATGCAGGCAACAATGAACGCACCTAAAAACCTGAGTGCATTCAGACTGAAGACTCCTATCTCTCCCAACGCCACGTCCATGAGATAATATGAGCTGCCCCAGGCCAGAGTAACAAGCAAGAGCATGAGATCCGCTTTAAGTGATGATTTCATTTCAATACAGGCCTTTATACCGATGCGATAAACAGTTCGAGAGCCGTCTGTTCTTTGAGAAGGCCCGTTTTGATATTGCGGTCGCAGTCATATGCGCATTTTAGAATGCGCCTTATATCGGAAATGCTGAAGAACCTAACATACGGCAGCAGCTTTTTGATCCTGTACTCGTTGGCTCCCGCCTTTCTCGCCATTTCGGACGGTCTTACACCGTCGGCACACATCTGTGAAACGGACAGCAGCAGCTCAAACTGACCTGCAATAAGACCTATGAGGCTGAATGCCGCAGTACCGGCTGTCAAAATATCGTGAAGCATCCTGAAGGATTTTTCCTTGTCGTTGCCGCTTATGCTGTCGAGCAGATCAAAGACAAAGGTGTTGGCATCGCCCAGCACCGCCGTTTCTACATCCCCGGGCTTTACCGTCCTGTCCTCAGACATCGCAATAAGCTTTGTGATATCTGCGTCAAAGGAGTAAAGGTCGTAATCGCTTTCCCTGTTGAAATAACCCGTCTCGTCGAGCAGCATATCCATACACCTGTCCGAGATATCCGTTCCCGCCGCCTTAAATCTCTTTGCCGCGAACGATTTGAGCTCAGACCTGCCGAGAGGCCCGAAATCGTATATCGCTCCGAACTTCGCGACGGCCTTGGGGAGAGTCTTTTTACCGTCTGAAAGTATCCCTGTAAACACGAGTATTACCGACTCCGGTACCTTTGATATATAATCCGTGAGGCGGTTCATGCTCTCATCCTTTACATGCCGCACATCGTCCGAGACGAGCCCTTTATAATTGCCTGCCGCCACTACGCGCTTTACGGAGAACATCGGCAGCGTTTCCGATGCGGCTATAACGGCATCGCCGAACGGCTGCTGAATATCATCGGCGTCGATCGACGAAAGATCCATGGCCCTCGTCGCAGGCGATATAAATTTGTTTATGATCGTATCGAGCGCCCATTTCACCAGGTATTGCTCTTTTCCGCAAAGCAAGACGACGCTCGCAAGCCTGCCGTTTTTCAGGTCGTCCTGAAATCTTCTGAAAGCATGCTTTTCTGCGTACATACTCTGATTTTCTCCTCTTCCGCTTTGATGCCCACCGCTCCGTCCAAATCGGTTCTATACACAATTATACCTGAGCTTTCAAGTTTTTCAATCACGGATTGCGACGGATGACCGTAATTATTCCGGCCGACCTGAATGACCGCTATTAAAGGCTCCACCTCATCGATAAAAGCCTGTGAAGAGCTGTATCTGCTGCCGTGGTGAGCCACCTTGAGGATATCGGCCTTCAGCTTGCCGGTACCGCGATACATCCGGATAAGCGCATCTTCACCCTCTTCCGTTATATCACCCGTAATCAGAACACTTACACCGTTTACATGAACTTTGTATATGCGGCTGAAAAAGTTTTCGTCATCTGAAGAGGATCCGTCTTCGGTCGGCCACAGTATCTCGACGTATACATCCTCCGATATTTTCACGGTATCACCTGCCAAAAGCTCCGTGCTCGTCTGTCTGACTCTGAATTTCCCGCAAAGCTCTTCTATCCCTTTATAATGATCAGTATGCATGTGTGTAACGAATGCAAGATCAACGTCCCATGCGCCGTTTTTAAGAAGGTACGGCTTGAGAACCTTTTCGCCCACGTTATATCTTATGCTGCCCCCGCCGTCGACCAGGACGTCTGTATGTCCTTCAGCTCTCAGATGCACGCAGTCTCCCTGCCCCACATCGACAAAGACGATATCGGCGCCGTCAAACGGACTGTGAAACGAAAATGCCGATATGACAGCGACCCCTACCGTCAAAAGCACTGCGGCATACATCGCACTTTTCTCTTTACGCAGCAGCACGTGTACGGCGAACCATTCGCTACCGCACAAAAAAACCGACACATAAAAAACGGCGATAATCCACGCGGGTGCAGATACAATGTCGGGCGAAAATACATCTCCAAATGAAAGCGTCGAATTCACCCACGTTATAAGCGATGATACACTCGAAAGGACGGTGCCCCCGGCAACACTTGCCGCATCCGAAAGCAATGCTGCAAAAAAACAGATCACAGCGCAAGGCACGTACAGAGACGTCAGAAATAACACGGGTATGTTCACAAGCGGAGAAAGCAGCGGTATATAGTTGAAGGTATATGCCGTAAACGGGACGAGTGCCGCATGTATACCCATAACACCCGAAGCGTACTGCGACATGATTTTTCTGAAATGCGGCGTCAAAAACGTAATGCCCGAAACGGCGAGAAAAGACATTATCGTGCCGGTATCCAAGACAACCATAGGGTTTTTGATCATCATGAGTATCGTAATCAATGCCATCGCCGAAGCCATATCGAACCGGCGGTTCAATCCCTCTCCTGCAATCTTTAAGGCTATAGTTGCCGTCGCACGAATGACGGAAGACGGCCACATAACCGCCGTCCCGTAAAACAGAAGAAAAACAACAAAAGGTACTGCGGTAGTTAGCTTCAGCTTTTTCCTCACAAAATCCCAGCAAGCAAAAATTATGCCTATATGCAGACCGCTGACCGCAAGAATATGAGCCGTCCCGTTTCTTCTGAACGCGTTTAGGGTTTCCTCATCCATCATATCGGCGCGTCCGAAAAGGACACCTCTGGCAAACGCCGCAGCCTCGGATTCCGTATAGCATCTGTCGAGAAAGCCCTCCCTGCATCTCACGGCGGTATTTATATACCTTCCGAGGCTGCCGCGTTTTTCGCGGCAGCATATATCGCTGACATAAAACTCCCTGCTGAAGCCCTGTCCGTACAGATATCTCCTCCTCTCATAGCAACCCGGATTTCCGGCACGCTCGGGAGTTGCCGGCGTACCGCTAAACTCTATCGTGCTGCCCGCAAGTCGCTGAAGTGATAAATCTCCGGTATATCTGACGCGCACCTTCTCAAACGGTGAAACGACACAGCTCAAAACAAGCGACCCGTCATCACGCGGTGCAGCCGATACGACGATTCCGCGTACCGTCACCTCACGCCCCTGATACGCGCCGAGACCGAGATTACCGTATGACCATAAAGTCACAAAAACGAGAACGGCGCCTGCGGCGGTGGCAAGTAAAAGCCTCGGCCCGCGCGATGTGATTTTTGCGAAAATCGCAGCTAACATTGCCGATGCGGCAAATATCAATATACTTTTTTTGTCAACGGCGGTGTACGCTGCTGCGGCACCCGCCATCATATACACCGCTAAACAGAATAACGGTCTTCTTTCGTCAATCAAGTCGTTTTTAACAGTCGCTATATTTTACCATATATTACCATTAAAATCAACTTTCTCTTTGAGATGATACTTCGATATGGTATAATTGTCAAAGCTTTGTATTGCATAAAATCATAAGAAAGGACGTTTATCAATATGGCGGATAATACAGCTACTGAAGCCAAACAGCCCAAACGCTCCAAACAAAAAAGACAAAAGACCCGAAAGCATACTCCTGTCAAGGCGATATTCATTTTGGTGTTCATAGGGGTCATAGCCGCCGGATTCTATGTAGGTCATTACGTTAACGGCGTAATCTCATCAGCAGCGGAAATAGACCCGCAAAACATAGGCAGTCTTCTGTCCGAAAGCACCGTTATATACGATGACGCCGGCACGGAGATGGATACCGTATTTGCGTCGAGCAACCGCGATACCGTCTCACTGTCGTCTATGCCTTCCACGCTCCAGAACGCGTTCATAGCACTCGAAGACAAGTCTTTCTGGACGCATCACGGGTTCAATATCATCAGAATTTTCGGTGCGCTCAAGGATGCGTTTATGAGCGGTTCCAAAGTGAGCGGCACCTCCACAATCACACAGCAGCTTGCGAGAAACCTCTATCTTCCGGATGAGCAATACGACTATACTATAAGCCGTAAACTCACCGAGGCATATTACGCCATGGAAATAGAAAAGACTCTCTCCAAAGAAGAAATACTTGAAGCATACCTCAACTACATATATCTCGGCTATGGATGCTACGGCGTCGAAACAGCCGCCGAAAATTATTTTTCTGTAGACGTAAGTCAGCTTACGATAGCTCAGTGCGCAGCACTGGCCGCTTTGCCTCAGGCTCCGAATTCGTACGAGCTCGTGCAGTTCATAAGCGGCGGCAACCCTGCCGAATACCCGGATACCCTTCTTTCGGAAACGAGCGACGGCATTTACGTCGCAAACGACATAAGCAGAGGCAGACGCGAAACGTGCCTGAAGCTCATGCTGGATCAGGGATATTTATCTCAGGAGGAATACGACGAGGCTGTCGCCACGCCTCTCATTTCGATGCTCAATCCGAAATATGATGTTTATGATACGTCCTCCGCGTATTTTGCCGATTACGTCATATCCGAGGTCATCGAAGATCTGATGAAAGCTAAGGATATCGACTATAACACCGCATGGGATATGGTCTATAACAAGGGTCTCAAAATATACTCAACTATGGACTCCCAGGCGCAGTCGGTAGTTCTTGAAGAATTCGCTGATACGAGCAACTATCCCGATGTCCTCCTCGACTACGATTCTCACTACAACATCATAGGAAGATACGGACAGATCGTGCTTTACGCATATGACAATTATTTTGACTCCGACGGCAATCTGTTCATCCCGTCAGACGACTTTTCCGTTCAGGAGGACGGATCCGTTATAGTATACAACGGTACAGATCTGCACATATACGACACAACCCTGTCCGACGGCAGCACGGAATACAGTCTTGAACTTCCGGGAATGTATATGAAAGGTACCGACGGGCTGTTATACACAATATCCGGAGGTTATATCAACATTCCGGCTAAATACAAAACGCGCAACGATAACGGCGACCTTGTCATATCGGCCGAATTTTTCTCAGATTCCGCCTACGAGGGTTTTCTTACCTATGACGAGGAGGGCTCCATGCAGCTCCCGCCGTCCTCATATTCTCTTAACGCGAAAATAGTCCAGCCTCAGGCTGCGATGACCATAATTGAGAATTCCACCGGCCACATAAAGGCTATGGTCGGCGGCCGGAATGTAACCGGTCGCAAGATCCTCAACCGCGCGTCAGACGTTCCGAGGCAGCCGGGCTCATCGATCAAGCCTATAGGCGTTTATTCGGCGGCACTGCAGCAAAGTGCCGAGGAAGCTGCAGCCGGACGAAAACACAAGTTTACAAATTTCGGTTTTGATAAACAGGGTGCAAATCTGTACGGAGATTATCTGACCGCCGGCTCTATCGTACTCGATGAGAAAATGACAGTAAACGGTTCGGTATGGCCTCAAAACTTCAGCCGCAGCTATTCGGGCGTACAAACGCTCAGGACAGCTGTTATCAATTCTCTCAATACTTGTGCCGTCAAGGTCTGGTATCAGGTGGGTCTCGATTACTCTTTACAAAACGTAAAGAAGTTCGGCATCACGAGCGTTGTGGAAGACGGTGATGCAAACGATATGAATGCCGCGGCTTTAGCGCTGGGAGGTATGACAAAGGGCGTTACGACGCTCGAAATGGCAAGCGCATACACGGTCTTCCCTAACGGAGGTACTCGCTACGATACGTGCGCATATACACAGGTTCTTGACAGTCAGGGAAATGTACTTCTCGAAAACAACCCCGTTCCTCACGAGGTCTTAGACCCCGGCGTGGCGTGGATAATGTCCGACATAATGCACGATGTCGTCCAGAGCGCGGCGGCAGACGGCGCGCAGATCAGCGGTGTATATGTCGGCGGCAAGACGGGAACGACGAATGACTACTTTGACGACTGGTTCGACGGCTTCACTCCGAACTATACCGCATCTCTGTGGATAGGCAACGACTACGGCTTCTCGCTTTCCGAGCACTCCATCGTAGCTACATATATGTGGGGCAACATTATGCGCCGTATAGACGGATGCTATTTGGGGGAAATGCCTTCAGCACCGGGCAATGTCGTATCAGTCGGCGGCGAATATTACGTAAGCGGCACACAAAGCGGTATAGTGAGCAAAAACGATGTATCAAAGAAGGTTACAATATGCTCTGATTCCGGATATCTCGCCACGCCGGAATGCAAGCATACAGAAGAAAAGACGTTCTATGGCTACGGCGATGATAAATCCAAAGCTCCCGAATACTACTGCCACCTGCATAATAAGGATGTAAACGCATATCCTATAGCCCCGGGTGAAACACTTGCCCCTCAGGAGAACAACAACAATAACGGCGGTGACAGCCCGGGCACAAACCCTCCCGGCGGCAACCAGGGTAACAATTCGGGAGGTGATACGTCTAATCCGAACCCGGATACCGGTACCACACCGCCCGGAAATAGCGGTTCAGGCACCAACCCTCCTGCCAACCCGTAAAAACGAAATATAATTGAGTAGGTGCTAACAGATAGCCCCTCTTACAACGCCGTACATGCCGTTCGGTATACGTCGGTTCAATCCAAGAACAATCTAAACAGCCGAGAAATCCTCGCAATGCGAGGATTTCTCAGCTGATGAGGCGCAGTCCTGGTGTCTCGGCTGCCACTCAATAGCGGTCTTCCGAAGACTTAAATTCTGTTTTCTTAGCAATACAGGTCAATATAACGCCTAACCGTACGCTCCATATACCTATAAGACTCCTTAAAGGATTTTCACAGTATCGCCTTGAACTCGCGGATCCTGCGCTCTATATCCGGAGCCCCGAACACTGCGGAGCCCGCTACGAGAATATCGGCACCGGCAGCAGCCGCGCGACCCGCGGTTTCGATCGTAATCCCGCCGTCGACTTCAATTTTAAAGTTAAAGCCCTTGGCATTCCTGATATAGGCAAGCCTTTCGACCTTGGCGACGGAGTTTTCGATGAAGCTCTGTCCGCCGAAGCCGGGATTGACAGACATTATAAGTACGAGATCGGCGATGTCAAGCACGTCCTCTATCATTATCAGCGGAGTCGCAGGGTTCAGTGCAACTCCGGCCCCCGCTCCGAGATTCTTTATGCTGCGAAGGCTCCTGTCAAGATGTACACACGCCTCCTGATGAACGGTGATGTATCTCGTCTTGTCCGTCATGAAGTCGGCCGCATATTTATCGGGATCCTCTATCATAAGATGCACATCATACGGCGATGTATCCCTTTTGTCGAGCGATTTCATCACTTCAGATCCATAACTTATATTCGGTACGAAATGACCGTCCATAACGTCTATATGAAGAAGATCGGCGCCGCATCGGCTGACGAGCTCCGCCTGATCACCCAGCCTCGAAAAATCGCTTGCCAAAAGCGAAGGTGCAAGTTGCTTCATAACTGTATCTCCTTAATATCTCCTGTTTTTTCTTATCTCGGACAACGCCGCCGTATACGAATCATATCTCGAACGAGCAATCATGCCGTCGCTTAACGCCCTCAAAACCTCGCAGCCGGGCTCGGTCAAATGCATGCAGTCGTCGAAACGGCACATGGCGGCATATTTATCTATCTCCGGAAAAAGTGATCCGAGCTCATTTTCTTCGACACGGCTCATGTCAAACGAGGTGAAACCCGGAGTATCGAATATGTATCCGCCGAAGGCTCCGAACATCTCCACATGGCGCGTTGTATTGCGCCCTCTGCTCGTCCTGCAGCTGACATTACCCGTCTCCATCCCCGCACCGGGTGACAGGAGATTGGTTATCGTTGACTTCCCGACGCCCGACGGACCTGCAAGAGCTGTTCTTTCGCCGCTTACAAAAGGTATTATGGCATCAATGCCCTCCCTCCTTTCGGCGGCTGTGACGAACACAGGACATATACCCGTGTATGTCTTTATCAGTAAATCAAGCTCCTCGTCGTCTGCAAGATCGGCTTTATTGATGCAGAGCGCCGCGGCGGCGCCGTTTTTAATCGCCATGGCAAGGAATTTATCTATAACGAACATGTTGGGCTTAGGATCCTTTGCCGCGGCTACGACGAGAAATCTGTCCACATTTGCTGCAGGGGGTCTAAAGAAGAAATTCTTCCTCGTATATATTTTTTCTATGACAGAACAGTCTTCGCCGCCTTTAAGCGTAAGCTCCACATCGTCGCCTACGAATATGGGGCCGCAGCTTCTCTTTATTGCGCCGCGCCCCTTTGCCCTGAACGTGCCGTCGGCTGTCTCAACAAAGTAAAACCCACCTATGCCTTTAACCACAATTCCGCGCATTTTTCAGCCGTTGTTTCCTGTCCCCGTATTGTTTCCGGCGCCCTGGTTCTCGCTGTTCTCCGGCGGGTTCGGGTTGTTATTCGTTTCCGGCACGGCAATCCAGATGTTTACGGACGATCCGAGCTTTGTATCTATTCCCAGCGCCGGATCCTGTCTGACTACGGTACCTGCAGGTTTATCATTCGTCTTTTCGTAATTTATCGCCCCGAGCACGAAGCCCTTCTCCTTGAGAAGCTGTTCCGCCTCGACCTGTGTCTTGCCCGTAAGATCAACCATGAGAGCCGATGACGGCGCCTTGCTGACGACGATATTGACCTTTGTTCCTTTATCTGCCGCCGTTCCGTCCACCGGATTCTGATTTATTATGTATCCCGGGTCGGCTGTACTGCTCTCCTCATATGATACTTCGCCGAGCGAGTAGCCGAACTGGTTGAGATACGCATCTATATCCGCATCGCTCGTAAACTCCTTACCTATGAGCCTCGGTATCGATGCCGAGCCTTTGCCGACGCTGATCTTTACCGTTATTATATCTCCCTTTGTCACCTGAGTGTTATATACCGGATACTGCTGGGCGATCCTGCCCTTTTCTATACTGTCGCTTTCTACATCGTCGCCCTTTGCTATCTGAAGTCCCATGTCGGACAGCAGATTTTTAGCCTCCTCATAAGTCTTATTCGTAAGATCCGGCGCCACGAGGTCTGTATTTCCTTCGCTCAATGTTACGGTAACAGTACGTCCTTTCTTTACCATCGTTCCCTTTACAGGCTGCTGCGAAACGACGGAGCCCTCAGGTATTTCCTCGCTGGCGACGGTCCCGTCGGCTTTTTTGATTTCAAGCCCCTTGGCCTTAAGCATTTCTTCCGCCTGCTCATACGTATATCCTTTGAGATCGGGAACCTCTATCTGTTCCTCCCTGGTACCTATTATACCCGACGCGTAGAGGATTCCCAAAAGAGCCGCCATCGCAACAACGCTGAGTACGGCGATCAAAATGATCAACCGGCGCGTTTTCCGTTTGCCGTCATCCGTACGCCTATCATCCTCAAATTCCTTTGAGCCGTTCCTGATTGGCTTTTTCTCCGTCGTATTCTCTACAATCGCGGCAGTATAATCCCGCCTTTCCTGCGCGGAATCATCAGACAACGCTACCGATCTTCCCTTTTCGTTTATGAACGCGGCAGAACCTACCGCACTTGTGACGAATTCGATGTTCTTTATATCCTCAAGCATCTCGTCGGCCGTCTTGTATCTGTTGGTTTGATATTTGTCGGTGGCCCTGAGTACACATTTTTCGAGAGCCGGAGGTATTCCGTTCACCAGCTTTGACGGGGGTATTATCTCCTGATTTATATGCTTGAGCGCGACCTCCACCGGATTGTCGCCATCGAACGGGACTCGACCCGTAAGCATCTCATACATTACTATCCCGAGGGAATATATATCAGACCTTTCGTCCACATAAGTCCCTCTCGCCTGCTCGGGCGAAAAGTAGTGAACAGAGCCGATCACCTTACTCGTATCCGCGACCATTGTTGAACTGCTGACGGCCTTGGCGATTCCGAAATCCGTCAGCTTCGCGATGCCGTCTCTCGTTATCATTATATTGTGAGGCTTTACATCGCGGTGTATGATCTGATGCTTATGTGCCAGCGACAGAGCTGCAGCCACCTGCTTTGATATGTCTATCGTCACTTTATAGTCGAGAGGACCGCGCTCTTCGATAATGTCGGAGAGAGGTCTGCCTTCTACGAGCTCCATGACGATATAGTTGATGCTTCCGGATTTTCCGACGTCATATATGGCTACTATATTCTGATGCTGCAGCCCCGCAGCCGCTTGAGATTCGCGCTTAAAATTCTCGACGAACTGCTCATCTCTGCAATACTCCGGTCTCAGTATTTTGATTGCCACATATCTGTTGAGAAGCCTGTCCTTTGCCTTATATACGACGGCCATGCCGCCTTCGCCTATCTTTTCGACGAGCTCATATCTACCGGCCAACAATTTACTCATATAATATCGTCCTCCGTTATCTCTATGCATATGGCTGTTATATTGTCTCCGCCGCCGTTCCCGTTCGCGGCATCGACAAGCCTTACACAGGTGTCTGTCATACTCATCCCCATTGCGAAGATCGCGCCTATATCTTCTTCATTCACCTCGCCATACAGTCCGTCGGTACAGAGAAGTATCCGGTCACCGCTTCTCACCTTTACAGTAAAGTGATCCGCCTCGACGGCAGCTTCAGCTCCGATCGCCTTGGTTATCATATTTTTATCCTCGTGAGTTCTCGCCTGATCCTTTGATATTACTCCGGCACGCACGAGCGCATTGACATATGTATGATCCTCCGTTATCTGTCGCAGAACGCCGTCGGTATATAAATATGCGCGGCTGTCTCCCACATTTGTTATATGCAGTTTTTTACCGTTCAGATACGCTATGACGACCGTAGTCGCCATTCCCTGATTTTCTTTATATCTTCTGGCCATATCATAGACGCGGCAGTTTGCACGCCCGACAGCCTGTTCAAAGAAAAACTCGATATCCTTATCCTTATGGGGCATTTCATTTTCTTCAACGTATTGAGCTATCTCGCTGACAGCCGTACGACTCGCTATCTCGCCGGAATTATTTCCTCCTACGCCGTCTGCGACTATATACACCCCGTCTTTCTTCATTACGAAAAAAGCGTCCTCATTGTTTGTCCTTCTTACGCCTTTATCGGTTTTGAACCCCACATCCACAGGATGCATCTCCTTTCATTTGACAATTTTAGTTATTACGGCAGCAAAGAAGCCGTCATTTCCGTCCATATGCGGTCCGAATACGGTACATCCGGACAGTGCCGCATTGCCGGTCATGGCCGTAAACGACCTGACGATCTCTTCGTTTTCCATCTTGTTTATCGTACACGTACTGTATACGAGCCTTCCTCCCGGCTTGACATGAGCAAAGCTCTGCTCAAGTATCCGACGCTGCGTCTGATACAGATCGTAGAGGTCGTCAAAGTTCTTGTATTTTATTTCGGGCTTTTCCCTTATTACACCGATACCGCTGCACGGTACATCGGCAAGCACCACGTCGGCAAGAGGCAGATCGGTCAGTTTTTCGGCTGCATCGGCACATACCGTGTCTATTATCGTGATGCCGAGCCTTTGCGCCTGACTGTTTATCAGACTCAGCCGATGGTCATACTTGTCTATCGCCGTAATATGCCCACGGTTTTTCATCGCCTCCGCCATTGCCGTCGTCTTGCCCCCCGGGGCAGCACACATATCGATGACCTCATCACCCTGTAAAGGCGATGCTGCTGCCGCTATCGCCTCGGATTCACGCGACTGTATCGAAAACAGGCCGTTTGTGTATTCCTCCGTCTCAGTTATATCGCTTCCTTTTACGGTCAGCATCCTTTCGGAATTCTCTATCGGCGCGGAACAAATTTCTTTTGCTCTGAGCCTTTCCGCGAGAGAATCTCTCGTCGTCCGCAGCAGGTTGCATCGTATATCGAGAGGAGGCTTACCGAGTGAGTGAGCGAGTATCCTTTCGGTCATATCCTCTCCGTACTGGCCGAGAAGAAGCATTACGAGACTTTTGCCGCATGAATATCTTATACTGAGATACTCTGTCATGTCACCTCTGTCAGGCAGCTTTACGGTTCGCGCCTTATGCACCGCCGTACGCAGCACCCCGTTGACGAATGCCTCTAAGCCCTTCGCATATCGCCTCGTCATTGTGACCGTCTCGTTGACGGCCGCATAATCCGGGACGGAGTCCATAAACAAAATCTGATAAAGACCCATCCTCATAAGTATGAGCACGGGCGGCCTTACCGAAGCGACTCCTCTTCGGATTATTTTATCCAAAATGTAGTCCAAATACAACCTGTATTCCGTGACACCGTATACGAGCTCGCGGACAAAACCCGGAAAATCCGCATTTCCTCGGCTCAGCGCCTTTTTTATTTCAAGATTTGTATATGCAGCATCCTTTTCCGATGCCGTAAGCGCTTCGAAAGCTGTCTGCCTGTTCGGATCCACTTAATTTCTTCTTCCCCTGATAACGAGTATCCTGATAAGGTTTGCGACAGATATCATTAAGGCCGCAATATACGTCATAGCTGCAGCATTGAGAACCTTGCGCGATCCGGTTATTTCCTGTTCACCGTTTACTATCTGAAGCGACTGCATTTGTGCTACAGCTCTGCTGCTGGCGTTAAGCTCGACAGGGAGAGTTATAAGATGAAACGCTACGACGGCTATAAACGCCATAACGCCTATATCAAACACCGTCGTTCCTATAGAATCCGTCGCCCTGCTCATCAGCATTATCCCGATGATGATCAATATCCAGCTTGCCTTCGATGCTATATTTACGACAGGAACAATGGCGCTCCTTATCTCCAAAGGCTTATATCCGTAAGCATGCTGAAGCGCATGGCCTGCCTCATGACATGCGACCGATACGGCTCCTATTGACTGCACATTGCATACGCTCTCCGAAAGGCGCAGCGTCTTTGTCCTCGGGTCATAATTGTCAGTAAGACTTCCCCGCACCGGCTCTATTGCCACATCCCGAAGCCCGTTAGCATCGAGCATTATGCGCGCCGCCTGCTCGCCGGTAAGTCCCCTCACATTCGGTATCCTCGAATAGCGGTTGAATACGGAATTTACTCTTAAACTTGCTATCGCTGCTATTATTATCGCCGGAACAAGAAGCACCAGCGTAGGATCGAATCCGTAAAACATATCTGTCCCTTTCTACTCTCTTTTCTTTCTACTTCAATACGGTTCCTTTATCTATCCGGTTTCCCGCAAGGTATGCCTCGACGGTCAAAGCTTTTTTTGACGGCATCTGAAGTTCCGTTATAAGAAAAGCGCCCTCAACGCACGAAACAAGTATGCCCTGCCGGCTGATACCGATGATCGTTCCCGGTTCACCGCCGGACTTTGCATCGACGGCAAACCCATTTTTTATTTTAAGTATGTCGCCGTTCATCCTGCAAAAAACCCCGGGCCACGGATCAAAAGCCGCAAGCATGCGCAATATATGCCGCGCCGAATGTTTACTGAAATCTATCGCTCCGTCACGGCGCGTTATAATACCTGCGTACGTCGCCATCGTTTCGTCCTGCCTTGTACGATCTGCTGTTCCGTCTGCGACGGACGCCAGCGTATCGACGAGGAGGCTGCCTCCGACCTCCGCGAGCTTTTCCGTAAGCTGCGGACAGTGCATACCGTCAATCCTTATTGATATTTTCGCTATTATATCTCCCGCATCAAGATCTTCCGACATCTGCATTATCGTTACGCCCGTCATCTCATCGCCCTCCAGAATAGCGTGCTGTACAGGTGATGCGCCCCTGAATTTCGGAAGAAGGGAAGCGTGCACGTTTATGCAGCCGAATTTCGGAAGCTCAAGTATGTTCTTCGGAATTATTTTTCCGTAGGCCGCCACCACGATCACATCAGGTGACAGAGCGGCGATTTTTTTGAAGAAAGCGTCATTGTTTTTTACGAATTCCGGCTGCTCAACCGGTATGCCGCGGGAAAAAGCATACTCCTTTACGGGGCTGAACACGACCTTGCCGCGGCTGCCGGCGCGGTCAGGCTGAGTAACTGCCGTAAGCACATCATGACCTGCCACGCACAGCGACCTCAGTATCGTTTCGGCAAATCCCGGCGTCCCCATAAAAACTATCCTCATTATACGCTCTCCCCGGTATTGTCGGCTTCCTCTTCGGGAGCGGCGGGTTCTCTGATATCAGATGCCTTGTCGACATAGAGAACGCCGTTAAGATGATCGTTTTCGTGGCACATGACCCTCGCGTCGAAGCCCTCGAATTCATATTCATGCAACTCGCCGTCGAGTCCCGTCGCTCTTATTTTTATCTTTTCGGGCCTTTCCACGGTACCTATGAGCCCGGGGACGGAAAGACAGCCTTCGTCACCGACCTGAGTACCCTCCTGATCGTAAATCTCCGGGTTTATCATGTAATATACCCTGTCAGGCTCCGGTTCGGCTACAAAAAGTCTTCTCATCACACCTACCTGTGGACCGGCAATGCCGACACCGTTCTCGGCGCGCATCGTTTCGAGCATATCATCCATGAGTTCTTTTATCCTGTCGCCGATCTCAGTTACCTCCCTGCATTTTTTTCGCAGTATATCATCGCCCTGTCTGACGACATTTCTGATTGCCATCTGAACAACCTCCTAAAATGAACCGTAAGGATTGACGTCAACCGTGTACGAGAGATCACGCCCGTTCCTTATCATGTTTTCACCGAATTTCGATATATAATGTAAATATTTATTCCTGTAACCCTTGCCGCTCTTGATCAGGATGTGATATCTGAACGCGCCCGTTGCCTGTCCTATGAAGCGCTCGCTTATCCGCGGATCATATATCGTGCCGCCTGTCGTTTCTATCGCAAGCCTTTTAATGTAATCCCCGCATCTCTCTGCGGCGCCGAGAGCAAGCTTTTCGTCGCATGATGTAAACTCGGCAAGTATCAGGTCCGTGAACGGAGGGTACCCCATCATTTTGCGGTATGCAGTCTCGTTGTCATAAAACTGCTTATAATCATAATCGACAGCGGCGGCTATCGCCGGGTTTTCGGGATCAAATGTCTGAACCACGACTCTTCCGCGCTCGTCTCCTCTTCCCGCGCGCCCGGCAACCTGTGTTATAAGCTGGAACGTTCTCTCCGCCGACCTGTAATCGGGTATGTTCAGCGTCGTGTCGGCTGAAACAACTCCGACCATTCCCACGTTCCTGAAGTCGAGTCCTTTTGCGACAAGCTGCGTCCCCACAAGTATATCCGTAGCGCCTTTTGAAAACGAGTTCAGTATCCTCGTTATCTCGCGTCTGCTCTTTGCCGTATCCATGTCGAGCCTGTCCGTCCTGCGACCCGGGTACATCGAGCGTACGTATTCCTCGACCTGCTCGGTTCCCGTTCCGCTGTACGTAATGTATTTGCTTCCGCAATCCGGGCATTTGACCGGTATTTTGAATTTCCTGCCGCAGTAATGGCATACCCCGGCGTTCTCACGTTTGTGATATGTAAGAGTAATGCCGCAGTCCGGACATTTTATGACATGTCCGCAGTCGCGGCACGCAACGAATGTCGAATATCCTCTCCTGTTCAGGAACAAAATAGCCTGCCTGCCTGCACTCAGACACTCATCGAGACGTTCGGCGAAAAGATCGCTGAACATCCCGCGATTTCCCCTTCGCAGCTCCTCTTTCATATCCGCCGTCTCTATGACCGGAAGTCTTACGCCGTTATATCTTTCGGGAAGCTCTATAAGCTTATATACCCCGCTCTCAGCTCTGCTGTACGATACGACCGACGGTGTCGCACTCCCGAGCAGGAGAACCCCGCCGTAGTACATCAGTCTCTTATATGCGATATCTACCGTTTCGTATTTTGGAGTCTGGTCGGACTTGTATGTCGGCTCATGCTCCTCATCCATAATGATCAGCCCGATATCATCAAGCGGTGCGAATACGCCCATTCTTGCACCGATAACTATCCTCGCGCCGCCCTCGCGTATCCTCACCCACTCGTCGAACCGTTCTCTCCCTGTAAGCCTGCTGTGAAGTATCGCTACATTTTCCTTCCCGAAGCGGCCAATAAACCGCTCAGTTATCTGTTTTGTCAACGCGATCTCCGGTACGAGCATTATAACGCTGCGCCCCTCGTCTATCGTCCTTTGTGCTGCCTGCATATATACTTCGGTCTTGCCGCTGCCGGTGACGCCGTGTATCAGGAAACACTTCAGGGCACGTTTTCCGATGGCCTCTCCTATCATGTCCGATGCCGATTTCTGTGCCGATGTAAGCTTTTCTACCGGTTGAGCCTCGGCATGCACATCCTTCAGCGGGCGCTTTTCTTTGCCCGCCTTCGGAGGCTTTCCCGGAGGAATAAAGCAGCGTATGGCATCGATGTATTTGATACCGTATCTCTGTCTCATCCACATGCATGTTCCGACCGCCTCCGGTGATATAGAAACGCTGTCCTCGACAGATATGATATCCTTTATCTTCACCTCATCTATATCGGGTTTTGTGCATGTTTCGACGACAAAACCCCTCTTCTCACGGTTCCCCTTGTTGAACGGCACTCGTACGACAGCACCCGGCGCAACGCAGTCAGGTGCTCTGTACGTGAACATCGAGTCGGTATATCTGCTGTTTTGATCTATTATTACACTGACATAACCCATATCGCTTATAGCAGGAATATATTCGCCTTTCTGCAAGCTTCGATCATGTCGGACGGCCATACGCCTACTTGTACCTCTCCTATGTGCGCTTTACGCAGGAAATACATGCAAAGCCTGCTCTGCCCGATGCCTCCGCCTACGGAATACGGCAGTTCATTGCCGAGAACAGCCTTCTGGAAATCGAGTCCGCGCCTGTCGTCGCATCCGGCAAGCCTAAGCTGTCTGTCCATCGCCTCGGCATCAACCCTTATACCCATGGAAGTTATTTCAAATGCCTGTTCCAAAATCTCATTCCAGAGGAGTATGTCACCGTTAAGCTCCCAATCGTCATAATCCGGGCTCCTGCCGTCATGCTTTTTACCTGAACGCAGCGTCCCTCCTATTTTCTCGATAAACACCGCACCGTGGGCCTTTGTTATGAGATTCTCGCGTTCCTTTGGCGTCTTCTCCGGATACAGATCCTCCAGTTCCTGCGCTGTGATGAAATATATCTCGTTCGGAAGCTCCGTCTGTATATCCCTGTAAAGCCTGTTCACATAGTCGCCGAGATTCTTGACGGCATTATATATCGTTATTACCGTTTCGTGCAGGAATTCTGTATTCCTCTGTTCCTTGGTTATTACCTTTTCCCAGTCCCACTGGTCGACATAAACAGAATGAAGGTTATCGAGCTCCTCGTCGCGCCTTATGGCGTCCATATCCGTGTAGATGCCGTGCCCCGGCTTGATGCCGTACTTTCCGAGAGCCATACGCTTCCACTTTGCAAGCGACTGAACGATTTCAACTTTCTTTTCGTCCATATCCCCGACGGTAAACTCCACCCTTCGCTCAAATCCGTTCAGGTTATCGTTGAGGCCCGTTTCGGGGTCAACAAAAAGAGGAGCGGAAACCCTTCGGAGATTAAGACCGTAGGCGAGCTCCTGCTGGAAATAATCCTTTATTTTTTTTATCGCGCGCTGCGTTTCCATAGGCACGATTATAGGCGAATAATTTTCAGGTATTATAAGCTTTGACATTTTGGTTTCTCTCTTATCTGTTTTTTTTGGAAAACTCGCATCCGCAGTAATCCTGTCTGTACAGCCCGAATTCTTTAGAAAGCTGTATGCTTCTCTGAAATCCGGCTTTTTTCTTAAAATCTATATCGAGGAACTTTACGCCGTACGCTTCGGCAGCCTCGTTTCCGATGCGGCTTATTACCCTATAGTCCTTATGCGGGCTTACGGTAAGCGTCGTCGTAAAAAGAGGCATCTCGAGCCGCGCCGCTCTGCGCGCTGTCTCCCAAAGTCTCTGGCGAAAGCACACCTCGCACCTTGCTCCGCCCTCCGGCTCATCTTCGAGACCTCGCACGAGATCAAGATATTCACCCGGCTCGTAACGCCCCTCAATGAAATTTATCTTTGAGGCGCACATAGATGATCTGTTGAACGCGTCGATAAACTTGATCTGGTTTTCTTTTCTCTTCTCGTACTCATCCATATCGGTTATGCACGGATTAAAATAAAAAACAGTGATCTCATATTCCGGCGCAAGGCGTTCTATCACTGAAGTACTGCACGGCCCGCAGCAGCTGTGAAGGAGCAGTCCCGGGTTTTTCTCTTTTGATCGCGCCCTCAAAAAATTATTGTCAACGCTGTTTTCGGATACCGCCGACCGCGCTCCGCCAAGACAGCATTTCCTGTCATCTGCCATTTTCGATTCTCCGGTTTCTGACTATATAATAAGTTATTATACCACACCCGCGCCTCCAAATAAAGGCTTTTAAAAAGTCGGAAATACATAGAAATGTTAGAAAATCAACATTTCAGCAAATCGATAGAGTTCTGCGGCAACACGATATAACGCGAAATGATTGAGTGAAATTCCGTGCATGACTGCAGATGCAAAATTAAGGCAGTAAAATAGTCCGTGAAGAAAAAGGATGTCATTAGGCTGCGCGATACAATCGTTATAAAATATGCGCTCTGCACGCATGACGAAGATATCCGGTAAGATCGGCTTTAAGGTCGAAACAAGCCCCTGCCCCGGGTTCGGGGGGGGCATTTTATGCGGTCCGTTTATGTGATCCGACTGTATAAGCTACCTGTCGGGTCCAAGCCTGCCGTCGTTGTAATGCTTACGGCAGAGCGAAATATACATGTCATTTCCGCCTATCATAACCTGTTCACCCTGCTTTACGATCTTGCCTCCCGCTACTCTCGCCACCATCGTAGCCTTACGCCCGCACCAGCAGATCGTTTTTATTTCTTCTATCTTGTCGGCGTAAATCAGCATATAATACGATCCCTCGAACATTTCATTTCTGAAATCGTTCTTTAGGCCGTAGGCAAGGACGGGGACGTCAAAGCTGTCGACTATCTCGACGAGCTCAAGGACGTGATGCTTTTTGAGGAATTGACACTCGTCCACAAGGACACAGTCTATTTTCTTTTTTTCGTTTTCTTCGATAAAAAGCTCGAGTATGTTTGACGTGTTATTGACAATCAAAGCCTCCCGCTGCACGCCTATCCTCGACGTTATTACACCCCTGCCGTATCTGTCGTCAACAGAGGGTACGAGCGTCATCACATTTTTGCCGCGCTCTTCATAATTATACGCCACCTTTATAAGTTCGATAGACTTGCCTGCGTTCATCGTGCTGTATCTGTAATATAACTGTGCCATGCTGTCCTCCGGATGATAAAATATGACACCGATATTCTAACACACTCGGCGGTCCCTGTCGAACACCGCAAAAAGGCAAACGCAAGAGCCCCGGAAGAAAAAAACAGTCTCCCGAGCGCGAAGCATCGGAAAACTGCTGTGGTGCTCAGACTCGGAATTGAACCAAGGACACGGGGATTTTCAGTCCCCTGCTCTACCTACTGAGCTATCTGAGCACATGAACAAAGTGATATGAAATTGTGGTGGGCCACCAGGGACTTGAACCCGGGACCTGCCGGTTATGAGCCGGACGCTCTGACCAACTGAGCTAGTGGCCCACGTCTTAATGATGGTCGGGGTGGCAGGATTTGAACCCGCGGCCCACTGGTCCCAAACCAGTTGCG
>CALIXS010000018.1 GCA_938046095.1 uncultured Clostridia bacterium
ATATTCCTTTTTTTAATACTGGAATTAATAGAAGTCAAAAGCTAAATGAGATAATTTATAAAATTATTAATACACAAATTATAATTAAGGAAAATGAATACTATGAAAAGTAATATAAATCAATATTATGATGCAACAAAAGGGATAGAGGCTCATAGAAATATTTAAGAATTTTTAAAACTAAATGTTGAACCTTCAAATGCAATTGATTTAGGATGTGGTGCAGGTCGAGATACTATTGAATTAATAAAAAATAAATGGCATGTATTATCGATAGATAAAGAAAATAATGAAAAATTAATTAGAGAACAGTTATCAAATGAAGAACAAGATAAATTTGAATTTTATCAATCACTTTTTGGATCAATGATATTACCAAAATGTAAGTTAATTGTTGCAAATTTTAGTTTGCCATTTACAAAAGTAGAATTTTTTAAGGAAACATGGAATAAAATTGAAAGTTCTTTATTAGATGAAGGATATTTTGTAGGAAACTTTTTTGGAAAAAAAGATTCATGGATATCAGATGAAAAAAGAAAATTAGTGTTTTTAGAAGAAAGTGAAGTTAAAAATTTATTTGATAATTTTATCATAGTAAAATTCAATGAAATAGAAAAAGATGTAAAATTAGCATCAGGAAAAGAAAAACACTGGCATTTATATGAAGTTATAGCTAGAAAAGTAAAATTAACATAAATATACTAGTTTTGAAACAAAAAGTACCAGCAAAATTCTGTTACTTTCTAACACTATTTATCTAACTCCTCAAACATTTTATCAACATTATTAAAGGTCTTGCTTAAATTCTTTCCTTCTAATTTTTAATGCCACTATAATTAATCTTTTCAAGTGATGCTAATTGTGTCCTTGTTTCTTTTTTAAAGGAGTCGAATTCGACCCCTTTAAAATTAGGATTGTGAATAGTCTCCCAAAGACCAAGGAATTCAATTGTATCTCTTACTCTTAGCCAGTTTTTAACAACATCTTTAGGTTCATGCACATTTTTGTATCTTGCAATATCCGTTAGACTTATATAGTCATTTTTAAAGTCTTCAGTATAAATTTGAATAGCAAAACCTTTTGCTTCAATCGTGTCTTTTTTCACCTTAGACATGTGAGTTCCTCCTTTATGCTGATGTACTGTTTACAACATTTATTTTCGTAATAACTGCTCTAAACAGCACACCAACGATTTATTTTTTTGATTTTAAACTTTGGTAGAAGCTCTAAAACCCTTGTATTTACTTGACTATTTGCCTGTGTCATTATTATGACACGAAACCCGCAAGCTAAATCTATCATACTCTTATATCTCTCAGGTCTTAGAATGTTAACCATTAAATCAATAACATTTTTAGGTGTAAAAAATTGTCCCTGAGATCCTTTAGAGGCATAACTTATAATACTTTCAAACGCATCTGATACAACTTGATGTGATGTAGATGTTAAGCTATATTTTTGCAATTGTGCTACTACATAAACTATACTATTATCATCTAAAGTTATTTCCTCCTTTTCTGTAAAAACCATAGGATATTTAACTTTAACTTTATCTCTAAATATTTCTTTTATTCTTAATGTAGTCTTATGTGCGTCATCATCAATTACAATAAATTCCATATAATCATCAGATGTTTTATATCTTTCATCATAAATTTTGCACATTAATATAGACATTAACTCGCTTAATATTTTTTCATCTCTTGTAGTTCCTGTAGCATTAGCAGCTATGAACCCTCTCATTTGTTTAAAAATATTCTTTAAATTAGAAGTTGGCTTTAATTCTTTCTTTTTTAATTGCTCTTTTGTTGAAAAAAAGCCTTTTTCAGGAATATCAAAAATATCTTTATAAGTAACTTTTCCATCTTTTACAATCTTTTCAATATAATGTATTCCTATTTTGTCATCTTCTAAATTACCATTAGTCCAAACACCATATCTAATATCTTCAAAATCCATATAATTCTTTAATTGGACTATCCCATCTTTAACTGATGGTTTTTTTGTTTCTACAAAGATTTTCGGTTTGTTATTTTCCATAACAACAAGATCAACCGGAAGGGATTTTCTAGTGTCTGAAGGACTTCTTTTAACAGGATATTCAATTTGTATATCCTCTTTGCTGTATCCGTAATCTTCTATCAAAATTTTAATATAATCTTGTCTTACAATTTCTTCAGGTGTTAAAGCAAGTTCTCTGCCAGTTGCCATACATATTATTTTATCTTTAGCCATTTTTCTACTCTCCCTCTTCAACATATTCATCATCAAAAGAGAATACATCGTTAGGTGTACAGTCAAGTGCTTTACATATTCTCTCTAAATTTTTAAGTGTTATCGGCTTATTCTTTCCCATCTGTGCCATAACATTGGTTGTTAAATCCGCCATTGCTATAACATCAATTTTCTTTAAGCCTTTTTTTGCAAGTTGTATCCATAATGGTTTATAGTTTAATGCCATATTAACCCTCTTTTCTTCATAAATACAGTTGTCATTATTGTACCACTAATATTGATTGTATTCAATATTTACTTGATATACACTTTTGTTTTAGAGATTTTGTTGTATCATTCAGTCTTTACTTTGCTATAAATTGGCTGACCTGTTGGCGTTGTTGTTGCATAAATATACCTTTTTAAACATACTTTCTTGAAAATATAAAGTTATATTTTTTGAGAAGCTTTGGCATTGAGCATTTACACGTCAGCATTACATCTGATACATCGTATGCATAAAATTTATATATAATGTTTTATACTATTACTTAATTGCGCCATATATTATTCTTGTTTTCCTCTTTAAAATTAAAATCCGTCAAGGCGGCAATAAAGTAAAAACATGGAACTTTCCGTATATATCACAATAAATCCGTCGAATCGGAATTCCGGGCAGAAAAAAACACGGAAGCCCTCCGAGGGTTCCCGTGCTTTGATTGCGATATATGGCGATCAGTCAAGGTTATACTTGTTTTTGAATTTTTCAACGCGTCCGCCGCGGTTGATAAACTTCTGCTGACCTGTAAAGAACGGATGGCACGCTGAGCAAATGTCAAGCCTCAACTCAGGCTTTGTCGACTTTGTCACAAATTCGTTTCCGCATGCGCAAGTTACTTTACATTCCACATATTCAGGATGGATTCCTTCCTTCATGCTTTTACCTCTTTTCTGCTCTGGGTGTTCACCCGTGCACAAATTACTGATTACACAGCCTTATGATTTTATCACACGTATCTGCCGAAATCAAGTGCGGCGGACACAAAATCCGCGGCCGACGGCACACAAAACCCGCCCAAAAATTACGGCTGCCGTCAGCCTCAAAATATTTACCTTGCCGGTAAGCGCCCTGTCACACAGCGATTTCTGCCCGCAAGATCGCGATGAACGTTTATATTCTCAAAGCCTTTGCCTGCAAGCAGTCTGCCGACCTCATCCGCCTGATCATCACCGATTTCCAGCACGAGCACGGCTTTCTTCCGGAGATGCTCCGGAGCGTGCTCAGCGATACACCGATAAAAATCGAGCCCGTCTTCCCCGCCGTCGAGCGCCGAAAGCGGCTCGTGCTCCGTAATCTCGCGCTGAAGCGTCAGCACCTTGTCTGACGGTATGTACGGCGGATTGCTGACTATGCAGTCGAATTTTCTTTTTTTGAACTTTCCCGTGAACGGGGCGAACATATCACCCTGAGAGAACGAAACATTTTTGTTCACCTCGTTAAGCTCCGCGTTTGAACGTGCTACCGCGAGCGCTTTTTCGCTTATGTCTGAGCAAGTGACGGATGATCCGGGCAAAAGTCCGGCAAGCGATATCCCGATTGCTCCGCTTCCGCAGCAGAGATCGAGTATGTCGCCTTTTTCCGCGCCCGACGCTTTGATAGCGGCAAGCGCCGATTCCACCACACTCTCCGTATCCTGCCGCGGTATAAGGACGTCCGGTGTCACGTTAAACTTGTATCCCATGAACGATACGTTTCCTACGATGTATTGGAGCGGCTCCCCCGAGCTTCTTCTGTCTATAAGCTCAAAATATCTGTCGCAAAGCAAATCCTGAAGCACGTTCTGATACTCGAGAATCATTTTAGACTCCGAGATTGCCGTCATATAGCAATAAAGCGATTTGGCATCCCCGCCCGCATTTTCGACGCCGCTGTCGGCGAGCTGCTTTTCCGCAAGACTGATGATTTCCTTTACGCTGAGGCTCATCGCTCATCCTCCGACGTGCTGCGAATTCTGCGCTCCTCTACGAGTTTACCGTCTTTGTCGCATACCCCCTCTATAAAAGGCGTATCGACAGGCGCGGTCGCCGCTTTCATCGATGCAATTGCCACCTCTAACATGTCGTCCGTCGGCTCCGCGGTCGTTATCTTCTGTAGATAAAGTCCCGGCAGCGACAAAATCCTCACGACAACGTTGTCGCTCCTCCCTGCCCATCTGAGCACCTCATACGACAACCCCGCCACAACAGGTATAAGAACGACCCTCGACAGCAGCCTCATCCAGAGAGTCGGCCAGCCCATCAGAGAAAACACCAAAAGGCTTATTACCATTACAAATACGAGAAAGCTCGTTCCGCATCTCGGGTGAAGCCTGTAAAACTGCTGCGCATTTTCGGGCGTCATCTCGAGGCCGTTTTCAAAGCAGTGTATCGTCTTATGCTCCGCGCCGTGGTACATGAACGTCCTTTTTATATCTCCCATTTTGCTTATTGCGACTATGTACAGAACAAAAATCAGAATTCTGAATATCCCCTCCGCAAGGTTGAGTAAAACGGCGTTGTCCGTGACTTTCCCGAGCAGGTTTATCACGACTGTCGGCATCAGGATAAAAATCACAACAGTCATCACCAATGCCATAAGCACCGCCATAAATATCGCGAAGTTCCACGCGGCCTTTGCCCCGAATTTTTTCGCCAGCCATGTCTCAAATCTACCCGGCTCGCCGGTTTCAGCCTCATCGTCCGTATAAGCCTCGAGCACGTCTGCCGAGTACAACAGCGTCCTCATCCCGACGACAAGCGAGCTCACAAAGGAAACGACGCCCCTGATTATGGGAAGCCGCGCCCAGCTACCCATTTTGCCGACCGGCTCCGTCTTTATATGTATTCTGCCGTCCGGAACGCGCACAGCCACGGCCACCCGCGACTCGCCGCGCATCATCACGCCTTCCATTATAGCCTGCCCGCCCACCTTTGTGGGACAGGCATCTTTAAGAAAAATCCTGCTTAAATCCATTGTTTCTCCGCAGTTATCTGTTAACCAAAACCTTTTTGATAATCTGAATGAAATTTCGGTTGTTGACAGTGTGCGACAGGTTGTCGATGATCATTTCCGTAACCTCCTGAGGCGGCATATTGCTCATCGCGCGCCTCATCGCCCAGATAGCCTCCATTTCCTCCTGATTCATCAGCAGATCCTCACGCCTCGTCCCCGACCGGTTGAGATCGATAGCCGGGAATATCCGCTTCTCGGAAAGCTTGCGGTCGAGGTGCAGTTCCATATTACCTGTACCCTTGAATTCCTCATATATAACATCGTCCATACGCGAACCCGTCTCGACAAGCGACGTTGCTAGTATAGTTATGCTTCCGCCTTCCTCAAGGTTCCTCGCGGCTCCGAAAAACTTCTTAGGCTTATAGAGCGCACTCGGGTCAAGTCCTCCGGACAGTGTCCTGCCCGAAGGCGGTTCGACAAGATTATACGCCCTCGCAAGCCTTGTGATGGAGTCGAGCAGAATAACGACATCCCGTCCGTGCTCGGCAAGCCTCTGTGCCCTTGCAAGAACCATCTCCGCGACCTTTACGTGATGCTGCGGTCTCTCGTCAAAGGTCGAATATATGACCTCTCCGTCGCCCTTGAGCGACCTTTTCATATCAGTAACCTCTTCCGGTCTTTCGTCTACGAGGAAAACGATGAGATCGCATTCCGGATGATTGGTCTCTATGCTGTTCGCTATGCGCTTTAGCAGCGTCGTTTTACCCGCCTTGGGCGGCGCAACTATAAGACCTCTCTGTCCCTTTCCGATCGGTGCTATAAGGTCGATAAGCCTCATTGAAAGATCCTTTGTTCCCGTCTCGAGCGTAAGTCTTTCAGTCGGAAAAATCGGAGTCAGATCCTCTATATCAGGCCTTTTGATCGCCACCCCAGGCTCGTCGTCGTTTACCGTCTGAACATACAGCAAAGCGCCGAAGCGCTCACCCTCGTTAGGGAGCCTCGAAATGCCCTTTATTTTGTCGCCCGTTTTGAGATTGAATCTCCTTATCTGCGTCGGTGAAACATAAATGTCCCTATCGCTCGTCAGGAAATTGTTAAAACGCAGAAAGCCGAATCCGTCATCCGCAATATCGAGTATACCGCACACCTCAGGTCTCGGCCTTGCATCACGCAGCTCCTTCGCAGTCATAGGGCGCCCACGCCGTTCACCGCCTTCATTGCCGGCGTTATTCTCATCAGCGCCCTCGTGCTCATCGCTATGCAGAGATTCATCGGGCTCGCGGCGCTCATTGCCTTCACTGCGTTCGTCACTTTCGATAGAACCGTCAAAGCCCCGGAGTTCGCCATCAACCCCGGCAAAAGTCTGCACGGCCTCTTCCGACGCTTCCGTCTGCTCTGCCCTGCTCTTTGCAGTCGCTTTTACCGACGCCTTCCGCCCGGAGGATTTTACTGACGTTTTAAGCTCATTCGCTTCGGCAGCGGTATCCTCTTCATGAGGCTCTGCGGCAGCCTTTCGTGACACTCGTTTTTTCGGCTTTGACGGCTCCTTTTCAGAAGTTATATTCGCGGTTTTCGTTGCAGGTGTTATTCTCAGTGTCGACTGCTGCATATCATCTCCGCCTTCTTTCACAGCCTTTTTACGTGTTGTTCTCTTTTTCGGAGCATCGTCGTTCGCAGGTTCTGCTGCGTGCTCCGCCGTCTTTTTGCGCGCCGTCCTTTTTTTCACGGCGGGCACTTCGGCGTTCGTATCCTTAACGGCCGATTCTGCGGTCTTTTTGCTGTTTTCCTTTGATGCGGCTTCTGCGGACAGAATGTCCGCCTTTTTCGTTCTCGGCATAAATAAACCGGGCGAATTCTCGCCTTTTCCTTTCCGTCTTAAAACTGCTGATGAATATATCTATTTTATCCGAGTGTAAATGTTAGATTAAAATCGTTTTGATTATAACGTATACTGCGCACGATTGCAAGGGAGCGGCTTATCTGCTTACGGCGCGTTTTTAACCGTGAGCAGCGGAAACAAAAAAATCTTTTTTAGTGAGCAGGAGCCCTATATAGGCGGCCTGCTCACGGAATTTCAATAATGTCAATGCCGATCAATACTCGGCGTTTTTCGGAGTGCGCGGGAACGGAAGGACGTCCCGGATGTTGCCCATGCCGGTAACGTACATTACCATCCGCTCGAAGCCGAGGCCGTAGCCTGCATGCTCGACTCCGCCGTAACGGCGCAGGTTCATATACCACCCGTAACCGTCCTCGACGACACCCATCTCGGCCATACGGGCCTTCAGAACGTCGAGACGCTCCTCCCTCTGGCTTCCGCCCACAATTTCACCGATGCCGGGCACGAGGAGATCGGCGCCGGCGACGGTTTTTCCGTCATCATTCAACCGCATGTAAAAGGCTTTGATGTTCTTCGGATAATCCATCACGAATACGGGCTTCCTGTAGACTTCCTCCGTTATGTAGCGCTCGTGCTCCGTCTGCAGATCGACGCCCCATTCGACGGGGTATTTGAAGCTGCGTCCCGATCTCTTTAGTATATCTACGGCTTCGGTATAGGTGATACGGGCAAAATCGCTGCTAACTATGTTGTCCAGTCGACCGAGCAGACCCTTGTCGACGAAGCTGCCGAAGAACTGCATTTCTTCAGGTGCCTCCTCGAGCAGGTAGTTGATTATGTACTTAACCATGTCCTCGGCGACGTTCATCTCGCCCTCGAGATCGCAGAATGCCATTTCCGGCTCGATCATCCAGAATTCATTCGCGTGACGCGTCGTATTGGAGTTCTCGGCGCGAAAAGTCGGACCGAACGTGTATATGTCTCGGAAAGCGAGCGCGAAGGCCTCGCCCTCCAGCTGGCCGCTTACGGTAAGGTTTGTTTTCCTGCCGAAAAAATCCTGCGAAAAATCTATGGCGCCGTCGTCGGTGTGCGGGAGACGGTCAAGATCGAGCGTTGTAACCTGGAACATTTCACCGGCGCCTTCCGCGTCCGAGCCTGTTATTATCGGTGTGTGAACGTAAACAAAGCCTCTCTCCTGAAAGAACTTGTGTATCGCGTAGGCCAGCAAAGAGCGGACCCTGAAAACCGCTGCGAATATATTGCTGCGAGGCCTGAGATAGGCGATCTCCCTGAGAAATTCCATCGAATGACGCTTGGGCTGAAGCGGATAATCGGCATCGCACGTTGCCACGATCTGTACCGAGGCGGCTTTGACCTCGAACGGTTGCCTTGCTCCCGGTGTCAGTTCGAGCGTGCCCGTTACCGAAAGCGCATACGAAACTCTTACCCTCGACAGCTCGTCAAAATTGGCGAGCCTGTCCTTCTCGTAAACTATCTGAACAGGTTTGAAGAAGCTGCCGTCATTGAGCTCGATAAATCCGAAAGCGTTGGAATTACGGTTATTTCGCACCCAACCCCTGACCGTAACAGTCTGTCCGGCGTAATCTTCGGTTTTTCTGTAGAGCTGTTTTACTTTGATGTCCGACATCTTTTTTCCTCCTTGATTTTGATAGTACCAGCATATTATAACACAAAACACGGCCTTCGTAATTATGAAAGCCGTGTCCGCAACTTTTTTACGCTGACAGCGTGTCTGTTTATATTTTTTGTCGTTACACCGAAGTTTTACGCGACATCGGTCTCCGTGCCGAAGCTTTACACGAACGCCGAAACCTTGTATGGCGGCATTCGCCTCCCTCCGGGCTTTACGCAAAAGCGGCGGTTATGATCGCCATTTTGTATACCTCGTCGGCATTGCAGCCGCGCGAAAGGTCGTTGATAGGAGCATTGAGACCCTGAAGAATAGGTCCGTAGGCGTCAAATCCGCCGAGCCTCTGGGCGATCTTGTATCCGATGTTGCCCGCTTCGATCCCCGGGAAGATAAATACGTTTGCCTGTCCTGCCACCTTGCTGTCACTGCACTTTGTCTTCGCAACCGTAGGCGATACCGCAGCGTCAAATTGAAGCTCGCCGTCTATAGGCAGATCGGGTGCCATTTTTTGAGCCTCAATCGTAGCGTCATGAGACAGCTTAACAGTGCCGCCCTTGCCGGAGCCCTTTGTCGAGAACGAAAGGAACGCCACCTTGGGATCGATCTCAAACACCTTAGCCGTCTTTGCCGTCTCGACGGCGACTTCGGCGAGTTTCTGAGCAGCCGTGTATGTTACGTTGCCTTCCTTGTCGAGCGTATCCTGATAATCGATATTTATAGCGCAATCCGCCATCGCGAGTTTTTCACCGTCGCTTTCACGGATCATGATAAATGTCGAGCTTACGAGGTGTGCGCCCGGTTTTGTCTTTACAAGCTGGAGGGCAGGTCTTACAGTGTCAGCCGTCGAATACGTGGCCCCGCCGAGCAGACAGTCAGCCTTTCCCATCTTTACGAGCATCGTCGCAAAATAATTGCCGTGCGAAAGCATTTCCGCCGCTTCAGCCTCAGTGATCTTACCCTTGCGCAGCTCCACCATCGTCTTTATCATACCGCCCATGCCGGCGTATTTGGCGGGGTCGATGATTTCGCACCCCGAAATATCGTATCCGCCTTTTTTTGCACCCTCGGCGAATTCCTCCTCGGTTCCCACAAGGATCACCTTCATGATGGCACTTCCGCTCAACCTGCTTGCGGCATCGAGGATCCTCGGGTCAGGACCGTCCGGAAGAACTATCGTAGGCTGTGCTTTTTTGACCTTGTCGGTCAGATTATCAAAAATCGACATTTTGATACCTCCTATCAAATGATTATCAAATTCAACTTTATCATTCTATCACGGCCGTGCGGAATGTTCAATTGACGGCGCGGTTATTTGCCCCCGGTCAGGAGCGGCGTCATGCTGTTGAGCCCTGCAATTATGGTTGATGTATTGTGTATGAGCGCCGAGGTCGCCGGTCGAAGCACTCCGGCTATTCCAAGCGCTATAAGCAGTCCGTTGAAGGAAATTATGAACCTGTAGTTGAAATTTATGCGGTTCATCAAAGCGTCGGCAATGCGCCTCATCGTGACTATTTTCTCAAGGTCGTCAGCCGATATCGTAATATCAGATATCTCCTTTGCTATTGCGGCGCCCGTATTGATGGCTATGCCCGCGTCGGCCTCCGAAAGCGCCGGCGCATCGTTCACGCCGTCACCTATCATTATGACCGTGCGCCCCGCTTCATGTTCCCTGCGTATGAACAAAGCTTTGTCCTCCGGCAGCACCCCGGCGTGGAATTCGTCGAGATCAAGTTCTTCCGCTATTGCCGCAGCGGTCTCAGCGTTATCGCCCGTCATCATGCATATTCTGTTTATGCCGAGCTCATGAAGCTCCCTGATGACGCGCGAAGCCTCTTTTTTGAGCGGATCCGATATGCAGATGACCGCCTTGAGACGTCCGTCGACCGCCATATACAGATGCGAGTACTCCGGCGAAACGGCTTCCAGCTTTCCGCGTTCGTCATCCGACACCTTGCAATGCTCGTCTTCAAATACGAAATGCCGGCTTCCGATCACGGCCGGCTTACCGTCTATCTCGCTCGCGATGCCATGAGCTACTACATACTTTACTTTTGAGTGCATCTCATCATGTATGATGCTTCTCCTCTTAGCCTCCTCGACGACGGCGTTTGCCATTGAATGAGGAAAATGCTCCTCGAGGCATGCCGATATGCGAAGAGCTTCCTTTTCCTCCATGCCGTCGAAGGTTACGATCCGGGCGACCTTAGGCTGCGCATATGTCAGCGTTCCCGTCTTGTCGAATACTACGGTCTGCGCTTCGGATACGGCCTCGAGCGATTTGCCGCCCTTGATCGATATGTCGCTGATGCGCGCCTCTTTGATCGCCGAAAGCACCGCCAGAGGCATAGAAAGCTTGAGTGCGCACGAGAAATCGACCATAAGCGATGCCATGGCCTTTGTTACATTGCCCGTGAGCAGATATATCGACGCAGTAAGAAGCAGCGAGTATGGCACGAGCGAATCCGCGAGGTGATACGCCCTTGCCTCGGTAGCCGACTTCAGCTTTTCAGAATCCTCTATCATCCTGACTATCTGATCGAACTTGCTGTCACCTGAAATCTTAGTGACTTCTATGACACATTCGCCTTCGTCGACGACTGTACCGGCGTATACATATCCGCCCCCGTGTTTCGGAACCGGTATGGATTCCCCCGTCATTGATGCCTGATTGACGGTCATCTCTCCGCTTCTCACCCTGCCGTCGAACGGTATTATCATGGAGGTGCTTACCCTGATGAGGTCTCCCGCTTTGATATCGTCCGTATCTGCGAGAACATCCGAGGCTCCGTCAACGCAGAGCCAGACTTTATCTGACTTAAGTGTCATCGAACGCGCGAGATCCCCGACGGATTTCTTGTATGTCCACTGCTCAAGTATGTCCCCGATGTCCAGGAGACACATTATAGACGATGCCGTATTGAAATCTCCCATGAGCATAGACGCTGTTACAGCGCACGCGTCGAGCACGGGAACCTCTACCTTCCCGTGTACGAGACATTTCAATGCCCTGTAAATGAATTTCGCGCTTTTGAATACGGTCCAGACGATATTAAGCGGTGCGGGAAGAAACAGCTTTCGAGCATACCTTGCCGCCAGCGTTACAACCAACCGGTTTCCGTAGCTGCGGTCGAGCGCCCGCCCCGTTTCCTCCGGAACAAGCTTGAGCGTATTCTCGTCGTTATACGAAAAAACAGAGAGAGCCTCAAGAAGCCGCTCCCTGTTCACATCCGTCCTGTTATATGTAATTACGGCATCGGCGGTTTCCTCATATACCGAGACCTTTGTGACATATACTTTGTTTTCAAGGTAATACCGGAGGATGTCCGCCTCCCGCATCGACATGCGGTACGCTCCCGCATGAACTCTTATTGTATGAGCCGATTCGTGGCGAACGGTAAATCTCATTTTGTTTTTTCCGTTTCTTTCTCACAGGCCGCCGATTCTTCGGAGCCGCACTGAACGTCAGCCAGCTTCGCCTCACATTCGGCAACAAAAGCCTTTGCTTCCTCGAAAGCTCTTCTCTCGTCCTCGGCATAGCGCACCTCGTTGATGTCGGATGCATCGGCGCTGATATCACGACAGTTTTCCCGAAGTACCGCCGCCTGCTTTACTACGCTGTCCTTACCCCGCATAACCGCCGCGGTGCAATGCGTATATACGTTCTTGGCCTCCTTGCTCGACAAAATTGATATTCCGGCTGTTCCGAAAAGAACACCTCCGGCAAATAATCCTAACTTTCCCCATATGTTCATCTTAGTTTCCTCCTTGGATTTTCATCAATCTAAGCGTTCATTTAATTGGCCTGCAACAGCTCCTTTATTTTACTATCCGATTTCACCAAAGTCAATAAAATCCAAGCTGCCCGCGTCAAAGAATTCGCCTCGAAATGAGTCAGCGGATGTAAGGCGGATCAAAGCATTCAAAACGATCCGCCGCAGCGTCCGGTTCGCATCGCTGAATACGAAAAAGTACTGTCCCCGTGAAACGGACGCGACTCAGTATTCTTTTTACAACCCGAAAAGCCCTGCCGGCGGACGGCCGCCGACAGGGCTTAACGCTTATCACTTTTGATCGTTACACTTTTGATGTGTAATGTTCGCCTATCTGTTTTCCGATATTATCCTGACTATCACATCGTGCAGAAGCTCTACCGTATAATCGCCCACAATAGGTTCAAGGTGTGTCTCGCCGACGCCGGAATCGTCCGTAAGAAATACGTATGTCCCGTTCGTCGTGATAGCTATCGCCCTGCCGAAGAGCTCCGTATCGCGCGTACTGTTTGAAGCGACGACAGGAACGAGCCTGATCCCTTTTCTCGCCGCCGTCTCAATAGCCTGCTTCAGAGTGTCCTCCGTCCCCTCGTGAGGGGGGGCATCGAATATCATGAAGGCGACCTTGGCGGCATCTTCCGACCATTCGTCGTTATCGGTTATAGTTTCCTTAAGTATCTGCGCTACGGCCTCCGGTTCATCGCCGCCGCCCTCCGAAACCTCGGCGCCTATGATCTCCCGCACCCTTGATATGTCATCGGTGAAACCGTTGCATCTTGTTACATATTCATCCTCGTCGTCACGGTAGAAATTCACCGAATACGTGACACCGTCAGTTCCGACATCCTCTGCGATCTTCGAAAAATCCTTCTGAAGAAATGCGAGCTCGTCGCCCATCGAGCCCGTAGTGTCTATTATGAACATGACCTGCACGCCGTTCGGTTTCTTTGCCTCGGGCGTTTTTACTATCGAAACCTCGTTCACGCTCGTAACAATCGCAGCACCCTGCTGATTGTCGGGATCGGGCTTTTCTACTGTAAGCGCCGCTTTTTTGTCACCGGAGGATACGTTCGCAGGAGTCTCACCCTCTCTGTAAAACAAATATGCAATCCCGTTCGTACCCGTTTTAGCGGTCCAGAGAACATTTCCCTCAGCGTCATACAGCACGACCGTCTCTCCTCTCAGCGCCGCACCCGACTCATCCGTCACCGTTACGGCCACTCTGTTCCTCGGATCTATGCCGTATGAAGGGAACGTTATCTTCCCGGAATTTACAAGATTTGTAAAGAACGGCCAATTATTATTGTCGTTCCACTCGGCCGCCGTCAAAACAAGCGCACTTGAATTATCATCGGGAATATCCGCATGACCTGTCCCGTCAGAGCCCCTCCCGGGCAGAGCATCAGCCATACCCCCGCTTGTCTTCGCGAACTCCTCGGCAGCGCCCATCGCGCCGTCAGAATCGGACGCAGTTTCGTCAATCTCCACGAAAGTACCGTTTTTGTCGGTCTTCGCCTTATTCGCTGTGCATGCCGTCATAGTTGCCGCCACGACGACTGCCAGCAGTACTGCAAAAAGTCTCTTACGCATATTTTACCTCCCTACGCTTCAGGCAGCGCAACCGTCGACGTAAAATGTCTGTACATTACATCAAGCTTGTCGGCCGTAGCGCTGTCCGCCATCGAAACGCTGCATGTATACCCCGCTTCGCCGCTGTTCACGAGCCAATACGCCACACCCTGACCTTCGTCAGTCATCTTCTTTATATAAAGGGTGCCGAGGCCGTCGGATTTCGTTCCGGATGTTTGTCCGTTCCCGCTGTTTTCCGAAGTCCAATCGTAATCCATGTCGCTTATATCCTTCAATGTTCCTGTTTTCTGTATTCTGAAACAGTATGCATTATCGCCGTACATGTAATCAGCCTGATAGATCGGCTCCGCACCGTTGCGCGAATCGATTTTTGTCCATCGGACGTCACTTGCCCCGTCCGGCATGACTATACCGATTCCGCTCTCCCGGCGTATGCCGTCAGACGTCGTATCGCTGGCGCAGTTTGCAGATAAAGCGTTGTCAACGATACCCCGGCTTTTCGCTTTTTCCTGCAATCCTTTTTCCGCATACGCATCATTGTATTCCTCGTTCGCGACGTCCCCGGACGTAAAAGCGGCTTTTTCGTCCGTAACGTTTCCTGCCATGTTCACTCCTACACCGACGGCTATTATCAAAACGGCGGCGGCCGTTCCGATGCTCAGATATATTCTTATGCGGGATCTTCCCGTGCGGCGACTCGCATCGGCCGCGCCGCTGTCCGTTTTGTCCCCGGATATCAGACACCGCGCCTCTTCGATATACTCATCCTTTATCATCGTTATAGCAGCCTGGAGCTTATCCGATTTCATATATATACACCTTCTTTTTTGAGCCTCTCCGCAAGTCTGTCGCGCGTGCGCTTAAGGCTCATTTTAACGCTGCTGATGCCCGTCCGAGTCTCCGCCGCGATGTCCGCTACGCTCATAAAGTACCAATACCGCAAAACAAAAAACTCACGATCCTGACATCTGATACTGCCCAGAAATTCGTTGATTATACATGTAATTTCCTGCGCATCCATATGCTCGTCTATCGAAAATCCGCCCGCAAGCGTTTGTTCAAGCTCATCCAGCACTGCGTCGGACTCCCCTCCGCCGCGCTTTTCGGCCGAGGCGGCTCTGATTTTCTTGAGCGAGAGATTTCTCGTTATCCTGCCGAGGAAGGTTCTGAGGTTATCCGGTTTTGCCGGCGGTATGGCATTCCACGCGCCGAGATATGTGTCGTTTACGCACTCCTGAGCATCCTCATCGTTTAATACGATGCGCTTCGCGACGGCTGTACAGTAATTTCCGTACGCCGCCGCTGTTTCGGCTATCGCCCTCTCGTCGCGTATGTTATACAATTCTATTATTCTGTTGTCCTCCATCAGACAAAGCTCCTCCGGATCAAAGCCTTTCACCCATATACTACCGGCACACATGCGTTCGGTCACATTTATTATACAAAACTTTCAAACCTTGTGAAAGCATGTCGGCGATGCTGCAGCTTCGGAATGCTCAGACCTCCGGCCTCTTTATCTCTGTGTATCTCCGCCGGTTTACCGTTTACCGCAATTACATAACAGAGCTTCCGCCGAATTGAAGGTCAAGGACTTTTGCGGCCTGTCAATCTATCATACCAAAAAGCCTTGAAACACTGAGAATGCCAGTATTTCAAGGCTTTTCTTCATGGAGCTCCCAGACGGACTCGAACCGTCGACCTGCGCGTTACGAATGCGCTGCTCTACCAACTGAGCCATGGAAGCATGTATCCGGGGCCGCCTAGCACATCGGATGAACGAAGCGGCTGCTGTTATCTTATTTTACCACACCATACGTGCATCCTGCAAATGCCGTATTGAACATGCATATTCCCTTATATCTGCAATACGTGCACGGCTTACTCATGCCCGATTTCTTCGGTCTGATGTCTATGCGACCGTCGAGCATCTCGAGGCACAGACTTTGTGTCACGGAATTTATCCTCGAGCGCAGCTCCGCAAACTCGTCCTCCGATATCAGAAAATCCCGGATATCGGTACCGATCCTGCCGTCTACATTCGTCCTGACCGGAATTACAGGTGAACGCCCCTCAAAATCACCCGCAATTTCTTTTATGACATCGGCGCTGTCCAACATTATACCATTAAGTTTGAAAAAGTTCTCCATGTTTTTTGAAATTGTTGAGGAAATTTTATCGGGCTCCACACCGGTCAGATCCGTATTAGGATCAGCAATATTGAAATAGAAGACTCCGGCAGGCTTTCCGTCTTCACCGGCGGCGGCGTTAAGATAAAGCATCAGCTGGAGGCGGTAACCCTTTTCGGCCTCTGTCCTGTCAAATTTCTCATTTCCGGTCTTGTAATCTATTATTTTGATCCTGTCATCCCGGAGAGTATCTACCCGGTCTATCTTTCCTTTGATCAATACAGTCCCTGAGCCTGTTTCCACCCTTATCGGAGGAAGCTTCCCCGACGGGCCGAAGGGCACTTCAAAATCGGTCGACTTTATCGCTCCGCGGCGCACGTGGCTTACCAAAGCCGTACACACATAGAAGCATGTGCTTTGCGCTCTTACCTTCCAATATTTATCGCCGTCGGTATACGTAAACACGCCGTCGCGGTACTGCTCCGCCTCCTCCTCAATGACTTCGGATATATGCGCCTTGAGCTCATCTGTGGTTACGGTCTGCCACGTCCGCTCCTTTGTCAGTCTCTCGGAAATGCGCATAAGAACGAGATGGTACAGATCTCCTATCTCACGGCCTGCAATGGTGTATTCGCGCTGTTCATCAGGCCTTAACGCATAGCTTACAAAATGAGAGAACGGACATCTGCTGAACGCTTCTATGCGCGACGGACTGAATTCGTACCGTATGTTCGTATCGCGCTGCAGATCGTCTGCTCTCACGGCGTCTCTGTCTGATGCGGAAGAATCCGCATCATCAGCACCGCGTCCGAACAGTTTTCTGACTAGATCGGATCCGAGCGGTCTTTGACGGTTATCAAAATCGAGTGCGCGCCTTATGCCGCCATATGCTTCGGAATCATTCTCCGAAAGCCATTCACCTACGGCTTTCCACTCCGGTGCGATCTTCCCGCCTTTTTTTGCCCTCCGCATCGCAGCTGTATACTGGCGGGCCGTATTCACACGTCCGCCTATCATAAATTCGGGTATCCCCTGTGATACCGCGTCGTCAATAGGCGTAAGATCAGGAAAGATCGTCAAAAGGCGATCTATTATTTCCGACGGTCTGAGCTCCGCACCCTCGTCGTCACGCACGGAATAAGATATCCAGAGGTGCTCGCTCGGTTTTGAAAGATTACGGTATATAGCAAGCTGCTCCTCCATTATCCGAATATCATCGGTCTTGCTGAACGGAGAACCCGCTGCCTGAACCGCCTCAAGCTCCTCGGAACTGAACAGAGGAGACTCGCCTGCATCGAGAGGAAGCATACCTTCGTTGGCACCGATCACGATCAAAGCTTTGACGGCCGCCGAACGTGTCCTTTGCATGGTTCCGAGCATGATATCGTCCGCAGTCGGCGGTATGACCCCCACCTCCATATGAGTCAGCCCTGAGAGAAGCATCTCCGTAAACTGTGCGCCGCGAAAAGGCTCACTTCCCATTATCTGCGCCATCTGACTGAACGCGTCCATTATCATAGACCAGACCTGCATGGTCTCCTCCGCCATATCCACAAAGCCGCCGGCCTCTTGTGCCTGCGCCGTCCCTGCGATTTTTTCCGGAAGCCCGATCTTGACAAGAAGCTCGTAAAAGCTGCGCAGGAACTCGCCGCACGTCTGTTTCCTCTCATATACGTTTTCAAACGGAGAAAACAACTCCATAACTCTCGAGTGCAGCGCTTCTATCCTCTGAAGGCCCTCCTCCCCGTACTCAAATGCTCCTCTTAAGAAAGGCTTTTTCCACATCGAGCCTTTTATCCTGTACTTCGTCACGTAATTTTCGAGCATATCGGTTTCATCAGCGTCAAGCCCTGCGAACCCCGTTTTGATTACACGCATCACATCATTCGTCGCGCAGCCGGAGCCGAGCGCCTCCAAAAGTGCGACGATGAATACGGCAGCCTTTGACGCGGCTATCGGACGCTTGAAATCGCCGAATATCCCGATCCCGTACTCTTCAAAGGCACGCGAAATCATCGACATTCTGTGATCCTGATCGTTGCATATCAAAACTATATCGCTCATCCTGTATCCCTCATCGCGAAGCAGGTGCAGCACGTATGATGCTGCGGACTGAGCCTCATTGTACATATTGGCGGCGCGGACTACAGTTATGCCCGAGCAGTCGTCCGCCGGCTCGGGCGAGATTCTGTAAAGCTCTTTTTCCAGAGTACGAATTCCCGGTGCGCGCACACACGGCTCACCGGAGGCACGGCACACCGAAACGTCGGCACCGGCACCGTTTGCGGCTTCAATAAGCGCTTTTGTCACTATGCCGGTCAGGGTAAACAGTTCGTCGTCGCCCGAGCCCTCATCGTATGTGAGGTACACGTCCGTTTCGACTGCAGCAGCCGAAAGAGCTGCAATAAAGGCGACGTTCTTCGGTGTAAAGCTGTCAAAGCCGTATATCCAGATGCGAGATGAGGCTATGAATGCGGAGCCTGCCGTCATACTTATATACATGTCGATCATGTCCTCAGAGTCCGTATAGCAGCCCTCAGTTGCCTTTTCGTATTCGGCGTATATCCTTTGCAGATCCCGAAGCTTCATGCTCAGCATTCCGTCCGAGCCGCCTGCCGCAGCAGCAGCGAGCTCCTCAGGTCCGCAGCTGTACTGCTTTGCCTGAGAAATGAAATCGTTTACGGTTTCGATAAAAGCTTCCTTCTGCGAGAGCCCGCCGAATACCTCAAGTTCCCCGTCAAGTCCGGAGATTATGCCCGTAAGAAGCATCTGACGCCCGTATTTGTCTATAACGGCAGTCGGCTGTTTGCCGGCCTCCCTGAGAAGCCTTGAGCCGAGGCGCGAAAATGTCGTTATCTCGACATCGAGCAGAACATCCGTATTCATGCAGTTCATCGCCCGTTTTTCGGCGTCAAGCGTGTACTGATCCGGCACTATTACAAGCGTTCCGGTGCCGCAAGGCTTTGCCGCCGTTATCGCCTTATATATGAACTTTTCCTTGTCCGTGTCCTCACGGCTTCTGTAAATTTTCAGCATGCTTATAACCTAAAGCTTCATCGTAAGCGATATCTTGCCGCGTTCTCTGTCAACGCCTATTATCCTGACCTTGACCGTGTCGCCGACAGAAACGACGTCCATCGGGTGTTTAACGTATTTATCGCTCATTTGCGATATGTGAACGAGCCCGTCATTCTTGACTCCGATGTCGACAAAAGCGCCGAAATCGACGACATTCCTGACCGTTCCTGTCAGCTCCATACCCTCTTTGAGGTCGTCGAAGCTGCGTACATCGTTTCTGAAAACAACCGGCGGAGCATCCTCACGAGGGTCTCTCCCGGGCTTGCGCAGCTCGGATATTATATCTCTTACAGTCGGCTCACCTATGCCGAGCTCGGCCGCCATCGCCGCAACGCAAGCCTCTCTCGGGAGTGCGGGATATGCCTTGACAATCCTTTCACCCAGGTCCTTTGCTCCTCCCGAGGCGATGTCCTCACCGCTTATGCCTATTTTTTTCATCATCACCTTCGTCTGTCTGTACGACTCCGGATGTACTCCCGTTGCGTCGAGCGGCTCATCTCCCCCGATTATCCTCAGAAAGCCCGCACACTGCTCGTACGCCTTCGGGCCGAGCTTCTCGACCTTGAGCAGTTCTCTCCTGTTTTTGAACCGACCGTTCGCCTCGCGATACCTGACTATGTTTCCGGCAACCGCAGCGTTTATACCCGACACGTATGACAAAAGCGACGACGATGCCGTGTTCAGGTCGACGCCGACTTTGTTGACGCAATCTTCCACTACGCCGCCGAGCGCAGTGTCGAGACTTTTTTGGTTCATGTCGTGCTGATACTGACCTACGCCTATGTGCTTCGGGTCTATCTTGACGAGCTCCGCGAGCGGATCCTGAAGACGCCTGCCCAGAGACATCGCGCCCCTCGTCGTCACGTCGAGATCGGGATACTCCTCAGCGGCAAGCTTTGACGCGGAGTAAACAGATGCCCCCGCCTCGTTTACTATTGTATACTCTATATTCAGTCCTGATTTTCCGATAAAGGCCGCCACAACCTCCTCCGTCTCACGCGATGCCGTTCCGTTGCCGATAACGATGACATCCGTCCCGTATTTTCTAACAATTTCGGCGAGTACCTTCTCTGTACCTCCGACATCGTTCTTAGGCTGAGTCGGGTATACAGTAGTGTATGCGAGCAGTTTTCCCGTTTCGTCGAGGACAGCCACCTTGCAGCCCGTCCGGTAGCCGGGATCTATGCTTATTATCCTTTTCCCTCTTACCGGCGGAACCATAAGCAGCTTTTCCGTATTGCCTGCAAAGACCCTTATCGCTTCCGCCTGCGCCCGTTCTGTCAGTGAGGCGCGCACATCACGCTCGGCGGACGGTTCTATCAGCCTCTTATACGCATCCGCGACGGTCTCCTTGAGCATCTCCGTAAATAAGGACGCGCCGCGTATATATCTGCGCTCGAGCATGCCTGTTACCTTATCCCTGTCAATGCGGACGGCGACCTTGAGCTTACCCTCCTTTTCGCCGCGGTTCACAGCAAGCACCCTGTGGTTCGGGATCTTTGATACCGCCTCCTGTTTGCCGTAATACATATCGTAAGCGGTCTTTTCATCCCGGTCGGCCGCCTCGGTAACGATGAGTCCCGTATCGTATATGAGATTTCTGACCTCCTGCACCGTATCGGCATCGTCCGCAATCATTTCGGCCACAATATCGAGCGCGCCCTGGACGGCTTCCTCCACGGAATTTACGCCCTTATCGGGATCGACATAAGGCATTGCCGTCTCCTCGACGCTGCCCGACCTTTGCTGCTGGAGGCTGATCAGCATGGCGAGAGGCTCAAGGCCTTTTTCCCGCGCCTTTCCCGCGCGCGTCGTCTTCTTTTGTCTGTACGGCTTGTACAGATCCTCTACCCTTTGCAGCACCTCGGCTTTATCAATCTCCGCTTTGATCTCGTCCGTAAGCTTTCCCTGCTCGTCTATCAGACGAAGAACCTCCCCCTTGCGCTCCTCAAGGCTTCTCATATATATAAGCCGCTCGTCCAGCTTCCTGAGAACATCGTCTGACAGTCCTCCCGTAGCCTCCTTGCGGTATCTGGCTATAAACGGAATAGTGTTTCCGTCATCGATAAGGGCTATCGTCTTTTCCGCCTGAGCGTATGTAATGCCTAATTCCTGTGCGAGCTTCTTCGCTATATCCATACTTTGCTTCTCCTTAGAATACTGTCTATTATCATATCATATCATGTTGCGTTCGGCTTGCTTTTATCGTATATTGTTAATATCTTGATTCTTGATTGCGGAAAGGAGATAAACGCTCATGTTCAGAGAAATGCGCCGTTTTAAGCAGCTTCTTACAAAAGAAGAGACCGTGGCCATATTTGAGAGAGGTCAGGAGGGGATCCTTGCCGTTCAGGGAGACGACGGATATCCGTATGCCGTACCGGTAAATTATATATATAAGGACGGGGAAATATATTTTCACGGAGGGACGGCGGGCCACAGGTATGATGCCCTGAAGCGCTGCGACAAGGTTTCATTCTGCGTCATAGACAAAAACACCGTAGTCCCCGAAAAGGTGACTACGTATTTCAGGAGTGCCGTCGCTTTCGGCAGGGCACACATTCTCGAGGGTGACGAGGAAACGGCGAATGCGGCGCGCATGCTCGCCTATAAATACAGCGCCGACTTTCCGGATGCCATAGAAGAAGAAATCAGAACGAGCATGGGTCACCTCTGCTGCGTGCGCATCGACATAGAGCACATGACAGGCAAGCAGGCCATAGAGCTTGTAAAATAGGCGGAAGCACCCGAAGTAACAAAAACATGTCACGGGCTCTCGTGCGAAGTGCTGTAAAAGCGCGATAAAAGCGTACTTCCGTCGCCTCAAACGGCGAGACCTTGAGCGTATCGGTTTTTTTATCGGTTTTATTTTATGAAGCTTCCTATAAACGACTTTGTCCTGTTGTTTTTAGGATCGTTGAATATCTGATCGGTACTGCCCTGCTCCACGATCTTCCCCTCGGTCATAAAGATGACCTTATCGGAGATCTCACGCGCAAAGCCCATTTCGTGCGTGACTATGAGCATCGTCATACCTGCTGCGGCGAGTTTTTTCATTACGTCCAACACTTCACCCACCATTTCGGGATCGAGGGCCGACGTCGGCTCATCAAAAAGTATTATCTCCGGATCCATCGCAAGCGCCCTTGCAATGGCTACCCGTTGTTTTTGTCCGCCCGAAAGGTTGTGCGGGTATGCATCTTTTTTGTCGGAAAGCCCGACAAGCTCAAGAAGCTCCACCACCTTCGCCTCGGCCTCGGCCTTTGTCCTGTGCAGCACATTTACCGGCGCTACTGCGATATTGCCTGTGACGTCGAGATTATTGAAAAGATTGAAATTCTGAAAGACCATTGACGTCTTTGTCCTTACTTCTCTGAGATTTTCGTCCGTTATAAGTTCGCCGTCTATGTATACCTCGCCGGAATCGGGTGTTTCGAGACGGTTGACGCACCTGAGCAGTGTGCTCTTTCCGGAGCCGGAGGAGCCTATTATCGAAAGAACTTCGCCGTCCTCTACGGTGAAGCTCACATCGTCGACCGCCCTGAGATCGCCGAACAGCTTGATTATATTCTTTGCTTCTATCATATCAGTTCTCCCCCTTTGCCATCTTCTTTTCCACAAAGCCGACAAGCCTCGAGAGCGGGAAGGTCAGGCACAGATAAACGCCGGCCGCCCCTATGTAAGCGGGAAACGTGTTGTATGTCGCCGCCTGCCAGAGCTGCGCGCTCCTCAATATCTCCGTAACACCTACAAATGACAGGACCGCCGTCTCCTTGATCATAGTCACGAACTCGTTCCCGAACGACGGAATTACTATTCTTATCGCCTGCGGAAGAACGATGAGCCTCGTTATCTGACCCTTCGTCATGCCGAGCGACTGAGCCGCCTCAATCTGTCCGGGATCGACAGCCTGCAGACCGCCTCTTATGACCTCCGCCATGTACGCCGCACTGTTCAGCCCGCATACGAGCATGGCGGGTATTACGAGCATCGCCCACTTGAAACCGAGGCCGTAGCTCTGTATGAGCGCCGGGATTCCATACGCCATTACCAGCGCCTGCACTACCATCGGCGTACCGCGCACTATCTCGATGTACAGCCCCGTAAGGAATCGCAGCACCTTGCTTCGCGATGTTCTGACGAGCGCGAGGATAAGTCCGAACAGAATGCCGAGTATCAGGGCAAACAGTGAAACCAGCAAAGTCTGCGGGATACCCTTTGCAGCTATAAAAAAACCTTTGATAAAATCCATCTCACCTTACACCTTTCACGGAATTATCATATCTGCAGTACTATCATATCTATATGATAGTTTTTATGATAGTTTTTGCTGCACATTCAGTGACAAATTTTCTTAAAGCGGGATTTTTACGCGTTATCACGAACCATGAAAAGCCGCTCGGTTGTAATTATACAGCTAAATTCATAAATATGCAAGCATCTATCGGTATTTCGTTTATTTATTGTATATTTATTTTATTAACCGTATTCTTCATTATAACGTAATGTATACATTAGAAACACTTTGTGAAAACCTTACCGAATGATGTTACAATTAAAATATGTCATCATGCTAATGGAGGTTTATTATGGAACAGAAGCGTATTTATGATATTCTGAAGGGTCTTGTCGCATGCGACAGCATAAGCTGTACCGATAAAGAACTGAAAGCAGAAAAATATGTATACGATTTTTTGCAGAGCATACCATATTTCAAAGAGCATCCGGAGCGGTGCGGACTTCATAAAATACCGAATGATCCGTTTGCAAGAGCTGTTCCGTACGCGCTCATCCTCGGGAAAAAAAGGGATACAGTAATCCTTTCGGGACATATTGACGTTGTCGATACTCAGGTTTACGGCGATGCCGAGCCTCTCGCCTGCCAAATGGGCGAGGAGCTCGAGAAAAAACTCGCTTCGATGAATCTGAACGAACAGCAGCGCGCCGATATGGAGTCCGGAGAATGGATCTGGGGAAGAGGAACTGCCGACATGAAGGGCGGCATTGCAATAGCCATGTTCCTCCTCGAAAAATATGCGGCGCTCGCTCAGAAGGGCGAGCTTGAGGGCTCAGTCTTTTTCGCAGCCGTTGCCGATGAAGAAAGTTATTCCGCGGGTATGCGTGCAATATCACCGGTCATGCTAGAATGCAGGAAAAAATATGACCTGAAACTCAAGCTCCTCATAAATCCCGAACCGGCGGGTGAACTTGGTGATGCTCAGATTTTGTCACTCGGTTCAATCGGAAAGTCGATGCCTGTTATCATGGTTCAGGGTGAACTCGCTCACGTCGGTCACTCGTTTAACGGGTTCAATGCACTCAGCCTGCTCAACGGTATCTTTCAGCGCTCAAACTGCACTATGGATTTCGTAGACACCTACAAAGAGGAAGCTTCTATGCCCGCTCATTGGTTCAACATGCGCGACATGAAAGAGCTTTACGACGTGTCTTTGCCGTTCAGGGCCTCAGGCTATCTCACTGTGCTCAGCTTTGATACAACACTCGACATGATTATCGAAAAGCTGCGCGCAATGAGCCTCGACGCCTTCAGAGAAGAGGTTGCAAAACTCGATGCATGCTATCAGGAATTTAAAAAAGTATCCAGATTTGAAAAAAAAGAGAAAGTGTATTACGAGCCGACTGTATACACCGTTCAGGAGCTCACGGCCGAGCTTAAGGAAAGCCGGGGCCGGGAATTCTCGGATTTTTATGCGGACATCTATAAAAAAGCCGGCCAAAAGATTGCGGAAGGCGAAAGTTATCCGGCAGCCACGGTGTATATGATGGATCAGCTCATGCAGTTTGCCGACATCAAAAAGCCTTACGTCCTCATAGGCGTCGCCCCTCCTTATTATCCGGCGACGCATTCCGATCTTATCCCGGGCAGGGAGGGCTACGGCACCGGGGTTTACGAGTTCGCCAAAAAGCTGTCGGAGGAGAAATACGGCCAGAAGCTGACGTACGAGAATTACTTCACGGGAATATCAGACAACAGCTATACCTCGCTTCCGGACATAGATTACGAAGCTCTGGCTGCCAACTATCCTATGTGGGGTGATCTGTACAGCCTGGACCTGAAATCGATCAAAGAGCTTTCGGTTCCCGCGATCCTCTACGGCCCTGTCGGGCGCGAGTATCACCAGTGGACGGAGCGCGTAAACAGGAAGAGTCTGCTCGAGGTAATTCCGGATATGCTCGAAAACGTAATAAAATTCGCGTGGGAGAACTGAAGTTATGGAACAGATTCGGAGCGACAAATTCAGTCCTGAAGAGGTCGTCGGGCTACTGCGCAGTCTGGTCTCCGTCAAAAGCCATTATTTCCATGAAGATGACATAATGGAGTTTGTGAACGGCTGGCTCACGGATAACGGGCTGCCCGCACGTATTCATGAATATTACGAGGAGAAGGAAACGCACTTCAACGGCAAAAATGTCATAGGCGAAATCGACGGCGGCCGCCCCGGTCCTGTAATTTACCTCAACTGTCACCTCGATACGGTCAACCTTTGCGAAGGCTGGACTCTTCCTCCTTATGAGGGAGTCGTCAGGGACGGCTATATGTACGGTGTCGGAGCGCTCGACATGAAAGCCGGCTGCTGCTGTACCATGCTGGCTCTCGCCGCATTTTACAGGGAATTCGGCGACAGCTTCAGGGGCAGGATCATATATAATTTCGTTTCCGATGAAGAAGGTCCTTACGGTCTCGGAACGACAGCGATAATACTCGACAATATAAGCAATATAGCAGGCGGAATGCAGACGAGCGGTGTCCGGGGCGCCTACCAAAACGGCGGCGCGGATTTTGCTATCATCACGGAGCCCTCAGCCGGATTCACGGGCGGCGCGCACCCGTGCCTTGCACTGGGTGCGAAGGGCGGATATAATTATCGGATACGCCTGCGCGGGCGCTCTGCGCACGCGGCGACGCCCGAGCTCGGGATCAACGCTTTGACTGAAGCGGGAAAGATCATGACCGAGATAGAGAATATGGCCGTCGTGACAGACAAAAAGTTAGGCAGTTCAACGCCTTGCGTAATAAATCTCATCATGAACGGCAATGCGTGCAGCGTACCGGATGATGTGGCAGTAGAAGTTTTCCACCACACCGTCAGAGGTGAAACGCCGGAAAAAATCCGTGCAAGCATAGAGAAGGCCGTCAGAAAAGCCGGCATCAGATGTTCTTACGAAATAAGCTTCCGTCAATCGCCTGCCGAGGGTTTTGACGGCGGATTTATGCCTTATTGCACAGATGAAAACGATCCTTACGTGCAAACGCTTTCACAGGCGATAGCCGAAGTCTGCGGCAGGAAGCCTTCATATACGTATTTTCAGAGCATCGGCGATTTCAATCACATCGGCGGCAAGCTCGGGATCCCTACGGTGCTCTTCGGGCCCGACGGCGACAACTTTCACTCGTACGACGAGCGCGTCAGGATCAAATCAGTATGTGAAATAGCGGAGTCTATCTTCGAATTTCTAAAAAAAACAAATAAAATGTAAAGGGAGGACTGCAACATGAAACCCGAGGTAAACAAAAGGATTGAGCAGATCGCACTCGATTTTGTTTCTCAGCAAAGCGTAGTCGATACTCCGGATGAAGTCAAAATGGCAGACAAGGTCTACAAGACCATATCCGAAATCGACTATTGGAAGAAAAATCCGGACAAACTCCGTTTTGTTCCCGTCAAAGGCGACCTTTTAGGAAGAAAGATCGTCGTTGCCGAACTGAACGGCGAAAAGGCTCCGTCGGACAAGACCGTCGTTATGATCGGACACTTCGATACGGTCGGCATTTCCGATTACGGCGCGAATGCGCAGTATTCGACTCAGCCGGAGATCCTCATCAAAAAATTGGCCGAGCTCAGGCTTTCACCTGAAGTCAGGAAGGATCTCGAGTCGGGCAAATACATGTTCGGACGCGGGCTCTTCGATATGAAGTCCGGCGATGCGATAATAATCGCCATCATGGAGGAAATCTCCAAGGATATCGAAAGCTTTGAGGGCAACATCATCTACGCTGCCGTCTGCGATGAAGAGGGCAATTCCGGCGGAATGCTCAACTTCGTTCCCGACCTCATAGAGCTCAAAAAGAAAAAGGGCTACGACTATCTTGCAATGATAGACACGGACTATATGGCTCCGGCATATCCGGGCGACCCGCTCAAATACATATATGTCGGAACGGTCGGCAAAATAATGCCTACATTCTATATAGTCGGCAAGGAAACACACGTAGGAGAGTCATTTGACGGCATCGACCCTAATCAGATCGCCTCGGCGATAACTGCGCGCGTCAACCTCAATACAGAGTTTAGCGATTTTGTTGACGGCGAACTCACGCTCCCTCCTATCACGCTCAAACAGCGCGATCTCAAGACGGAATACTCGGTGCAGATCGCCAACAAAGCGATACTCATGTTCAATTACGCTACGCACAGTTCGACGCCGGATCAGGTTCTGAGCAAAATGAAAAACGCCGCTCAGGAATGCTTTGAACAGGTCGTAGACACTCTCAATGAACGTTACGCGAAATATTGCGAGATCGTTGGCCGCGAGTTCCGCAAACAGCCGTGGGTTGCAAGGACTATAACGTATGATGAGCTTTACAGCGCCGTCAGTGCCGAGGTTGCCGATCTCGACGCGAAGGTAGACGCCTATATACAGGAGCTAAAGCAGGATAAGACTATCGACGTAAGAGACAAATCGCTCAAAATCGTCGACTTCGTCCGCGAACAGTGGTCCGACAAAGATCCTGTTATCGTAGTATATCTGACGCCGCCTTATTATCCGCACATCCAGGTAAAGGATTCGGAAACAAAGGGCAAAGCTCTGATCGACGCTGTTCAGGGAGCCATCGCTTCCGTCAAAGCCGATCCCGAGTTCGACTACACGCTCCTGGAGAAGAGGTTCCTGCCTTGCATCAGCGACCTCTCCTACGGCGCGGCGCCTAAGGATCCCGAAGTAGTAGCGAAGCTCAGGCAGAACATGCCTGGTTACGGTGAAGGCAAAATATACAGCCTGCCTATCGAACAGATGCAGGAGCTTGATCTTCCTGTTGTCGATATAGGTACCGTCGGCAAGGACGCTCACAAATTTACCGAAAGGATCGATACGAGGTTCACGTTCCAGTATACACCTGAGCTCGTATATCAGACGATTCTCAATCTGCTCAAATAGAAATCGACAGGAAGGGGCATCAGACATGAAATCAAAGGCCGATAAACTTTTTATCAACGGAAAGATCTACACGATGGAATCTGAGGGCGACTGCAAGGAAGCCCTCGCCGTAAAGGACGGCATAATAACATTTGTCGGCAGCAATGTCGAAGCATCGGAAACCGTAGAAGCCGCGGAAACGATCGATCTCGCCGGTAAAGCAATGCTTCCGGGACTCGTCGACTCACATCTTCATTTCTTTGCCTACTGCCAGACGCTAACGACAGTAGATCTCGCCGGATGCAAATCCAAGGAAGAGATGATAGAAAGACTTAAGAAGAGAGCTGCCGAAACACCTGCAGGGCAATGGATCAAAGGTTCCAATTTCGATGAGTCCAAATGGTATTCCGATACCGAACATCTGCCTACAAGACACGACCTTGACAAAGTATCTCCAGATCACCCCGTAATGATGAAAAGGGTCTGCCTTCACACGGCTGTCGCAAGCACCCGTGCTCTTGAAGCAGCCGGCATCGGCAAAGGCTACGACTACGGAGAAGGTGGGGTCGTCGAGCTTGAAGAGAACGGCATGCCCAACGGCATCCTTCGCGAACAGGCCACCAAGCTCTTCGACGAGCTGATCCCCGATTCCGCGAAAATCCCCGAGGTCAAGGCAAAGCTCATGGAGCAGGCGATGGCCGAAGCCGCAAGCGACGGCCTCACCGGCATCCATACATACGCTGCCGATATATGGAAATACACGGAGGACTTTGACGATTATCTCAAGCTCGACCGCAAGGGCAGACTGCCGTTTCGCGTAACGATCTACCTCGATACTCTCTACACCAACCCTGCCGTAACGAGAAAAGGAATGGACGATCCGTACCGCAAAGTTCAGTACGGCGGCTACAAAATATTCTCCGACGGCTCGCTCGGCTCGAGGTCGGCCAAGCTGTTTGAACCGTATTCAGACGACCCGTCAACCGACGGCATCCTCGTGCAGACTCAGGAGGAGCTCAACAGGAAAATGCTAAAGGCATATGAAATGGGGCTCCAGCCTGCGACGCACTGCATCGGTGACAAAGGGCTCGATTGTGTCCTCAAGGCTATAGAGTACACGCTCTCAAAATCGCGCGAGCACGGCATGACGCAGCGCGAACAGGCCGATCGCCTGCCGTTCCGCGTAATCCACGCTCAGATGGCAAGCCCCGCCATGATAGAACGCATGAAAAAGCTCCCTATTGTACTCGATATTCAGCCTACGTTCTACTGCACCGACATGCACTGGATTGAAGACAGGGTCGGCAAAGATAGAGCGGCGCACAGTTATCAGTGGCAGACATATCTCGACAACGGCCTCATCCTGACGGGCGGCTCCGACTGTCCTGTCGAAAATTTCTCTCCCTGGACAGGCATCTATGCAGCGGTAACGCGCAAGGATACCGCCGGCCTGCCTGAGGGAGGCTCGCATCCGGAGGAGAAAATTTCCGTATATGAGGCGGTCAAAATGTACTCAACCACGCCTCACATAGCCGTAGGACAGGAAACGGTCCTCGGAACGCTGACAGCCGGCAAGTTCGCCGATCTCATCGTAACAGACCGCAACCCGTTCGATATTCCCGAGGACGACCTGATCAACGTCAGAGTTGAAAAGACATACCTTGCGGGTGAGGCGGTTTACAGCAGGTGACGGTATGTTAAATAGGGGCGCGTTGCTTTAAACTCAGCCTCCGTAAAATATTGCTCATTGCTTTGTGCTTGTGCTATTTGCTCAAGCGGAAAGTCGGTGATACAAAAGCATGTTGTTATATTCGTTATCATTTGATTATTAAGGAAGGAGAATAATATGGTTATCATTAACCTACTTCTTAAATTTGCCAACTGGTTCTGGCAGTGGCCGATCCTTGCCCTGTGTGGAGGCGGCGGACTTTATCTCGGCATAAGAACGGGCTTTATTCAGTTCCGTCATTTCGGTTATATCATGAGCCAGACATTCGGCAAGATGTTCAGCAAAAGCTCAACGGGCGAAGGCAACGTATCACAGTTTGCTGCAGCCTGTACAGCCCTTGCATCATCAATAGGCGCATCAAACATAGTAGGTGTTCCTGTCGCTATCGCGCTCGGCGGTCCGGGCGCCGTATTCTGGATCATCATAATGGCCCTTATCGGCTGCGGCACAAAATTCGTCGAGGTTACGGCAGGCCTTATGTACCGTGAGAAAAACGAAGCGGGCGAATGGGTCGGCGGTCCTTATTACTACTGCCGTCAGATAGGTAAAAAAGGATCCGTACTTGCTAAGATCGGAGCTTTCTTCGGAACATTTTATGCAGTGCTTTTGGCTATCGAGCTCATTCCTTCGCTTGCAGCTCAGGCTACATCTGCCGCACAGCAGGGAGACCTTATGGGCGTTCCGCAGATAGTTATAGCTGTCATAACGGCTGTCATAGTTGTTATCGTCTGTATCGGCGGTGTAAAAAGAATCGGCGACGTATGCGACAAGCTCGTACCTATCATGGCTCTCGTATATCTGATCGGTGCCGTCATCATCATCCTTATGCACGTAAGCGCAGTTCCGGCTGCCATCGGCATGATATTCAAGGACGCATGGACAGGAAAGGCTGCATTAGGCGGATTTGCGGGTGCTACGATGTCGCAGGCCCTTCGCTGGGGTATGGCCCGCGGCCTCTATTCCAATGAGGCCGGTTTCGGTACTTCCCCGCAGGGACACGCCGCGGCTAACGTAGATCATCCTGTAAGACAGGGCTTCTGGGGCGTGTTTGAGGTCTTCGTAGATACTATTATCGTCTGCATGTCGACCGCTCTCGTAATTCTTACAACGGGTGTTTACACCAAAGAAGGTATTCAACAGGGTGCTCTTGCTCAGGCAGCATTTCACGATAACTTCGGACAGTTCGGGAACTTTTTTGTAGGTATTTCCGTATTCCTGTTCGTACTTTCGACAATTATCGTATGCGCGTTCTACGGCCAGAGACAGGCGGAGTTTCTGTTCGGCGTAAAATTCGGTAAGATTTGGATTTGGGTATATGTAATTTCTACTATCATAGGCGGGCTCGGCATCGATCTCGGTGTTATGTACTCGCTGACAGACGCATTCCTCGCCATGATTATCATCCCGAACGTCCTTGCTCTTTTCATACTTGTACCAAAGGTAAAAAGAGCTCAGAACGAATTTTTCAACACTCCCGGCAAATATTACCTTGCTGATATAGAGGCAAAGAAAGCAAAAAAGGCAGGCAACTAGAACAAAATGCTTTCCCCTGATATAACACATGCGCCGGCGGGGAGGGCGGAAGACCTGCCCTCCCCGTCAATAATCAAGGAGCTTTATCAGTATGACTGTACTTAAAGGTATATTATTCGTAATCTGCCTCTTCATGGGTATATTTTTCACCGTGTTCGTGCTGACGGCCGTTGAGGCGAAATCCCAGAAATTCCAAAACTTCGCAGGAAAAGTCTTCAAGCTGTTTTCCGACGTCGTCTGGCTCATCATAACGGTTTTGTTCGTATTTGCCATGTCCCTCATATTCCTATATCTCACCGACCTCGACTCGACGCGCTGCGGCATATTCGCAGGCCTCATCTCCGGCATACCCTTTTATTTCAAGGCGGGTCCCAACATCAACCGACAGGATATGGAAAAGGCGGCGCGCGACAACCCCATAGCGCCCAAGGGGATATTCAGCTTCCTCGCAGGTCCCGATATGGACGAGATCAAAGCCAAACGCGCCAAAGACAAAGCAAAAGCCGATCCGTACCAAAAGAGAAATAAGAGTGGCAAGGATAAAAAGAAAAAATAGCTGAGCGGGCGTTTACATATTATCGCCCTTTTTTTATACCCGACCCGCACACGGTGTCCCTTTTTTGAGTATATATTCGTTATTATATACAGAAGCAGTTTATGAAGCATCTGCGGCGAAATGCCGCCTCGGGAAAGGGAGAGTGAGCTTTGATGAAAAAAATCGTAATATCCGCACTCACCGTTTTTGTTGTGATCGTTCTTGCAGCCTGCGGGCGGGGCGGTGACGGTGAGACAAAGTCGGTCACGACTGAACCCGCGGGCTCTTCGGAGTCGTCGCAAAGCGAAAACGTACCCGATACACCTCTGTATGTCAGAATCAGGAGAACGCTTTATCAGGATACGGGCTACGTCAATTCACTTATCACCTGCGGCACGATGGACGGACAGATCACATCGTCAGTAAGCAGCTCCGAGGTTCCGTCGCAGGACGATCAGTCCAATTTCGGAACCGGCTGCGAATATCAGCTCGAGGGTGACGATACCGTCGTCGTCCTGATAGGCGACAAGTATGAGATATTCAGGGACGTCACCTCCGATTTCACGACAATGCCCTCAGGTGTGGCATGCTTTATCGGAAAAGTGAACAAAGCCTCAGGCAGCACCTTTTTGGTCACGTATGTCAAAATGCCCGAGGGCGTATTCTGGAGACCTCCTGCCGAGGGGGATTACTCGGTGACCGCGCGCGATGCCGATGAGAACATCAAAGCCGGTGACAGTGTGATTGTCTGGCACACGGGGGAGATAACGGGATATGATCCCGCGTGTATCGACGCTTACAGGATAGAAAAGTACGAGCGGTGAGCCGTATGAGCAGGGGAATAGTTTCATACAAAAATTACCAAAAAATTTTTTTTCGATTTCAGTGTCACTTTTTGACACCCTCAAACGGTATATATATAAGAGTACAAATTAGACTTAACGGCGCCCTTGAAGATAAGCTGTTATGATACGCCTTGAATACTATTCAGGCGGGGGATACAAGTTTCGTCTGACAAAAAAATATAATGTACTACAGAAAGTTCGATTTATTTGCGGCTGTTACTATTATCACAATACATTTTAATATTTTCATAAAATTTAATATTGTTAATATATAATAATCTTTAAGTAGGGAGGTGAACCCAATGTACAGACTGTAAAAAGGTTTTCTATGTAAAGTATGTATTGCGATTTATTTTAAGTAAAGATGATAAAAATGGAAATATTAAAAATCAGACGAATTATCATAGCGGGTTTGCTAACTTCAATATTATTTTTCGTAGCGATAACGAGTTCATTTGCAGCGGATATGGAAGTTCCCATTGAAGAACAGGAAACCCCTCGGTACGAGGTTGTGTGTGGCGGATTGCCATTTCATAGAATGATGTCTCACGGAGGTGGAATTGTATATTATGCTAATGGAACAACATATATAAACAGCGGCTGTGCTTGGGAATGCCGTAACTGCGGTTTGGTTATGGTTACAGAAGGTGATATACTTCCTACCGGAACAATGAGTACAATTGGCAAGTATGCTATTGTATACCACCCTGAAAATCCCATCACAAATATAATAATTATTATGCCTGCCGATTACTATGGATATACTAGTTCGAATTCTTTACAGGGGTTTAGATTTTTCGTATAAAGAACGACTGTCAATTGAAATGAAGTGAAACGTATGAAACAGATCAGGATAATCGTAATGCTGCTCTGCGGGGCTTTGCTCCTCGGGCTCTGCGCCTGCGGCGGCGGTAAGAAAAAGAACACGGAGCTCATCAAGTCCTTTCTGACGGAGTATTACACGTTGAACAAGGACGACAGGTTCCGGTCATTTTCCGATGCCGTCGCGACCGACCCGAGCGACGCGGTGAAGCCGTTCAAGGAGTATTACGGTTATGCCGGCGACCTGACCGAAAAATTCCTTGACTATATGTTGTCCTCGCGCCTTTCGACAAAATACGACAGGCTGGCGCAGGAGAAAGGGCTTACCGTGACTGTGGAATCGGTTGAGCTTAAGGAAACCGGCGACGGCGAATATGAGTATACGTTAAAGCTGACGATGAACGACGGCAGCTCGTCAAAAGAATACGAAGCGCTCGGCAAGGTAAGGCTGAGCGATGACGACGAGCCGAAGATAAAGGAGCTCACGGTCAACTCGATCCGCGACGGTGACGGAAACATATTCGGAGCATAAAAGCTATACGCCGTGCGGACGACGATACATACAGCAGTGTGATGAAGCGATGCCATCGGGGCGATACGACAGTCCCGATGGCATCTTCGGCTTTTTGCCGTGCTCCGGTTATGATATAATCCCATTCAGGAGGATATGACAATGATATTCAAAATCGCCGAGGCGGCCGATATGAACGAGCTTGCCGCCCTTTATTCGTCGCTTTGGGGCTCTCCGGGCTCAGGATGGGATGAAGAATACCCTACAGCAGAAGATATTTCCGAGGACATTTCCAACCAAGATCTTATCATCGCCGTGAGAGGCGGCAGTATCATCGGTGCGATAGCCGTAGCCGGTGACAGAGGCGACAGTCATGATGACAGCAACGATTCTGTTTTGTTCGACAAGAGGATAAAACGCCCGTGCGATCTCGCTCGCATCGCGGTAAAACCCGGGCTTCAGGGCAAAGGTGTCGGCCGCGCCCTTTTAGAACATGCGCAGATGAACGCCGCACACCGCGGCTTTGACGGCGTTGTATTCTATGTCGGCAGGAAAAACGAGCGCGCATTGGCGCTCTACGACTCGTGCGGGTTCAGGCGTGCCGGCGAAGAGACTCGTTGGGATATGGAGTGGTTCGTATACGATAAGTATTTTGATAATGAAGCGATTGAGCTTTTCTCATCGCGCGAAAGACTCAAAGCCTTACAGGAAAAGATGAGCGCATACACTCACGCCATGGAGTCGATAACGTACGACGGTGCAACGTCGGCGCCTAAGGGCACTGCCGCAAACCGCGCTCACGCTCTCGGTATTTTGAGCGGTGAATACTACGAACTCGCTACAGGTGACGAGACAGCGAAACTCCTCGACTTTCTCGATTCGCGCCGCGAGCTTCTGCCTCGCGCCGAGCGCCGCCAGATTGAGCTTCTCCTCAAGGAAATCCACCGCATTCGGAGCATACCTCAGGATGAATACATGGAATACGAGAGGCTTGTATCCGAATCGGACGACATCTGGCACACCGCCAAGGAAACTAACGATTTTGAATTATTCAGACCATACCTTGAACGCATAGTAGACTTTACCCGGCGCTTTGCGTCGTATGCCGCCCCGGACAGAGATCCTTACGACTATTGGCTTTCGGAGTACGAGGAAGGTCTGACAAAAGAAAAATGTGAGGAGTTTTTCTCCGCATTGCGCGAGGGGCTCGTGCCTCTGATAAAGTCGATATCACATGCATCGCAGTTTGACGATGATTGCCTGCACGGCGACTTTGATGATTCCGAGCAGGAAAATCTGGCGCGCTTCCTGATGGATACCATGCTCATCGATACTGCTCACTGCGGCCTTTCGACGACTGAGCACCCGTTCACGACGAGCCTCGGCTCGCATCTCGACGAGCGCATCACCACGAACTACGATCCTCACGATTTTTCCTCGTCTATGTTCAGTGTCATTCACGAGGGCGGCCACGCGCTCTACGATATGGGGTCTGACGAATCGTTCGCATATACCGTCCTCGACGGCGGCGTTTCTATGGGCATACATGAAAGTCAAAGCAGATTCTATGAAAACCTGCTCGGCAGGAGCAAGGCGTTCATATCGTTCCTCTCTCCTAAGCTCCGTGAATTCATACCAGCACTTGCCGAAGTTGACTCCGACATGCTTTATCGCGCCGTCAACCGCGTACAGCCGTCTCTTATCAGAACGGAGGCCGATGAGGTCACTTACTGCCTGCACGTCATGGTTCGATACGAGATCGAAAAGCGTCTCATGGACGGTTCTCTCGAGGTTCGCGACATTCCCGGCGAGTGGAACAGACTCTACAAAGAATACCTTGGTGTTGATGTTCCCGACGACAGAAGAGGCTGTCTTCAGGACAGCCACTGGGCCGGAGGCGCAATCGGCTATTTCCCGTCGTACGCTCTCGGCTCCGCCTACGGTGCGCAGCTCCTCGACAAAATGATGCAGGAGCTCGACGTCGACAAAATGATGAAAAACGGCGATTTCAAAGAGATAAACGAGTGGCTTCGCTCACGCATATGGAGATTCGGCTGCCTCTGTAAGCCGGGCGAACTTCTCGAACAGGCGCTCGGAAAACCTTTTGATCCGAGTCATTACATCAGTTACCTCACGCATAAGTACGGCGAGCTTTACGGACTTTCCCTGTAAGCGCGGTTGCGTATGTGATATAATCCGCATGGGGTGACACATATGGAGCAGCTTAGCGAACAGGCAATGACGCGTGCAAGTGAACAAACAGATAAACGCAGCGCAGGCCTCAACAAAATCGTGTCGAAATTCTCACTCAGGAACAATATATGCATATAACTCAATTTCTTATCGTATGCCCTCTCGTCATGCTCGCCGGCTTTATCGACGCGATAGTAGGCGGAGGTGGTCTCATATCGGTTCCGGCGTATATGCTGGCGGGTCTGCCCGTCCATGCATCTATCGCCACCAACAAGCTCAGTTCGTTTTGCGGCACCTGCATCTCTACGGGCAGATATGCAAAGGCGGGTTATATACACCTCAAGGAGTCGATACCCGTCATTCTGTGCGCTCTCGCAGGCTCCGCTATCGGCGCACGCATAGCCCTTGTGATCCCAGACAGGACCTTCAAGATAATCATGCTCGTACTTCTCCCTCTGATAGCTCTATACATACTGAGGGACCGCAGCCTGTTTGAAGCCGGTGAACCGTATTCGCAGAAACGCACCATACTGACCGCAATGGCCGTCGCGTTCGGCATCGGAGCATACGACGGCTTCTACGGGCCGGGGGCGGGCACTTTCATGCTTCTTCTGTTGCTCAAGGTCGCTCACATGCCTCTGAACGACGCAAACGGCATGGCCAAAGTCATCAACCTGTGTACCAACCTGTCGGCACTTGCCGTCTACCTCTTCAGCGGCAATGTCTATGTTACACTCGGGCTTGCAGCCGCTGCATTTTCGATAGCAGGCAATTACATAGGCGTCAGCCTCTTCAAAAAAGGCGGTTCCAAAATCGTCAAGCCTATTATGGTTGCCGTCCTCGTACTTTTCTTTATCAAAGTTCTTACCGAAATCATATAGACTACGGCCATGTACGAAATTCATAAAAACGCAGACCCCGTATTACGTTTTTTCAAAATACTTTTTTTCGTACAAAATGCAATCTCTGCGAGATATTTTCTGTACGAAATTCATCAAATCGCGCGCCTCGTATTACGTTTTTTCAAAATACCTTTTTTTCGTACAAAACGCAATCTCTGCGAGGTATTTTCTGTACGAAATTCATCAAATCGCGCGCTTCGTATTACGAATATGAATTTCCTTCGCATTACGTAAAAACATGTACATAAAGCCTCGCGCTTAAAACCGCATACGAGACGGCAACCTTTCGCAGCTCTGCTGCACACGCAGCAAAATCACACAGCAAAACCGCGGCACGGCCACCCTTGTAACCGCGTTTTTCTGTCATACTGCAAAAAACCCGGCTGCAGAGCCGGGTCCCTGTGTATTTCGTTATAATGCTTTGTTTACTGCTGCTTAAGGCCTTTGTTTACTGCTGTTCAAGGCTTCTGTTTATTGCCTGCGTCGTGGCGGCCGCGCCGCGCCCTTCCGCCGAAGTTTCCTCGTCGATGCATGGGTCGGGAGACGGAGCCGGTTTAAGCGGTTCACTGTAATCGACAGGTGTAGAGTCTCCTATGCCGAGCGATTCTCCTATCACGCCGACCTTCGATACGAGCTGCGTGATGTCCGACGGCATGTATATTTTCGTCGCTCTGCCGTTGGCGACATATTTAAGCGAATCAAGTCCCTTGTATTTGAGCACCGATTCGTTTATTTCCGCCTCGCGAAGAGCCTTTATACCTCTTGCCTCCGCCTGATAAACGAGCTCTATGGAGCGTGCCTGACCTTCCGCAATAGCTATCTTGGCTTCCTTTTCGGCCTCAGCGGCGAGCACCTTGGCCTCCTTGTCACCCTTTGCCCTCGAAACAACAGCTTCCTGATGAGCCTGAGCCTCGAGCACCGTCTGACGCCTTTCGCGTTCGGCCCTCATCTGCTTTGTCATGACCTCCTCTATCTCACGAGGCGGCTGAATGTTCTTGAGTTCCACCCTCGTCACCTTGATGCCCCATGCGTCGGTAGCCTGATCAAGTATGACTTCAAGCTGGCTGTTTATCTTGTCGCGCGAGGTGAGTGTCTGGTCAAGCTCCATGCTTCCTATTATGTTACGAAGCGTAGTGGCGGAGAGGTTCTGAAGACCCGCTATCGGATTCTCGACGCCGTACGTATAGAGCCTCGGATCAAAGACCTTGGCGAATACTACCGAGTCGATATTTACGGAAACGTTATCCTTGGTTATTACCGGCTGCGGCGGAAAATCGAGAACCTGTTCCTTGAGCGATATTCTGCGCACAATCCTCTCAAAAAACGGCACTTTCAGGTGAAGTCCTGCTCCCCATGTAGCCTTATATTTTCCGAGAAACTCAATGATATACGTCTGTTCCTGCGGAACTATGCGTATACATGAGGTAAGAATCGCGATGATAATTACGAAAACCACAATGCCTACTATCAGACCTGTCATATTGCGCTGCTCCTTTCGAATGTTGACTATTACTATACTGTTGATTTTACCATATTCTAAAGGAATATTCTATTCTTTTATATGCGCAGCGCCCTTATTGCGTTTATCACGCATATCACCATTACCCCTACGTCGGCGAATATCGCAGCCCACATATCGGCGATACCGAGCGCTCCAAGTCCCAAACAAAGCAGTTTTACTACGATCGCAAACCAGATATTTTCTTTTACTATTCGCAGGCTCTTGCGTGATATCCTGATGGCCGTCGATATCCTGACGGGATCATCGTCCATCAAAACTATGTCGGCAGCTTCAATCGCCGCATCCGATCCAAGTGCGCCCATTGCGACGCCTACATCCGCACGACTTATAACCGGGGCGTCATTAATGCCGTCCCCGACAAACGCAAGCTTCCTTCCAGAGCCCTCATCCGCCTTGAGAAGCTCCTCGACCTTGTCCACCTTTTCACTCGGGAGCAGCTCACTGTATACATCCGTGATGTCAAGTTCACGCGCTACCGAATCGGCAACATCTTTTTGGTCTCCCGTCAGCATCACTATATGCTCTATCCCCGCCGCCTTCATTTGCGTAACAGCTTCCGCGGATGTCTGTTTGATGACATCAGAGATCACGATATGCCCCGCGTATTCCCCATCTATCGCAACGTGTATTATCGTTCCCGACTTTTCGCACGGGCGCCATTGCGCTCCGACATCATCCATCATTTTGGAATTGCCGACGCATATGTCGCTTCCGTTTACTACAGCGCTTATGCCGCGCCCGGCCACCTCACGCACATTCTCTACGATACAGTCGTCCGATTCATTCGGATACGCCGCTCTGAGCGAATTTGCGATAGGATGAGTTGAGTATCTTTCGACATGCGCGGCCATGTGCAAAAGCTCCGTTTCGTCGAGTCTTTCCGGGTGGACGGCGGTAACTTCAAACACACCCCTGGTGAGAGTTCCCGTCTTGTCCATCACGACAGTTCTGACGTCCGCCATAGTCTCCATAAAATTGGAGCCCTTTATCAGTACTCCCGCGCGGCTCGCACCGCCGATACCCGCGAAGAAGCTGAGCGGTATACTGATGACGAGCGCGCACGGGCAGCTTATTACGAGGAACGTTAGCGCCCTGTATATCCACGTGCCCCATACGGGATCACCTCCCGTGATAAGCGTAATGAGAGGAGGTAGCAGCGCCAGTGCTATTGCGGAAAATACAACGGCAGGTGTATAAATGCGCGCAAATTTGGTTATAAAATCCTCCGATTTCGATTTGCGCGAGCTCGCATTCTCGACGAGATCAAGGATTTTAGAAACGGTCGATTCCCCGAATTCCTTTGTCGTCCTTATTTTTATCAGGCCGTTTCTGTTTATGCATCCGCTTATTATCTCGTCACCCGGAGCCACGCTGCGGGGCATGCTTTCGCCTGTCAGCGCTCTCGTGTCAAGACTTGCGGTCCCCTCCGTAACTATGCCGTCGATCGGCACCTTTTCGCCCGGCTGGACAGCTATGATCGTTCCGATCCCAACCTCGTCCGGGTCAGTCTGAATAAGTACGCCGTTCTCCCCGAGCACATTAGCGCTGTCTGGTCTTATATCCATAAGCTCGCTTATGTTGCGGCGGCTTTTACCGACGGCATAACTCTGGAACCATTCTCCGATCTGATAGAACAGCATTACAGCTATAGCCTCAGTATAGTCGCCGTCATCGTACAGAGCCAGCGCTATCGCGCCTACGGTGGCCGCCGTCATAAGCAGCTTCTCATCGAAGGGCTGACGATTTATCACGCCGTGTATCGCACCCATAAGTATATCGTAACCTACGATAAGGTATGGCGCCATATAGAGCGCGAACCTCATCGGCCCCTCGGAGGGAACAAAATGCAATACGATCATAAGCGCTCCGGCGACGATTATTCTTATGAGATTTTTCTTTTGCTTTTTGTTCATTTTTTTACAGGAATATCTCGCAGTCGCTCTCGACCTTTTTGCAGTTTTTGAGTACCTCCCGCATCACCGACTTAGAGTCCGCTCCATCTTCAAATTCCACGTTCATCTTTAGCGTCATGAAATTTACTGTTGCATCCTTTACACCCTGTGTTTTACGCGCCGCAGTCTCCATCTTGGCGGCGCAGTTTGCACAGTCCACGTCTATCTTGTATGTCTTTTTCATTTTGTCCGTCCTTTCCGGTTATCAGGATCATGATTAAACATTTATTTAATTGTTGTATCCATCATACCACTTATATACGATTTGTAAACACTCTGCGTTGAATTTTCTGCCCACTGCTGATAAAATCTATCTGTCAAAAGGAGTACGTTAAATGAAGAGCAATACCATCACCCTGCCGCACGACCACGGCCGTATCGAACACGAAAAACAGCTTGCCGAACAACTTCCGTCGACAGAAAAGGTTGTCTCAGTTGCCGACGCCATGAAGCAATTAGGCGATCCGACGCGCCTGAGGATATTCTGGATCCTTTGCCACACGCAGGAGTGCGTCATAAATATCGCGGCGATGATGGACATGTCGAGTCCCGCAGTATCGCATCATCTGACAAAATTAAAATCCGCAGGGCTCATCGTATCGCACCGCTGCGGAAAGGAAATGTACTATACTGCCGCCGAAACGGAAATCGCTCAATCACTTCACCATATAATAGAGCAGCTCGGGGAAATCACCTGTCCCGGTATGTAAGATCCGCTCCGCGGTGAACCTTTCCGAAGAGCCCGTTCGTCTAAGCATGATGCGATGTTCACGCCTGTTTCAAAAGCATATCGGCAATATCCGTAAGATCGCTGAATTTTATAATCGAATATTTTGCATTCACTATGTTGCCGAAGCCGTACCCGGCGTAAATGAACGGTATGCCGCATTCTGCGGCGCTTCTTTCGTCGAGCTGCGTATCTCCGACGTAAACGGCACCTTTGATCTTCTCGTCCTTTATAATCTTCGATATGTTCGCCGCCTTGCTCAGGCCCGTATCGCCGAAGCTCAGATGTCCGTCGAAGCAGCCGCATAGTCCGTGATATTCCTCAAAGACTTCGATGTATCCGCTCTGACAGTTGCTTACTATATAAAGACTGTACCGCCCGTGAAGCTCAGAGAGAGTTTCTCTGACACCGTCATAAAGCGGCGCTCCGACACGGCGAAGATATGCGAGCTCCGCATCACTGCATTTTTTAAGAAGCGCAAGAGCACCGCTTCTGCCCAGCTGCGGAAACAAATTGCAGAAGATGCGGTCCATCGGCTTGCCGAGCTCGCGTGTCAGCCTCTCCATCGTCACGGGGCTGCCCGTCTCCGATTTGATTACGTCGTTCCACGACTCGAGTATCTCTCTGCTCGCATCCCAGAGCGTGCCGTCGAGATCAAAAATAATAGCCTTATTTATATCATCGGCCCCCCGCACAGCGTCCCCACTTGACACCATACTATATGCTTACCTCGAGCGTTCTTCCCGACGACTCGTATTTTTGGCACGCTACGCCCGCAGCCGCAAACATGAGCTTACTCGCCTTTGTTGACGACATATCGGCGTATTTGTCACTTGCATATATGACCTTGCGTATTCCCGATTGAATTATCGCCTTTGCGCACTCGCAGCAGGGAAAAAGCGTGACATATATCTTTGCTCCCGCGAGGCTTCCTCCGCTGTAATTCAATATAGCGTTAAGCTCAGAGTGCGTAACGAAAGGATATTTTGTATCGAGCTCACTGCACCCGCTGCGCTCCCACGGGAACTGATCGTCAGAACAGCCGCGCGGCAGGCCGTTATAGCCCATGGAAAGTATTTTGTTGTCTTCGCTTACGATGCATGCTCCGACCTGAGTGTTCGGATCTTTGGAACGCATTGCTGAAAGCTCCGCAACACCCATAAAGTATTCGTCCCATGAAATATAATCTTTTCTCTTCATTTTAGGTCTCCGTAAATATCCTGAAAACAGTTTGACATCCCCATCGGTGAGTTCAGCACGGGTAATACTGCTAAAAAACGATCTTCCCGAGCGCCGACTGTATAAGCTCCGAAGCGAGGATCCCCGTTTTGTTGTGCTCGTCCAGAATAGGGTTCACCTCTACCATATCCATCGAGACGAGCATACCCGTTTCGGCGAGCGTTTCTACCGCCAGAAATCCCTCGCGTGCAGTGAGACCGCTGTGTACTACCGTCCCCGTGCCCGGTGCGGCCTCCGGAGTGATGGCGTCTATATCAAAGCTGAGGTGTATGCCCGCTGTGCCGCTGCCCGCGATATCTATTGCCTGTTTTATCACATCGTGCATGCCCATCTGATCGACTATGTTTATCGGAAATACAGTGACTCCGGCCTCTTTCATTCGCACGCGCTCCTCCCTGTCTATATCGCGGCCGCCTATCTGCACGCACTTCCTGACGTCCACGAATACGGTTCCCTGCCCGAAATCGACCATACAGTCGGGACCGTAGCCGCAAACGGCGGAAAAAGGCATACCGTGCATATTGCCTGTTTCCGTAGATTTATCGTTGTTCCAATCCCCGTGCGCATCTATCCATATAAGGCCGATGCCCCCTTCGTTCTCATAATGCTTTGCCGATGCTTCTACACTTCCGGCTGAAACGCTGTGATCACCGCCGAGCACTATCGGAAAATGTCCCTTGCTCAGGATATCTGTAACCACATCGTACAGCTTGTGATCCATGTCAACTACCTGTTCATAATTACGCATGTCGTCACGCGTCGCGCCGTCCCTGAGCGGAATAAGATCACCGAGATCGCAGACCGTACGGCCCTCTTTGCGCAGACCCTCAATGAGACCTCCGTAGCGGATTGCCGCAGGCCCCATGCTGACTCCCCTTTTGGATGCGCCGATATCCATCTGTGCTCCGATGATGTCGAGCTGTTTCATTTTACATACCTCCGTTTGGCTACATGAACCCCGTGCCGCCTAAAAAAAGGTCACAGGGCAAAACCGAATGCACTGACAAGATGCACTGACAAGCGTCGTTATCATTACAGTAAGCGACGAAAGCATCTCCTCATGCGAATGCCTTTGCCATTAACGCAGCTCGTCACAGTTGTCGGCGAGCACCGCATGACGACCGCCGCCACAAGTTCCTCATTTCCGAATCCCATCCGGATTGCAACAGGAAAGAATATCATACCGAATCCGAAAAGCTAAAGCGCCCGAAAAAATCGGGCGCCGATAAGCCGAACATTACTGTTTACTGCTTTTCTCCGCGGTATCCTGTGTGCCTTCCGCATCAAAAGAACCTATCTCAATGTCGGCTCGCGAAGCATATTCTTCCGCTTCAGCGGGGCGGACTGCGGGAGCTGCCTGAGGCTCCTGATTTTGCTCACCGGACATACTTTGAGGCGCAGCATACTGATTTTCGTTCTGCTGTGGAGGCTGTGCCGGCGTCTGCCAACCGTTCTGCTGTGGAGGCTGTGCCGGCGTCTGCCAGCCGTTCTGCTGCGGAGGCTGTGCCGGCGTCTGCCAGCCGTTCTGCTGCGGAGGCTCCTGTCCGTAGCGGTTATTCATGTAATCCCGGGCGTTCCACGAGTTTTGTCCCATGCCCGGCCCCGCGAAATCCCTGAGCCGGCGCGCACTTAAAACAAATATTATGGCAAGTCCGATAAGAATTATTGAAAATAAGCCCGGGAACGACCTTGTGCCGACTATCGTTATTATAAAACATGCTATGCGGATAACCGTGTGAACGATACCGGCGGTCATGCAGCCCTTGGCTTTAGACGGGTCAGCCGAAGCTCTGACTCCGGAGATGCCCGCAATAAGCATAAACAGACCGCATATCGCAAACATGACGGTGATGAACAGATAGACGTTACGCAACAGTACATAGGATCCGAGGTCGGATGTTACCTCCGAGACCTGCTGCCATAACTCCTCGTTCAGTCCGGCAACACCGCCGAAAACACCCAAAAAGGTCTCGAACGATCCGAAGATTATGAATATGATACTCAACGTCTTGAGCGACTTCGAATTTTGTTTCATTTGCTCCTCCTTGAAAATATCTGACGGATCACTGCCGTTCCGCCGGTTTTATCTGTTTCTTTTCCTATGATACCACAAGACTTTGCTCTAAACCAGCAAAAACGATGTGCAACTTAAAGCTCCGCGCCCGTCGGAAGCATCCGCTCAAGCAGCGATTTCAGAAAACAAAATACGCCGGATTCCTTGCGAATGTGCAAAAACCGTGTTACGATCAGACCATGAACAAGCTTACAATCAAGGAAAAGCTCGGATACGGCGCAGCCTCGGCGGGCGATTCGATCGCATACTCGCTGATAGGCTCTTTTTTGATGTTCTTTCTGACGACCGTAGCGGGGATAGATCCGGGTATAGCCGGCATCATCAGCGCAACAGGCTCCGTCTGGAATGCCATGTGCAATCCCGTAATGGGATTCCTGTCCGACGGTATCCGAAGCAAAATGGGAAAACGGCGGCCCATGATGCTCGCCTTTTCCATACCTTTGGCTTTGACTATGCTGCTGCTTTTCACCGATGTCAATCTGCCCCAGGGAATAAAATCCGTATATTACGGTGTTATGCTGATGATGTTTTGGACATCGTACGCCGGATATTTCGTTCCGTATATGGCTCTCGGAGCCGCGTATACCGGCGACTACGACGACAGAACCGTCCTGAGGCTGTTCGCCAGCCTCTTCAACATGGCGGGAAATCTGCTGAGCATGTTTGCTCCGACGATGCTCGTCGAGATCATGGTAAACCGCGGCCTGTCAACGGAAACAGTGTGGACGGCGGTAGGCGGCATACTCGGTGCTCTGGCGGCGGCGACGATAATCATCACCTTTTTCGCTTCAAAGAAAAAGGATTCTCCGTATTCCGAGGTCACATCCGGTGTCAGGCGCAGTTTTGATCTGAGAAGGATTATGGCGGAATACATCTCCGTTGTGCGTCTCAAGCCGATCAGGCATCTGGTAATCGCAAGCCTTTCCCTGCTTTGCGCATATTCTATGATAATGGCCGATATGATGTATTTCTTCACGTTCTGTATGGGCTACTCCGGCAGCAGGATAACTGTCCTACTCGTCGCCAGAAGCTTTATGGGAGCTTTGATGATACCGGTAAGCGCCCGACTTACCGCCGCAATCGACAAGCGCGGGGCAATCATCCTGCTCTATGCGGCCGGAGCAGTCATAATGACGGCTCTGAGGTTTTTCGGCATCGGAGAAGGTCCTTCTATGTGGCTGTATCTCACAGGGCTGACTTTTACGACGGTCATCTATTGGCAGCTCATGCCGTCAATATATTACGATGTATGCGAATATGACCGATATGCTACAGGACGCGCACGACAAGGGACTATCGTCTCCTTTCAAGGGCTCGTCGAGGCGCTCGCCGTAGGGCTCGGAACGCTTATACTCGGCCGGATACTCCGCTTTGCGGGTTTTGTCAGTCACGCCGCGGTACAGAGCGATTATGCGCAGGAATGGATCTTGAAATGTACGACCGTCGTTCCTTTGATCTTTATTTTCATAGGCTGTATCGCTATATACAGGTATCCTCTCACGCGCGAAGCATACCGCAGGATATTGGATGAGCTCACAAAGCGTGATGCTCTCGAAGACGGCGATCTTTCGTGCGATGAACCCGCAAAGTGTGACTAACCGGCATATTTGTGCTATAATATTAGGCACTCTTATTTATAAAAGAAAGGTCAAGCAGCTATGGAGAAAGAAAAATTTCTTGAGGTATATCGCCATTCGCTGGCGCACATCCTCGCCAAGGCCGTGATCGAGATCTATGGCAAGGAGAATGTACAATACGCTATCGGACCTCAGATCTCCGACGGTTTCTACTACGATTTTGTTCTGCCGAAAAACGTCACCAAAGACGACTTTCCGGCAATAGAAGATAAAATGCGGGAGATAATAAAGCGCAGAGAGGATTGGACCTGCAAAGAGGTGACCGTGCCCGAGGCTCTTGAGCTTTTCCGCAGCCAGAAATTCAAGACGGAACTTATAGCCGATATGCCGGGCGACGAAAAGATAACCGTTTACTGTACAGGGCACGATTTTGTCGATCTTTGCAGAGGGCCTCACGTTTCCAATTCTCAGGAGCTCATGAACACCGCTTTTCAGATCAAGTCGGCATCCGGCTCGTATTGGAAAGGCGACGAAAACCGCGAGCAGCTCCAGAGGATATACGTTTACGCGTATCCCGACAGGCAGCAGCTCAAGGAGCATCTCAAGCTTGTTCAGGAGGCCATGGAGCGCGATCACAAGAAGCTCGGACCGGCGCTTGACCTTTTTATGTTCCGGCCGTCGGCACCCGGTATGCCCTATTGGCTGCCTCAGGGCTGGAAGGTGTTCAATCAGCTGCTCGACTACTGGCGCGACGTCCACGAAGCGCACGGCTATCAGGAGATGAGCGGCCCGATCATAAGCTCGAGCGACCTTTGGGAGACGAGCGGCCACTGGGGCCACTACGTCGATAACATGTTCGTAATCCCGCCTGCACACGAGGGCGAAAAAACGTATGCGCTCAAGCCTATGAACTGCCCTAACGCGATCTTGGCGTACAAGCGCGACATCAGGAGCTACAAGGACCTGCCGCTTCGCTTTTCGCAGGTCGATGTCATCCACCGCAAGGAGAAATCGGGTGAGCTCAACGGGCTCTTCCGCGTACAGATGTTCCGTCAGGACGACGCGCACATTTTTCTCGCAGAAAATCAGGTCGCGGACGAGATCGGCGATATCATGAATATAGCGACGGAGCTTTACAACACGTTCGGTCTCACGTACAGGGTCGAGCTCTCTACACGCCCCGATGACTTTATGGGCGACATCGAGACGTGGAACAAGGCAGAAGCTGACCTCAAGGACATCCTCGACAACACCTTCGGCGAAGGCAATTATGAGATCAATGAGGGAGACGGCGCGTTCTACGGGCCTAAGATCGACCTTCAGATGACCGACGCCATCGGTAGAGAGTGGCAGATGGGCACGATACAGCTCGACTTCCAGCTTCCTTTGAACTTCGACCTCAAGTACACCGATGCCGACGGCTCGCAGCAGCGTCCCGTCATGATCCACAGGGCGATGTTCGGCTCGATGGAAAGGTTTATCGGCATACTTATTGAGAACTTCAAGGGCGCCTTTCCGTTCTGGCTCGCATCGACGCAGGTCGCGGTCGTACCTATCAGACAAGAGCACAGCGAATACGGCAAATACGTCGAATCCATGCTCCGCGCCAACCGCATCAGATGTGAAGCGGCATACGAGGACGCCAACATGAAGGAGAAGATAAAGAAGTATAAGACCATGAAAGTCCCGTACATCATCGTCGTCGGAGCAAAGGAAGCCGAGGGGAAGACGGTTTCAATCAATATACGCGGGACGAACAAGCAGCTTCACAACATACCGCTCGACGAATTCCTCGACATGTGCGACGAGCTCAGGGAGAGCAGGAGCCTGCAGCTGACGGAGGAAGCATAATAACGGTAGAGATCAAAGTATCGAGGCTTTAAAGTCAAAATGGCAAAGCATCAAAACAGCACCGTGAGCGGGAAAGGGTCTTTAGACTCCTTCTCGCTTTTTTTGATTCCCCTTCGTGGACAAAAAGCCTCTTCATCATGGTATACTAAAATATCGTATGAAAGGCGGCGTCTGCAAAATGAAAGACTTGGTTTGGAGAGAAATGCGTATTTCATATCGTCAGGATCGATGAGGATAATATAGAATGGGATCGCATCTTCGAGAAGCGGATGAAAACGGAAACATGGAGAAACCGATGAGCGTGAGGCAGCCTCACGCTTCGTTTGACGTTTTTGACGCTTTCGGCGCTTCCGAGACTTCCGAGGCTTTTAAAGCTTCCCACTTCGATTCTATATATCTGCGGGCTGCTTCTTCCATCGCCTCCGCCTTTTCGAACGCATCGGGCAGATCCCTGCCGCAGCAAAGCATGCCGTGGTTCGACATTATCACGCCGGCTCTTTGCCCGAGTGCCTTGAGGACGTTTTTTGTCAGCGCCTTTGTGCCGGCAAAAGCGTAATCTGCTATGTATATAAGTTCGCCCGTTTTTTCTGCAAGATCGTGATCCGTGATATGCATGGGCTTTCCGGCCGCAGCAAAGATAGAGCAGTATTTCGAATGGGTATGTATGACGGCGCCGACGTCCCTGCGAAGTTCGTAGACGCCCGCGTGAAGACCCTTTTCGGAGGTCGGCTTTCCGCCGTCTCCGTATGTAAGCGTCTTTATGTCCACCTTTACCATATCCCGAGGCGTAAGAGCCGTATAATCCCTGCCTGACGGCGTAGTTATCATATATCTGTTTGAAAGCCTCACGGAGAGGTTTCCCCACGTTCCCTGCACGAGTCCGAGCTCGAGCAGTTCCTTCCCGTACTCCACAAGCTGCCTTCTAAGCTCTATTTCGTCCGTTCTCATTTATTGTTCTTCCTTTCGGGCTTGGAGTATCTGTAAAGATAAATGCGGCGTTCGACATTGGCTTTTACGGGACCGAGAGGCTTTGCGCCGCCGAGCACATCGGCTTTGAGCAGCACCTCGGCGCTCTTTTCCATGACCGTCATCGCGACGTATGCCTCGTAAAGATCACGCCCCACGGTTACGGCAAAGCCGTCGGGACAGCCGCGGCACGGCTTTACGAGTATTCCGGCGGAGCTTTTGAGGGCGGACGTCATCGCACGTTCCGAGCAGTATACCAGATGCGCTTTAACACCTATGATCTGAGCAAAATCGTCGAGCACGGCAGGGATGCTTCTGCCCCTTCTGATACATTCGAAGCAGTATTCGGGCTCTGATATCACCATCGCGTTCACCTTGCCGAGAGAGGCTAAGACCTTTCTTTCGGGTATGCCCGGCTCGATAAGCTTCACTATGTCCTCGTCGCGCATATCGGCAAAATCAGCACCCTTTGCCGTCGCGTATATACCGTCTTTTTCTTTGAATAGGATCCGGTGACCGTCGCCCGTACTGTAACCGAGCTCAGTCATCTTCCTCGCGTATTTCGCGATCGTCCCCCGTATCATCCGCCTTGTTCTTCCTCCCTGAAATTTCGGTCGCTCATCTGCTTATATGTCTTTTGTCAAATCATATATATACATTCCCGCAGCCGCCAAACGGTCTGTCGTATATTTATTTTTCTGTCGTCCCTGCTACCGCCTTCTGTTCCTCTTCAGCCGTCTCTTATCCTCTTTGCGCCTGCGGCTTTTAGCCCCGAGCGCGGCAAACCAGTCGACAAACTTATGTATGTATCTGAAAAGACCCTCCGTGGCGATCAGGAACACTATGAGCAGCATCGACGCTTTCATCGTGATACCGTCTATCCCGAACCAATTCGGCGCGGATATTATGCATCCCGTCATTCCTGCTATGAGCGCGGCGATCATTATCACGTGAAGCTTATTCTGCGGCGATGCCACTTTGCCCAGGAACAGGAAGCCAACGAGCGCGACGAGCATAGTCGCAGAAGTTGATATGCAAGATGCGTCTATACTGAACACCTGCCCGAAAATGACCATAGCCGAGACGCTCAGAAACATAGTGACACCCGCAGGCGCAGCCATCCTGAAAACGTTCGTGAGGAATTTGCCCTTGATTTTATTCATATTCGGCTCCATCGACAGTATGAATGACGGTATGCCTATCGTGAACATGCTTATCAAAGTTATCTGCGACGGCTTGAGCGGGTATTTGAGCACGCTTATCATCGAGAACAAAGCGAGCAGCAGGGAGAATATATTTTTTGTGAGGTAGAGCGATGCCGCCTTCTGTATATTGTTTACGACTCTGCGTCCCTCTGCGACTACGCCCGGCATTTTTGCGAAGTCCGAATCGATGAGCACTAACTGTGCCGCGTTTGAAGCCGCCTCGGACCCGGATGCCATAGCCACGGAGCAGTCCGCATCGCGGAGAGCGAGGACGTCGTTCACCCCATCACCCGTCATTCCGACCGTTTTGCCCTGTTCACGCAGTGCTTTGATAAACATCCTCTTCTGGTCGGGCCTCACACGGCCGAAAACCGTATATCGCTGAACCGCATCGTATATTGCCCGCTCGTTTACAAGCTGTCTTGCATCCACATAATGATCGCCGCCCGGTATTCCCGCTTCTACTGCGACGTGCGATACGGTCGCCGGGTTGTCTCCCGATATGACTTTGATCTCTACCCCGTTTTCTGCAAAGTAACCGAACGTCTCCTTCGCAGACGGCCTGATCGGATTCACGAGGAAAATAAGGGCTATGAGCTGCCCGTCGTTTATCGGCTGCCCCGACGGCACATCTCCCGTGCGCGCCAGCGCGAGGACGCGGTATCCTCTTTCACTCATGTTCTCAATGTATTCCGCGTAATGACCTGCACCCTGTCCCAGAACACACTCCGGAGCGCCGATCACATAACTGCCGCTTTCCAGAGTAACTCCGCTGTATTTGTATCTGGACGAAAAACCGCAGATATTCAGCACTTCCCGACCCGTTTTCTTTGTAAATCTGCTCTTAAGAGCCTCCATCGTCGCGTTGTCGGAACTTAAGGCGCCCACGATGTCTCCTATCAGAAGCTCCGTTTCTTCATAATCATCGTCCCTTCTCGCAAGAGAAAAACCCTCCACCTTCATGTCGCTTTCGGTGATCGTTCCCGTCTTGTCTACACAAAGCACGTCTATACGGGCAAGCGATTCTATACACTTCATGTTCTGAACGAGGACTCCCCGACCCGCCAGCCTGACGGTCGAAACGACCATAGCGGCACTTGCCGTCATGTACAGACCCTCCGGTATCATTCCGAGAACGGCTGCCACCATGGCTATGATTGAACTTGAGAATGTACCTCCGAGAACATGCCATTCCTGAAAGAAGAGCACACTTCCGACAGGTATGATGATTACGCCCACGGCTTTTACAAGCCTGTCGAGGGAGCGTATCATCTCCGACTCCTCCGGCTTCGTATCCTTCGTGGCCTCAAGGGTAAGCTTTGAAATATACGACTCCCTGCCGACAGCCGTAAGTACGGCGAGGCACTCGCCCGACACAACAAAGCTTCCGGACAGCAAGCCGTCATCGACTTTTTTTGTTATCTCGTCGCCCTCTCCCGTGAGGAGAGCTTCGTTCACCTGTACGCTGCCCTCTATAATCGCGGCGTCCGCCGGCACCTGGCTGCCGGCTCTCAGGATTACGACATCGTCGAGCACAAGCTCTTCGACCTTGACCTCCGTTTCGACGCCGTCTCTGAATGCGTGAGCCTTTGGCATCTTGAGGAACCTGAGCCTGTCGAGCGTATTCTTCGACCTGATTTCCTGAAATATCCCGATGCCCGTGTTTGCAAGCACGATGAGCATGAAAAAAAGATCTTTGAACGAGCCTACCGAGATGAGCAGCCCGGCAAGAACTGCAAAAATCAGATTAAAATACGTAAAAACGTTGCTTTTTACGATTTCCTTTACAGTGCGCGTAGACGGATCAACCCTTGTGTTGTCGAGTCCCCGTGCCATTCTGTCTCGCACTTCATTTTTATTTAATCCGTTCATATTTACATTATAATCCAAAAAAGGCCGCCTCTCCACAACTAATTAAAGGAAATGCGGATGCCGGGCCATCTCTATATCCTGACGATTTCACTTTCCGAAACGAGCGGTACTCCCGCCTTTTCGAGCACTCTTTCTCCGGCCGCCGCATCGGAAACTCTGAGTATGGCGCAGGCATGATCGCCAGAGTTTATGACAAAAGCGTACGTATATTCGATATCGATGCCTGCGTTCATCAGAATCCTCAGCACCTCCGCAAGGCCGCCCGGCCTGTCGTCAGCCTCCGCAGCGATCACGTCGGTAACAGAATATACGATCCCCTCCGCTTTAAGTGCCGCTTCAGCTTTTTCTCTGTCGTCCACGATTATTCTAAGAATACCGAAATCCTTTGTATCAGCTATCGTCATAGCTTTCAGGTTGACGCCGCTGTCCGAAAGTATCGCGAGCACATCGGCGAGCTCACCTTTTTTGTTCTCTACGTACAGTGAGAGCTGTTTGATTGCCATTTTTACCTCCTTATCAGTCGTGGAGCTTTCTCCTGTCTATAACCCTGACGGCCTTCCCCTCGGATCTCGTTATTGATTTAGGAGCGACGAGGTGTACCTCAGGCCTTATGCCGAGCATAGTTTTGATAGCGGACTGCAGCTTCTTTGCATCGTGCTCCACGTCCCTGACGACGTCGGAAAACGATTCGAGCGGCATTTCCACATAAATGTCGAGCGTATCCGTATTGTCGACGCGGTCCACCTCAATCTGATAGTTCGGCGGATACCCGGCGCCGAGCAGCACTGTCTCTATTTGCGACGGGAACACGTTGACGCCCCTGATTATTATCATATCGTCGGAACGCCCCATAGGCTTCTTCATTCTGACAAGCGTGCGTCCGCACGAACACTTTTCGTATGACAGCTGCGTTATGTCCCTCGTTCTGTATCTCAGGAGCGGAAAGGCTTCCTTGTCGAGCGACGTGAATACGAGCTCACCCGTCGAGCCCGGCGGCAGCACCTCCCCGGTATCGGGATCTATTATCTCAGGTATGAAGTGATCCTCGTTAATGTGCATACCGTTTTGCTCCTCGCATTCGAACGCCACGCCCGGACCGCTCGTCTCTGTGAGGCCGTAAATATCATAAGCCCTTATACCGAGAGACCTTTCGATGTCACGGCGCATCTCCTCCGTCCACGGCTCCGCACCGAATATTCCCGCGTTGAGATAATTATCCTCCGGCCCGTATCCTCTTTCTTTGAGAGCTTCGCCGAGATATGCGGCATACGATGGCGTACAGCACAATATAGTGGCTTTTAAGTCCATCATGAACTGTATCTGCCTGTCCGTATTGCCTGATGACATCGGAAGAGTAAGGCACCCTACCTTGTGTGATCCTCCGTGGAGGCCTGAACCGCCCGTGAACAGACCGTAGCCGTAGCTTACGTGACAGATGTCTCCGTCACTTCCGCCCGCCGCCACGATCGCCCGCGCGCAGCATTCCTCCCACAGATCTATATCTCTTTGTGTATAAAACGCCACCACTCTGCGTCCGGTCGTTCCCGACGTAGAATGTATTCTGACGCAATTCTTTATGTCCGTTGCCAGGAAACCGTATGGATACTGGTCTCTGAGGTCTTCCTTTGAGATAAACGGAAGCTTATGCAGATCCTCAATGCCCCCGATATTCTCCGGTGCGACACCTTTCGTTTCCATCAGGGCGCGATAGCAGGGTACATTGTCCCAGACATATTTCACCTGCCTGACGAGTTTCCTGCTTTGCTGTTCCGTCATCTCGCCGCGCGGCATTGTCTCGTATTTTTCCTGAAAATAGCGATGTTCCATTTTGTTCAAATTCTCCCTGTAAAGTCTTCTATACGATCAGCCCTCTGCGCCGTGTCAGAGCAAATACTTCAGCGCGTTTAACAGCTCGTCGTCCGTCTCCTCCTTGGAATCGTCTCCGCCTGTTCCTTTTTTACGATAATCGCTCATTATAGAAGCGAAGATTTCCGCGGCCGACGGCGGCGTATAGCTTATGGTATTCGCACCTGCGCGAATCGTTGCCTCTATGCTTTCGTCCGTCGGCCCGCCTGTCGCGATAACGGGTACATTCGGGAAGTTCCTTTTTATATCTGCAACTACGCGCGGAGTATCCGCCGCAGCCGAAATATTAAGTATCGATGCCCCCGCATCAAGCCGCGCCGCGATATCCGTCGTATCGTTGACCACCGTTACTACGACGGGTATATCCACGGCTTTATGTATGAGGCTGATCGTGTCGTTTTTCGTAGCGGCGTTTACAACGACGCCGAAAGCGCCGTTCGCTTCGGCATCCCTCGCTATCAAAACGCTGCGCAGACCCGTGGTGAGACCTCCGCCGACACCCGAAAATACGGGTATCGACGACGCGTTGACGAGTGTCTGGCTTATCACCTGCTGCGGTGTGAACGGGTATACGGCAAGCACGGCATCTGCGTTGCAGTTTCTTATGATAGCGATGTCGGTCGTAAAGATGACCGATTTTATCCTGCGCCCCAAAACGACTATTCCCGAGGCTTTCCATATACATTCCGGCAGCATGAGACTGTTCGCCCTGAGCTTGCCGTTCAGTCGCGGTATATTCTTTTTTTGCGTCATTGCGGTACACTCCTTTGCTCAAGATACGTGTCTGTGGTATAATCCGTTTATAGCGAGATGAACGGAGGTGATCAGATGTCATATATGTACAAAACCAAGGGCACCTGTTCGATGATTATAAATATCGATATGAATGGCAATGTCCTCGAGGATGTATCATTTGAAGGGGGATGCAACGGCAACCTTAAAGCGATATCCTCGCTCGTAAAAGGCATGACCTACGAGGAGATCAGGGACAAGGTCGGCGGCATCACGTGCGGGTTCAAGTCCACATCCTGCGCGGATCAGCTCGTAAAGGGCATGGAGGAAGCTATGGCAGCCGGGACAAAATAGTCCCGGTTTTTCAGTGCACTTTACGCACCCTGCAAACCGAGCCCTTCGCCGTTTGCTCTGCGGGCGGCGGCTTTACCGCCCGTCACTGCGCAATTGAGGCGTGTTCATAGCCTTTGCCGTCAGTAATGCGGCAGTGATGATGCCTCGCCGGTACCGGGAACCGCTTCATCCTGCTCATGATCGTACGGATGCAGGTTTGCACTGCCGTCATTGCCGTCTGAAGTGTTCATACCGCCAGGTGCTGCAGTCAGATAAACCTCTTCGTTTGCGGGCTTTTCGAGCCCGTGATAAACAGGGAACGTAATCCTTGCCGTAAAAAGCTGCCCCTCGTCGTGATAGCTGAAGGAGCCCCCCATGTCGCTGCATATCCGCTCACATGTCTTAAGTCCTATCTTGTTACTTTCGACCTTGCGCGAATCCGCCAACACGCTGTTAATAAGCCTTATTATTATCCTGTCGTCTTCCACTCCTGCACTTATGCGGATATGGTAAGATTTGTCGGCGTATTTGGTGATATTGGAGAATACGTTGTCGAAAAGCCTTCGCAATCCCTGGATATCCGCCATAATATTGATATTTGCGACCTCATATTCGAAATCTATATCGTAGCCGTAGCTGATCAGCTCCGCCGAATGCTCGGATATCAATTGCTGGATAAGTATTCCCGCATCAAACACCTCGTAATTCTTCTCGCGCCCCTCCTGACTTCCGAATACGAGGAAATACTGGAACAGCTTATCCGACATTTCCTTCAGCTGGAACGCCTTCTCGCGGCACGAAGCGATATACCTGAGCTCCTCCCCGCGCGATCTCGATTTTCCGCTTTCGATTATGTCGAGGTACCCGATAAGCGAGGTCAAAGGCGTTCTTATATCGTGCGACATGGCGGTTATGAGCTGCGTATTCGCGTCCCATGCGATTTTCTCGCTCTGAAGCTTTTCGACTATGGCGTTTCTCATCGTATCGACGTTGACCGCAAGGCGGCCTATCTCGTCGTTGGAGGTCGGATCAATTTCCGCGTCGAGGTCGCCGTCGGTAACAGCCTGTACCTCACGCGAAAGCCGCGTCATCTTATGAATGATTTTTGTGTTGTATATGACGATGACGCTCATAAACACGAACAGGCACATAGTAATCTTCACGAAGAATACTATATTGTAAAAATGCTGCTCCTTGTAGACGTCGACATAAACGTAATACTCCCCGTCGGAAAACTGTATTATCCTGTTCCTTACGTCTTCCTTGAACCTGTCGTGCGTTATCCTCTCGGAGGCGTTTTCATTGATATAAACGTAATTTTTTCCTGTCGCCGTAAATGACGACCCGTCCGTATATGTCGAATTGTACGACCAGCCTCCGTTAAATGCTATAGCGGTGTTGTCATACACCTCCAGATACGTATAATCGTTCTTTTTCAGCCAATTCTGAAGTGCGTCCGTATCCGTGCCGCTCGTATTGTATTCAGCAATATATGCATTGAGACTGGCGTACGCCGAACCTACGTTTGCCCTTACGGCTTCGTCGCTGTGGTAGTATTTCGCCACGACAATACTCTGGATCCACCCTATGAAAACGTAGATTCCGAGAGTCGCAGTCAAAGCGAGCAGAATAGCACATGTCAGTTTTATGTTGAGAGGTATGAACCGCTTCTTATTCAACCTTGTATCCTTTCCCCCAGATCGTTTTGATGAGCTGCGGGTGGTTGGCATCGTCCTCAAGCTTCTTGCGCAGGTTGAGGATATGAACCATTACGGTATTGCCGTCCGACGGGAGATAGCTGTCATTCCATACTCCCTCGTAGATTTCTCTGTTCCCGACTATCTCACCGCGGTGATCGACAAAATAACGCATTATCGCGTATTCCTTATCTGTCAGAGGGATCACCTTATCTTCTTTTATTACGCGGCGGTGCTTGTCGTCAAGCCTGAGGTTTCCGCTCATCGCCGTCACCGTCTGAGCCGCCGGTACGCGCTGGTACTCTCTGTATCTGCGAAGGAGCGACTTCACTTTCATCAGAAGCTCCGTCTGAGAGAAGGGTTTTACGAGGTAGTCGTCCCCGCCCTCCGTATAGGCGTCGACCTTGTCCTGCTCCTGCGACTTTGCCGTCAGGAACAAAATCGGTACGGTCGACTTTTGCCGTATCATCTCGCATGCCTCTACCCCGTTGACGCCCGGCATCATTATGTCCATTATGACGAGGTCTATCGTACGGTCCGCATATATCATCTCTACGGCAGTCCCGCCGTTTTCAGCCTGAAGAACGCTGTACCCCTCGCTGCCGAGCAGGATCGATACGACCTCCCTGATATCGGGGTCATCATCAACTATGAGTATCTTATACTGTTCCATCAGCTTGCTTTCCTTTCTTCCGCTCTCCCGCGCTCTCCGCGGCAGCTTTGTCTATCGTCAGTGCGATGATCGCAGCTCCCGCTGCGGCAACAACCGTTCCCGCCGTCAGGAGCGGTTTGACTCCCATTCGGTCGAGTATCAACCCTCCGACAAGGCTTGCAAAAATAGACGCCGCCGTCACCATCGTAACAAACAGTGCATGCCCCTTGACAGCCTCCGACCTGTCCATACTGTCGTCTATGAATGCGATCATGGACGGCAGAAAAAGGGCAAGAGCAAACGGCTGTATAAACTGTGCGGCAATGATCGCCGCAATATTTCGCGCGAGCGCGCATATACATATCCAGACGACAAAAGCCGCCCCGGAAAATTTCAGCAGCTTCCCGCACGGAAAGCGTTTATGTATTTTGTTGAAGAAAATCAGCGTCGGTATCTCCAGCAAAGCCAACACCGAAAAAACGGTGCCGAGATCCCTGCTGTTTCCTCCCGCGTTTGCCGTTATCTGCGCCATGTATGTGTTCATTATCGAATTTGCGACATACACTCCGAGCGTTCCTGCGCAGACGGCGATAAACATCCTGTGCCTCGAGGCAAACTGCCTGATGCCGATATTCCCGCCGGCATCGCGGCCGGCGGCCTTAACCGGTTCGCCGCCCCGATCCGTCGCTCCGGAATAGCCTGCACGCATCACGATAAATGTGATAAACAAAGCTGCCAGAATTACGATACCCGCAGGCTGAATGATACTCTCGCCGCGTTTAACGGTCATTATGCCGAGTATATATACGAGCACTGCATAAAACAGTGATCCCAGCGACCTGCACAGCCCGAAATTTATCGTCGCACCCGTTTCCTCGAGCATTCTGTTCAGCGCATTGCAGAAGGGCTGCAGCGTCATCATCACCGCAAAAGCTCCCACGTAGCAGCACGCAATAAGCACTCTGTTGCCGCGAAGCATTATGAGCGGCACCGTAAATCCCATCAGCAGCAGTGTCATTGCTGCTGAAACCGTAAAAACCGCTGTTCTGCGCATCCTGTCGGTAAAATCCGCGAGAAGCGGCTGAACGATCACCGCGATAATATTGCCGAGAGCGATAATCATGCCTATCTGCGAGTTGGTAAAACCCCTTGCCAACAGAAATACCGAAGAAAAACTGCTGAGGACACCATAGTACATCCAATACGTCCCGTGAACCATCGCATATTGAAAATTGAACCTTCGTTCCATGTCCCTTACGGCACCTCGCACTCTTATCGGTTACTGTATTTTATCACGTTTATGTATCTCATGTCTATGCATTATAAAAAAGTGCCACCCCCCCGAGCCATGCCGCACATTCGCACCTTACCGCTCCGGCGCCCGCGAAAAAGGCAGGTCCGAACCGGAGCTGCCTTTGATTTGCCTGTTCAGTTACCTGTCTTTTCCCCGGCATCGGTGATATCCTCGTGCGAATAAGCGAGACCCGTATAAAAAGCCTTTTCCACCGTATATATTTTGTCTCCTCCGTCAGCCCTTAGATAGTACTTTTTTATCGTATCGTTATAGCTGCCGATCTCTATCATGCGGGTTGTCCCGTCCGCCATTTTGACTGTTACGACAGCCGACGGGGCGTCAAATCCGAACTGAGACGCGTCTGAAGTGTCCGCGATTTCATCTTCGCTCGTTATAACGCTAAGACTGTCGAGCAGGGACGATGCGAGCGAGGCATTTACGATGTCCTCGCCGCCGTTTCCAAAGCTCCATCCTGTAACGTTATTGTCTTCCGGATTGTCATTCGACGGAGCGTCGGTGCTCTCCGATTCTCCCGTTTTGCCGGACATATCGCCGGAGGGTTCTTCGGATGACTTTGATTTCTGATAAGATGCGTATGCGTCCGGATCGTATTCCAACACGTATGTACCTTCGCCGGAGGTGACGGATATTTCGCGGACATTGTCCTTTTCGAGCGAAAAAGCTTTATATACCTTCGTGTCCTTCTCCGCGTCGGCTTTTTGATTGTAATATCTGACGCCGAAATAGCTCCCGAGTGCCGCGATAAGTATAAACGCTACGATGATAAGGTGTCTCTTCTGTGCCTGCATTTTGATGCCTCATTTCTTTCTTCGCACGAGCCAGATGAACAAGCCCGCGACTATAAGTACAATCGGCACCGCAAGTGTCGTCATCACACCAAAGACGGCGGCCGTGCGCGCGGACATGGTGAGCTCAGACGAACCGTATTCCTTTACGGGAATAGAGACGGTTTCTATATCGCTGCCCGCAACCGCACCCATAGTCCCTTTGAAGAGCAGCACATTCGATCCCGAAACGATCTGATCCGCCTGATCGACAAAAATATACGGCGACGTGTATGCGACAAGTGTCGATGAGCCCGAGTCTCCCGTTCTTACAGCTTTAAGCCCGATTATCCGCTCCTCCGACTCGTCATCGTCCGTCCTCGCAAGGTCTCCTTCGTCATCGGCTTTCGCGTGTATATACCCTTTGTCGGACGTGCTGAGAAGCTTTGTGAACTTTACGTCCGTCCTCGACTCGTCCGCGGTGAGCGCCTGCGAAAATACGGAAAGAACGTAACCGTTCCTTATCTGAGATGTTATATCATCGCTCGCTATCCTCGGAAGAAGGTAATTCGGGTAATTATAATAATTCCCCGAATTGTCGTCCATCACTATCCCCTCGCCGAGAGTCACTCCGTAATATTCGAGTAACGCTTTATAATTCGTCATATCCGCGGCGGCTTCCGCCGTCGTCACCGCAACTATCCCGCCTCCGCCGTCTATATATGACTTGAGCTTGGTCAGCTCGTCGGAAGATATATCGGATGTCGGCGCATATATTACTACTGCCGCGGCATCCTCGGGCACGGCGTCGTTTTTCATGAAGTCAAGCGCCTTGCTTGATATATTAAGCTTCTGGAGCGCATCCGAAAATCTGCTCCCGAGCACCGCCTCTCCGTGACCCGTCAGCGTATATACGGCAGGCATCTTATCGTTCGTTACGTACATAAGAGCCGATGTGATCCGGCCCTCCCCGTCGTAACCGGTCGTCTTCTGCGTATACGTCCGGGAATCCATTTCTTTTTTGTATATATCGCTGTAATTTATGACTCTATATCGCTTTGAGCTTTCGACCACGAGACTGTTGACGTATATATCCGTGCTCGTGGTGTAATCCTTGAGGAATGTCGGATTTGCTGCAGGATCCACGTACTTTACCTTTATGTGATCCGACAGCGCCTGATACTTCTCAAGTGTTTTATTAAGGTTTTTATCAGCCTTGCTTTCGGCGGCAAGCACGTATATATTCACGTCTTCGCCAATCGCGGAAACGATCTTCTTCGTGTCATCCGTCACGGAGAAAATTCTCTGCGGCGTCAGATCTATATTCCTGAGCGATGACGGAAGCTGCGACGCCGCCATATTGATCAGCACCGTCGCAACGATCAGGATGACGACCATAGCAGAGCTGAACGCGCTGAACTTTATCGTTTTTTTCGAGACAGCGTACCGGCGCTTCTGTATTACCTGTACCGTCAGAAAAAGAAATAAAGCGACGGCCGTAACGAGGTATATGATCGCCGACACATCGAGCGTGCCGCCGAGGAACGTATAATAACGATCTATGGCGGAAAGCGTGCTCAGTGCCTTTGTTGCCGTATTTTCTCCGGACGAGATCATACTCTTTAGCTGCGGTATCATGTAAATGCCGAACAATATCGCGAAACCGATCACCGCGGCGATTACAGGACTCTCCGTAAGCGATGACGCGAAAATGCATATCGCAATACACACAAGTCCGAGAAGCCAGAGCCCGAATATCCCTGTATAGGCAAGTCCGTACGAAACCGTTCCGAAGCGGCCCAATATCGGCGGAACAAAACAAAGAAAGAGCATCGGGATCGAATACACAGCCGCAAGGGCGAAAAACTTCCCGAGCACAACTTTCCCCACCGATACGGGAGCCGTAAACAGCAGCTGGTCCGTCTTTTGTTTCTGTTCATCGGCAAAAGACCGCATGGACAGTATCGGTATCAGTATCAAAAGTATCAAAACTATGACCGAAAGTGCGGCACTCATATCTGAACTGAGCGAAAAAAAGTTATAGTAGCTTATAAAAAAAGACAGAAACATCCACAGAAGACCTATAAACAGCCATCCCGTAAATGTATTGAAATACGATCTGACGTCTTTTTTAATTATTGCTGACATCATCCGCCTCCTCTTCCGGCGTCTCACCGGTTTCCGTCCCGTCAGGGTTCTCCGCATCGCCGTCTTCTTCGTCAGCAGGCTCTTCCTTCATGTCGGCATCTTCTTCACCGGCAGCATCTTCCTCCGCGCCGCAGTCTTGCCCGTCGGCAGGCTCTTCGGCCGTAAGCGTCAGATATACATCCTCAAGCGATGTTTCCTCCGCATTTATAGAAAGCAAATCAAGCCCGAGATCGAATACCGTCCTTGATATCACAGGCCTTATATCCTCGCCGCAGTCCGAAGAAATGACGGCTGTCATTTCACCGCCGCTCTGCGCACTGACCTCCACGGACGTTACGCCGTCGGCCGCAGAAATGCGCTCCTGAAGCTCTCCCGGAGTGATATCGCCTCTGACCTTAAGTGTCACCCGCTGACCGGATGCGGCATGCCTCCGCAGATTTTCAGGCGTATCGCTTGCGATCAGCCTGCCGTTATTGATTATCCAAACCTCGTCGCACACGGCACTGACATCGGAAAGTATATGCGAACTCAAAATGACTATGTGGTCATCGCGAAGAGTCCTTATATAATCGAACATTTCTTTCTGCTGCTCGGGATCGAGCCCGACTGTAGGCTCGTCAAGGATTATCACCTGAGGATCGTTGATTATCGCCTGCGCGAGCCCGACTCTCTGCCTATATCCCTTAGACAGGTTTTTTATCAGCCTTCCTCTGACGTCGGTGATCTCCGTCCTGGCCATGCTGTCCTCCGCCGCTTTGCGCCGTTCCCGTTTAGGCACGCGTTTGAGTTCAGCGGCGAACAAAAGATACTCTTCGACCGTCATGTCAGGATAAACCGGGGGAGATTCAGGCAGATAGCCGATCCTGCTCTTCGCCTGCTCAGGCTCTGCAACGATATCAAATCCGTCGATCGTGACAGTCCCCGATGTCGATGACAGATATCCGGTCATCATGTTCATGGTGGTAGATTTTCCCGCACCGTTAGGACCGAGGAATCCGTATATCTTCCCTTTGTCCGCGGTGAAGGACAAATTATCCACGGCGACATAATTACCGTACCTCTTGGTAAGATGTTCAATCCGGATCAAATTTTTCACCTCGTTTCAATAAAATAACGCTCAAGTAAAATAATACTCCCGCTTTGTGTATAAAAAATCACTCATGTGAAGAGAAATGTGTGTTGACTGCGAAGAAAATTTCACAAAGAGATTTGTCGCGTCAACTCGTTTAATTTATTCTTTTTCACGGCAAATGTCAAATTCCCCATATATCCTATGATATAATTATGTCAAGGAGAAAAATATGAAACTTATGCACATTTCCGATCTTCATCTCGGCAAAACCGTAAACGGTTTTCGGATGACGGACGATCAGCGATATATACTCGGACAGCTTATAAATATTACGCGGACCGAGGCTCCCGATGCCGTGCTCATAGCCGGCGACGTTTACGACAAACCGCAGCCGCCGACGGATGCCGTCGAGCTGTTTGACACTTTTCTCCACGAACTTTCGCAGCTCGCGGATCACATATTTGTTATAAGCGGCAATCACGACAGCGCCGAACGCATAGCCTTCGGTGCACGCCTCATGAATCCGTCGGGAGTTCACATGTCGCCTGTCTATTCCGGCGAGGTTACGCCTTTTACCCTGACGGACGAATACGGCGCTGTCGACATATTCATGCTCCCGTTCGTAAAGCCCGCAAATATACGGCACATTTTCCCGGATGAAAATGCGGAAACATATACCGATGCCGTACGCGCGGCGATCCGCCGCATGAACATAGACCCCGAACACCGCAGCGTCATAATCACCCACCAATTCGTTACCGGCGCGGTGCGCTCCGATTCGGAAACCGTATCGGTCGGCGGTTCCGACAACGTTGACGCCTCCGTTTTCTGCGAGTTCGATTACGTCGCGCTCGGGCACCTTCACGCGCCCCAGTCCGTGGGAGAAAACAGGATAAGGTACTGCGGGAGTCCTCTCAAATACTCATTTTCGGAATGCGAACAGACGAAATCCGTTTCGATCGCCGAGCTCGGCCGCAAAGGAGATCTTTCTCTCAGAACCGTACCGCTCAAGCCGCGTTTTGATATGCGCGAAATACGCGGCGCATACAATGAGCTCACGCTCAAAAGCAGTTACAGCGCAGGCGGCCAAAACGATTATCTGCATATAACCCTGACCGACGAGGAAGACGTGCCTAATGCGATGGCAAAGCTTTCCCTCATATATCCGCGGCTCATGAAATTCGATTACGAAAACACGAGAACGGCACGCAACAACGACATAGAGGCGACCGTAGAATTGCATGAGCAGGCTCCGATCGAGCTGCTGAACAGGTTTTACGAGCTTCAGAACAACAACCGTATGGATGAGGGGCAGGAGAGGCTTGCGGCTGCTCTGATAAAGAAGATATGGGAAAAAGAAAATGAGGCGCAAAAATGAGACCTGTTAAGATAGAGATCTCGGCCTTCGGCCCTTATGCGGATCGCACAGTACTCGATATGAGCAAATTAGGCAGAAGCGGCCTTTACCTGATAACCGGCGATACCGGTGCCGGCAAAACTACTATTTTTGATGCAATAACATACGCTCTCTACGGCAAAACGAGCGGCAATACGCGCGAGCCGGACATGATGCGCTCCGAGTACGCAGATCCCCGTGCCGAAACTTATGTAGAGCTCGTGTTTGAATATCACGGCAGTTCGTATACCATACGTCGCAGCCCGGCATACATGCGTCCGTCAAAACGCGGAAACCGCATGACTGCGCAGAGCGCAGGCGCCCTCCTGACAAAGCCTGACGGTTCCGTTATCACAAATATCAAATCCGCCAACGATGAGATCGTCGAAATACTCGGTCTCGACTTTGATCAGTTTTCGCAAATTGCAATGCTTGCTCAGGGGGATTTTCTGAAATTGCTCCTTGCCGGCACCGATCAGAGAGTTGAGATATTCCGCAGGATCTTTGCCACAGGTTGTTACGACGACCTCCAGAAGGAACTGTCATCGATCTCAAACCGCCTGAAGGCGAAAATAGGCGAAAAGGAAGCATCGTTCATGCATTACCTTTCACTTGTGCGATGTGCGGACAACCTCTGCACTTCCGAGCTTACCGCAGCGCAAAAAGGCGGGAGGGCGCCGTCCGAAGCGACAGCTCTCGTTTCCGATATCATCGCGCACGACAGGCGTGTCGAAGAATCTCTCTCCGATGAACTCAAGTCTCTGAGAGAGCGGAAGAGCATTTTGGACACCAAGCTCGGGCGCTCGGGCGAAATAAACAAAATACGGGCGGAGCTCGCAAAATATGAAACCGAGTCGGTTCGCCTCGCGACCTTACATGATGACCTCCATGAATGTTATAAACAGCTTACATTGCAGGAGCCCGAACGCAAAAGACTGCGCGATCAGATCGCTTTGATAGATCTTCGGTCAGATGACTACGACAGACTCGACTCCGCTATAACAAACCTTGAGGACGCGAAAGCCTCCCTCAGCGCCGATGAAAAAAAGGCGCAAAAGCTCCGTGAGGAGAAAGACTGCCTGACAGACGAGCTCGCGTCACTCGAGTCGGAACTCGGCGATCCGGCAACTTCCGCAGTTTCGCTCGAAAGCATGAATGCCCGCATGGAAAAGCTTATCCGCACAGGCGGGGAAATACGAGATGCGATAGAAGCGCTCGGCGAATATAACGGGCATAAGACGCTCCTTGCCGACGCACAGGCCGATTACGCCCGCCTTGCGGCAGATGCCGATGATATATCGCTGCGCCGTGATGTTTTAACGCGCGCATTCCTCGACCATCAGGCGGGTTTATTTGCCGAAAGGCTTATTGACGGTGTCCCATGCCCCGTCTGCGGTTCGACCGATCACCCTGCCCCGGCGCCTTTATCCGCTGAAGCTCCAACCGAATCGCAAATAAACGATGCCGAAAAAGCGGCGGCGCTTGCCATGAAAAAATCTGCCGCCGCGAGCAGCCGTGCAGGTGAGCTCAAAGGCAAAGCCGATCAGCTCGAATCGTCCCTCAAGAAAACTTTGATTCATCTCATCGGATCCGACGACACAGATGCTGCAGGCGGGCTTCTCTCACAAAGAGCGGCCGAAAATGCTTCCTCAGAGACCGATATCCGAAACAAAATAAGCATCCTCGAAGCCGCAGCACAGCGCAAAGCGATAATAGAAAAGCTTATCCCGGAGAAAAAAAAGAAGATTTCGGAGATTGATGATGTCATAATAGCAGTGAAGGAATCCGTTGCCTCGGGCCGAGCACGCGTCGAATCGTTCCGCAGCGATGTGGAGCGGCTGCGCCGTTCACTCCCGTATGAGACACGCGCGGCGGCGGCCGCCATAAGAGAACAGGCGGCTGCCGATCTCGATACGGCGGACAAAACACTCGATAAAGCGCGCACAAACAAAGAAGACAACGAGAAGAAAGCAGCAGCCGTAAACGCTTTGATCGAAGAAGCGAAGGCTAAGCTCAATAATGTCGGGGACATCGACGGTTCAAAGCTCAGATCCGATATGGACGAACTTATCGTTAAGATAGAGACTTCAGAAGCTGAACTCTCCGAAGCCGGTAAGCGCCTCGCTTCGAACGAAAGTGCGCTCAGCGGGATGAATACGGTATCCGAAAAGCTCAGGCACCTTGAAGAAGAATACCGCTGCGCTTATGCGCTGTCGTCCACCGTTAACGGAGGTTTGAGGGGCAAGGAACGAGTCACCCTCGAAACGTATATACAGATGACGTATTTTGACAAGATCATCGCCGCAGCCAACGTCAGATTCATGAAGATGACAGACGGGCAATACGAGCTCATTCGCCGGCGCAATCCCGATGATCACAGAAGCAAAAGCGGTCTCGATCTCGATGTCGTCGATCACTATTCCGGCTCCGAGAGGAACGTAAAAACTCTGTCAGGCGGCGAATCCTTCAAGGCCTCGCTGTCATTGGCCCTCGGCCTTTCCGATATCGTCAGGGCATCCGCGGGCGGTATACGGCTCGATACTTTGTTCGTCGACGAAGGATTCGGCTCTCTCGATGAGGATTCTCTCAACAGCGCAATAGGAACGTTGGTTTCTCTCACGGAGGGTAACAGGCTCGTCGGCATCATCTCGCACGTCAAAGACCTGAGCGAACGAATCGAGATGCAGATCCGCGTAACAAAGAAAAAAACGAAAGGCAGCACGGCCGAAATCATAGTTTAACCGTTTAATAAAAATACAAGGAGGCAAACAATGAAAATACTGCTTACCGGGTTCGATCAGTTCGGGGGCGCACGCACAAATTCGTCTTACGAAGCCGTCAGGGCGGTCACCGCTCCCGAAGGTGTTGAGCTTATCAAAATGAAAGTGCCGACTGTATTCGGCACATCTCTCGAAATCGTCCGCCGCACTGCACGCGCGGCCAAGCCTGATGCCGTACTTATGACAGGACAGGCCGGCGGAAGCGTGAGGATCGCGGTTGAACGTACGGCAATCAACCTTGAAGATGCACCGTTTCCCGACAACGACGGGAAACAGCCTACCGATATGCCCGTTTTCAAAAACGCTCCCGCGGCATTCTTTTCGACGCTCCCCGTAAAACAAATAGCTGACGCAATCAGAGCGGCAGGTATTCCCGCGGGCATTTCCGACTCCGCCGGAACGTTTGTCTGTAATCACCTCATGTACGGCATGCTCTACTACGCCGGGCAGGATTTTCCGGGAATGCGCTGCGGCTTTATACACGTACCGTGCACTCCGGATCAGGCTGCACGCATACCCGAAAACATATCACGGATAATCCCGGTTTCCGCAATGCCGAGTATGTCCGTTTCGGCCATCGTCCATGCTCTCGAAACGGCGCTCACCGTAATAAGGGACACACAATGATAAGATGGCGGGACACAAAAACCTCGGGAATGTTTTCCGGGGTTTTTATGACTGCCGCAGTTTTCGTATCTTTCCCTTCGCATTTACATAATCCTTACCGTGAGCTAAAACGACGCACGCTCCGATAAACATTACAGGCGCGCCGAGCAGATATAACGGCGCTTCGTCAGTATCGAATCTCCATGCCAGAAGCGCGATCAGCAACACGCAGATCGCAACGGTAGCGATGCACACTTTAAGAGCCTTATGTTTCTTTGCCTGCTCCTGCGCAATCATCCGCTCGAGCTCTTCAGGCTTTACGCACGCGCCCTCGTGCGCGTACTCTTTCAATCTGTCCTTTTTTTCTTTCATACTTTCATCCGTTCATATGTCTGTCATATTTGTCTGTCATATTTTATCAACCCGCGCACAGGCGGCAGATCCGGGACTTTTATATCGGATTCTCGCCATGACCCACGTTCGAAGCACCGTCGCGTTGTTCATTTCCGTATCCTTTGCCGCATACAGAAATGTGACGTTTTCCGCTTCGAGCTTCGATGCACACAGCGCGGCAAATTCGGCTGCGGCCGGATTTACGGAAAGCTCGTCCGAATAGAGTTCCCCGAATTGTGCATACTTTTGCGGATCGTGCGCAAACCATATGCGCAGGTCTTGTGACGGCGAAATATCCTTTGCCCACAAATCGAGCGCCGCATCAGCTTTTTTTATTCCGCGCGGCCACAGACGGTCCACAAGAACGCGAAATCCATCCCCCGGCGACGCCTCATCGTATATTCTTCTACATCTGATATCACCCGACAAAACCGCCCTCCTTGATATAAAAATCGCTTCTGTGAAAATCGATCAGTCCGTCTTTTTGCATTTTTGACAGCTCGTTCGACAGCGCACTGCGGTCAACGTTAAGATAATCCGCAAGCTGCTGACGCGAAAACGGTATCGTAAAATACCGACTGCCGTTCTCTATCGACTGTTCGTTCAGATATGAAAGCAGTCGTCCGCGTATCGACTTTGATGCGATGTGCATCATACGCGACGAAAGCCCGAGGTTTTTTGCTGCCGAAATGGCCACGATATTGTGGATGATGGCGTTGTGGTACTCGCACCCGTTCCTGCAGGTAGTAAGCAGTCTGCTCATATCCACGAACAATATTCTGCAATTCTCCGCGGCGACTACATCGCACAGGAGCGGCTTGTCCGCAACAGCGGCGTACGTTTCGGCAAACACCTCGCCTTTCTCCACATGCCCGAAGATGTTGCTGTCGCCCCAGAGGAAATTGACGACGACATTCACACTCCCCTCCTCTACAAGACCTATCTCTTTTACGGTATCTCCGGTGCTGTAAATTATATCGCCCTTGAAATAACTGCGTTCACGCGCTGCAAGGCATGACAGCACCTTGCGTACTTCCTCCACCGATACCCCCCGAAACAATTCGGTTGATGCGAGAAAATCAAAATCCATAAAGCACCTCTTTGTTGTCAAACCAACATACTTTTCTTTTTGATTATAGTAACATAAAGGCGTAAAATCAAGAGTATATTAAACAGGAGGAAATAAAAATGGAAAAGTATATAACATCAGATAAAACGGTCGGCGAAATCATCAGCACATATCCGGAAACGATAGAAGTTTTGCTTTCGAGCGGTATGCACTGCCTCGGATGCCCGGCATCGCAGGGCGAATCGCTTGCGAACGCATGTGCTGTCCACGGCCTTGATGTACAGCCCGTAGAAGACGCTGTAAACAAAGCCATCGCGGCAGCTCAGGCCGGCAAATAGGAGCGCGCGTTACGAGCGTCCTTTTGGAACGGCGGCTCACTCAATTCATATGCAGAGCTCGCGGGCGAGAGCGCGTCAACGAGCGTTTTTTCGGAACCCGTTCGCTGTCTGCCACGTGGCAAAACGGGGATTGCCGCCTTGACGCTTCACGTGTATTTGCTATAATCTAAGTAGTCAAATAAAACAGGATGGCACAAGCGGGTATCCCGCATGCGGAATGAGATGAAACTCTCCGCGAGTAAGTAGCCGTGATGCTTCCGATATGAAGCGGAACCGGATACGTAATGCCGTCCGGTCTGAAGCGCCATCACCGCGGCCGAAATCATCCGACTTCCGACCACGCGGACCGATGCCGCGTGGTCATTATCAGGAGGATGAAGATATGCTAAGGCTTGATTGGCTCAAACAGGACGAAAACGTATCATACGTCGACGCGAACACGTTTATACCGAACTATGCTAAAGAAACGGGAATACCCGATTTGCTCAGGCAGATCATAGAGTTTGTCGAAAGCCCCGTAAAAGAAGGTAAAACGATAATCGGAACGAGGCGCACATCGCTCAGACTGTTTATTCCGGATCTCATGTTCGACGAACACATCGATATGGGTGAAAACCCCTGGCTCTATTCCGGTGATATGTATCCGGCATACTGCATATACGGCCTGCCCGAAAAATCAGAAGGTTAATCGCGCGGACGCGTTTTTCACCCCTGCGCATTCGAACCGGCGGAGCTGTTCATCGGCGTAAGCTTTCCCCATACTACTATGCGGTCGTCACCGTAGTCGTATGTACACGTGCTCATCATTACTATGCGGTCGCTGCCCGATACGCTTACACCGCCGGAATAACCGGCAAGCTCATTACCTGCGAGAATCATGTCGATATATGCCTGACGCGCCGCCGAATCATCCTCGGGAATGAACATATCATAAACAGACGTGTTATTCGCGTCTACGTGCATCGCGCCGAAAATCTCGAGATAATAATTGCAGTCCGGCGTATAAAGCTGCATTATCGGATGGGTGCGGGCATAATCGGCATCGTCGAAGTAATCGCCGAGGCGGTTGAACATGCTGTCGTTCATCATACGGTGCCCGTATATTACAGTCATAAAGCAGTTGAACGGGTCCTCGCATCTGTAATCGATAAAAAGTGAGCCGTATCTGCTGGACTCCCCTGTCATTATATGAGTCAGGTAATAATCATTGTCCGAACCCTGTACGACAGGGTAGTTTATCGACGTGCCGCGCGAGCGCAGCCAGCCCTTGACGTCGCTGCCCTTTGCCATCAGCGCCTCCCAATTGATATCCAGAAACTCCGGATCGTCTTCCCCCGAGGATCCGAGAATGCCTGCGCCGGCTGATTTGCCGGTACCTGCAATATCTGCAAGAGCATCGTAAGCCGATTTCCCGTTATGATACTCCAGGAGTATCGAAACGACTTTGTACGCGCTGAAAACCATAACGCACAGCAGAATGACCGTTATTATCCTGAATATAATGTCACTCTTTTTTTTCTTTTTGTTTTCTCTCGTCGACATCAGAAAATACCCCCAGCACTTTCATCCTCATTATACCCGTTTATCGCGTCCTGAAGCGAATCACCGACACGTCCGAAGCTTTCCGACCGTACCGGTCTGTCCCCCTCCATATATACCGTATAACCACAGCCGGGCCGAGGCATCCAGCTCCACATCGTTTCGTATTTCCCGGGGAACATGTCCTGAAGCATCGCCGATATCACGCCGCCGTGGCATATCGCCACCGTCACCTCATGACGCTCATGCAGCGCCACCAGTTCCGCCATCCCGCGCGATATACGCTCGGCAAAGGCGTTGCGCGATTCTCCGTTCGGCAAAGCGAGCTCTCCGGTCCTGTCGTAGCCCCACTCGAGGAAGAGCTCGTCCTGCGTAAGCTCCTCAAAAGCTCTGCATTCGTAATCGCCGAAGCTCATTTCCTGAAGATCGGGAAGTACGGTATGCCGTACGTTACCGTAAAGCAGCTCAAGAGTTTCTTCGGTGCGCACAAGCCCCGAAGTTACAAACTGAGCACCGTCGGGAACATCCGGATAAAGCCCGTCCGCCTTTTGCTCTATGAGCTCCTCGCGTCCCTCCTGCGAAAGAGGTATGTCTGCAGCGCCGTAGAACCACCTTTTTTTATTGCCCTCCGTTATGCCGTGGCGAATCAGAATTATCCTGCTTTCCATTATTTTATCCTTTGTCCGATACCGCAAAATACGGTATATACTTCGTCAGCCCATGCGGCGAGTTGGTTGCAGCAGCGTCCGTTCGTCTCCCTCCACGCGCGTTCTGTCTCGTCCGTCGGCACAAGTCCGCGCGAAATATCGTCGGAAATCACTATTTTGTCGGCAAAGACCGCACGGTTCGCCCTGATGTATGCAAGTGCATCCTCTCCGCGGCACTCACAGCCGTACGTGAACTCGTGAAACGCGTAGATTAACGGACGATCGAAAGAAAGCGCTCTGTTGCCCGGAGTACAGTATTCCGCGTCAGTAACGCCGAATTTCCTTTTTACGAATTCCAACTTGCCCTGATATGAGCCTCCGAAAACAAAAATCATACTTCCTCCGTCTAAAACAAAGCGATGAATACGAGCCCCGCGACCTCGCCCGCACATATCGAATAACCAGCAATGTCACCGTTCATACCGTCGAGCCGACACTTCGCGTAAAGGCAGGCCGTAAACGTTGCAAAAAACGTCACAAGCGCCGTACCGACAGGCTTAATCGTACCGGCCGCCCCACCGCAGTTATTCCATACGGTCCCCACCGCGGCAGCTGTCGCCGTAACGGCGACGGCAAATACGGCGAGCATAATCGTATATTTCGTCCTCGGCGCACTGTGAGCCTCGAGGTACTGACTCGTTTCCATCGGCTTGAAATTAAGCACGCACGCGCCTGATGCCGCCCGCGACGCGACCGGAATCACTGTCAGCACAAGCAGATCGGCATACGCAGGCTCGGACGCCAGAAAAGATATCATCGACGACAGACTTGCGAGCACGAGAAAGACGACGGTTATGACCGCAAAGGCTCCGACGTTGCTGTCCTTGAGTATCCTGCGCCTCTCCTCGAGCGGACGCCTCGACATCACGGCGTCGTTGACATCCATAAACCCGTCCATGTGCATAAACCCGCAAACGGCATAGATAAAAAATGTCATAGCAAACGATGAGAGTATGACCGGAACACCGACAAAGGTTACAAAAACACCGAGCCCGAACCAAAGCAGCCCGGCTGCAAAGCCGATGAGCGGAAGAAAGCCGAGCATCATGTTCTTCAGTTTTCCGTCCCAGTGCCTGTATGGGCACGGCAGGCTTAGAAAATTGCCCCACGCCATAAAAAATGCAGTCACGATATTTTTCATTTATTTTACCCTTCGCGGTATTTTACAGATCACCTCGTAGACCTCGTCGCAGATCTCTGCCAGCGCTCTGTCACATAGCGCAAGACCCATTCTGTAATTTTCCGTATACTCTTCGGGACGCAAAGCCTCGGAATAGATGAAATCGGAAACGAAGACGACATTTCCGGACGCCCTTGCGAACGATACGAGATCCTTTGCCGTATCCTCCGCCGCATCCTCAAAATACTCGCCGTCTCTGAACATATTGTTGGCGAGTAGCGCAGTGCAGGAATCGAGAAGAAAAACGCCTTCGTACATCTGTGCAAGGGGCGCCGTGCGATAGGGCTCTTCTATGGTGATAAACCCGAGGCCGTCGCGATCCTCTATATGTCTTTTTATCCTCAGTCTGTCCTCATCGTCGCCTGCTATCATAGTCGCAACGTAATAAAGAGGCAGTCCGTCTTTTTTCGCCAGCCCTGCGGCAAGTTCCTGCGCAAACGACGATTTTCCGTTTTTTGCTCCGCCGCTGATAAATACGTTCATATCAAAAGTCGTTGTTTTTTCTGAGCTCCTCGAGGTATTCCGCGTCGATGCTTCCCTCTTCGAGGCTCTTCATGAGGTTCATCGCCGCAAGCGATGCCTCGACTATTTTGAAAGCTATGGGACATCCCGATCCCTCGCCCAGCTTCATGCCGAGATCAAACATCGGCGGTATGCCGAGCTTTCCGACAGCGAGACTGTAACCCGACTCCTGAGATTTGTGGCTTGTAAAAAGAAAATCCTTTACCTGAGGCGCAATCTCGGATGCCAGCAACGCGGCTGCAACGGATATAAATCCGTCAGCTACGACGGGAATCCTGTAAACGGCAGCGCCGATATACGCCCCTGCCATACCGAGTATGTCAAACCCCCCCATGCGGCGAGCCACCTCGATAGGGTCATCACAGTTATATTTTGCCACTGCCGCGTTTACAACCTCTTTTTTGCGGGCAAGACCCTCGTCGTTCAGGCCGCCGCCTCTTCCGACAACATCCGCAGCATCTGCACCCGTAAACGCGCAGATCATGCATGCTCCCGTAGTCGAATTGCCGATACCCATCTCTCCCACGCCGATGATGTCCATACCGGCAGTCTTACACGCTTTAGCCGCTTCTATACCTACGAACAAAGCGGCAAGTGCCTGCTTCTTCGTCATTGCGGGTTCCTTTGCGAGGTTTCCGGTTCCGTCGGCGATGCGCCTGTCTACGACGCCCTCCGCAAGCCTGCCGTCCGATGTCAGCATATCGTTTACGCTCAGCTCAGGCTGTATCGGAAGTCTTACTCCTATGTCTATATCGAGTATATCAATTCCAAAATATTTCGCCTGTGAGCCTACACCCGTTATCCGCCTTGTAAAATTCTGCGTCTGCATCAAAGTCACCGTCTGCGGCGCGGATGCGACACCCTCCGCTACGACTCCGTTGTCGGCGCACATCAGTATTATCGCCTGTTTTGCGGCTTCGTTGCCGTAAGGCTTTCCCGTTATCCCCGCTATTCTGATACTGATATCCTCGAGCCGCCCGAGACTTCCCGGCACCTTGACCCTGTAAGCCTGCCTCTTTTCAGCCTGCGCCATAGCCGCTTCATCGAGCGGCCTGACAGAGGCGATAAGCTCCTCCAACTCCTGAAGTGTATGCTCCATATTCGATCTCCCTGATTGCTTTGTTCTGACCACAACCATCTTATCACATTTTTGTTTTGGGGAAAAGTATACCGCACTTGCCAATCGCCTTCAACCGCTTTATAATTAGAATGTATTGGAAAATCAACGAAAACGAAAGAGAGAACGGTAATGAGCAAAAAAGCTACGAGCAATATATTACTGTTGCTTACGGCGATAATATGGGGATCCTCATTTGTGGCACAAAAGGCGGGTACGGTTCTCGAACCCTTCACGTACAACGGGATACGGACACTCATAGGCGGGCTCGCACTGCTCCCGGTCATACTTATAACGAGCCGCAGGAATCCCTCGCCCCCGGATCCGGTCAAAAAACGCAAGACCTTGGCGGGCGGCATCGCATGCGGTATATGCCTCGCCCTTGCATCAAATCTTCAGCAGTTCGGCATGTATTTCGACACCGGTGCAGGCAAGGCGGCTTTTATTACGGCTCTATATATTATGATCGTTCCGATAATAGGACTGCTGGTCGGAAAAAGAAGCCGCGCAATAATCTGGATATGCGCAGTTATAGGCGCGATCGGCTTTTACCTGCTCACCATGGCGGGAACCGGCGAGAGCTTTCATATTCAGAAAGGCGATTTTTTTCTGCTGCTCTGCGCCGTCGCGTTTTCGTGTCACATTCTGACGATTGATCACTTCTCCCCAAACACGGACGGCATCATGCTCTCTTGCATACAGTTCCTCGTTGCAGGTCTCGGCACTATAATACTTATGTTAATATTTGAACATCCCGACATACATAAGATCCTCGATTGCTGGTTTCCTATCATATATGCTGGCGTTTTCTCGTGCGGAATAGCTTATACGCTGCAAGTCGTCGGGCAAAAGAATGCCCAGCCTGCTGCCGCGTCTTTGATCCTGAGCCTCGAATCCGTTTTTTCCGTTTTGTTCAGCGCCCTGCTGCTGCACGAACGGATGAGCGGTTTTGAAATCACGGGCTGCATAGTCATCTTTGCTGCCGTCATAATATCACAAATTCCCGAAAGGAATGAAAGAATTGAAAATAAACGGAAATGAGGTGCCGGAGCTTATGAGAGGGTATTCATTATGTACCATGAAATGAAAATTGCAGGTCTGACGAGGAGGCTTCCGCTTTGTCCGATCAGCGACGATACACAGATCGGCGCGTTTATAATGTTCGGAGATATGGAGCTTACCACCGCCTCCGCGAGCGAGCTGCTCACACGAGCTCCGGAATTTGATGTAATCGTAACGGCGGAATCTAAGGGCATACCGCTCGCCTGCGAGCTGTCACGCCTTTCCGGCAACAAGCCGTACATCGTCCTTCGCAAGGAGCCTAAGCTTTATATGCGCGGCGTAATAAAGACGACCGTCGACTCTATAACGACAGACCACATACAAATCCTTTGCATGGGAGAGGACGATGCACATCTGCTGAATGGTGCGCGCGTACTCGCCGCAGACGACGTAATAAGCACGGGGAACTCGCTCAAATCCATGGAAACACTCATAAAACAGGTTCACGGCAATATAGTAGGGCGTATTTGCGTCCTTGCGGAGGGCGACGCTGCTGAGCGAGACGATATAATGTATCTCGAAAGACTGCCTCTGTTCAATGCCGACGGTTCAGTAAAATAACCCCGAACGGTCTGCAAAAGCAAATTCAGCTTGTTGTCGACCTGACGCTGCCGACAGTTAGGAGAAAATTATGACCAAAGATTATTCCGCACTCCAGAATGGGAGCGATATACGCGGCGTGGCTATGGGTCCCGCGGATAAAGTTATTCTCACTGCCGAAGCTGTGAGCCGCCTTGCCGAGGGCTTTCTCTGCATGCTCATAAACACCTGCGGCAAGCCTGCTCCGGAAATAAAAATCGCGGTCGGCCGCGACTCGCGCCTTACAGGCGAAGCCCTCGAACAGGCTATATGCCGTACCCTCTCGGCGCGCGGCGCACTTGTCCTGTCATGTGGACTTGCATCTACTCCGGCTATGTTTATGTCAACCGCATTCCCGGAGTTCGGCTGTACAGGTGCAATCATGATAACCGCAAGCCATATGCCGAGCATGTACAATGGCCTCAAATTCTTCAACGCCTCGGGAGGCCTCAACAAAGAGGATATAACCGACATCATAAACTTTGCGGAAAGCGACCGCATTCTTGCGGAAACGGAAACTTTGCACGACAATACATCTGATATCGTTCATGCCGATCTCATGAGCCGTTACGCAAAGCATCTGCGCGACATAATACGCGCGGGATGCCGCGCCGCGAACGCATCGGACAGACGTGATTGCAGTACGGACTGCGATCCCGATGATTTCTCTGATGCGCCGGCTTACGACGACTCCGGCTGCAGACCGCTGTCCCGCCTCAAAATCACCGTCGATGCCGGAAACGGTGCGGGCGGATTTTATGCTACCGAAGTTCTCGAACCGCTCGGAGCCGATATCTCATCTTCGCAATTTTTGCAACCGGACGGCACCTTCCCGAACCATATCCCAAACCCCGAAAATCAGGAAGCCATGAGCTCCGTCCGCAGCGCGGTCCTCGCGTCGGGATCGGATCTCGGGCTTATATTCGATACGGATGTCGACAGAGCGTCAGCCGTCGACGAAAACGGCCGCGAGATAAACAGGAACCGCATCGTAGCGCTCGCCGCGGCCCTGATAGCTGACGATAACCCGGGAACGACAGTCGTAACGGACAGTGTGACCTCCCCTTCTTTGACGGATTTTCTTGAGCACCTCGGCCTCAGGTATCTTAGGTATAAGCGCGGCTACCGCAATGTCATAAACAAAGCGATCGAGCTTAACAAAGCGGGTACGGACAGCGCTCTCGCCATAGAGACGAGCGGCCATGCTGCATACAGAGAAAACTATTTTCTCGATGACGGAGCTTACCTCGCGACAAAGATCGTCGTACAAGCAGCAAAGCTCAAATCACGGAATAGACATATCTCATCTGTAATAAGCGATATGACTGACCCTGTCGAAGAGTATGAGGTAAGGCTGCCCATCACAGACTCGGACTTTGCCGCCGAAAGCGATGCGATCCTCGCTTTTCTTTCCGATACCGTCAGCTCCGGCGGCCTTGCAGGCGCCGAGCTCGAAACGCCTAACTACGAAGGGGTCCGCATCAGCTTTACGTCGGCCGACACCGACGGCTGGCTCCTTATCCGTAAGTCGCTGCACGAACCGATAATGCCCGTCAACATGGAATCAAACGTTCCCGGAGGCTGTTCAAATATCCGCTCCGCGTTAAGATCTCTGCTCTCGGGTTTTCCGTCACTCGACATAAGCAAATTATAGCGCCCCGGCAAGGCTGCGCCGATCCGGAGAGTGCAATACCGTTTAACGGCATCGCGGTATGGGGATGATGACAGAAATAAAGCGCGGCACGATGCGGCGCTTATTTTCTTTTTTTGCGCGCTCTTCTCGCTTTGCTGCGTATGAGCCTGCTGTAAGCGCGCGGATCGCGCCCTTTGACCATAACATTTTTATTTGTGTTTATGTCTATGCGGGCGGCGGCGCGGACTTTGGAATAAATTATTTTCTGACTTGAATAAAGCCCGTTATAGCCGGAACAGATGTAGCCCGCTATGCTTGCGAGTGCAAAGAAGAGGACACCGCCCCCGCCGAAGACCTCGATACCCAGAAAGATCGGCGCTATAAGGGTATTGGTGGCGCCGCCGAAGACCGCGACCATACCTATGGCCGCTCCGAAATGAGCAGGCAGCCCGAGCAAAGGTGCGACAAGACAACCGAAAGTCGAACCTATAAAAAAGGTAGGAACGATTTCGCCTCCCTTATATCCCGATTCGAGCGTAAGTGTCGTAAATATTATCTTGAGAACGAAAGCGTAAGGAATGACTACGCCCTCTTCGACTGCTCTGCGGATGATCTCCGTACCGGTACCGTTATAATCTCCCGTTTTGACGAGCAGCGTCAGAGCAACGACCGAACAGCCGCCGGCCGCGACCCTGATATACGGATTCTGGAACACTCCGTGAAAAAACCTTTTTCCTGTTCGGAAGCACAAACACATGACGGTTGAGATAACACCGCAAAGTGCAGCGAGCAAAAACAGGCGGATCATAAGAACGGGATGCGCCGCGGGAAGCGCCAGACGAAGCTGCAACGCCTTCGCCCCGAGCTCCTTCGCTATATAATACGCTGTCATAGAGGACATAAAGCATGGGAAAACCGCCATTTCGTAAAGGCTCCCGACGTTAATGAACATGACTACGAAAATCGTCGCGGTCAGCGGTGTCCCGAACACGGCCGAAAAGAATGCCGCCATGCCCGCCATCGTAGCTATACCGAGATCTTCGGGCTTCATTTTGACAAAACTGCCTACGCCGTTGCCGAGCCCGCCCCCGATCTGAAGCGCGGCGCCCTCGCGCCCCGCCGAACCGCCGCATAGGTGTGTAAGTACAGTTCCTATAAATATAGCCGGTATAAGGCTCAGTTTGAGAGTGTTTCCGTCGCGTACTGCTGAGATTACAGTATCGGTGCCCTTACCCGCTATATCGAATTTCATGTACATGACCGTTATTATCAAACCGACCGCAGGCAGCAGGAACAGGAGCCACGGATATACAGCTCTGATTTCGGTCACGCGAGTGACGCCGCTGTAAAACAACGCTCCGACCAGGCCGCAGGCGGCACCTATAAGAACGGAAGCGATTATCCATTTGAGTATCGCCTTTACGTACTTGATCACATATTCGGTTTGTGAATACTTCTTTTTCATCGCATCCCGGCGTTCGCGCGCGCGACAAAAGCGCGGTGCGCTGAAGCTTATCGGTTATCTGACTTGTTGTACGGTTTTGTTACTGATTATAAAGGTTCGTCGTGACGTATTCCGGATCGGAGGTTACATCTATGCCAAGTGCCGATAAAGTCTGCTCGTCACGATCCGAAAGGATCGCAGTACAGTGAGCCCGGCATGTTCTCAGAAGCGGCAGCTTGCCTGCGGCGACCTGCGCCGAAGGGTTGTTTGTGCCCGATATCGCGAGCGCCATAAGAACCTCCTCACAATTAAGACTCGTCCGGTCGTATCCGAGCTCGTCCGTCTTGAGCTTTTGGATGGTTTCGAGAACGAGAGGGGTTATTATCATCATCTCATCGTCGATGTGCGAAAGCTTTTTTATTGCGTTCAGTACCATCGCGGCTGCTGCAACCATGCGGCGCGAGCTGCGACCCGTCACTATTGAACCGTCCGGAAGCTCTATCGCCATGACGACCGTGTTTATGTATTTGGGGTCGAGAGCGCGCTTCTGTTCGACGTAATCGCGCGCCGCCTGCACGACGGAACGGTCACTCACATCCTTGCCGACCTCTTTCATGAGAAGCTGCGCACGCTCCATCGCCTCAGACCCGATCTTGCCTTTTTTGTAATCACATTCGGCGATAAGGTAGCGTCTGATTATCTCCTGACAGGAAGCCCCGCGGCAGATCTCATCGTCGGTGATGCAAAATCCCACGCGGTTTACACCCATATCTGTAGGCGATTTGTATTCCGACTCTTCACCGGTGATTTTTTCTATTATTCTCTTTACGACAGGAAACACTTCGATATCCCTGTTGTAATTTACGGCAGTTTCGCCGTATGCCTCAAGATGGAAGGAATCTATCATGTTAACATCCTTGAGATCGACAGTCGCCGACTCATAGGCGAGGTTCACGGGATGCTTCAGCGGGAGATTCCAGACCGGGAAGGTCTCGAACTTGGCATAGCGGACCTTGTGCCCCCTGATATAATCGTGGTAAAGCTGCGACAAACACGTGGCAAGCTTGCCCGAGCCTCCGCCCGGACCGGTGACGACGACGAGCGGCTTTGTTACCTCTATATACGGATTTGCTCCGTAGCCCTCTTCACTCACGATCGTATCCACATCCGTCGGGTAGCCTTTTGTGAAAGAATGCTTATATGTTTTTATCCCGCGGCGCTCAAGTTTGTTGATGAACATATTGACCGCCGGAGCGTCCTCGTAGCGCGTTACGATAACGCTGTTGATGGAAAGGTCGTAGCGGCGGAAAGTATCTATGAGCCGCAGCACCTCAAGGTCGTACGTTATCCCAAAGTCGTGACGCGTTTTGCTCGTAGCTATATCGCCCGAGTAAATGCAGATTATAACCTCGGCTTTGTCCTTCATCTTCTGGAGAAGTTTAATTTTGGCGTTCTCGTCAAAGCCCGGAAGAACTCTCATCGCATGCTTATCGTGAACAAGCTTTCCTCCGAATTCGAGATAAAGCCTTTCTCCCTGATGTTCTTCAATCCTTTCGAGGATATATCTGGACTGCTCGTCAAGATATTTTTCCGCGTCAAAACCGATTTTCCCCATTGCCCTCTCCTAACTGAATCAATTATTACTGCATTATTTCTATATCGAGTTCGTTTCGCCCCTCCGCCAGCCCTTTGAGGCTCACATCGTAATTAAGCGTGATCCTGCCGAAGCCATCAGGTGTCAGATTGCGTTTTATGTCGTTGGTGAGCACCTCCATATCCATCGAACCGTAAGGAGTATTATAGCTGCTGATAAAGCGCTTGCCCTTCTCGAAGACCATTTCGGAGCCGGAAACCGCACCGATTCCTATCCGTTTCATCCTAAGTGCGTTCTCGGTAAGCTTGAGGCTCGTCTTACAGCCCGGAAAGCCCGAAAATTCGCTTTCGTCGTATATGTAATACCTGGCGCCGTTCCTGTCGAACATCCTGCCGTCACTGATGAATTCCATCTCGTCTTCGGCCTCATCGCCCACAAAGCGCCTGCCTGTTATTTTTATCGTTATATCTTTCATGGCCTGCCTCCACTATCTTATCAATAGTTTCCGTAAAGTTCACTCCGGCAGCCTGCATCAGCAAAGGAAACATGCTGTACCTCGTGAACCCGGGTATAGTATTTATCTCGTTAATATACACCTTACCTGTCGTCTTTTCAACAAAAAAATCAACGCGTGCAAATCCGCAGCAGTCTGCGGCCTTATACGCCTTAACCGCCAGCTCGCGTATCTTTTCCCGCGTTTCCGGGGACAGCACGGCCGGTATTACGAGCTTTGTTCCCGAATTCTCACTGTATTTGGAGTCGTAATCGTAATAGGTGCCGCTGTGTATGATCTCGCCGAGCTCACCCGTTTCGGGTCTCGAATTACCGACGACGGCAACCTCTATCTCTCGTCCGTCTACGACGGCTTCGACTATAATGCGACGGTCAAAACGAGCAGCCTCTTTCAGAGCCTTTACGGTTTCCTCTACGCCGCACACCCTGCTTATACCGATGCTCGAGCCTGCATTTGCCGGCTTTACAAACACGTCGCCCTCAAAGGTCACCGAGATCTCGTCAGCCGCCGCTCTTGCGTCTTCGTATATATCCGCCGCCCTGAAAACCATGTGGGCGCACGTGGGGATATTGTTCCTGACGAATATATCCTTAGCCGCGCCCTTGTCCATGCAGACAGCCGACGCCAATACGCCGCAGCCGGCATACGGCATATCCGTCATCTCGAGGAGTCCCTGCAGCGTACCGTCCTCTCCGAAGCTGCCGTGCAGGACCGGGAAAACGAAATCCGCCTCAGCTTTAAGTCTCACTGCATCGAACGGTTCCGCATCCTTTCTCCAATCGTCTTTTTCTATCATATCGGGCGAAGCCGTCGTTTTGTACCATGTGCCGTCCCTGTCTATCGCCACGGTCAGAAGATCATATTTCGTTTTGCTGCATGCCCTGATTACGGCAGCAGCCGACATGAGAGATACGTCGTATTCTCCCGATCTGCCGCCGAACAGTATACACATTCTTTCCATATTGCTTATCTCTCCTCTTCTATCCGGCACCGTCAATTATTCTATCATAAAAGAAGCTGCGTTTGTTGCCCGCACGTATATTTTTTGTAAAAAGGTTGACGTGTCCGTCACAAAACACCCATAAAAACATTCTATAATATAGACATTCAGAAAAGAGGTGACTTCAGATGGAAAATTACAGGGATGATAACATACCAACGGTTAATAACATCGCGGCAGAAACGACGGATACAGACGGCACGACTGCAGACCCGGCAATTCCGGAAAAGGCGGACGATACGACAAAGCAGCCGGAAACGGCTTCACACAATCATAATGTCGCCGCCTGTGAAGCTGCCGCCGCTGCGGGGCAGACCGTATACGGGCAGGACGGCATGTACATGAGAGAGAACACGTACAACCATCAAACCGCTTACGGACAGGAAACCCCGTATACTGCCCGGGATGACAATTATGCGCAAAACGCGGGGACGTCCTGCGGCGGATATATTTATAACGGCAACACTGCCGGCACAGGCACAAAAGAAGACAAGAAGACAAAAAAGAATAAAAAGCCCGGATATATAACCCGTAAGGGCTTTGTTGCCGGACTCATATGCTGCATGATCGCGTCATCGGGGATTACCGTAGGCGGTCTTTACGCGGGCGGCGCTTTCAAATCTGTCGGCGCGGCTTCGGGTTCAGGCAAGACGGAAACTATCTCCGCTACGAATTATACGCTCGCCAAGTCGACCGATTCCGCGAAATCCGTTCAGGAAATCGTTGCCATGAACAGGGATGCCGTGGTTTCGATCAAGACGGAATCCGTTTCCACCGATTCGTGGATGCAGGATTATGTGACTACCGGTGCGGGCTCCGGGGTTATAGTAGATTCAAACGGCTATGTGCTCACGTGCAATCATGTCATAAAGGGTGCATCGGCAATCAAGGTTACGCTTCACGACGGGACCGAATATACTGCAAGCCTCGTAGGCGCCGACGAGCTTACAGACGTTGCCGTCCTTAAAATTGACGGTACAGGCTTCACGGCTGCGACATACGGCAACAGTGATAATTTGTCCGTCGGCGATTTGGCTGTCGCCATAGGTAATCCTTTAGGCGAGCTGGGCGGAACCGCAACGACAGGCATTATCAGCGCCCTCAACAGAGAACTCACCGTTGACGGCAAGACGATGAATCTGCTTCAGACTGACTCTTCCATCAACCCGGGCAACTCGGGCGGCGGAATGTTTGACCAATACGGAAATCTCGTAGGTATTGTAGTCGCAAAATCCTCCGGATCCAATGTCGAAGGTTTGGGTTTCGCCATCCCAATAAACACCGCGGCGGATATCGCCAAACAGCTCATCGAAAACGGCAAAGTAACGGGCCGCGCATATATCGGGGTGAACATCCTCGACCTTTCGTCGGCGGAGGATGCCATGAAATACGGCGTACGCCAGACAGGCATCTATATACAGGAGGTGACGAGCAGCGAAGCTCAGTCTGCCGGATTCCAGGCGGGAGATATGATCTACTACATAGGCGACAAACAGATCAAGTCGTCAAACGATATCGCGCAGATACTTTCCGAGCATAAACCGGAAGACGAAATCACGGTTACAGTTATCAGAAATAACGAGACCGTCGAAATTACCACAAAGCTTGTGGAGCGCTGATCGGGGGCAGCAACACGCAGAGCGGGCCGTTCGGATTGCTCTGCGCAAAAGCTTCCGCAAACGTATATTTATATTGCATAAATTCATCCTTTCCCGGAGCAGGAGCTAAAGGCTTCTGCTCTGTTTTATTGCGGAGTTTCCGACTCTTTCACCGAAGCAGGATTTTGATTAAACAAAATTAACAGTTTTTGTTGACAATAAGAACAAATCAGTGTATCGTTTAATTAAAAATAAATAAATGTGCAAAACGTTTACAAAGGTTGTCATATGGAATTCAAAGAGCTCAGTATTGAAGAAATGGTTCACGGCTATGTTGAAGATGAGGTGACCGGGTTGCTTGTATGTATTTTCTGCGGTGAAGTATTTGAAAAGGGTATCGTCTATAACTCACGCGGGCGTACGGTTTCAGCCGAAAGAGCGGTCGAAGAACATATCCTTGATGAACACGAAGGCGCATTCTATGGACTGCTTCGCCTGGGAAAGTCTGTCCACGGGTTGTCTGAATCTCAACAGGACATCATGGAAGGAATGTATCTCAAAAAAGATACCTGCGAACTGGGCGAAGAAATCGGTATCAGTTCCGCAACGGTGCGCACGCATAAGTTCAACATCCGGCGAATGAAGCGGGAAGCAAAAATACTGCTTGCCATGTTGGAGCAAATCGAAAATGCAAACGTGGCCGAAAGGCGAAAGCATCTGCTCGAAGCCGACAATGGCGGTCACAGAAAAATTCCCGATATCGATAACGATTTTAAGGGAAACAGCCTTCATCCGTTTTTTTCTCAGTTCGATTTAAGGTAATCGCGTTATCCGGGCAGGTTAGGAGAACAGAATTGCTATGATATCCACATTGAGCGCCAGAGAAAAAAGAAATCTGATTTTATTCATCATAAGCTATATACTCAATAATCTGGTTAGCGGAATTCTATATGATACTTATGTTAACTATCTGCAGGAGGTATCGCCGGATATTGCAGTATCCTTTTGGGCATTTTACGGATATGCCACGTTTATAAGCGCCTTGATGCTGCTGATCGTGCCGAAAGCGGGATATAAAGTACCTCTCCTGTTTTGTGCGGTTGCCTGCTCCGCAGCTTTTTTTTTCGGCGGTTTATCTCAATACGCCCGGCGTGATTTATGTCGCGACATTACTTGCGCTGACAGGTGTACAGCTTCATTACATAATCCTGGCGCCCTTCGTCGCAGCTTACACTTCGCGGATAAAAAATAAAGACATCGACTGGTACACACGCGCATATTACATGGGATATGTAGGATATTTTCTGACGACATATCTCGGCGGTTTATTTACCGTAAAAATGTTCTCACTCCATGCCGGTTTATCGTATACCGCAGCCAAGGGAATGACCGCTTATATTGCAGACGTATCGCCCGCTCTGAAGGCAGCCTATATACAGGGAAATAAGGATGTTCTGCTCATTACCGGTGTGCTTTCGGCACTTTGTATACCGGCGATGCTTCTCATTCGTGAAGAAAAAGCCGACTACGCATCCGCCCGGCAGGAAAAGCGTAAAAGCCTTCGGGAAAGAGTTCATGATCTTGCGGCAGTACTTTTGTGCAAAGATGCTTTGCTGTATTTGCTGTACTGGGCAATCGTATCCTTTGCCATGGGCCTTTTTACATCATATTACACCGTATTCCTGAACCGGAACCTCCACATTGACAAGGCGACGTCATCTCTTTTAGTGTCAATATCTTATATGGCTATAGTTGTGTTCATGCTTTTCACTCCTATGGTTGTAAAAAAAATGGGACCCGTCGGAACGATCTGCGCCAGCATGCTGTTGTCAATACCTTTTATGCTTCTTATTGCAAACGGCGATGCATTCGGCAGGGCAATGGTACCTGTCGTCGGGGTGGCATTGTTTATGCGTGCCGGGCTTGCAAATCTGAGCAGTCCGGCCGACAGCGCGTTATGCATGTACATCGCGCCCAAACCCCTGCGGCCGGCCTATACATCCATAGTAAACTTTCTGGCCGGAGCCGTTAGCATTATAAGCGGCAATTACACCGGACGTATTTTATTTCAAAATCAGGAGGGTTATCGAACGGCTTACTATATCGCTGCGGTGCTTTATTTGGTCGCAGCACTGATCGTATTCTTCGGATTACGCAAGTATGACAGCGTTTCCAAAGGAAAGGGGCAGGAGTAGCCATGGCAGCAAAAAAAACGTCCGGGCAGGTTGCCGTTTATGAAACAAAGCTTAAACGTTTTCAGGATCTTGTTCGCAGAATCGAGTATTATCAATACACTCTCAAATCACTCGTTTACTGGGATAAGATCACATATATGCCTCCTGACGGGATTGAATACCGTTCCAAAGTAATGGCATTTTTAGCTGATGAACAGTACAAGCTCCTCTCCGGAAAAGACTTCAGCGACTACGTCCGATATTTTCACGATAACAAAAGGAACAATAACATTACGGACTCCATGCTCCATCGCATAATGCGAAGCTCTGTTTACGTAAACAAAATTCCCGAAGACGAATACAGATCATACACTGAACTTATCGCCGTATCTGAACAGGTGTGGGAAAAGGCCCGTCTTACAGCAAATTTCGCACTGTTTCAACCATATCTCGAAAAAGTCGTTTCTACATTCCGCCGGTTTGCCTCATACTGGGGTTACGAAAAAAGCCCGTACGATGCATTGCTGGGCTACTACGAGGAGGGGCTTACCTGCGAAGCTCTGGACAGATCCGTGGATGATCTCAAGAGCTTTCTCATTTCGGCCACCCGGAAAATATGTACACGCAAGGCTCATACGAACATCACTTTTCCTCCGGTTAAGATCGAGCACCGGCAGCAGGTGTGGAAAATGCTGCTTAGCGGGATCGGCTTTAATACCGATGCCGGACGGATCGATACAGGCAGTCATACGACGATTCTGGCAAATTCGCCATCGGATGTCCGCATTGTAAATTCTTACAATGAGCAGGATTTCAGCGCGGGATTGTTCAATACGCTGCATTCCGGCGGCAAAGGTATATATCAGCAGTCTATCGACAAGGGTCTGCTCGGAACATTTTTGGCAGAAGCACCCTCCTTTACTATGGAAGAGAGCATCGGCCGCCTGTACGAAAACATTATAGGCCGCAGCCGCGGATTCTGTGAGCGTTTCGGTCCGGAAATATTCAGCCTGGTGCCGGAACTGAAAGATCTTCTTTGCGAAGATTTTTTTCACCACGTAAATCGCGTACATCGATCCCCACTGCGCACAGAGGCGGATGAATTGACATATCTTCTTCATATCATCATCCGCTATGAGCTGGAACGGGCTTTAATCGAAGGCAATATAGAAGTTGCAGATATACCGCATCTCTGGAAGGAGAAATATCAGGCATATCTGAACGTCCGCCCCTCGAACGACGGGGAAGGTGTATTGCAGGATATTCACTGGGCAGCGGGGTATATGGGCTATTTCCCTACATACTTTGTGGCAAATCTGATGTCTGCCCAAATCGCATCCGCACTGAAAAAGGACTGCGGATCTCTCGATGACCTCGTAAGTCGCGGTGATTTTGCCGAAATAAACGGTTGGCTCCGCGAGCATATTTTTCAACACGGTGCGCGCTATACCACGCGTGAGCTGTTAAAACGAGCTACCGGCGAAACCCTGAAATCCGATTATTATAAAGATTATCTACGGGAAAAATTTTCCGTGATATACGGCGTTCTGTTGTGATCCCTTCACTGCAGATTTCTGAAAAAGAACGACTATAATAAAAGAAAGGAAAAACTCATGACAAAACTTCTGCAAAAGCTTGGCCTGGATGAAAAAATGGCCAAAAATTTCTGGGCGATTATTATTGTCGCCTTTGGCGGGGCCATCATTTACGGACTGCCATATTTTCGCTTTGACTATTACGATGCATATTTGGAAGTTTATCATCTGACCGATCTGCAAATGGGTGTATTCGGAAGCATCCTCGGTGTATTCGGAATGATCTCCTACCTCTTGGGCGGGGTTGTCGCCGACCGTTTCTCTACCCGTACAATCCTGACAGTATCTCTTATCGGCACAGGCCTGGGAGGCTTTTTTCATCTGCTGCCCCTGAGTTATGGAGCATTGATCTGCCTCTATGCTTTTTGGGGTGTAAGCTCTCTGTTTGCATTTTGGCCCTGCTGCATCAAGGCGGTCCGCATTTTATCGGGGCACGGCGACCAGGGGAAGGCTTTCGGCTTTTTTGAGGGAGGCCGCGGCATAGGCGCGGCTCTAATGGCGTCCGGTGCGGTAATTGCTTTCAAAATCGGCGCCGGTAAAATCGAAAATCAGGTTACCGGCATGCGTGCAACCATAATCTTCTACTCGGTACTGACTCTTCTCATGGGTGTAATGGCGTGGTTAACCGTCAAAGATGAAAAGATGGAAAAAAGCGACCGCGTTACTTTCAAGGGGATAGGCGAATTACTGAGAATGCCGGCCGTCTGGATCATATCCATCGTGACCTTATGCAACTATGTATTCACCCTGTCCATATATTATTTTACTCCATACATGACCGAAATTCTGGGTGCCACCGTAACATTTGCCGCTGCTGTAGCCGCGTCCAAAAGGTGGTTCTCTCTCCTCGGTAATGTCGGCGGCGGTATAATTACCGATAAAGTAGGTACGGGTCGTATGCTGTTTATATCGTTTATTGCTATCGCTATAGGCGTTGCAGGCATGCTGCTTCTTCCGCAGTCAGCCTCAAGTATATGGCCGTTCACCATAATCTTCATCATCATTTATATTTTCTATAATGTAAATTACGCTATGACCTGGGCAATGATGGATGAGGGCGCTATTCCCGAGCGTCTGTCAGGAAGTGCTGCCGGTCTGATCTCTACGATCGGTTATCTTCCTGAAATTTTCATATCTCTGATTGCAGGATCAACGCTTGAAAAGTATCCCGGCGTGACCGGATACCGTCGCTATTTCATTTTTGTAATAGTGATGATGATCATAGGTACTGTCTTTGTGGCCGTCTGGAGAACTTATCTGAATAAAAAGGCGAAGAGCGCAAAATGAAAAAGATAAATGATATAGAAACCATTTTTGAAAAGGTTTATGTGGAAACGCCTGTAGATACCGACGGAGACGGTAAGGCTGATCTGATCGCCGCATATGTGCGCAGGCCGGCATTCACAATGTCGGGCGAACGAGTTCCCGCGGTGTTTGTAGCAAACCCGTATATGATGACATGTAATGAGGAATGGTATATACCGCATGATGTTAACAGAAACGTTAAAGTATATCCATCCCAGAACATAAGGGAAGAAGATGTCCGCTTCGACTTTGATGCTCCGAACCGCAGCCCGGCAAAAAAAAGACGTAAAACCCTCGGCTTCGCCGAAACCGCTATTGTTCCCGATAATATCGAGTTCGAGTGTATTTCCGATCTATATCCGCACCTGAATCAACTGGGATATGCCACGGTATTCAGCGGCGGCCTCGGCACACTCGGTTCTGAGGGATATACGCTTACCGGTTCACGTGAAGAGGTCATGGCCTTTAAGGCTGTCATTGACTGGCTGAACGGACGCTGCCGGGCTTTTACGGACAAAACGGGTAATATTGAGATCCGCGCCTCATGGTGTACAGGCAATGTAGCAATGTCGGCAAAATCCTATTTGGGCACCATGTGTATCGCCGTCGCCGCCACGGGGGTTGAAGGTCTTAAAACAATCATACCGGAAGCAGGTATATGCAACTGGTACAGTTATTACCGGTACGGCGGTCTGGTGTTGCCTGCCATGGACTGGCAGGGCGATGATCTGGATATTCTGGCCAAATACTGTTTCAGCCGCGCAAAAGACGCCGACGATTATGCACGTATTAAAGACGGATATGCGCAGGCTCTTGCCGACCTTGAAGCGGGAGAAGATCGCGACTCCGGCAACTATAACCTTTTCTGGGATGAGCGAAATTACCTTAATCAGATCGGAAATTTCAAGGCGTCGGTTTTTATCATCCACGGGCTCAATGACTGGAATGTAAAGACCAACCAGTGCATACCGCTATTCCGGGCGCTCGAAAAGCATGGTGTAGAACGCAAACTGCTGCTCCACCAGGGAGAACATATATATGTATATAACCTCAAAAATGCCGGCGTACTGCCGATGATCGAAAGATGGCTCGATCACTACCTGCGCGGCGCGAACAACGGAATAGAAAAGGAACCGAAGGTTCTGGCAGAAAGCAATTCCGATCAGTCTTTATGGATGACGTCTGATACATGGCCTCCTGCGGGAACGTACTATGAGCAATTTCCCCTGTACGGTGTATCGACAAATACAGCTGCCTTCACAGACAGTTTGACGTCCACGGTTTACGAACGCGAAAAGGATAATCAAAAAGACTGGCTGGATCAACTGATACTTTCCGATGACCCCGGCTATGAAAACAGGCTGAAATTCGTCTGGTCCCCGCATAAAAACGACAAGCCCCTACGTCTGGCGGGGACTGTAAAGGTCAGCTTCGATGCGGCCATAAACCGCGAAACCGCCATATTCAGCGCTATGTTGGCTGATATTGGCGAAGAATGCCGTATCACGTCTGAACAGTTGATACAGGATGATGGCGATACATTTGTATTCGGCACCGAATCGGAACCGTCACCATATAAAGTCATTACACGCGGATGGCTTAATGCTCAAAACCGCACGAGCCTTTGGAGCAAAGAATACATTGAACCCGGGAAATTCTATCATTACGAGTTTGAAATGGTTCCAACCGATCATACGTTAGCCGTCGGTCATAGCATGGCGCTCATCCTATACGGTTCTGATGCGCAGGAAACGCTGCGTCCCGATATAGAAACAGGCGTAACGCTGCGTATGGACAGCATCAGAGTCATGATACCGTTTGTGCCGGAAAACGCATAAGCGGTCTGACGACATATCATAATTTATTACAAAAAAATCCCCCTCCGGATTGAAACAGCCTCCAAAAGTTTGACTTTTAGAGGGCTGCTCATATCCCTGCCGGGGGATTTTCTGTCTTAATGATATGTAGTATTAAGGTATCCGGTTAAAGGTATCCGGTTACCTGAAAATCACCTGAACGCGTACCGGCCTTCTCTTATTACGAACTCCTTAAGTGTGGCTACGTGCTCGTTGGCGGTCTCTCTGGCTTTAGCTCCGTCTCCGCTTTCGAGGGCTGCGATTATACGCTGATGCTCACCCGGCATGTTCTTATAACGGTTGAAATTATCGTAGTAAATATATCTGAAACGCTTTACGAGCTCCTGAATACTCAGGACGAACGTTTCGAGCGTCCTGTTCCCGGCAACGGCTACGATAGCCTTATGAAAATCCTCGTCGAATGCGATGACCTTTTCGGTATCGCCCGCTTTTATGGCCTCGTCGTATTTACGAGTAAGCGCATCGAGCTTTTCTATTTCCTCCGCACTTATCTTTGCCGCCGCCATTTCGGCCGCGAGACCTTCGAGATCCTGCCTGACTGCAAGAACATCGATGATATCCTGCATTGAGATGATCGAGGAACGTGCTCCGCGACGCGGTTCTATCAACACAAGCCCCTCCTTTTCGAGCTTGTGGATAGCTTCGCGAACCGGCGTACGGCTTACACCGAGATCCTCCGAAAGCTGTATTTCCATCATGCGCTCCCCGGGCGGAATCTCTCCGGTCACTATTCGGCGCTTAAGCTCCTCATATACGATTTCTCTGAGCGGCTTGTGATTTTGCAAATCATACATCATAAGATATCTCCTGTCCTACCTCATAGTTTTACACCAATACGCTTTATATCTCTTTTTCCGCAGCAGTGCGAAAGCGCTGCGTACCGTCCCTACATCAGCCGCAAGAGCGAACACGGTCGGTCCGCTTCCGCTCATCAGAACGGTCGATCCCGGCATTATCCTGCTCATCAGAGCCTTGAGCTCAGAAACGTCAGGATATTTTCTGAGCGTATAACATTCGAGAACATTTATCATCCCGGCGCGGACATCCTTGTCGCTATCCGAACGCATTGCGTTTGCAAGTCTTGAATTATCAGGTCTTGCCTTTATTGTACATCTGTCTATCCCTTTATATACCTCCGCCGTGGAAACCCCGCCCTTAGGCTTTGCGATCACGACCCAAGCCCTGATCCCTCTGATAGGCGTAAGCTCCGTACCGATGCCGCGCGCGCGTGCACACGACGAAGCTGCCGGATCTTTTTTTATTCTGCGAGACAGCCTGTAGTTGCCCCTCGCCTGTGATATAAGACAAAACGGCACGTCCGAGCCGAGGCGTGCCGAAAGATTGCACATTTCGCCGAGGCTCACACCTGAGCCTGTCATAGTGTTTACGGCATGCATCACGGCCGCAGCATTGCTGCTCCCTCCTGCCAGTCCAGCGGCGACCGGAATCCGCTTGGTTATATCTATCGAGATATCGCGATCCTTCAGCCCGAGCTTATTGATCATCAGCTCCGCAGCCGCAAATGCGAGGTTGCGCCTGTCGACGGGCAGATACGGCCTGTTTGTTCTCACGCGCACTGAACCTTTGCCGCTTGTCATCCTGACAGATACATCATCATGGAGACTTATGCTCTGCATTATCATATCAACCTCGTGCATACCGTTATCGCGAACGCCCGTAACGTCGATTGACAGGTTGATCTTGGCGTATGAACAGATCGTTATCTCATTATCCATCTTTATTTTTTCTTGTTGTTCCTGGATCTTCTTCTGGCGAGACGCTCCTCTTCGGCTGCCCTCGCCTCGGCAGCAGCCTTCCGTCCCGTTATGTATCTGCCCCCGCCGGCGGCTATCGGCCTCGGACCCTTAACCTTGTAATTTCCGTTATAGTTATCATTGTCCTCGTCATCGTAATCGTCATCATTTTCAGCCTCACGCCCGGCAGCTTTTTTCGCTTCCTTGGCTTTGCGCCTTTCTACCTGTTTTTCATGTTCGGCGATCACCTGATCAAGCGGCTTGCCGGTGCGCTTAGCCTCCCTGTACGGATTAAACGGCTCGTCTCTTTCCGCCGAGCCCGACTCCGCATCTTCCATTGCCTTCTTTCGGGCTTGACGCGTGCTGAGCAGAATCATCCCGCCCATCATCACTATCATGAGGCCGAAATATATGTAATTGCTCATCTTCTGATTGAGCGTCCTGAACGTTATGACCTTCTCACTGCCCAGAGTGTCACCCTCGTCGTCGCGGAAATCACCTGATATTCTGACGGTATACTCTCTGTTTCCCTGTATCCTTATATTCTCCGTGTTTGCAGTGTCAAAGAGTACGAGCACCTGCGAGGGGTCCTCGTCATTGTAATACACTTTGATCGGAAGGCTGTTTCCGTCGGAATCGAGAAGCTCAAAGCATCCGTTGTTTGCCTCCTGCGTTTCCTTGCCGCTGACAGGATCGCTGAATTTCAGCTTAACGCTGACATTTTCGACAGACGTTCCCTTTTGTCCGTCCACCGGGTACTCCTCAACTATCTCAAGTCCCGTTTCGGCGAAGCATGTCGCCGTAAAAAGCGATATAAGCAGCGCCGCAAGGCATATTCTGATGCCCGTTTTTTTCATATCTGTTTGTCCTCCGATCGATATGTTCCCGCACGCCTCAATGTGCGAAAAAAATCCTTAACCATTGCCGAACACTCGTCGCTGTCGATCCCGCGCTCTACGAGGAGTCTATGATTGAGGCGTTCATCTTCGACTATGTTCATCAAAGAGCCGCAGGCTCCCGCCTTGGGATCCGGTGCCCCTATATAAAGCTTTTCTATCCTCGACCATACGAGCGCACCGGCACACATGCTGCACGGTTCGACAGTCACGTACATCTCGCAGTCCGGGAGCCTCCATCCGCCGAGCACCTTTGCTGCGGCGCGTATGGCGATCATCTCGGCGTGCGCGGTAGGATCCTTTGAAGTTTCCGTCAGATTGTGTCCTCTGGCTATAATCTCGCCTGCCCTGACTATGACGGCCCCGATCGGCACCTCGCCGAGGTCGAATGCCTTCCCGGCTTCCGCCAAAGCTTCTTTCATATATTTGTTCATATACTCCAAAATTTTACCACATATCGATATGCCGTTCAAGGTTCAACCTGCAGGCAGCATGCAAAACCCGAAAGTATGCAAAAGCTTGCAATCGGCGCGCTTCTCCTGTATTATTTGTTATATTACGAGGAGGTGTATATGAACAATGCATCTGTGCAGATAGTAAGCATGTGCTTTGATATAGGCGCGATCTTCATCGTACTCACGGCGGCTCTTCTCGGCTGGCGCAAGGGTCTCGCCCGGGCCGTTTTTGGCTTGCTTCGCTGGTTTATATGCATATGCGTATCGCTTTTCGGTGCGAGACCGGCAGCCGAATTCATATCGGCAAAAACCGGTTTGGACGAAAGCATAACAGAACGTCTCAGGAGCGCCATGACTCAGGGCATCACCGAAAGCTCGTGGTTCCGCTCCCTGCCTATACAGCTTTCGCGCATATTCGGCAACGCCGCACAGGATATGGCATCATCCGTCGCCGGTACGATCATAGTAGTTGCATCGTTTTTCACGATCTTCATCACACTCTGCATAATTACCGCCATTATCGCAAAATCGCTCGACCGCGAGGACAAGGACGGGCCGATCGATTTTCTGAACGGATTTTTAGGCGGGGTGCTCGGAGGTATCAAGGGAATTTTGATCGTCAGCCTGATAATGCTGGTATTTTTCCCTATCATGAGCTTTTCGGACCCGAACGCGGCAGGTTCCTTTATGAAAGGGCTGCGCGAAAGTTATATAGCCTCGTTCATGTACGATCACAATCCTGTAACAATGCTGATAGAAGCAATAAAATAGCAGCTCGGCCTGTGATGCATTTTCTCATCGCGACGGTATGCATCAGATTTACGAGCCGCTTTTTCTTTTAATCGGAGTACCGGCTCGTTATCCCGAAATACTCCTCCATCGTGATCCATTCGCCGCCGTTATACAGCTTCCCCGCCAGGTCTTTTCCTACGTATCTCACATGCCATGGCTCATATATATACCCGGTGATATCCTGCTTTCCTTCCGGATATCTGATTATGAAGCCGTACTTGTAACAGTTCGCAGCGATCCATTTGCCCTCTGCGGTACCGGCGAATGAGTTGTCGACCGAATTAAGATCCGCCGCGTAACCGCTTTGGTGCTCTGAATACCCCGGCCTTGCCGAGAAAGTATCGGCCGCATCAAATCCGTACTCGGCTCCGTACTTCTTGTAAAGTCCGTTCTGGGTGTCATATGAACGGTATCCGCTCACGATATGCAGCGATATCCCCTCCTGCGCCGCAGCGTCGAACATCTCCATCAGGGGGTCATATGCCTCATAAAGTATGCCGCCCGGTCCGTAGCCGGCAGGCAGCGAAAACGTCTTGTTTACGATAAGAACACCGTCTGCGGTCGTAACGCCGCTCTTTCGCTCTACCGTAAATCCCTTGGCGGTAACAAAGCTGAAGTCACCCTCCGTCTGCCCCGGATCGAGCACGTTGACGGTCAGAGACTTTTCGGCTGTATTGCCCGACGGATCGGCGGCCGTAAGCTTTACGCTGTATGTCCCGCTCCTGCCTGTGTCCACTTCCCCATCAAGAGTCACCTTGACCTCTGAGCCCGAATTGTCGGTAACGGCAGCCTCGGCATCTGCATCAAACGCACTGCCTGCAAGAAGGGTGAACGAATCCTCCATATCTATTGTCGGCGGAGTCGTATCGACGACCTCAATATCAAAATCGTAATCGCGCTCGCTCCCGTCAAAATCGAGCGTCAGGCTTATTTTTCGCTTCCCGAGCTCGGATGTGTCAACGACAGTATCGTTCTTTATCGTACCTCCTCTGATCGATTCGATGAAATCGGAAGCCATGGTCTGAGAGTTTATCTCGGCTGTCAGATTGTCCGCCAGACTGATACGGGAGGCCGTCCCGAACAGGTTGAAATATATGAACAAAGCGACGAAAAATATAGCTATTATCAGCAAAACGATAACAACGATCTCCTTGAGCGACTCTGTACGCCTTTTCTTCGCGAATATGTATCTGCCTCTTCTTGACATAGGTTTTTCTCCCGTCTGTCTTTATTTTCACTCCTTTTATACTCCACATATATGATATCACATATATTGTATGAGGAAAAGCAAAAGCGCCGCCTGCAAAGATCACCTGCGTGTGCCGACCTTCATTCCGACACCCGTAAGCTGTCGGCGCATGCGGAAATACCGGTTAATTCCGGCCTGTCCGTTTATATGTCTTTTCGACGTACGGACTCGTCATTACCTTCAGCATGCCGCCATAGCCGAGCTTGAAGCTCACGACGGAACCGACCTCATAATTCTCCATGCTGTGTGTAACATCAAGGATTATATGATCGCTGCTGCCGCCCATGATTTCGACATCGGGGTCGAGCGGCTCCATGCTGTCTATATCCGTGTCCTGCTTTCCTATCGCGATTATCGCACGCTTCATGATTCCGCGATCCTCGTAGTGAGGAACCTGACCGAAAGCGTCTTTGCCGACCTCACCGATCGGAAGTGACGGCTTCTCCTTGAGTTCAACTACCTGCGCCTTCAGGATCACAGCGTCGTCTGTCGTGCCCGGCAGCTTTGCTCCATATGCGGTATCATTGCCGAGCAGGAAAGCTTCTCCGAGTCGCAGATTATTGATGCCCTCAGGCATCTCACCCTTGTCTATCAGATATATCGAACTGCTGTTACCGCCCGATATCATATTCAGCTTTATTCCAAACCTGTCTTCTATTGAGCGTCCCAGCGCCGAAAGTCCTGAAAGATTATCGTTCTTCGGGATTATCGCACCGTAGCACGTGAGATTTACGCCTATGCCGTAAAGCTCAATGTTCTCCATGCCGAGTATCTCGCGAACCGCATTGAATATGAGCTCTTTATCAGCAAAGAACATACCCTCGCGCAGGTCGCCCATATCTATCATGAGCACTATTTTCTGGATTTTCTCCGCCTTACGCGCCGATTCATCGAGGGCGCGTATGGTCGCAAGCTCCGAATTCATGCATATGTCGACGTATTTTACGACGTCGTCCAGCTCGCACATCATAGGGATTCTGAGCAACATCGTCTGTTTGCCGTTTTCCCGGGCGAGCTGAGCGTACGAAGCTATGTTTTTTATTCTGGAATCCGCCAGAAAATCGACACGCGTCGACTCCGCAACAACGCGCACAACCTCACGGTCGGCGCAGACGCCCTTTGTCACGATTGCGAGGGAACATCCGCCGCGATCCTTTGTTATGACCGATACGGCTTCGAGATTTGCTTTCAATTTGCCGATATCAAGCTCTGCCTGAGGATACATATAACGCCTCCTAACAATTTTCTTTTCTGAATCTGCAATGTATTCGGCTGCAGGTTTTGCACTGCCTGTTACAGCCCGGCAGACCGCCTGCCGTGACCCCCGGCGCACCCTGCGGATCCTCTTCGCCGCAGGCGTCCGCGTCGGCAGATTGTGCCGCTCCCGTCCATTTGCCCTGAAGTCCCTGTCCCGCCGCCATCGAAGCTTTTTCCGCACCCATCAGAACCCTTTCGGCTTCCTCTTTGGCAGCGCTTATCTCCTCCTCGCTCGATGTCACCGGGGTTTCTTCCTTGTATTCCGTCATATCATAGCCCATATCCTCCATGGCTTTGATATGCTCTTTGCGTTCCGCCTCCTTTTCGGCGGCTTCCTCCGCGAGCCTTTCAGCTTCCTCCATAGCAGCCGTCGATACCCTGATCTCACCCTCTTTTTTCTCGGGGAACGTATAATCAAGACTCTTCTGCATGAGCTTTATTGCATCCTCGCGGTATCTCTTTGACAGGACGCCGAGAGAAGCGAATATGTAATCGTTGTCCACAAGGATCGCAGCATGTTCGCTCGGAAAGAGAAGCATGCCGCTCTCATTGTGCGGAGCGATCATTTTCATTATTTCTTTCCTGTGCGGCAGGCGCGTCAAAGCCCCTCCGGTGCCTATTATGTATTTTACCTGCGTTAGATCCTTTCCCTCCGCAACGGTACTTCTGCCGCTCGGCCCGTATATGTAGCGCAGCTTTCCGGCATGACGTTCTGTCGCCCTCAGCACCGCCTCCTGCGTAAGCCGCTCGACAAATGCGACCTCGGCGTCGTTTTCAGGTATTGCCACATAGCTGCTCAAAACTTCATCCATATCTATACCCCGGGCCTCCATCTCGCTGCGGAGCTTTTCTTCGCCGATAGACTCTATGACCTTGTGCCTGTTCACATAAACGCCGAGATCTCCTTCGACGGTACGCTTCGCCTTAGGCTCCGGCGTTATCATAAGTCTTGCGACCTTATCCGACTCCACCGCGACCGAGTGAAGATCCGTAGTGGCACCTCCCACGTCGAGCACCATGAGATCCCCTATGCAGTCATAAAGAACCTTTGTCGTCTCCATAACCGCTCCCGGAGTAGGAATTATCGGCCCGCTTACCATGTCGCGAACGTGCTCCATGCCCGGAGCCTGCGTTATATGCTGCTCAAAAGCCTCCTGTATAACCTTTCGGCATGGCTCGACATTGAGCTCATCTATCTTCGGATACACGTTTTCAACTATATAAAGCTGCTGACCGCTCCCCTCATCGAAGATCAGCCTCATCTCCTCCTGATTTTCGACGTTCCCGGCATAAACGACAGGCGTCCTGATGTCCATGGCGCGTATCATCTCGGCATTGTCGAGAGCCGTTTCACGCTCGCCGTAATCTACACCCCCCGCGATCAAAATCAGGTTCGGCTTTATCTCCCTTATCTTTGCGATATCCGTCCTGCGAAGGCGCCCCGCGGTCACATAATGGATTATTCCTCCCGCACCGAGTGCGGCTTCCTTGGCGGCCTTTGCGGTCATATCGTAAACGAGTCCGTGTACGGTCATCTTGAGACCGCCTGCCGCCGACGAAGTCGCCAGCATCTCGTCATATTCTATTTTATCTGTCCCCTTATTTTTGCAGAGGTCATCGACGGCACCCTGAAGTCCCACGCAAACGTCGCCCTCCAGCACTGATGTCGGCGCCTGACCCTGCCCCCAAAACTGCGGGTTATCCGTGCCGAGTCCTGTAAAAGCGTTGACAACGGTCGTCGTTGAACCTATTTCGGCTACCAGAACATCTACCTTCATCTGTTTCCTTTCGTCGTGCAAAACGGGGGCGGGCGAGCTGCCCGCCCCTTTGATAACGGGACTTAATGTCCTACTTGGCGAATTTTTCGTCGGCCTTTTCGTCAGGTCCGAGCTCGCCTCTTCTTCTCATAGCCTCCTCACAAAGGAAAGTAGCTACGTCGATGCCGTGTGAGTCACGGCCGAAGCCCTCATCTATACCGGTTTTGCGGGCATCCTCAGGGACCACCTGAGTTCCGCCGGCCGTGATGATGACCTTGTCTCTGATACCTTTTTCTATCGCAAGCTCATTGATCCTCTTCATATTTTTATAGTGGATATTGTCGTGCGAGATTATCGTCGAAGCGCATATGGCGTTCGCGTTAAGCTCAACAGCAGCGTCAACGAGCTTTTCTACCGGCACGGACGTTCCGAGATAATTGACCTTGATGCCCCACTTCTCGATTCCGCCGTGCTTGATATTTATGATTTCGCGCATTCCTACGGAGTGCTCATCCTCGCCCACCGTACCGCATACGACTACCATAGGATGATCCTTGAACTCCTTGTAGAGGATCTCATCGGGGAGATGATGCGGCTCAGGCGGGATCTCGAGACCCTCGGGATCAACGTCGAACGGTACCTTACCCTTCATTTCGATCCTCGTGCCCTCGGCCTCCTGCATGACCTCTTTGCTCGTAACCTCGGGATTATCGAGTCCGAGCTTCTTGCCTATCTCGAGCGCTACGGCCTCGGCCGTTCTGGTGTTGGCAGGAACCATCATCGTCATGAGGACAACGCCGTCTCCGCACCATTCCATTTCCGGCTTTATAGCCTTGCCGTCGAGGTAATTTTCGACCTTTTCGAGCCTTCTCGCCACGCAGTCGTTCTCGTCGAGTTCTTCTATGAATACGATCTTGCTTCTGTCCTCAAACGTGCAGCCTCCTATGAGAGCCGACGGATTTTCAGGATCGCCTCCGTACTGTTCGACGTTGTTGTAGCCGAAATGAGCCGTTACGGGAGCCATGTAGTCATCTTCTCTCTCGAAGATGAAGCCGTAGCCTATGCCGCCCTCGATCTTACGCGCGATACCGTCTCCGTTGCGTGCCGGATATTTGGCCGAATCTACAAAGAAGCCTTCCTGCACGGCCTGGAAATATCCGCCGACCTCGACGATCTCCTGCATAAACAGAAGCGCTCTTTCCTTGATTTCTCTCGCATTCTCGCGAAGCGGTCCGTCCTTCTTGAGCTCGACCATCTCCATGAGTCCGTCCATGCCGATCAAAGCCTGCTTCGCGTTGTCGCATGCTTCGATATTGTAGATATGCCACGGAACGTTACGACCCTCGTCAGGAGTGATGGTCGATTGGATGTCGGCACTCGTCAGCTTGCTTATCATCATGTTAAGAACATGCGTTACAGTGGCTTCTCTTACCGAGGAGCAAATATACTTCGTGTTTTGCTGAGCCCTCATCTTGTATCTGTTACATATGTCTCTCAGTGCCACCGCATAAGGCAGATCGAGGTACATACAAGGTGCAGGCGTCGCCGAAGGAGGTACCGTTGAAAGCGAAATGTTCTGAGGCTTTATACCCACCTTTTCCGAGAAGAGCGAATTGATCGAATGCTGAACGATCAGCTCAGGCATTACCTTCCACGCTTCTCTTGCCGTAGCGTTTGCGTTGTGCGCGCCGTCGATCTGAAGTATGTCCGCCCACGCCATAATCTTCTTGGACTCACATGCGTCGACAAATGATCTTACACAGTTGATGTCCCTGTAAAGAACGTTGTACTGAGGATCCTGATGCGCTCCGTTGATGCCCTCTTCGGCAAACATGACGGCTACGTCAGGTCCGGCAACACCCGATACATACGAATGATAGTTTATAGGACGTCCGACCTCATCTTCGATAGCGTCGAGAGCCTTTCTCTGAGCCCTGACCTGCTTACGCGTTACAGGGATTCCGCCTATACCCTGAGGAGTACCTTCCATCAGACCGTCTATGTGGGACTGCCCCATATGCCTTATAACCATTATGTGGTCGGCACCGTGCCATGCAGCCATCCTCATCCTTCTGATGTCGTCCTCGAAACGGCCGGAGGCGATCTCTGTCGTTATGACCGGCATCGGCTGAGGATCTATGCCTCCGAAGAACTTCGCAGGCGGGAGGCCTACGCTGTTCTTCAGCGGCTTCGAAACATCGTGATAAACGAACGGGCCCATCTGAAGATCGGGAGCAGGCTCTCTCCAGTGCCAGCCCCTTCTTCTCGGTTCATATTTGTCGAGATCCTTGATGATTTCTCTGACGTCAAGCTTCTCATTATGTTTGAGTACTATATCGGACATATCACTTATCCCCCTTCCTGAACAAAGCGACGGCATCCTGCCAATATTCGCCGTTCGCAAGCGCTGTTCCGGCTTCACTGATGGAGATGTTTTTGTCTTTCGATATTTTGTAGACGACGTGGCCCGCACCGTGACCCATAAGTCCGTTGTCCATGCAGCCCTGTACTATCTTCTGCGTATCAAGCGACGAAATTCCCATTCTGAGCAGAACAGCTCTTTCTACAGAAGGAGTCGTGTTTTTCCTTCCCAGCTCGAGCAAAGGGTCGACAACCTGAGCGGTCAGTTCCCAGAACCTGTTGTAAAGCTCCTCGTCCGTCATTTTGTCTACGCCGTATTTGACTCTTCTGGTTTCAAAATCGTCTTGTCTTTCCATTCTTTTTCCCTCACTAATAACCTGAAAGGTTTACAGACCGAGCGTTTCCTTAACAAATACGATATCCGTCTTTGTTTCGTCGGCAAGGAAACGGAGGTCGGTATCCGTCGGAGCGGTAACGTTATGTTTTTTGACGGACTTTCTTATGAGCGACTGTCTGAAATGCTTAAGATCCGCCTCTTGTATTCTGATACAGCCCGGATTCTCAGGAAGCACGAGGTTCTCGCCCGGCTTGTCCTCTTTGTCCGGATCACCGAACCTGATATCTATGCCGTTGTCTCTCGCGAACGACATCTGCGGCTGGATGTGTTTGCCCGCACCGGTGTATTCCGTCTCGGATATGACGATTACCGCATCCTCAGGAAGCTCCTGAGCGAGAGCGAATGCGCATGCGAGAGCGGTATTGCCCGCAGGTCCTCTCTCTATACCCTCGAGCTGAGCGAGAACCTCGGTGATGTACATGACATCGCCCTGTTTCGTCGTGACGTAACGATCCATGTAGCGGAGCGGTCTTGCTGCGCTTCTCGGAACATCCGAATGATCAGGATCCGTCGCATAAGGAACGCCGAAGCCGGTGTGCCCCGTCGTGCACGATTTTTTGTTAAACGCGCTGTCGGATGCCATCGAAAGCCCCGTAAGGTCTATCGAAGCCGCAACCACCTTTGTGTCGACGGCGCCCGCTTTGATGAGTCCGCGAGCCGTTCCCGTGAGCATTCCGCCGCCCGCGTTCGTGCATACTACCATCTCCGGATCCTTGCCTACGACTTCGCGACACTGCATCGCGATTTCGTATCCGAGAGTCTCAATCCCCGCTATACCGAACGGTGAGTAAAGCGACGCGTTGAAATATCCCGTATCTTCGAGTATCGAAAGGAACGTGTAGAAAAGCTCCGGTCCTACGGTAAGCTGTACGACCTCTGCGCCGTATGCTTCACATTTGCGTGCCTTTTCTACGATTTCAGGCTGCCCTATGCCGTGTGAGTCGTAGCACTCCTGTACTATGATGCACTTGAGACCCGCCATAGCCGCCTGCGATGCAACCGCAGCGCCGTAGTTGCCCGAGGTTGCCGCGATGACACCCTTGTATCCGAGCTTCTTTGCGTGATATACGGCACACGCTGCACGGCGTGCCTTGAAGCTTCCCGATGCATTTGCAGCCTCATCCTTGGCGAATATCCTTGCGCCGAAGCCAGGCTTTGCGTATTTTCTTGACATAGCGGAAATGTTGCGAAGCTCGATAAGCGGAGTATTTCCTACCGCAGCCCGTGCCTGTATTTTTGCGCATTCGTCGAGAGTGAACCCCGTGGACTTCATGAGCGCCTCGTAATCAAAGGTGCAGCCGCCTCTCTCAAATTCCTCGTAATCGAGTCCGAGCGCAACCTTCATGATGTCATTCGATCTTCCCATTACGGAATCGTAATCTTTTGCAAGTGCCATTATTTGTCACCTCCCATGATCTCTCTGAGTTGTTTATCGATCATGATGATCTCAGGAACAAATTTGCCGTAGCTGTGCGTATAATACGGATTGACTTCTACAAGAGTTCCTTTTTCCCTGCGTCCGACAGCCGTTTCTATCTCAACCTCGTCGCCTATCTCCGCGTCGTTGAGAAGGAAGCCTTTTGTCCACATTTCGAGGTCGCATCTCTGCGTATCCTCAGGGATCCTGCCCGTCCTCTGTTCAGCTTTGAGAACGATCGCGTGGATGCGCACCCATTCGCCTTTTTTCGCCATTTTGCATTCTCCTTTTTCTATGCGGTCAAGGCGCCCTGCGGCTCACGATTAAGCCTCCGGACGCCTTTTCCGCTCAAAACCTTTTTGAATTTCTGAAGTTACTTTACTATCTTCTTGTCAGGGTTGATCCTGTCTCTGACGTCACCCATGAGAGCGCGCGGAATAGGAAGATCTATCATCGTCTTGAGTCCCGGATCGGCGTTGATAACCTGCGGGATCATGTTGACGCACATAGCGATCGTTCCGAGACCTCCCTCGACCTCAGGGCTGTTGAGCATGTTGACCGAAGGTGTTCCCTCGATTATGACGTAGTCGCCCGTCTTTACGCCTACCTGTTCAGGCTCAATCTGCTGAGGGTGCTCCATGCGTACCTTCATGCCGTTTGAAAGCACCGCATCCGCCGTCATTGCAACACCGGCACAGGAACCGGCCGCTGCGAAGCCGTAAGGGCTTTTTCTGTCGACATCCGTTACGATAGGCGTCATATCCTGAGCAAAGCTGTTGACCTTGAGGCCTAGACCCTCTGCCATAAGTCCTACGGACTCTGCAAAACCGACGTGCCCCGACATGGTTCCGTCAGCCTTTCTCTTCTCGAACTCATCGACGCTGATACCGATGCCCTGCTCTTCCATTACAGTAGGTCCGAACGGCGAAAGCGAATTGACTCTCTTGGACAGGATATGTTCCACATCTACCATGCAGCCCGTCATCAGGAGTACGAGCGTATCCATGATATGCCCCGGGTTGATGCCCGTTCCGAGTACCGATACGCCGTTAGCCTTTGCAATCTCGTCGAGCTGCCCGGCAAGTTCAGGCTCCCTTGCGGCAGGATATGACATCTCTTCCGCCGACGTTATGACGTTGAGTTTCTGCTCAAGTATAAATTTGAGCTTGTCGAAAGCATTTCTCGTGAAAGAATCCGTGCAGAGGAGAACGATGTCCGCCGCGCCCGGTTTGATTATATCCTTCGGATCCTGGATGAGTATGTCGGGCCTGTCTCCCTTTTCGGTCTTGATGTAATCATACATCGATGTTCCTATTTTCTTGCCTCTGCCAGCAACGCCGACGATCTCGATGCCTTTTTTGCTGAGGATCATGTCAGCCATACCGCCGCCCATCGCGCCGAGGCCCCAGATAATTACCTTTACGTTTTGCATAATTTTTCACTCCTTTTCATTATATAATGAAATATCGATCGGCTTACCGCCGCACCGTCCGTCCTTCGACGGCACCCATATAGTAAAATGCAAATCGCGTGCCACACATTTCTTTGTATACAGGATACACATAATGTATATATATTCCCATATACCGCCGAAAGTCGTTGAAAACGGTGAATAAAACTATCATAAGCCGTTTAGATTTATTCGCGCCGAAATAATGGTACACGATTCAAATGCCCATATTCTTGCGCATTGACCGCAAAAATACGGGCATGAATTTCTGTCTCCATACGCTTTCCATACACCATATATATTCTATACGCCCGAGCTTCGCTCGCCTTGTCAGCTCTCGCGCAGTCCGTATTTTTTCATCTTGTGCTGGAGCGTCTGTCTTTTGATTTTGAGCTCGTCGGCCGCTTTTGATATGTTGCCTCCGCAATCGAGAAGTGCCTCGCGTATCAGTTCTTTTTCGAGGCTGCTCATGTATTCCGCAAGAGGACCCCTGCGATCCCAACGCTCTATATCCGACGAAAACACTCCCGTACTTACCGGCATCTGCAGCAGCCCTGACGTCAAAACATGTTCGTTCGTCGTCAGTGACACCGCCTGCGCGATTATGTTTTCGAGTTCACGCACATTGCCCGGATAGTCGTACGATTTGAGCGTTTCGATCGCATCTTCGCTGACCATCCAGATTTCCTTGCCGAATTCCCGGTTTTCCTTCTCGACAATAGCCTGAGCAAGCAAAGGTATATCGCTCAGACGCTCCCTGAGAGGCGGTATCGTGATATTAACGACATTGAGCCTGTAATAGAAATCCTTTCGCAGCAGTCCGTTCTCTATCAGCGTCTGCGGCGGCTCGTTTACCGTCGCTATTATCCTCGTGTCTATCGGGATATCCTCCAGTCCGCCGACGCGCCTGATATACCGCTCCTGAAGCACGCGCAGGAGCTTACCCTGAAGATCGTACGGCATGGCGCTGACCTCGTCGAGCAAAAGAGTTCCTCCTGAAGCCTGCTCAAACAGCCCGGCTCTGTCCACCGCACCCGTAAAGCCTCCTCTTGCAGTTCCGAACAGTATGCCTTCGAGGAGAGTTTTGGGAATGGCGGCGCAATTTTGTGCAAAAAACGGCTTTGCCCTACGCTCGCTCGCATAGTGTATGCTTTGGGAAAAAAGCTCCTTGCCGGTTCCCGTCTCGCCATATATAAAGACGGAAGCATCATTTTTTGCCGCGTTTTTTGCGCGCTCTATGGCTGCCGCAAACGGGGCGGCTCTGCCGATCAGGTCGTTGAAGGTGTATCGCCTGATACTGCTCCGGCGTTTGGGCTTTTCAGGCTCGATCTTTTTCTCCTGAAGTTCGAGTATCGTATCGCTCATGTTTCTGATATCGGTTATATCCTTTGCCACCTCGATCGCCGCCACGGTTTCCGTTCCGTCACGTACGGGAACCGTGCTGTTGACAGTGGTGACCTCGCGGCCGTAAAGGTTGAGATAAGACTGCTGTTTATTGCGCGTCGAAACACCCTTTTTCAGAGCCTGAAACATCGTGCTGTCCTGAAGCTTAACGCCCGGGAACGCCTTATGGTATTCCGTTCCGACGACGTCATCCACATTTATGCGCTCTATCTCCGCCATAGCGTCATTATAGAAAATCCCGATACCGTCTTTATCCACGATATATACTCCCTCGTCCATGAGCGATATGAGCTGTTCAAGTATGAGCTTGTAATCGATCTGTTCCATAAAATTTGCATCCCCTTTTTTCTGCTGATTTTATCACATCAAGAGATTTGATGCAAATATTTTTGCATATATTTTGCTTGAGTTTGCCGTCCTTTTCGGTTATATTGTTATTTGGCGATTCAATAAGGAGATACATTATATTTATGAGAATAAGAAAAAGGACGGATCTTCATGACGAGGAGCTCAATTTCATAGTGCAGGTTTCGGATGCGCTCGCGCATCCCGTCAGACTTAAGCTGTTCAGGTATATAATGCAGACGAACAGGGTGATGACAGATGTCTGCAACCGCGACCTGGTAAAAGAATTCGGCTACGCTCAGGCGACGACGAGCCAGCACATGAACAAGCTCGTAAGCTCCGGACTTGTGGAATCGAAAAAAAAAGACAAGTTCACGTATTACTATGCAAACTTAGGAGTATTGATGAGATACGTCAATCTGACGAAAAGATATTCGGTACAGTAGCTTTCAGCGGGATAATGCGGTTTGCCGCTCTTATTTGTGATACGCCTCTCCCCGTATTATTTTGAAGCTGCGGTATATCTGCTCGAGCAGTATTACCCTCATCATCTGATGAGGAAACGTCATGCCGGAAAAGGAGAGCCTGAAATCTGAGCGTTCCATGACCTCCGGCGAAAGTCCGAGGCTCCCTCCTATGACAAAGGCGATATTGCTCCTGCCCTCCAGCGCGAGGGCATTTATTTTGTCCGCGAACTGCTCGGACGAGAGGCTGCGGCCTTTAATTTCGAGCGTCATAACGTACATATCGACTGTTATCTTCGAGAGTATCGAACGCCCCTCTTCTTCCTTTACCTTCGTCTCCGCCGCTTCACCGCTGCCATGAATGCGCGATTCCCGAAGCTCGATGACGGCAGGCTCGCAGTACGCGCCGAGCCTCTTCATATACTCGTTTGCGGCGTCCGTCCAATATCTTTCCTTAAGCCTTCCTATACATATGATGCTGATATTCATGTCAGACCTCTATCGGCTCCACAAACTCGTCACGTACGAGAACGGTGAGCCTGTAATCCCTGCCCTCGAACAGATCCTCGTCGAACAGCCTGTTTTTTACCGTAAGGTATGCCATTCCCGGCGAATTATTCTCCCCCGACAAATGCGCTAACGCTATAAAAGGCACGTTCGGATTATCTCTCTCTCTCAGAATTCTTATCATGCAGTCAGCCGTCTGGTCGTTACTGATATGGCCTTTATCCCCCAGTATCCTTTGCTTAAGAGAATACGGATAACCGCCCATGAGCAAAACATTCTTCTCGTGGTTTGCCTCGAGCACGAGAAGGTCGGCGTTCACGATTTCGGAGAAAATACTCTCCGTCACACATCCCGTATCGGTTACGATCGCGGCGCGCTTACCGCCGTACACAAAAGAATATCCCACGGGCTCCGCGGCGTCATGTGAGAGTCTGAACGGGTGTACCTCTATATCTCCGATATGAAACGGTCCGTCCTCACACGAAAAAGCCCTCAGCTTTTCCGATGCGACCTTGTTCTCTATTGCCATCAGAGTGCCGGGAGATGACCAGACCGACGCGTTACAGGCCTCCTTTGCCATCATTTTTACGCTCTTTACGTGATCTGTGTGCTCATGTGTGATGAGGATACCGTCTATATCGGCAGGCGTAAGCCCGCGCGAGGCGAGGCCCGCTTTTATTCGTTTCCCCGTTATTCCCGCGTCCACCAGAAGTACCGTATTATCCGTTTCTACCAAATAACTGTTGCCCGAGCTGCCGCTGGCAAACGTGCATATCGCCAATGCCATATTGCATTATCCTCTTGATCGTGCCCGCACGATGGATTACCTGTCGAAGCCCTTATAGTCCTGACGATGTCCGTCTACGTCGAAAGTACCGCGATAGCCCCTCGTATCGACGTACTTGTCGTCATTTTCTCCGTGCATATCTTTTCGGCGGCAAAGCTCCGGTCTTTTCGCCGGGGTGCATCGCTGCCCTGTGACCGCTGATTTTGCCGGTTCGGATGAACATGCGGCAAACGTATCGTTTTCCGCGCCGCGCCCCGGCAGACCCCACCACGGGGTATCGGATTCCCCGCTGCCCGGATTGGCCTCCTGTGCGCCGCTTCGCGTGCTTTTGCGTCCCGCCCCGCCGCCTTTGAGCTGTTTTTTCGCCGCCGTTGTCACTGCCGCGATAATCAGGAATATCGCAAGAGGCACGAGCATCGTCATTAAGTCTTCCGCGTCGTCGGACCATAGGGGTTCTTCAGAAGGCTCAAGCCCCCACCAGCCGCCGGTTCCCGTACAGTACCCGGTTCTGCCCGCATCATCTATGATATTCCACGTATCCGGGTGCTCGTTCAGGTAATCGAGGGACGGGAACGCGATATAAAACACGCCGTCTCCTTCCGCGTAAAGCGACCCGTCCGATGAGGCCGAAATCCAAATCTTTCTGTCTCCCTCGTCCATATCGGAATTCATGATCATTTCTTCTCTGCCGTCGGCCGTTCTGTACGTGTAATACCCGTACCGCACTGAGCTGCAGTACCATGTGTATGTCCCCTCAGGGAGGCTGAACGCGGCGTTGCCGTCGTAATCGCTCACCGCTTCATAGTGTTCTCCCGTATCTTTGTTCGTGACGTGTACAGTGATCTCGCCCCAGCCTCGCGCCTGCGACTCGTCAAGAAGATTTCCGTTTTCGTCCTCCGACAAACACATGACGCGTACGGTCACGTCCAAAGTCGTCTCAGCCAAGGCCGTATGAGCCTGCATCGCCGCAAACATAATGAACGATATTATTAATACCGCCGACATGATTGCCGGTCTGTATACCCTTGTTCTGCGCACCGGTTTCCGCCTTTCTTATTTAACGGTGTGTTTTTCTTCTATTTGTTATATTATACGTCTTACCCGAAGTAAATTGCCAATTTTTTTAAATACCATCCCGATATGATTATGTGAGTCTGCAACATACAGCAGGCAGTAGCGCCGGCCCTTTATTTACCTTTGCCGTTTTTTGCTATATAATCTATATCATGAATATCCTGAGAATGTACACGGACGGAGCATGCTCCGGCAATCAGAACGAAACAAATGTCGGGGGATGGGGCTGTATACTCGAATTCGGCGGCACGCTCAAAGAGCTGTACGGAGGTGAATCAAACACCACTAACAACCGCATGGAGCTTACAGCCGTCATTTCGGGCTTTCGAGCCCTGAAGCGCAGCAGCCTTAAGGTGGAGGTCTTTACGGACAGTTCATACGTCGCAAGCTGCTTCCGCGATAAATGGTACGTCAAGTGGCGCGCCAACGGCTGGCGGACAAGCGGTAAAAAACCGGTGGAGAATCGGGAGCTTTGGGAAGAGCTGATAAATCTCGTCGAAAAGAATGACGTTACCTTTTACAGGGTCAAAGGGCACGTTTCCCTCGATTCTCCGAGGTCTGACACCGACAGACTTTTTGCGCAGTTCCGCGAATGGAACGGCTCCGCTTTCGGCATGGTGGATTTTCAGTATATCACAGAAATGAACAACAGAGCCGATGCACTCGCCAATAAAGGCATTGACGAAAATCGGCAGTAATCCGAGAAAGGAAGCACACATTATGAAACAAGCCATTTCCTTTGATGATATCGCATTGTTCAGAGAAAAGTTCGAATCGGACAGGACGAACAAGGTGGCAATGAATGCCTGTACAAAAAACGGCCTCAAAAAGGCGGCCGCAAGCGTTCAGGCCTCGGCCGACAACCTGCACGCTTTTTCAGTCACGGTAGAGTCCGGCGACGTAACCGATCAGAAATCGTCCGGGCGCTGTTGGATGTTCGCATCGCTGAACGTGATGCGCCTCGAGGTCATGAAGAAGCTGAACATAAAGAATATGGAGCTTTCACAGAACTACACCCTGTTCTATGACAAGCTCGAGAAATCGAATTACTTCCTCGAGAACATCATCGCCACGCTCGGCGAACCTCTTAACGGGCGCGTCATATCGTTTCTTCTCGGCGATCTCCTCGGTGACGGCGGTCAATGGGATATGTTCCGCGCGCTCGTCGCGAAATACGGCGTAGTTCCTCAGGATGTAATGCCTGAGACGGAAAACTCATCCAAGACGGGCGATATGAACAAATACCTCAAAACAAAGCTTCGCGAGTTCGCGTGCACTCTTAGGAGCAAAGCCGCGGACGGGGCTTCCATAGATGATCTCAGAACCCTCAAGGACGACATGCTCGAGACGATTTACAGGATCCTGTCCATATCTCTCGGCGAGCCTCCGCAGAGGTTTACATGGGAAACATACGACAAAGACGATAAATTCATCAGAATCGCCGGCATAACCCCGCAGGAATTCTATAAAGAATACATAGGCATGGATCTCGACCGTTTTGTTACAGTCATCAACGCTCCTACTGCCGACAAACCTTTCGGACGCACATATACCGTCCGACTGCTCGGGAACGTATGCGGCGGCAAATACCCTGTCAAATACCTGAACCTGCCGATCGACGATCTCAAAGCCCTCACCATTGCCCAGCTCAAGGACGGCAAAATCGTGTGGTTCGGCTCGGATGTCGGGCAATTTTCGGATTACGAACGCGGCTTCCTCACCATGGATGCGCTCGATATTTCCGGCATCTACGGGACGGATTTCCCTATGACTAAGGCCGAACGCCTCGACTACGGCGAATCTCTGATGACACACGCCATGGCCATCACAGGTGTCGACCTCGACGAAAACGGCAAGCCGACGCGTTGGAAGGTCGAAAACAGCTGGGGCAAAGAGGGCGGCAAGGACGGCTACTTCATAATGAGCGACGAATGGTTCGACGAATTCACGTATCAGATCCTTCTCGACGAAAAATATTTCAGCACTGAACAGAAAGCACAGTTCGACACGGATCCGATAGAGCTTGAGCCGTGGGATCCGATGGGAAGCTTAGCGCTGTAACGGCCGGGCGTTTACAGACCGCGCGGAGAAACAGAATTAATTTAGCAAAGATACTCCGGAAAGCATCTCAGTATTATCGCACGGTCAGATATAATCCGTTCTGTCTTATCCGGATTGCCTTACCCTGCATCATGTCGATTTCGATTTCAGACGCATCGCGAAGCGCGTCACATGCGCCCGTTACCCCGACGATGCCAGGGATTTCCGGCTCTCTCGATACGATAGAGATATGAGAAAGCAGTTAATCCCTGCGGTACGGGGTATATTTCCTTTTTGCTTTTATCCCGATATTCGGATACAATAATTCTGTATCGTCATATAAACCGGAGGATGGTTATGAAAGGATATATGTCGGCTTCCGCGGGCGACAGGAAAAGAATCAAACGAAATCTGACCGTCGCTTTTCTGATACTACTTGCGTGGCTTTGTCGGCTCCCGTTTCCTCAACTGTCACAGATCCCTCTGGCGGGATCTGCCGTCAATCTTTTGCGTCCGCTGATTTATATAGGTATTTTTGCCGCCTGGGGCGACATGATTCGAAAAAGCGTGATCAATAAGCCGCTCATGCAGAACCTTCTGGCCGTGGAACGGTGCTGTATAGTATGGCTGCTGCTTCGCACCGTAAAATACGAGATGACCGTTTCCGATGATGCCGTGAATCTCTTTCTTCAATACGCCTATTACATCCCATTTATTCTGATTCCGACCTTTATGCTGTTCGCGTCGCTTCATACAGGGCGTGGCGAGGACTATACGATCCCGCGCAGAATCAGCACTTCGGTAAACGTAGTCTCACTCGCGCTTATAATCCTTGTTCTGACAAACCAAAGTCACCATCTTTTTCACGGGGCAAAGGACGGTATATATACAGCGCGGATTTACAGCCGCGGTATCATATATTACGCCGTCGCTATATGGCTTACAGCTCTTATCGTCTCTACTGCCGTTACCGTCATGCTCCGAAGCCGCATACCGAACAAAAGACGCTTCGCCCCGATGCCTGTTATCGTGCTCGTAATCATGTTTGTCTTTTTCGCCACAGAGGCGCTGTTCCCGGAAATGCGAGCCTTACTTTCAAATGATTATACGGCTTTCACATGTCTTGCAAATATCGCTCTTTTGCAGGCCTGCATTTCCTCAGGGATGCTGCCGACTAACAGAGATTATGAAGAACTGTTTCAGGCTTTGGATCTGAATCTCATCATTACGGACGATGACCTGAATATCCGTTTTGCTACCGCCGGTGCACGGCGGGACGTCTTCAATAAGGAGATGCTCTTTGCAGCGCAAAACGGTGCGGTAGAGATTGACAAAAATACCCAGCTTCGCGGCTATAACCTTCGCGCTGGTTATACATTCTGGAAGGAAGACATTTCTGTCCTTTCCGGTCTGATCGAGGAGCTTCGGGCCAACAAAAACGAACTGTCCCTGCGAAACGAACTCGACAGAGAGAGCAGCATGGCACGGCTCAAACTGCAAAAAGCGCAGGAAAACAACCGTCTGTATGATCTTTCGCAGAATGCTGCAAAAAAACAAAATATGCTTCTCGATGAAATTCTGACGCGTTGCTTCTCAGAAACGGATCAGAAGGAAAAACGAAAACTTCTTACGAAAGCTTCAATAATCGGTGCATATATCAAACGCAGGGGAAATCTGATTTTCGCATTTGAAAGAAACGGCGCAATATCCGCACCGGAGCTTAAACTGTGCTTCCACGAGTCTCTGCGAAACATAGAACTTACCGGTGCTGAATGTCTTATGGATTTTCTGATTTCGGAGCAAAGAGAACTTCCTTCACATGTTGCATACCTGATTTACGATACCTTCGAAGCCGCTGTCGAGAATACGTTGGATGACTGCAATTCCGTGTATGTACGACTTTCCGAAAACAGCGACGGCCTTTCGGCTTTTTTCAGTATCGGCACCGGACGGGAATTGCCGGGCGATCTCTTTGCTGCGCCCGTTTCGGCTGTCGCATCGGACGGCTCGTGGGATATCCTGCTGTCTCTGCCGGAGGGAGGTGAAGCTCTGTGAAAAGCTTCCATGAAGCGGGCTATCATGAGAAACTTTTGCTTCTCGTACTGTTACTTATCACGGTTCTGACCCTGATGTACCTGGAATACAGGCTTATCGGCGGTAGACGCCGGAAAATACAAATCGCGGGAAACACCGCCGCATGCGTCGTTATGATATCTCTTTACTGCATGCTAATCGATGATCATATAAAGCCGATTGAAAAACCCGGGTTCGAGCCCTGCCGTGTGGCATTTCCCGTTGTGGCGCTTTTTTTGATAACTCTTGCGGCATTTTTTTATGGAATATATAATCTCTTACAGGATTATCTGCTCGAAAAAAGGACGATCGGTAAGCTTTCCATCAAACAGGCTCTCGACGATATACCGGTCGGAATCTCCGTTTTCCGCGACGACGAAACTCTCACGCTGTGTAATCACAAAATGCTCGAAATCTCTACTCTCCTGTCGGGAAAAACCTTTATGACTATGACGCTGCGCGGGTTAGAAGATGCACTGTACCAAAACGGGGATTTGCAGGAAACGGAAGCCGTCTACAGACTTGCGGACGGCTCCGTATGGCGTTACGAGAAGAGCATACTTATGCCTGAGGACGGAAAAACATATACGCTTGCGAGTTTTTTCGATGTTACGGAGCTTTCGCGAAGGCGCAGGGAGCTGGAAGAGCAGACAAAGGAGCTTCGCAGAATTCAGATGGAAATCCGACGCTTCGGTGAAAATACATGCCGCCTTGCAAAAGAGGAAGAAATTCTTTCCATAAAGAGCATGTGGCACGATGTCATCGGTGAAGCTCTCACGACGATCAGGCGCCTCCTTTTAACAGGTGAAGATGAAAAGCTTACGGAGCAGACCCTTCTGAAATGGAAAAAATCCATCAGCCTGATTCGCATAGATAATGACAACCGCAATCAAAGGGGTAACCCTCTTGATGATCTGCGCATGGATGCCCAAGCCGTAGGTATCTGCCTGCTTACAGAGGGAGATCTGCCGGATGACGACGATACCGCAGATGTTTTTGTCCTTGCTGTACGAACTTGCCTGCTCAATGCCGTACAGCACGCAAAGGCCAATGAGCTTTATGCGACGGTTCGACATGACGGAAACAGCGATATCCTTGTTATTACCAATAACGGAACAGCTCCTCAGGGCGAAATCAAACCGTGCGGAGGTCTTCTGAACGTAAAAAACAATGTAGAGTATCTCGGCGGAAGAATAGATATTGCGTTTGCACCGCATTTTAAGCTTACTCTTGCCGTACCTCACAAGGAAGTGGAAATATGAAGAAAATACTTATCGTGGAGGATCAGAGGCTTCACAGAGAATATATGGAAAGCATCATCAGAAACTCCGGCAGATACGAACTTGTTCCATCCGTAACGGCAGCTGATCTCGCCGCCGAAATATGCAGAAAAACAAGGATCGATCTTATCCTTATGGACATTGCGGTGAACGGTTCCATGGACGGGATAGAAGCTGCAGGATATATAAAGAAGCTCTTTCCTGCCGTAAAAATCGTGATCGTAACCTCAATGCTCGATGAAATGTGCCTCATCAGAGCAAAGGATGCGGGAGTCGACAGTATGTGGTACAAGGATGTATCCGGGGAGGAGCTCCTCGATGTCATAGATTCCGCCATGAGTGACGACCGTATTTTCCCCGCGTCCTCGCCCGAAGTAACGGTCGGCAACTGTAACAGCGGGGATTTTACAAAAACCGAAAATTCAATCCTGCGGGAAATCGTAAACGGACTGAGCAACAAACAGATCGCCGATAAACTCGGTACATCTGAAAACACGGTAAACTGGCACGTGAAAAATCTCCTGTCAAAGACCGGGCTCTCAAATCGCACCATGCTCGCCATCTCCGCGGTGCGCGGTAATCTCTTTATAGCGGAGAACAGGGAGGAACCTCCGAAAGAAGTGAAATGACGGAACGTGAAACGGAAACCGGACAGTACACGGAGGAAAGTGTACCCGATACCGGATTACGCCTTCGGCATATAGTAGCTCTCCGCTCCAAAAACAGCCAATTCTGGTGGGGTGCAAATCCCTTTTTTTTGTTATGGTGTACATAGAATTGCATTTTTATGCCCGAAAATAAAACCGGGTATCCTTATCACTGAAAACTCATGAAGTACAAAAGGTTAAAGCGATGTATCGATTATTAAGATGAGGAGGGAATTCTATGAGAAAAAAACTAAACAAAATGTTCGCTTTATTGCTTTGCATCATCTTAGTCGAAGGCTTCTTCCCCGCATCGGTCTTTGCAGGACATGATGACGGTCAGGATTGTCCATACTGCGGGCACTATCATTGGGATGATTACATGTGCCCTGACTGCGGCGGATGTTCGGCTGAATGCACAAATTCGGATTGTTACGAGAAAAATCATTGTCCGGAATGTGGCGTA